>JBGANQ010000049.1:0-69142 GCA_044222245.1 Polyangia bacterium | reverse complement strand
GCCCGGCCGGCTGGAGCGCCTGTGGCCGCCGGCGGCCGCCCCCAGCGGGCCACCGCCAGTCGCGGTGCCGCCCGGGGCCGCGGTGTGGATCGATGCCGCCCATAATCCCGAGGGGGTGCAGGCGCTCGACCGCTGGCTCGCGGCGGAGCTTGGCCCCCGGCCGCTCACCATCTTATTCGGCGCAGTCGCCGGCAAGCAGGTAGCTCAGATGGGGGCCCCGCTGCGGCGCGCCCACAAGGTGGTGCTGACCCGGCCGCCGTCCCCGCGCGGGCTGTCGCCGGCCGACCTGGCGGCTCAGCTGGGCGCGACGCCCGGCCAGCCGGAGGGCGGCTCGCTGCAGCTGGCTGAAGACTGGCTGCCGGCGCTGCACACGGCGCTGCGCAGCACCCTGCCGGGAGGGCTGCTCCTCATCTATGGCTCGATCTTCCTCATCGCCGCGGTGCGCGGCTTCTTCTACGGCGAAGAGGTCGACGACCTGCAGGTTCAGGACCCGGGCCAGCCCGCCTCGGCTCACCAGTCGCGGCAGTGACGCGGGGGGCCTCCCAGCGGTGGACCGCGGCCAGAAGCGGTCGCTAGGGTCGTAGTCAGGAGCCACTACTAGGGTCGCGACCAGAAGCGGTCGCTAGGGTCGCGGTCAGGAGCCACCGCTAGGGTCGCGGTCAGAAGCGGCCGCTGGGGTCGCGATCAGAAGCGGCCGCTGGCGACAATGCCGCCGCCATCGCTGCTGTTGTAGGGAGCGATGCGGATGGTCGATAGCACGCGCTCGACGGCGGGCGGAACGGGCAGGCGGCGGGTCTGGACGCCGCCGAGGAACATGGTAAAGCCCACTAGCTGCGCCAGGCCATCGGCGACGATCCACGGCACGGTGTAGTTTAGGACCACGTCGTTGCGCGCCGAGCCCGGAGAGTAAGTCAGCGGCAGCCAGATGCCAGAGATGAACGGACCGACGATGGGGATGGCCAGCGTGTAGTAGATGGTCTTGTGGCTGTCATCGCTGTCGCGGTTGGGATAAAGCGGGGCATAGACCACTGCCGGGACCCAGGCCGACAGCCACAGGGTCAGGCCGGCGGCCCACAGGCCGGTGTTGCGGCGATCTTCATGCTGGCGCAGAACCGGCGGAAACGCCGAGGACGGCTCGGGAAAGCGCTGCAGCTGGGTCATCAGCGGTCCGACGTCGCCGTCGGGGATGCCGCCAAGGCGCAGCGCCCCGGGGAGAAAGTCGAGGTAGCAGCTGCGCGCTGAATCGGTGCGCCCCTCCTGCTGGTACTTGAGGCAGCGATCGTAGGCGGCGTTAAGGTTGACCGGCGGCGGCACCGTGGTCGTCGTCAGCGGCGGCACGACCGGGGCCGGCGGGAGCGGCGGTGCAGCGCTGGCCGCGGAGCCGAGCGGCTCGCCGGCGGCTCGCACCGGCGCCGGCTCGGCGGGGCGCGCCGCGGCCTCGGTGGGGCGGGACGAGGTCTCGGAGGGACGCGCGGTGGGCTCGACCGGGCGCGGGGTCTCGGCAGGGCGGGCCGCGGTCTCGGCGGGGCGCGGCGTCTCGGCGGGCGGCGGCGCGGCGCCGCGGGCGGCGGGACGGGCCGCGGCGGGACGCTTGGCCTCGGCGATGCACTGCTCGGCGTAGCCTTTGTAGAGCAGGTCGGGGTTCTCGACGCGCGAGATGTACGACTCACAGGCTTGCAGGGCCTCGGCGTTGCGGCCGAGCTTGAGGTAGGTCTGGCCGATGCGGATGAGCAGCTCCGGCTGCTTGGTATCGGCGTAGCCGAGGCTGAACAGCTGCAGCGCCTGCTCGTAGCGGGCCTCGGTAAAGGCCTGCAGCGCGCGCCGGTGATAGTCCTGATCATCGTCGGTGAGCGCGGCGGCCTTCCCGCTCACCGCGACCAGCGAGAGGGCCAGGGACCCGCACAAAACCGGCAGAAGTCCGAGCGTTCCCAGCGTTTGTCGTTGCCGCATCGGCGGATCTCCTTCTTGCAGCCTCACCGGGCTGCCGCGCAGCCGCCACAATGAGGACAGAGCTCTTCCATCCAGTGCTTCAGCTATTGCCCGCGGAGCCGGGAAAATCAAGCGAAAAGCCCGCTCGTGCCGTCGCCAATGCGCAGCCAGCGACCCGGCGGGTGCACCTCGCGGACTCCGGGTCTGACCGGCGCCGTACTGCGACCTTGCTCGGCCCGTACCGACGCTGAACGCGGCCGCTTACCTGCGGGCTTGCATGCCAGGCTCGCGCCAGGGATAGTGCCGCCCAGGAGGTATCACCATGGCCAAGGGACAGATCAAAAAAGGCACCAACAACAAGCCCAAGGTGTCGATTGCCGACAAGAAGAAAAAGAAGAAAGAGAAGGACAAGGATAAAAAGTAGTTCCGGGGTCAGCCGGCTGTTGAGCTGACCTCCGCAGCGCGCCTCAGAATCCTGAGAGCTGCCTGACAGCTGCCCCAGAATCTCAAAAATCTCTGCTAGGCGCGGTGCGTCTCCCGCCCATCTTGGGGCGCGGCCTGACTCCGTCGCTACAGACTGGTATGCTGCTTGCATCTATCTGCAGCGAAGGAGCTTATCATGAGACTTATCACCCTCTCGTTCCTGGCCCTGTGTACGCTCGCCCCGCTCGGCTGCACCAGTCCCACCCCGGGCGTGTGCAGCTACAATGGCCGCGACTATCACGCCGGTGACACGTTTCCATCCGATGACGGCTGCAACAGCTGCAGCTGCACCGCGGAGGGCAGCGTCGTGTGCACCAAGCGCGCCTGCGTCGCCGACGGGGGCACCGGGTCCGACGGCGGCGACCTGGTCATGTGCACCGGCGCCACGCCGAGCTTCCCAAGCTTCGCCAAGAGCTGCGCCAGCGTGACCGACTGCTTCATCGCGCTTCACCAGATCAACTGCTGCGGCTCACTGAAGGCCCTGGGTCTCAACCAGGCGGAAAAAGAGCGCTTTGCCACCGACGAGAAGCTGTGCGAGAGCCAGTACCCCGGCTGCGGCTGCGCGGCCGCCCCCACGGTGGCCGAGGACGGTGGGTTTGAGAGCGCCGGCAAGACGATCGTGGTCGAGTGTCAGGCCAGCCAGTGCACGACGCTGGTGAAGTAAGCGGCCCGGCGCGCTGGCTGCCGGCACCGCGGTCGCCGGCCTGAAAGTTCGCCCGCTCGCCCGCTCCGGTTTCCGTGTTAGGTTGCCCGCACCCTCTATCTGTAAGGAGCAACCATGCGTACAGGATTCCGGATTTGGCTTTTGACCACGCTGTTCTTCCTGCTTCCGCTCGCTCGCGCCGGGGCTGGCTCGAGCTGCGGCTCGGACTCCGACTGCGGGCGCGGGGTCAGCTGCCGCTCGGGCAAGTGCGCCACCGCGGCCGGCTCCAGCTGCGGCTCGGACTCCGACTGCGGGCGCGGGGTCAGCTGCCGCTCGGGCAAGTGCGCCACGGCGCCCGATGGCACCTGCGGCTCGGACTCGGACTGCGGCGGCGGGTCGTGTCGCTCGGGCAAGTGCGCCAACGGCGGCGGCGGCTGCGGCTCGGACTCCGACTGTGGGCACGGGGTGAGCTGCCGCTCGGGCAAGTGCGCCACCGCCGCGGGCGGCTCGTGCGGCTCCAACTCCGACTGCGGCGGCGCCGCCTGCCGCTCGGGCAAGTGCGCCAACTCGCCCGAGGGGACCTGCGGCTCGGACTCCGACTGCGGGCACGGGGTGAGCTGCCGCTCGGGCAAGTGCGCGTCGCGCTAGCAGTCCTTTGGGCTAGTGATTCAGCTCGTGCATGGCAGCGTCCAGGCCCTGCAGGGTGAGCGGAAACATCCGTCCGGAGAGCAGCTTGGCGACCATCGCCACCGACTGGTAGTGCGGCCAGTAGGACTCGCCAAGCGGGTTGAGCCAGGCGGCGTGCGGGTAGGCCGCGAGCAGCCGCTCCATCCACACCACCCCGGGCTCCTCGTTCCAGTGCTCGACCGAGCCGCCGCGCTGGACGAGCTCATAGGGGCTCATGGCGGCGTCGCCGATGAAGATCAGCTTGTAGTCTGACGGGTAGGTGCGCAAAAGCTCGGGCACCGGGGTGCGCTCGACGTAGCGGCGGGTGTTGTCGCGCCACAGCGACTCGTAGACGCAGTTGTGGAAGTAGAAGTGGTAAAGGTGCTTGAACTCGCTGCGAGCGGCCGAGAACAGCTCGGCGCAGGCCTGGACGTGGTCATCCATCGAGCCGCCGATGTCTAGCAGCAGCAGCACCTTGACCGCATTGTGGCGCTCGGGCTCCATGTGCAGGTCGAGGTAGCCGGCGTTCTTGGCGGTGGCGCTGACCGTGGTGTCCAGATCGAGCTGGGTCGCCGCCCCCTGGCGGGCGAACTTGCGCAGCCGGCGCAGGGCGAGCTGGATATTGCGCGTGCCAAGCTCGATCGAGTCGTCGAGGTTCTTGAAGTCGCGGCGATCCCAGACCTTGACCGCGCGGCGGTGGCGCGAGCGATCCTGGCCGATGCGGATGCCTTCGGGGTTATAGCCGTAGGCGCCAAAGGGGGAGGTCCCGGCGGTGCCGATGAAGCGGTTGCCGCCCTCGTGGCGCTCGTTTTGCTCGGCCAGAAGCTCGCGCAGGCGCTTCATCAGCGCCTCGAAGCCGCCGAGCGCCTTGATCTGCGCCAGCTCCTCGGGACTTAGCAGCTGCTCGGCGAGCTTGCGCAGCCACTCCTCGGGGATCTCGGTCTGCGGGTCGCCCAGCGCCTCGACGCCCTTGAACGTCTCGCCAAAGACCCGATCGAACTTGTCGAGGTTGCGCTCGTCTTTGACCAGGCACGAGCGGCTAAGGTAGTAGAACTCCTCGGTACTGTAGCCGCAGACGCCCTGCTTGAGGGCGGACAGGAGCGTCAGGTATTCGGTGAGGGCGACCGGGACGCCGGCGCGCCGCAGCGCCAGGAAGAACGCGACGAACATGCAGCGAAGCTTACACGCAAGGGCGGCGGCCGCGCCGCGCCGCTAGCCGGCTTTTTTCTTCTTCTGATAAAAGAAGTAGGCGCCACCGGCCAGCGCGACGATAAAAAGGACGAGCAGGATCGGGCTGTGGGCGATGATCGACAGGATGATGGTCACCGTCGACAGCACCAGCGCCACCGGGAACATCGCGATGCCGATGAGGAAGCGCCCGGCGCTGCCGAGGAACGGCACAATGTCGAGCAGGGCATTGATCGGCCCGAAGAACAGCATGAGCCCGATCCACATCATGGCAAAGCCGACGATGCGCAGGACCCAGCCGATCGCCTTGTGCTCGGCGCGCAGCTGGGCGATCGCCTGATCCCGGGTGCCGAGCTCGGCGCGGAACATCTTGCCCTCGTCCTTGGGCAGCGAGTAGGGCCCGAGCTGGCCGCCATCGAGCTGGCCGAACATCGTCACGGTGATGCCGGGATTTAGGGCGATGAAGCTCACGCGCGCGTCGCCGACCTGGGGATCGCCGAGCGAGCCCGAGCCCTTGAACAGGTAGGTGTCGCTGGCGCGGGTAAAGCTCTGGGGCTTGCGGCGGGCGATGGCGTCGGCCTTGCGCTCGGCGCTGTCCACCGTGGCCTTGGTCACCGGCGGCAGCACCCGCTTCTTGGAGCGGCCGTGGTGCTTGCGGTGCGACTTGTCCTTCTTGCTCTTTTTGTCCTTCTTGCCGTGGCCCTTCTTCTTGGCCGGCTTGTCGTCGTCGTCGTCGTCGTCATCGCCGCTCTTGGCCTCATCCTTGGCGGCGCCGTCGTCGGCCTTGGCGCTGTCACCGTCGCCGCCGCCGTCCTTGGCCTCGGCGGGCGCGGCGGCCTTGGGGGCCTCGGCGGCCGGCTCGCTGGCTCCGCCCTTGATCATGTCGTCGGTCAGCTTGAGCGGATCGCCGCTCGGCAGCCGCAGCGCCGGGTCGGCCGGGCTGAACGGGTAGCTGCCGACCATCGCCTTGGTGGGGGCGAAGTGCTCGTTCTCCAGCGGCAGCGCGGGGTTCTCGTGACCCTCGGGGCGCTCGAAGTCAGCGGGCCGCTTGGGGCTGGCCGTCCACTCCTTGGCGTAGGTGATGGTCGTCGTGGTGACCTTCTTGCCGCCAAGCTTGGTCTCGGTCTTGGACTCTTTCTTCTCTACCCAGGCGAACATCTCGACCGCGCGATCGAGCTTGATGTAGCTGCCCGGGTTGAGAAGCTCCGGATCGCCGACCTTCTCCTCGGTGGTGAGCGGGCCGGTGACCGAGACGAACTTGCCGTTCTGCCGGCTGTCGACGGCGTCGGGCTTCACCGGGGTCGATTTCTTGGCGATCTCCGACAGATCGACGCGCCCCTCGTTCATCCATAGGACGATGAATGACACGAAAAACAGGAGGGCCCCGGCAGCTACCCCCTTGATGGAGTCCATCAGGCTCCCGCCGAGTCCCTGTTCGCTGACCGAGGTGAACTGATCCGCCATGCTGAATTCCTTGCGCCGCGCTGTGGTTGCCGTGCACTACCGGTTTAGGGAGCGCCCCTGGCAGAGTATCACGATCCACTAGCTCGCCGGCGGAGAAACAGCGGGGCTGGCCCGGCTTTGGCCGGCTTTGGTCGCTTTGGGGCGGACGGCCGGCGCGAGCTGGCTCGGGCGCCCGGCGCGGCTCGCGGCCGTTTTGCAGACGAGCTTGCGCCCGCTTGCGATTCAGCGGTTTTCAGTTACTCGCAAAACTGATAATGTAATAGAGGACATAAATTTCCACGCAGTAGAGGTCAAGGTCACCCATGCCGCGCAAACGAGTCAGTGGAACGCGCAGCCCCGCGCAACGTGTCCACCTTGAGGTCTCCCGGTCCGCTGCGCGCTCGGCGCAGCTTGCCCCTGGGCGCGAGCCCGAGCTAGCGCCCGCGCTGACGCTCGGCCTCTTTGAAGCCCCCCTCATGGCGGCGACCCCGGCTGCTGCGAGCCGGCCGAGCTGGCACCACAGCCCGGACAGCTGGCCGGCGACGGTAGTAGCAGAAGGCTCCCTGGAAGCGGGCGGCGCGGACCGCGGACCCGTCCCGCTGCCCGGGAGCTGCGTCATCGAGCTCGATATCGCCTAAAGGCACTGCCGCCCCGCCAAGGTCCTGCCGGGACCCGGGCGGGGGCCGAAACCCTTGACGCTCCTGCGGATTTCTGCGACACCGAATCGGTGTGCAGACTGGATCGTAGGGGATGACGGGGCTCATCGCTGCCTATATGGGCACGGTCACGGCTGCCGCCCTGGCCGGGGCTTCGCTCAGCCAGCTGCTGGCGCAGCGGCACAGCACGGCCCGCTGGGTCGAGTCGTTCTCGGCCGGGGTGATGCTCGCGGTGTGCCTGCTGTACCTCATCCCGGACGCCCTGGCGTTCCAGCACGGGATCGCCGCGCCGCGCGCCGGGACGGGCGATCATGTGAGCATCGGCTACGCCCTGTCGCTCGGCTTTCTGTCGCTCCTCAGCATCGAGCGCTACCTGCTCGGACACCGCGAGCATGGGCACGACCACTCGCACGCCGGCGCCGACGGTGAAAAGGCCAGCTCGGGCCTGGCCGTCTCGGCCCTCATCGCCGTGTGGCTGCACGGCGTGTTCGACGGGGTCGCCCTGTACGCGGCGGGGGTGATGCCGGCGATGGGGGCGGCGCTGGCGATCGCCCTCATCCTGCACAAGGTGCCGGAGTCGGCGGCGCTGCTGTCGATGCTGCGGCGCAGCGGAGCCTCGCGGCGGGTGCGGCTGACGGCGCTCGGGCTGTACCTGATCGCGACGCCGCTCGGCATGCTGGCGGCGGCCAAGCTGCTGACCCTTTTATCCGAGCACGGGGTGTCGCTGCTCATGGCCTTCGTCGCCGGCTCGCTGCTGCACCTGGTGACCGGGCACCTCATCCCCGAGGTCACCGGCCACCACCACGATCTAGACGCCCACGACGAGCAGGATCACCGCCAGGCGGTGCCGTTCCTCATCATGCTGGTCGGCTTTCTGACCCTGCTCGTCGCCCGGCTGCTCGCCGCGACGTAGAGGCCGGGCTCAGTAGCAGCGGACCAGCCGCGCCGGGTTGCCGGCGACGATCGCCCGCGGCGGCACGTCGGCGGTGACCACCGCCCCGGCCCCGACCTGCGCGTAGGCCCCCACGGTCACCCCGGGCAGGATGATCGCCCCGACGCCGATGTCGCAGCCATCGAGCAGGCGCACCGGCGAAAAGCGCAGCGGGCGGGCGAGGATCGGCAGCGGGTCGGGGTCTGACTCCGGCCCTGGCGCGGTCGCGGGGCCGGCATCAGCGCGCGGCAGCTCGTGGGCGCTGGTCAGGATCATGACCTTGGGCCCGATGCCGACCTGCTCGCCGATCTCGATGCCCGCTGCCGCGTGCAGAAACGCCCCCTGGCCGATCCAGGTCCCGCGCCCGATGCGCAGCTGATTTTTGTAGTAGCCCTTGAGGATGGCGTAGTGGCCGACGTAGACCTCGGCGGCGAAAAAGACGTTCTCGGGATGGAAGATGAGCACCCCGGCCTCGAGCACCACCGAGTCCGGGCAGCTGCCGAGCGCGCTGCGCAAGAACTCGCCGGTGCCGTGGCTGCGTGGCGGTGGACGCGACATGCGAGAGGGGCGGCGGCCGTCAGTACTGGAAGCGGATCGCCAGCTGCAGCCGGATCGGGGTCTGGCGGTTGAGCACTGTGCCGTAGGTGGCGGCGATGTTGCGGTTCTCGAAGCCGGCCTGGTACAGGGTCGCCGCGCTGCTCACCGGGCCGGTCAGATCGAAGGCGTTGAACAGATCGGCGATGAGCGACAGGTGCTGCTTGATCTGACCGAAGAAGTCGTACTGGGCCCGCAGCGAGATGTCCAGGATGTCCGGGGTGCGCAGCTCGCTCCACTTGCGGATGTCGTTGGGGTCGGTGTTGGGGTCGACGCCGCGCCAGCCGTAGCGGGCGGTGTAGTACGACGTCGGGATGTTGGACTGGTAAAGGCGAGTCGCCGGCGCGCCGGTCAGGTAGGTCAGGTTGAGGCCGGCGGTCAGGCCCTTCCAGGTGTAGCTGGCCAGCCCCTTGACCTGGTGACGGTGATCGTCGGCCAGGTAGCCATAAAGCCGGAAGTCGCGCGGGATGTCGTCGCGGAACGCGGTGATCTGATCGTCCACCGTCCCGTCCAGCCACGACAGCGTGTAGGCGACGGTGACGCTCCAGTTCGGGCTCGGGTTGCCGGACACGACGACGTCCAGGCCGTTGTAGCGGCGGAACGCCTCCTGGACCGGGCGGTAGGCAAAGATGTTGCCGTAGCGCTTGTCGCCAAAGCCGGCGTAGCTCACCCCGTCCAGGGTGCGCGAGGCGTTGAGCTCGATGTCCTCCCAGAGGTCGGAGATCAGGCGGTAGGTGTAGGTGACGCCGCCGACCACGTTGGGGAACAGCTCGCGCTCAAGCCCCACGGTGACGTAGTCGGAGTGCGGCGGCGACAGGCTCAGCTTGGCGTTGCCGCACTCGATGGTGACGCTGCCGTCGGCGCAGCGGCCGCGCAGGTCATAGCCGTCGGCGCCGCCCGAGGAGGTCGAGAAGCGATCATAGCGGCTGGTGGCGCGGTTCCACTGCCAGGTCTGGGCCTTGGGCGTGGCGTCGGCGCTAAAGGCGGTAAACAGGCTGACAACCTCATTGGCGCGCCCGTAGGCCAGGCGCAACAGGGTCTTGTTGTCGCGGGTCAGCGCGACGTTGATGCCCAAGCGCGGCCCGAAGCCGAGCAGGTTCTGGACGATCTCGCCGCGCGAGTTCTGGACGTTGCCATAGTCGATGCGCAGGCCGGGGACCAGGGTCAGCCAGCCGGTCGGCTTCCAGGTGTCCTGCAGGAACGCGCCGATGCCCCAGGCGGTGCGCACCTGGGCCAGCAGCGGATCGTACTGGGTGCTCTGGAAGCACGGGGTCGCCGGCGAGCCGCTGCGCGGGTTGGGCTGGCCGGGCACGCACGGCAGCGGCCGCTCGGTCGAGGTCGGATCGCGGACCAGGATGCCGCCGTCGCCGCTCTGGTTGGTGTCGTCGGTGTACGTCGAGTTGCCGGGCGTCGAGGCGATGCGGTAGTTGCGCAGGTACTGCGCCTGCACGCCGGCCTTGAACGTGTGCGAGCCGATCCACCCCTTCTTGTTCCAGGTCAGGGTCGGGTCGAACTGGAAGCGCCAGCGCTGGTCGTCCTGGAAGCGGTTCGGGCCGGCGGCGTTCCAGGTGATGCTATTGGCGCGGTCAAAGTGCTGCGAGCTTACGTAGTCGCCGTTGGAAGGGGTGATATGCAGGTTCTCGAACGTCACGCCGGTCTGCACCCCGAAGACCACGCGATCGGTGACAAACCAGTCCCAGTTGAGGATGCCGAACGCCCCGCCCTGGCGCTGGTTGTACTCGTTCTCGTCGGCGTTGGCGTTGGCCTGGACCAGGTTCGAGATGAACGCCGGGTCGGCGTTGAGCGACAGCTCGATGCGGTGCCGCGACGCCGGCGCCCAGGTGAGCTTGAGGCGCGGGTAGATGCCGAGAAACTCGCGCGTGATGTGCTGCACGTTTAGCGGCGCCCCCGGCACCACGGCGCTCAAGGTGTAGCGGAACTCCGTCGACAGGTAAAACCACAGCTTCTGCTTGATAAGCGGCCCGCTGATGTTCAGGTTGCCCTGATAGCTGGCGTTGGGCGGCCGCGGGTCGCTCTGATCGAGCAGCCGGCCTTCGTAGATCTGGGTGCCGGCCCGGCCGCCGGCCGACAGCGCCTGGTGGTTGAAGTAGAAGCTGGCGTCGAGCGCGAACTTGTCCGAGCCGCGCTTGGTCACCAGGTTCACCACGCCGCCGAGCGAGTTGTACTGCGCGTCCACCGCCAGCAGCAGCGTGTCAACCTGGGCGATGGCGTCGAAGTTGAAGTTGGCGGAGAAGGTATTGGTGACCGGATCGGTGATGTCCAGGCCGTCGACCAGGTAGCGGTTGTGGCGCAGCGAGCCGCCGGCCATCACGGGGTTACTGCCGCCAAGGACGACGCCGGGCAGCTGCTGGACGATGGTCTGGTAGCTGCGGGCGGTCGGGATCTTGGCCTGCTGCTCGGCGGTGAGCACGCGGCCGGTGCCGACCTTGTCGGTGTCGATGCGGCGCCGCTCCTCGATGATCGTGGTGGTCTCGGCCTCGGCGAGCTCGGCGGCGAAGGAGATCTGCACGGTCTCGGTCTCGCCGAGCTGCAGGCGGATCTTGCGCTTGACCGGGCGCAGCCCCTCATAGGTGACGGTGATGAGGTAGCTGCCGTGCGGGATGCTGAGGAAGTCGAAGTTACCTTCTTCGTCGGTGTGGGTGATGCGCGGGCCGCCGATGAGGGCGTCGCTCTGGATCTGCACCTTGGCCCCCGGCATCGCCACCCGGGTGCCCGCCTCGACGACCGTGCCGCGCAGGCGGGCGTTCTGCTCACCCACGCCGAGCGCCGCTCGCGGCGCGAGCGCGAGCAGCAAGGCCAGCGCTGTCCACAGGCCGAGCGACCGCGCCGCGGCGGGACGGCGGCGGTGCGCGCTGCAGCGGGTCACGGCGCGACCTGGCTCTGCGCGAACGGACAGCTGAGGTGTCCGGCGGCGTCCAGGGTGCGGCAGACCAGGCAGCTCGACAGCGCGTCGGTCTTCTTGGCCGCCTTATAGGCCGGATCGGTCGCGTCGGGCGGCGGCAGCTGGTCGAGCATGGTCAGCGTGTAGTCCTGGCAGATCGGCGAGTACCCGCCGGTGCCCGGCTGGGCCGGCTCCAGGGCGGTGCCCGCGACCACGACCTGGGTCTTTTTGTTCTTGTCGGTGGCCTTGTAAAGCGGCATGGCGACAAAGCTTGTCCCATCGCTGGACAGCGGCACCGGTCCGAGGTCGAGGTAGGGCACGAGCAGCTGGTTGAAAAACCCGAGCTGCACCGGCAGCGGCTGCAGGGCGATGCCGGGATCGATGATCTGCAAAAGCCGGTACTCGCGCCGCACCTCAGTCAGATCTTCGCCGATCCGGCCCTGCGCGGTGTCGAAGCGCTTGATCGACTGACAGGGCAGATCGGTCGGCGCGGTCAGGTGGATGATCTCGACGATGGCGCTGTAGCCGGCGGTGCGCCCGGCCTTGCCGGCGTTGGCGGTCAATAGCTCAGGGATGTCGGCGAACAGCGGGTACTGGCGATCCTGGCGGATCAGATCGAGCCGCTCATCGAAGCGGTAGTCGGCGGGGGCGACGCAGGCGCTGTCGAGCACGTACACCTGCTGGGCGCTCTTGCGGTCGAGCGGCTTGCGCTTGCCATCGGTCCAAAACGGCGAGCTGGCCGCGGCCATGGCGGAGACCGCGGTGGGGCTCGTCGCCCCCTGGGTGGTGGCGATCACCGTGTAGGGAGCGAAGCTGCCGGCCGCCTGGCCGCGGCCGACCGCGGGCAGCGTGTCGAGCTGCTTGACGCCGCTTATGAAGTTGGCGGCGTAGACCACCCCGGCGAGAAACTCGCCGTCGTCGAGGTAAGGGCTGCAGCCGCCGGCCAGAAGCGCCGCGCCCGCAAGCAGCCCAAGCGCCCGATGGCCACGGCAGAGTGCGGCCGTCGGCGCCGGCGGGCAAGCAGGGACTTCTCGAGCTGGATCGGCTGACGGAAACGGGCGGGGTCGGCTGGGCATACAGGCGCTCCTAAGCGGCGGGAATAATTCCGCAGACCGCGCCTGCATGGCAAGAACGAAACTACCGGGCGGCTACTCGTCCTCGGCGTCATCGCGGTCTTGCACCGCGCCGTGGCAGAAGTTCGCGTGGCGCTTGGCGGCCAGCGGCGGCGGCTTCTGACCGCCCTTTACCGGCTCGGCGTCCAGGCGCGTCTTTTGCACCGCCGCGCGCCGGTCGACAAGCTGCTTGGGATAGCGGCCGCTTGTGAACTTGGCGAGGGCCTCGAAGGTTGTCTTCCACAGCGGCGAGATCTCCGTCGGCTCGGGGATGAGGGCGATGAGGCCCACCAGGTCCTCGACGACTGCCGGGTCGGGCTTTGGCTGCTGCAGCTGCTCGCTGAGGAGCGGCAGCAGGACCTTGTCGCGCAGGACCAGCTGATCGTCGAAGTCGGTCTGGCACCAGGTAAGGCGCGTGCTCAGGCGGGCGATGACCGCCTCGGCATCGGCGCGCGGCCGGCTGAGTAAAAGGCGCAGCGCCGGCACGAACTGGGCCTGCCCCTTGCCGAGGTTTGTCAGCATGATGCCGACGATGCGCGCCCGGCAGTCGGGGTCGCACTCGGGGCTGACCAGGAACGTCGCAAAGTAGGTCTGCAGGGTGGTGCTAAGAAGCTTGAACTTGGCGTGCTCGACCTCCTCACGATCGGCGTTGTTGGTGCTCGCCCCGATCTGCACCGCCAGGAGCAGCGAGCCGACCAGCCGCGCGCCGCGCGAGTAGTCAAGGAAGCGGTGAATCGCCAGCCACTGCCGCCGCTCGAAGATGTCCTGCAGGAAGCCGTCGAACAGGCCCACCAGCTTGAGCAGGTTGGCGTGGACCTCGCGCTCATCTTTGAGAAGGACCATCGGTCCCTCCGGCCGGTCACTGCCGATGAGCGCCTCCAGATCGTCGGCGACGACCTGCTCCAGGGCGTTGGAGCGCGGATCGAGGACGTCCTGCTTGCACGCCTCCACCCCCGGGGCGCGGATGCCGTAGCGGTTGGTGCAGGTCACCCAGTAGGCGGCGAGCAGCCGGCGGTAGTAAGCCTCGTCCTTGTGGTCGATGTTGGTAAGGACGCTGCGCATGTACTCGGGATTGTCGCGCCCGAGCTCCAGCGCGTAGGACATCGAGACGTCGGGGTCGAGGATCTGCCCGCGCGACAGCGACAGCAGCACACCGTAGCGCTGCTCGACGGTGTCGCCGCCGCGGGCGGTCAGCGTCTGCAGGTTCTGCGACAGGATCTTGGCGCGCTCGACCTTCCAGGTGTTGTCGGCTTGCTCGCGCGCCATGCGTGCCTGCAGATCGGCCTGCCGCTCGGCGAGCTTGTTCTGGTTGCACTGGTAGGTCGAGGTGGCCAGGATGCCGGCAAGTCCGATGACGAAGCTGGAAAAGAAGCTGGAGTTGGTCGAGATGAACTTGCCGATGGCCAAAAGCGTCGAGCCGCGGCGACGACGCGGGCCCTCATGGGCGCCCGCCCCGCCCGCCTCGGCGCCTGCAGCGGCCCCCGCAGCACCGACCGCCGCTGCGGCTTGCTTGCCATCGCTGGGTTCTTTGGGATCTTGGGCGTCTTTCACTTCGTGAGCGCCTTTCTGGGCAGCGCCCGAGGTCGCAGCGGGTGCTGGTGAGCCTGACGAGTCCGGCGGCGCCACCGCGGTGTCGAGCGGGATGGCGACCCGCGTATCGGCGGGGGGCGCGGCCGGGACGGCGTCGCCGTCCCCGGGGGGGTGGGGCGACAAAGGCAGCACAGCGACACTACGCGACTTCTTGTCTTGTGTCCCTGGCTTGCCTGGCTTGCCTGGCTTCCCCGACTTCATGAACCATCAGTATCCGCCTACGGGCCGCCCAGGTAAAGCAGCTGTACTTTGCCGCGTGCAGCCTTTCGCGCGCCGGTATATAACCAGAGTCGATGCGAACCACGCCGCCGTCTTGCTCCGGTGCCCGGCCCGTCCACGAACGCTCTTCAGCCAGCCGCTCCTGGGGGAGTCTTCGCGGGGGCGGCAGCCCGTGGGCCACTGCCTGGACCCTGCTCGGGCCGCTGCTCGCGGTCGCCGCCGTCGCGCTGGTGCTGCTGGTCGCCCGCTCGGCCTGGGCCGATGGTCTGGAGACGGATCTCGGCGACCGCCTCAAGCAGTTCCTCAACCGCCCCGACCGCAGCTTCGGCTGGGCCTACATCCTCGCGTTCGCCGCCGGCCTGGCCACCAGCCTGACGCCGTGTGTCTATCCGCTCATCCCGATCACCGTCAGCCTGTTCGGCGCCCGTGACGCGCAGAAAAACCGCCTGCAGTCGCTGGGCCTTGCGGCCTGCTATGTCGGCGGCCTGGCCACCATGTACACCGGCCTCGGCGTCTCGGTGGGTCTGGCCGGCGGGCAGTTCGGCTCGTTCATGACCAGCCCCTACTTCATGGTCCCGGTGGCGATCTTCTTTCTGCTCATGGCCGCCTCGATGTTCGGCGCCTTCGAGCTGGCACTGCCCTCCGAGCTGCAGGGGCGCCTCTCGCGCGTCGGCGGCAAGGGACCGCTCGGTGGCTATCTGATGGGGCTGGTCGCCGGGATCATCGCCGCGCCGTGCACCGGGCCGCCGCTGGCTGCGCTGTTGGTCTTTGTCAGCACCCAGAAGTCGGTGTTCATCGGCGGCTCGCTGCTGTTCGTCTATGCGCTGGGGATGGGCGTGCTGTTCTTCGCCATCGCCGGCTTTGCCATGCAGATGCCCAAGTCGGGGACCTGGATGGACGCCGTCAAGACCGCCTTCGGGGTGGTCATGATCGTCGCTGCGCTGTACTTCCTGCGCAACGTCATCGCGCCCCTTCGCGCCTACGGGCGGGCGGGGGCCAGCTCGTATCTGCTGCACGCCGGGATCGCCGCGACCGGCATCCTGGTCGGCGGCCTGCACCTCAGCTTCCACGATGGGCCGACCAAGGTCGCGCGCAAGCTGCTCGGCATCGTCCTTCTGACCTTTGGCCTGTTTGGGATCGTCGCCACCTCGCTGGCGGTGCCAACCCCGGTGGCCGGCGGGACCCAGGGCCCGCAGCTGACCTGGCTCAGCGATGAGCCGCAGGCGCTTTTGCGAGCGCAGACCGAGCACAAGCCGCTGCTCATCGACTTTGGCGCCGACTGGTGTCTGCCGTGCAAGCAGATGGAGCTCAAGACCTTCTCCGATCCCGCGGTGCGCACCGAGCTTGGGCGCTTTGTCCTTCTGCGCATCGACTGCACCGAAGAGACCGAGGCGAACAAGGCGCTCATGAAGAAGTACGACTCGGACACCCTGCCGTCGGTGCTGGTGTTTGACAGCGCGATGAAGAAGGTCCTTACGATCTCGGAGTTCACCCCGCCGGACAAGCTGCTCCCGGTGCTGCAGCAGACCCGCTAGGCCCGCCGGCCGGCAAGCCTGCATCCGATAGCGCATGAAGAAGAAGCCACCACCCGCCAAGAGCCCGCGCGCCGCCGCGTCCAGCAAGGCCCAGCTGCCGCTGCGACCGAGCGGCACCGCGCCGGCCGAGGCCGACACCGGCGAGCCGAGCGCCGCCCCGCGGCACACCCTCAAGCTGCCCGAGGTGCTGGCCGAGCTGGAGGCCGCGGCCAAGGCGCTGGAGGTGCGCCTCACCTACGAGGCGATCGGGGGCGAGCTGGGAGCCGGCGGGCTGTGCAAGGTCAAGGGGCAGTGGCGGGTGATCATCGACAAGCGCACCACGCCGTCCGAGCGAGTCTCGGTGCTGGCGCAGGCCCTGGCGCGCTTTGATTTCCCGCCCCTGCACCTCTCGCCGCAGGTCCACGAGCTGCTGCTGCGCCTCGCCCCGGCCCCCGAGACCGCCGCCGGCGTCCCCGCGGACACCGGCGTTCCCGCTGTCCCCGGTGTCCCCGAGCAGGCCGCGGCCGGCGACACCAGTGCCGAAACGGCCTCCGCGCCATGAGCGAGCCGGAGCTGGAGCCGCGCGTCGCCGCCGCGCTGCGCACGCTGCGCCACGTCCCCGCCGGCGCGGGTGCGGTCATGTTCCTCCGCCACGCCGAGCGGCCCGAGCTCCCCAAGGGCGAGCTCGGCGAAGAAATCCCGCTCACCGCGGCAGGAGCGGCGAGCGCCCACCGGCTGGGCACGCAGCTGCGCCAGCGGCTGCGGCGGGTGCACACAAGCCCGGTGCGCCGCTGCCAGCTGACCGCCGCCGCGCTGCTCGCCGGGGCCGAGGTGGCGGCGACGCCGATCATCGTGCCGCACCTGGGCGAGCCGGGGCTGTTCGTGCAGGATGGGCCCTTGGCGTGGCCGCAGTTCCTCGAGCACGGGGTCCAGGCGATGGCCCGCAAGCTCAGCCGCTGCGAGCCGCTGCCCGGCTTCCGCCCGGCCGCGCAGGGCGTGCAGCAGCTGCTCGGCGAGCCGCTGGCCAGCCTGCCGCCGGCCGGAGGGCTTGACGCCTACGTCACCCACGACTACATCCTGGCCGTCACCGCGTCGCTGCTGCTCGGACAGGAGGTGCCGTGGCCGGACTTTCTCGACTGCCTGTGCGTGTGGCGCGAACAAGACCGGCTGCACTTCAGCTTCGGCGATCAGCGAGGTCCGCTGCCGCCCGCTTTTTCGCCGGGTCCCCAGGTCGCCGGCGGCTAGCAGCCGTCAGCCGGGTCGGGACTCGCGCAGCGGCAGCGTGATGGTGAAGGTCGTCCCGGCGCCGGAGGTCGCCACCTCAATGCGACCGCCGTGGTCTTCGACGATCTCGTGGGCGAACGCCAGGCCGAGGCCGGTGCCCTGGGCCCGGGTGGTGAAAAACGGGGTCCAGATCTTGGCGACGACCTCGGCGGGGATGCCGGGGCCGGTGTCGCGCACCTGGAGGATCGCCTGCCGACCGACTATCGCCGCCGACAGGGTCACCCGCAGCTCGCGGCCATCGCTGACCTCGCGGCAGGCCTGCACCGCGTTGTGGGCCAGGTTCTGCAGCGCCCGCCGCAGCTGGTTGGTATCGACGCGCACGCTGGCCCCCGGATCGGCGGCCTCGACCAGAACCTGCAGGCCGGCGGGAGCGCGAGCGCGGGCGCTGTCGGCGACCTCGGCCAGGAGCTCGGGCAGCACGGCGCGCGTCAGCACCGGCAGCGGCCGCCGCGCGTAGTCGAGGAAGTCGGCGACCACCGCCTGCAGGTGGCGCAGCTCCTTCTGGATCTTGTCGACGTAGCCGCGCGGCACCGCCGGCTCGCTGCGAGCGTCGGCGGGGACGCTCAGCTCTTCCTGCAAAAGGCCCGCGAACAGCTCCATCCCGCCCAGGGGGTTGCGCACCTCGTGGGCGATGCCGGCGAGCATCATCTGCATCCGCTCATCGCGCGCCCGCAGATCCTGGCGCATCGCCTCCAGGCCCTGCGCCAGCACCGCGACCTCGTCCCGCCCGGCGAGCAGCCCCGGCTCCATGGGCACGTCCAGCACCCCGCTGCCCATGGTCCGCGCGCTGGCGGTCAGCCGGACCAGCGGCAGCGTCACCCGCCGCCCCCACAGCACGGTCAGCAGGATGAGCGCCGCCACCCCCGACAGACCGACCCCGAGCAGGATCTTGCGCAGCCACAGCAGATCCTGATAAAGCGCCGCGCTGCCATCGACCCCCACCGCAAACTGTGCCGCCTGCCCGGCGGCCGCGATCGGCGCGTAGCCGGACTTGTAAAGCTTGCCGTCCCGACCCCGGAACAGCACCGAGGCCGCCGGCTGACCGCGGCCCGGCAGGAACACCGCCCGCAGCTCGGCCCGGCTGATGTCCAGGCTGTAGTCGCGGGCGCCGATCGGCGGGCTGCCCGGAGCGGTGTCGACGCGGCTTGTCAGATCGGCGGCGAACACGTAGACGCGCTCCACCCCGGCGGCCTCGCGCAGCTCGCCCAGGCGCCGCCGCAGGTTGCGGTAGGTGCGGCTGTCCTCATCGCCGGCGGCCAGCAGGGCGACGCTCTCGGGCGCGATCTGGGTGGCGATGACGGCGGCGACCCCCGACAGCCGCCGCCCGAGCTCGGTCTCGAGCGCGCGGTTGGCCGCGTAGTGGGAAAACAGGCCGAAGCCGGCAAACGTCAGCACCATCGGCAACAGGATCGCCAGCAGCAGCTTGGTCAGCAGGGACAGGCGCGACACGAGCGGAGTATACGCGCGCCCCGGCGCGACGGCGGAATTGTGCGGCTACGGCTCGCTGTCGGCGTCCAGCGGCGCGGACTCCCCGTGGTGCTCGAGTCCGGCCGGCGCGGCGGCGTCCGTGCCCGGCGGCGGGCGGTCCGGGCGGGCGTAGGCGCGATCGTAGGCCTTGATGATCGCCGCGACCAGCGGGTGGCGGACGACGTCGACCTCGGTGAAGTGGCAAAACTCGATGCCGGGGATGCCGGAGAGCAGGCGCTTGGCCTCGACCAGGCCGCTGACGCTGCGCACCGGCAGATCGACCTGGGTGATGTCCCCGGTCACCACGGCCTTGCTGTCGTAGCCGAGCCGGGTGAGGAACATCTTCATCTGCTCACCGGTGGTGTTCTGCGCCTCGTCGAGGATGACAAACGAGTCGTTGAGCGTCCGGCCGCGCATGAACGCCAGCGGCGCGACCTCGATCTGACCGCGGTCCATGAGCAGCTGCGCGCGATCCATATCGAGCAGATCGTTTAGCGCATCGTAAAGCGGCCGCAGGTACGGGTTGACCTTGTCCTGCATGCTCCCCGGCAGGAAGCCGAGCTTCTCGCCCGCCTCGACCGCCGGGCGGCACAGGACGATGCGCCGCACCTGCTTCTCCAGCAGCGCCTTGACCGCCATCGCCATCGCCAGGTAGGTCTTGCCGGTGCCCGCCGGGCCGATCCCGAACACGATGTCCTCGTTGCGGATGGCGTCGAGGTAGCGCTGCTGGGCGACGCTCTTGGGGATGACCGGGCGCGACTTGGAGGCGACCACCACGGCGTCCTGCAGGACCTCTTTGACCGCGGTGTTCTCATCGTGCATGAGCATCTGCAGGCCGCGCACCACATCCTCGGAGGTCACCTCGCGGCCCTGCGCGTGCAGCTGCGACAGCTGGGTCAGAAGCGACCGCGCCACCGCCACCCCTTCGGGCGCGCCGATGAGCGCCAGCTCGTTGCCGCGCGGGTGCAGAGACAGGCCGAGCTGCCGCTCGACCAGCTTGAGGTGGATGTTGTTCTGGCCGTACAGCGCGATCGCGGTCGCGTTATCGGCAAATGCCAGCTGCTCGCGTACGATGCCCAGGCCCTCGGCCCGCTGACCGCCGCGCGGCCGCTGGGCCGAGCTGCCGCGACGAGAACCATCAGATTTAACGGGGGACGTGACAGACCTCCAGATTTTACCGGGTGCGGCGGCGCCGCAAGTGGGCCAGAAGATTGACTTTAGCCGAGCCCGGCGCCCACGACAACCGTGGCCTGCGGCGCGACCGCCGGTGAGTTCCCCACCGCGCGGTCCGATATCCAATCTATAAATGAATCGCAAGCACTTTTTGCGGATTTCAAGCAGGTTTTTTGACATGGCAAAAGCCCGCGCTATACGTCGATTCCGGCGCCCCAAGCTGGGCAGACTTTTGATCGCGTCGGCGTCCGGTACCCTCCTCCAACTCCCCGGCGCGGTCCTCGGCACCCTCGTTGTGAGGGTGCCGAGTTTTTTTCCGCCGCGCCGGCGCGCTTTGTTGGGTACATTGCTGCCCATGACGAAGCTGGCTCTGGTCCTTGGTCTTATTCTAGGAGTCGGTGGCGGCTGTCAGAAGCCGGAGCTCGGCGGTCCGCTGCCGCTGCCGCCGCCCCCGAGCCCGAGCGCGGAACCGGTCAAGGTCACCCTGCTCCACTTCTCCGACTATCACAGCCACGCCCTGCCCTATTACAGCGAGCACGCGGCCGATCAGGGCGGCGTCGCCCGCGCCCTGGCCTACGTGCAGAAGCGCCGCGCCGAGCTGCCCAATGTCCTTGTGTTAAACGGCGGCGACATGTGGAATACCGGCACCCCGGCGTGGTCAGACAAGTACCACGGCGACTGCACCGAGTGGCGCTGGCTCAGCGAGCACCTGGGGGCGATGGCGTTTGGCAACCACGACGTCGACTACGGCTGGGACGCCCTTATCGCCTGCCGCGACAAGGTGAAGTTCCCCATCCTGTCGGGCAACCTCGTCGATAAAGACGGCAAGCTGCTGCTCACCGATGGCGGCAAGCCCTACATCATCAAGCAGCTCGGCAGCGTGCGCATCGGCGCCTTCGCGCTGTCCGGTCCCGATTTCGCGCGCCTGGTGCAGGCCGCTCACCTGCCCGCCGGGGCCCGCTTCACCGATCCGGTGGCCGCGGCCAGGCAGATCGTACAGACCCTGCGCGAGGTCGAGAAGGTCGATGCGGTGGTCTTTTTCGGCCACCAGGATCGCGAGTCCGACTTCGCCATGGCCAAGGCGGTGCCGGGCATTGATCTAATCCTTGGCACCCACTCCCACTACAAGGGAGTGATGCAGCAGATTCCCGAGACCCAGACCTACTTCATCAGCCCCTTTCAGTACCTGAACTATCTGTCCGAGGTCGAGCTGACCTTCCGCGCCGGCAAGCTCAGCGCGGTGACCGGCACCCTGGTGCGCATGGACTCACTGTTGCCGCAGGACAAGCGGGTCGCCGCCGAGGTCCAGAGCATGCAGGAGGTGCTGGAGAAGGACCCGCTGTACGCCCCGCGCTTCCAGGTGATCGGCAGCGCCGCGGTCGAGCTGGACAACACCGGCATTGATAGCGGCGAGTCGGTGCTGGGAAACTTCGCGATGGACATCATGCGCGGCGCGGTCAAGGCGCACGCCGCGCTGTCGAGCGCCAGCAGCTTCCGCGCTTCCATTGCACCGGGACCGATTCGGATGGAGGACTACCTGACCGCTCTGCCGTACAAGAACAAGATCATCACCTTGCAGATGACCGGCCAGAAGCTGCAGGCGCTGCTCGAGTACAGCGGCACCAAGCGCCGCTCGGACAACTTCGCCGTCACCGCGGGCGTGCACTACACCCTGAACGTGACCACGGTAAGCGGCATCTCGATCCTCAGCGACCCGCTGGCCAAAGAGCCCAAGTACGAGCTGTTGCAGAGCGATCGCGTCTACACCGTGGCGACCACCGACTACCTGGCCAACGTCGCCACCGGCTACAAAGAGCTGTTCGATCAGGCGCAGAGCAAGACCGACAGCGGCATCATCTTCAACGACGCGGTGATCGACTTTATCAAGACGACAAGTCCGGTCTCGGCGCGCCTGGACGGTCGCGTCATCATCGCCGATGGCCTGGGCCTTATCCCCTCTCCCTTGGCCGGCAAGTAGCAGCGCCTAGCGCGAGGTCGTGACCTCGAGCTCGCGGGCATCGGCACGGCCGAGATCATCGACGGCGCGCACCGTGTACTTGCCCGGCCGCGGCTTCCATAAAAACGCCGAGCCGCTGCGCGCCTTGCCGACAAAAGTCTCGTTGACGAACCAGAACACCTCCTGCGCGTCGGCATCGGTGGTCGCCGACAGCGCTACCGTGTCGTAGTCATCGACGCCGGGACGCAGGGTGTAGACGACGCCGCGCAGCGGCGAGGTGATCTTGGGCGGCACCCCGCGCGCCGCCGCGGCGGTCAAGTTGCAGCCGGGCAGCGACGGTGGCGGCGTGCGCCGCGGCAGGCCGGCGGCGCGGAACAGGCGCAAAAGATCCGAGGGCCAGAACTCAAACACCTCGGTGTGGGTCTTCTGGGCCAGGCCGCTGCAGGCGCGCAGGCCGGTGCGATCGTCGATCTCGACCGGGCGGTGGATCTGGCAGACCTCGATCGGCGAGCGCCCCGGGACAAACCACGTCATCTGCTTGTGCGGGCAGTGGCGCGAGGGCAGCTGCCCCGACACCGAGCACACCGCCACCCGGCTCAGGTTGTGCGGCAGCGGCCGCGGCGGCGGCAAGAGCCCGCCGCGATCGTGCCCGTGCAGGGCATCGACGATCGAGAAGAACAGCGGCGCCGCCGCCGTCACCCCGACAAAGGCCGGGTTGCCTTCGCCGTTGAAGTTGCCCAGCCACACGAGCAGCGCGTAAGGACCGACAATCCCCGCGGTCCAGGCGTCGCGAAACCCGTACGAGGTGCCGGTCTTCCACGCCACCGGCACCACGCTGAGCAGCGACTCGCTGGCCAGGTTGCTCTCCGGCCGCGGGTTGTCCTTGAGCATCTCGAGGGTGACAAAGCTTGCCTCGTCGGACAGCACGCGCGCTCCGGGCACCTGCGGATCGCTCTGCAGGTAGCGCAGCGGGCGCAAGAGGCCGCGGCCGGGGAGCACCGCGTACAGCGTCGCCAGCTCCTCCATCGTCACCTCGGCGCCGCCGAGCACCAGGGCCAGGCCGTAGTGCGCCTCGCTCTTGAGGCGCGAGATGCCGGCGGTGCGCAGGAACTCGTACAGGCTGGGGCTCGAAAGCTTGGACGCCACCCACAGCGCCGGCACGTTGCGGCTGCGGATGAGCGCCTCCTTGGCCGACAGCGGACCGGCGAAGCGGCCGTCGAAGTTCTCCGGGCTGTAGGCGCCGAAGGCGAGCTGCGCGTCCTTGACCATGGTCTGCGGGTGCAGCACCCCCTGATCGATCCCCAGCGCATAGATGAACGGCTTGAGCGTCGAGCCCGGCGACCGCTTGGCCTGGGTGCCGTTTACCTGCCCCTCGATCTTCGCATCGAAGAAATCCGCCGAGCCGACCACCGCCCGCACCGCCATGTCGCGAGTGTCCACGAGCATGGCGGCGGCGTTGTGGATGCCGATGCGCCGCTGGCGGGCGACGTAGCTGCGCAGCTGCCGCTCGAGCAGGCTCTGCAGCGTGAGGTCGACCGTGGTGTGCAGCTCGGTGCGGCGGCCGGCGGTGGCGAGCAGGCTGTCCACCGCGTGCGGGGCGCGAAACGGCAGCTGGCTCGGCTCGCGCATGACCAGCGGCAGGCGCAGCAGCGCCTCGTCCTTGCGGGCGCTCGGGTGAGTCGTCGCCCACTTCTCGAACAAGGCGCCGCGCGCCCGCACCAGCGCCTGGTTGTCGCCCTCTTCCTTGCCGGGGGTCCGCCGCGCCGGGCTCTGCGGGATGACGGCCAGGGTCAGCGCCTCGGGCAGAAGCAGCTTGCTCACCGGCTTGCCGAAGTAGATGAGGCTCGCCGCCGCCACCCCCTCGACATTTTTGCCGAGCGGCACCAGGTTCAGGTAGGCCTCGAGGATCTCGTCCTTGGAGTAGCGCAGCTCCAGCCACAGCGCCCGCCCGATCTGCCGCAGCTTGCCGCCGAGCGACCGCGACCCGATGCGGTAGCGCAGGCGCGCCACCTGCATCGTGATCGTCGAGCCGCCGACCCGCCGCGTGCGCGCCAGGTAAGTCATGTAGATCGCCCGCCCCATCGCCACCGGGTTGACCGCGAAGTGGTGATAGTAGTGCCGATCCTCGTGCAGCAGGGTCGCCTCGACCAGCGTCGGCGACATCTGCGCAAGCGGCGTCCACAGCCGGTACTTCTCGTCGGCCGACAGGGTCAGCCGAAGCAGCCGGTGGTGGCTGTCATAGACCGCGACCGACGATGAGAACCCCGGCGACGCCGGCCCCCACAGCGGCGCCTTGGGCAGCACCCGCAGCAGGACTCCCAGCAGCGCCAGCAGCGCCACCGCCGCCGCCAACCCGAGCAGCGCCCGGCGCCACCTTCTTGTCAGCTTCAGTCGCAGACTACTATCTATAGCAAACTTTGGCCGCCGCCGAGCGCGCCGGCCCGGGGTCGCCGACTGCTAGCAGGCTGCGGCAAAACGCAGCGAGCGGCCCGAGTTCGGGTTCGGGCGCGCGGAGCAGCCTCTTGGCTGTGAGCACGGCCGGACCCGAAATCGGGTCGCGCAGTAGTTTTGCCGCAGCCTGCTAGGCGGGAATGTTGGCGCAGAACTCGATGCGGCGGGGGACCTTGTAGGGGGCCAGGTTCTTGGCGCAGTGGTCGATGATCTCCTCGGCCTGGCAGCGGCTGCTGACGACCACGCTGGCGACCACCATGGAGCTGCCCTGCTCGTCGGTGAACACCCGCGCCTGGGCCGCCTTCACCTTGGGGAAGGCCTCCAGGCACCCTTCGACCTCGCCCAGCGCCACCCGCTTGCCCTCGACCTTGACCAGATCGTCCTCGCGGCCAAGCAGGCTCAGGCGACCGTTCTTGTCGATCTGCCCGAGGTCGCCGGTGCGCAGGTAGCCTTCGCCATCGATGCTCCCCACCGGCGTGGTCGCCACCTTGACCGCCCCCTTCTTGCCCTTCTTTTCGCCCTGCCCGCCCGCCAGGCTCAGCGAGCCCACCGAGTGCGCCGCCACCGCCCCCGAGCGCACCCAGATCGCGCTGCGACCTTCGCCGTCGGCCGGGCCCATCCGCAGCTCGACGCCCGGGATCGGCTTGCCCACGGTCTCGGGCGCCAGGCCCTTGCGGTCGACGCTGATCGCGCCCGCCTCGGTGGTGTGGTACATGGGGATGATGCGCACGCCCCAGCGCTCGCGGAACGACTCGGCGGTTGCCTCGCTGAGCATCGAGCCGGTGGCGAGGAACGCCGCGCCCTTGGTCTTGAGCGGCCGCGCCGTGGGCAGCTTGGCCAGCGCCGCATAAAGCGGCGGCGTCGCCGGCAGCAGATCGATCTCTTGCTCGCGGATGAGCTTGACGATGCGCTTGGGCGCCACCTCGTCTTCCAGGTACAGCGTCGCCCCGTAGCGCAGCGCCAGGCACAGCCCGAGGTCAAAGCCGTAGGCGGCGAACAGCGGCACCGTGGTGAGGATGCGGTTCTCGGCGGTGACGTCCAGGCTCGCCGCCAGGTTCTCGCAGTTTTTGATCAGGTTGTCGGCGGTGCGCATCACCCCCTTGGGGTCGCCGGACGAGTCGGCGGTAAGCAGCACCACCTCGGCGGCCGCCGGCGGCTCATCCTCGCGGCGGTAGATCGAGCAGGTGAGCAAGGTCCCCTGCAGGCGGCGGCGGCTCTCGGGCTCAAGGCGCGCCGCGCTCTTGCGGTTGCGCGTCGCCACCGGCGTAGTCGCCGACGGCAGCTCATTGCCGCCGCGCGGCCGTGTGATGAGCGCCCGCAGCGGCGCCGCCTCCAGAAACAGCGACAGATCGCGCACCCCGGTGGTCGGGTCGAGCGGTACCACGGTGGCGCCGAGCCGCGACAGCGCCAGCGCCAGGATGGCGAAATCGGGCACGTTGCCGAGCATCAGCCCGACCCAGTGGCCCTTCTCGATGCCCATGGCGGCGAACTCCTGCGCTCGCCGCTCGACGCGGTGGTGCAGGCCCCGCCAGGAGAGGTAGGTGTCCCGGTACACGAGCGCCTTCGCAGTGCCGCGGGAATTCATTGCCTCAGTGAGCCAGCGATAGAGCAGCATTGGTATGTACCCGAAAAATGAGGGATTAGACCTTAGCGCGATGGACTTTACCGCGGGGCTACCCTACATACAAGTGCTTCTGCGCGGATGTGTGACGCCCAGATTTTGCAGTAAGGTCGGGGTGGAGGGCGCAAGGTGTTGGCCAAGCTCAGGACACGTTTTCTTCGCGCGGCGAGAGCGATGGCTCTGTCACCGCCAATTGCCAGGGCGCGGCCCAGGTCTTGCGGGGCGGCCGCGGGCGGGCCTTTCTGGCTTGTCTGCTTGGCGCTGTGGGCTTCCGTTTGGCCGGCGGCGTGCAGCAAGCCCCGCGCGACAGGTGGCGCAGCGACGGGCGCAGGCCGCGGAGCCGCCGGTGCTCGCCGCGATGAGGACCCGGGGGCTGCCCACTCGCGGCTTGGCGCGCTCGTCGCCGAGCAGCTCGATGCGGAGCTCCAGTTCTCGCCGACCCTGGCGACGTGGCTAGGCGATCACACCTCCGACGATCGGCTGGACGACGTGCGCCTTGAGACGGTGCTGCGCGAGGTCGCCCGGCTTGAGAACCTGCTAGAGCGGGTGCGCCACGAAAACGACAGCGCCGGCGCGCCCCCGGCAGAGTCCCCGCGCGATGGCCAGGCCGCCCCCAGCGATGGCGGCGGCGACAGTCCCGCCGCCACTCCGCTGCGGCCGCCCGACGCCGGCCCGCCGCCCCACGATGCGGTGGCGGTGCTGCTCGGTACCGCGCCGGCCCCGTCCGACCGCGCCGCGAGCGGCGGCAGCGACGCGCAGCGCCTGGACCTTATCCTGCTGCAGGCGCGCATCGAGTCGCGGCGCTTCGAGCTCCTGGAGTGGCGCCCGCACGAGAGAAATCCGATCTTCTACGCCAACATCATGGCCTTCGGGCTGGACAGCCTGCTCGGCCCCAGCCTGGCCACTCCGTCGGGCCTGCGCGCCCTGCGCGGCCGCCTGCTGGCCATCCCAACGGTCTGCCGCGAGGCCCAGCGCAACTTAAAAAACCCGCCCGAGCTGTGGGTCCGGCGCGCCATCGAGCTAGTGCAGATGACGCGCGATTTCGTCGCCGGGCTGCTGCCGCGCATGCTCGCCAACCTCAACCTCACCCTCGACCCCAAGCTGCAGGACGAGGTGAACCACCTGCGCGAAGATGCCCAGCGAGCGCTCGAAGAGTTCGGCGGCTGGCTGAGCCACGAGCTGCTGCCGCGCAGCAAGGGCGACTGGGCGCTGCCTCCCGGCCGGCTGCAGGCGCGGCTGCGCGCTACCGAGCTCCTCGACGTGCCAGTGGAGATCCTGCAGGAGCGAGCAGAGTTCGAGCACCGCGAGGCCCGTCATCATCTGGAAGAGCTCGCCAGACGCCTCACCGGCATCACCAGCGCCAGCCGCGCCGTGGCCGAGGCCCAGCACCTCATCGAAGAGGACCACCCGCGCCCCGAGGAGCTCACCCACACCGTTGAGATGGCGATCGACCGGGCCTACGAGCAGGCGGGCGCCCAGGGGCTGCTTACGGTGCCGGCGCAGCGCCCGCAGCTCGTCGAGATGCCGGCCTATCGCTTTGGCTACCTGCAGCTGTCACTGCCGGCGCCGCTGGAGGCCGACCGCACCGCGCAGCTACTGCTCGATCCGGTCGACCCGAGCTGGAAGGATAAAAAGCGGGTCAGCGATCACCTGCGCATGCTCAACCGCACCCAGATCCTGCTTAGCGTGGCGCGCGAGGTGATGCCCGGCAGCTTCGCCCGCCAGCAGGCGCACCAGGCGGCCGCGGCCACCCTGTCGCCGCTGCGACAGCGCACCCGCAGCTTCGCGCTGCTCGAAGGCTGGGCCGGCTATGCCGAGGAGCTCGTCGCCCTGGGCGCCGCGTCCGCCACCGCGGCGAGCTCGCCTGGCGGCGCCGGCAGCGGCAACGAGCGGCTGCAGCTCCTGGCGCGGCGGCAGCAGCTGCTGCGCCTGGGTCGGCTCATCGTCGCGCTGCGCCTGCACGCGCCGCCGAGCGGCAGCCCGCCGGCCAGCGCCCGCCTCGAGCAGGCGGAGGATTTCTTCACCGCGCAGTGCTACCTGGATGAGTACGCGGCGCGGCGCGAGGTCGAGCGCGCGACCTACGACCCGCTGTACGGCTCCGCGGCGCTCGGCCGCCTGCAGCTCTTGCAGCTGCGCGCCGACTACCAGGCCGAGCACCGCGACGACTTCAGCCTGCGCGCCATTCACGACGCGCTGCTCGCCCAGGGGGCCCTGCCGGTGGTGGCGCTGCGGCAGCTCTTGCTGCGCCACCGCGGCCCCTCGATCCGCCCCGCCCCCGAGCCGAGCCCGGCGGCGAGCGACGAAGACTAAAGGCGCAGCGCGCGCAGGCGCAGCGCGTTGGCGATGACGCACAAGGAGGAGAGGCTCATCGCCGCGCTGGCGAACATCGGATGCAGGAGCAGGCCGGTGAACGGGTACAGCGCCCCCGCCGCCAGGGGGATGCCGATGCCGTTATAGACGAAGGCAAAGAACAGGTTCTGGCGGATGTTGCGCAGGGTGGCCTGGCTCAGCCGGCGCGCCCGCGCCACCGCGCTGAGGTCGCCGTGCAAGAGGGTGATGCCGGCGCTGCTCATGGCGACGTCGGTGCCGGTGGACATCGCCAGCCCGACCTCGGCCGCCGCCAGCGCCGGCGCGTCGTTGATCCCGTCGCCGACCATGGCCACCCGCGGCCCCTGGTCGCGCAGGCGCTGGACCAGCGCCGCCTTGTCCTGCGGCGTGCAGCCGGCGTGCACCTCCTTGAGCCCCAGCTGGCCGGCCACTGCGGAGGCGGTGGCCGAGGTGTCGCCGCTCGCCATGATCAGGCGCAGCCCCGCCGCCCGCAGCTCGGTGAGCGCCGCCGCGGCCGTCGGTCGCACGGCGTCGGCGACGCCCAGCAGGCCGAGCAGCCGGCCGCCGCGCGCCACCCCCACCACCGTCTGCCCCTGGTGCTGCCAGGTCGCGGCGAGCTCGGTGCTGGCCACCGGCACCGGCACGCCCTCCTGCAGCAGCAGCCGCTCGGTGCCGACGACCACCGGCTCCCCCTGCACAAGGCCGCGCACGCCAAGCCCCGGCAGCGCCTGCACCGCCGTCGCCACGCCAGGCGCAAGGCCGCGCTCCCGCGCCTTGGCGACGATGGCGCCGCTCAGCGGGTGCTCGCTGCCCTGCTCTACCGTCGCTGCGACCGTCAAGAGCTCGGCCTCGGTGATCTGCTCGGCGGGCTGCAGCGCCAGGAGCTCGGGGCTGCCGCGGGTCAGCGTGCCGGTCTTGTCAAAGACCAGGGTGTCGACCTTGGCCAACAGCTCCAGCGCTTCGGCGTCGCGGACCAGCACGCCGGCGCGGGCGCCGCGGCCGATCGCGACCATGATCGACATCGGCGTCGCCAGGCCGAGCGCGCACGGGCAGGCGACGATCAGCACCGACACCGCGCCGAGCAGCCCGGAGCCGACCCGGGTCGCCGGCGGCCCCAGCGCCAGCCAGCCGAGCAAGCTCAGTAGCGCCGCCAAGAGCACCGCTGGCACGAAGTAGCCGGCGACCTGGTCGGCGACGCGCTGGATCGGCGCCCGGCTGCGCTGGGCCTGGTTGACCAGCTGGACAATCTGCGCCAGAACGGTGTCGGCGCCGACGCGCTCCAGCCGCACCAGCAGCGACCCGGTGCCGTTCACCGAGCCGCCGGTCACGCGGTCGCCGGCCGCCTTGGCCACCGGCAGCGCCTCGCCGGTCAGCATCGACTCGTCGACCGAGCTCTGGCCTTCGGCAACCACCCCGTCGGCGGGCACCTTCTGTCCGGGCAGCACGCGGACGCGGTGACCGGGGTACAGCTCGCCGAGCGGCACCTCGCGCTCCTCGCCGCTTGGCAGCAGGCGCCGCGCCGTCTTGGGCACAAGGCCCAAGAGGTCGCGGATCGCCGAGGCGGTCTTGCGGCGCGCCCGCAGCTCCAGCACCTGACCGAGCAGGACCAGGACGGTGATGACCGCCGCCGACTCAAAATATAGCGGCGGCACGGCCGGGCCGGTCGGCTGGCCGAGCAGGTAGCGCACGAGCTCGACCAGGCTGTACCCGTAGGCGGCCGCCACGCCCAAAAAGATCAGCGAGAACATGTTGAGCCGGCGCAGCGCAAACGAGCGCAGGCCGCGCCGCCACAGCTCACTGCCCGCCACCAGCGCAAAGGTGGTGAGCACCGCCTGGGCGATGGCCCCGGCGCGCGAGCCGCCGTGCGCGAGGTCGTGACCGGCCGCCCGCACCGGCCCCATCGCCCCGCTCACCACCGCCCACGCCATCGGCCCCATGGCCAGGACCAGCACCGGCGCGGCGCAGCCGAGTGCCAGCCAGAACCGCCGCGTCATCTGGACGAGCTCGGTGTTGTCCTCTTTGACCTCGGCCGTGGCGAGGTCGACCTCCGCCGGCTCCAGCGCCATGCCGCAGATCGGGCACGGGACTGCAGCTTTCTCGGAGACCTCGGGGTCCATCGGACAGACGTAGCGCTTTGCCGCCGGCGGCGCTGCCGACCGCGGGCGGGAAGGCGGCGGGGCAAGGTAGCGCTCGGGGTCGGCGGCGAACTTCTCGCGGCACTTGGGGTTGCAGAAGTAGTACGTGGTCCCCAAAAAGCTGTGCGTGCCGCCCTTGGGCGCCTCGCGGTTTACCTTCATCTTGCAGATCGGATCGATGGCCACAGGTGGCGCCGCAGCGACGGCCTCGGGCAACGCCGCAGGCTCTGCAGGGGGAGGCAGCTCGGTCGACATGCCTCTATCCTAATACGCAGACCGCGCAGTTCCCCAAGTGCCGGCCTGGCCGCGCCGCCGCGCCGCCCCCAGCGGCGACGAGACAACTTCAGCCCCCGGGTGGGCCGGCTTTTGCTATCCTTAGAGGTGGTTCAAGCTCCATGGCCACCAAACCGCCCCCGTTAGGAAAGGCTCCTGCGATTGACCCCGCAGCGCGAGCCCACGGCCCGACCGCCGTAACCCCCGCCGCCGAGGTCGCGCGGCTCGACAAGGCCGAGGCGACCGCCGCGGTGGCCGCGACGACCGAGACGGCTCCCGTCAAGGCCGCTGGGGCGGTCGGCCGCGCCGCCAGCGCCGACCGCATCACCAGCATCGCCGACCGCTTGCGGCGCGGCCTGCTCACGCCCAACCAGGCGGTCGAGGAGCTCATCGCCGACACCGTCAAGCACAGCCTCCCCGGGGTCGCCATCGACTCGCGCCTGGGCGACGAGCTGCGCGCCCTGCTCAACGCCTACGTGAAGGAGGATCCGCTGCTCGCTGCCAAGATCGGCCGGCTGGGAGTGGATCCGTGAACAGGAGCGGCTCGGCGACCAGGACCTTGTCGCTGGTCTTGGCGCTCCTGTGCGCCCAGCAGGCGGTGGCGGCGCCGCACAAGTCGCGCGGCGGCAAGCGCGGGCGGGCCAAGGCGCCTGTCGAAGCGCCGGCCGAGACGCCGACCGCGCCGCCGCCCGCCGAGGCGACGCCCGCAGCGCCGCCGCCGGCCGCGACCGCGCCCGCCCCGCCGCCGGCCAAGCCGCTGCCGAGCACCGACAAGCCGGCCCCAGCGGCGACGGCGCCGGCCGCCCCGGCGGTCGACAAGTCAGCCCCGGTCAAGACCGCCGGAGCCAAGGAAAAAAAGGCGCTGCGCCTGCGCGTCACCATCCTGCCGCTCCTGGAGAAGAACTTCCCCGAGCCCACCGCGGTCGCCCTGCAGCGCGAGCTGTCCGAGGGCCTGCGCCACAACAGCCGCCTGGACATGAAGGACCTGGACGTGCGCCTGGCCGAGTTCGCCCAGGAGGTCCCCTTCGAGCAGGTCGAGCTCGCGCGCACCACCTACCAGAACGGCCAGGAGTCGCTGCGCAACCTCAACCTCGATCAGGCGGCGGCGCAGCTGGCCGACGCCGTCGATCAGCTGGTCGCCGTGCTGCCCTACATCAAGAAGCAGGAGCTGGCCGACGCCATGCTGGCGCTGGCGGTGGTGCAGCAGCAGAAGGGCAACCTGCGGGCGATGCAGGCGACGCTCAAGCGGCTGCTCATCTGGCGCTCGAACTACGAGCTCGATACAAGCGTGTTCCCGCAGCAGATAAGCGAGCCGCTGCAGGAGGCGCGGGCCGAGGTCGGGCAGCTGCCGCAGGGCCAGATCAAGGTCCTGTGCGAGCCGTCCGGTTCGCAGGTCTTCGTCGACGGTGACTTTGCCGGGGTGGCGCCGACGCAGCTTAACAACCTGACGGTCGGCGAGCACTACGTGACGTTCAAGAAGCTCGGCTACAAGCGCGGGCTGCGCATCGCCACCGTCACCGCCGGGCCGCCGCTGCAGGTGCTCGGCAAGCTGCCCAAGGCCGAGAAGTATCTGCTGGTCGAGCAGGCGGTCGAGCGCGTCGGACCCAAGATGGGCCAGAGCCGGCTCGACCCGGTGGTCGACAACCTGCGCGAGACGCTGTTTCTCGACCACGCGGTCTTTCTGCGCCTGCAGAAGGCCGGCACGCTGAGCAGCAACACCGAAGACGTGACGCTCAGCGCCTACCTGTATGATCTGCGCAGCCGGACCCTGCTCAAGCAGCAGAGCCAGAAGGTTCACATCGAAGGCGGCATTCCACCCGACGGGGCGATGCAGTCCCTGGCCGCCAAGCTTTACGAGGGCGTCGACTACGATAACGAGCTGCGGGCCCCGGAAGACGCGCCCATTCCGGTGGCGGCGCCGCAGAAGCCGCTGTACAAGCGGTGGTGGTTCTGGACCGCGCTCGGAGTCATTGTCGCCGGCGGCGCCAGCGCGCTGACGGTCGGGCTGCTGTCGCGGTCGCCGACCTGTCCGGACGGCCATGTGTGCACGGGAGAGCTCATCTACTCGCTCCGCGTTCCCTTCTAGCCGCGCCGCCGCGCTCTCACTTCCCTTGTCCCGCTAAGGAGTTCGCCATGTCATCCGCAGAGCGTGCGCCGCTGCCCGGCTTCGCCCCGCCGCTGGCCGCCGCGCTGGCCGAGGTCCGCCAGCCTACCCGTACGGACTGGGACAGCGCCTGGGTCACCCTGACACCGGCGTTCAGTGAGAAAAAGACCGCCAAGCTGTGGGAGCGCCTGTCGCGCACCGCCGTCGGCGAGGACAAGTTCTTCAGCCACAAGAGCACCCTCCACCTGGAAAAGGTGACCGCCAAGGCCCTGCTCAACAAGTACCGCCAGGCGCAGCAGAGCAAGGAGCCGTGGTGTCTATTCGACTCCTGCGAGCGCCAGCAGGAGCCCGATCCGCAGCTCGGTCGGCGGCGGAGCCTGCTGTTCAGCGGTCGCGGCGAGGGCCAGAGCGGCCTGCGCATCCACCTTGGCATGAGCGCCGGCACCCTGCGCTTCCACCTCGCGCCGCTGCCGCTGCGCTGGCTGTACGAGCCGCGCTTTGTCCGCTTCCTGCAAGAGCTGCTGTGGGAGGTGCCGCGGTCGCTGGGCCTTGCGCCGACGCTGAGCGGCGGCGGCGGCGAGTTCGCGGTCTCGGCCAAGACCTACCTCGACGGGAGCCTCTTGTGCGACGACCTCGCCGATCGGTTCAATCACCCCGAGCTCGCCTGCTGGACGATGGATCTGCCGCGCCCGAATAGCCGTGGCTTCCGCGCCACCCGCCAGCGCCGCGCCGCCTTCAACCGCATCATCGAGGAGTACTGGGCCGGCGCCTTCCACCCCGGTGCGCTCGGCCCGCTGCGGGTCGAAGACGCGTTCCTGGAGCGCGGCTTCCTGCCCGCCGTCGAGCCGCCCGAGGGCCTGATGACCAAGGAGACCGCGGTCGCCGGTCCGGTGGGCAGCCTGCACGAGGTCTTCCAGACCAACTTCGCCTTCGGTCGCGCGCTGCCGCTGCTCGCGCACCGGATCTATCCCGGCCACTGGCAGAAGGCGCACCCGCAGTCTGCCCGCTACCGCGCCGAGCTGCTGCCCGGCTACAGCGAAGCGGCCCTTAGCCGCCTGGCGATCATCGGCGAGCTCCAGGACGGCGCCGTCACCGAGCTTGGCACCGAGCGGATTCCCGAGTTCGCGGCAGGTATTGAACCGTCCTTCCTGGACGACCGCGCCGCCTGGGAGCACCACGCCCACGGCGGCCGCACGAGCGCCGAGGATTTCGTCGAAGCGATCCTCCATGAAGTACACCGCGCCCGCTATCTGCAGCGGCACCCGAGCGTTCAGCCCAAGGCGAGCCTGCTGCAGGATCAGCTGCTCGCCGATGCCGATGAGACCCTGCTCCGCCACGGCGGCGGCGCGCGCCTGGAAAAGCTGCACCAGCAGGCGCGGACCCTGAACCTGCGCGACTCCCAGGGCCGCATCAAGAGCGACTTCATCGAGCCCGAGACCCTGTTCTGGGAGGCCTGGCACATCCTCCCCGCCGGCGAGCGCGCCGTCATCGCGCGCGAGGTCGTGCGCAGCTTCTGTACCCGGGTCAGCGAAGCGGCGAGCTGTGATCCGCGCCTTCCCACCGCGCCGCCTGGCTCCGAGCCTCCCGATCCGATGTCCTGGCACCGTCACCGGATTCACCCGATCCTGTGGCAAGCGATCGAACAAGATGCTACTCCTCATATCGATCGCGACCCGATACTCCGTGAGCTGCGTCAGTTCAAGGAACAGGAGTCCCTGTACCTCTCGCGTCGCGCCGAGCTGGATGTCCAGAATCGTCCCTCTCCCTGGGACAAGCCGTCGCCGTAATCGGGTAGTCTAGCCCCAGATACCAATCGGCCAAGCTCGCCACCGGAAACGCCATTTCCGATTCCGGTTGCCGACTCCTGGGAAGGGTCCAAGCTAGACGCTGAGTGCCCTAAAAGGAGTGCGTCTGTCATGTCGTCTGAAATATTACAGTTAGTGCGTTTGGCCGGGCTGGGAGTGCTGTCATGTATCGTCCTACTCACGCTCTTTAACACCTTCCGCTACATACCCAACAACAAGGTCGGCATCGTCGAGAAGCTGTGGAGCATGAGCGGCTCGCTGAAGAGCGGACTCATCGCTCTGTCGGGAGAGGCGGGCTTCCAGCCGCAGGTGCTGCGCGGCGGCTGGCACTTCCTTATGCCGTTCCAGTACCGGATTCACATGATGCCGCTGGTCACCATCCCGCAGGGCCGCATCGGCTATCTGTTCGCGCGCGACGGCCGGCCGCTCGCCCCCACCCAGGCCCTGGCCAGCAACGGCGCCGCCAGCGATTTTCAGGATGCCGCGGCCTTCCTCCGCGAGGGCGGACAGAAGGGTCCGCAGCGGCAGATCCTGCGCGAGGGGACCTACGCCATGAACCTGGCGCAGTTCGCCGTCATCACCGGCGACCGCCTGTACTATCTGTCGCTCGACCGCAGCGATGACGCGGTGTTTACCGGTATGGCCCAGGTCATCCAGAGCCGCAACGGCTTCGAGCCGGTGGTCATCAAGGGCTCCGATGATCTGATTGGCGTGGTGACGGTCCATGAAGGACCCTCGCTGCCGCCCGGACAGATCATCGCGCCGACGGTCGGCGAGTCTCCGGCGCAGCCGGCGATCTATCACAACAGCTTCCAGGACCCCGAGCGGTTCCTCGCCGCCGGCGGCCTGCGCGGCCGGCAGCTGCAGACTCTGGTCGAAGGCACCTACTACATAAACCGCCTGTTTGCCACCGTCGAGATGATCCACAAGACGATCATCGAGGTCGGCACCGTCGGCGTCGTCGTCAGCTACACCGGCGAGGCCGGCCAGGACCTGTCCGGCGCCGATTACAAGCACGGCGAGCTTGTACACAAAAACCAGCGCGGCGTCTGGCAGGAGCCGCTCATGCCCGGCAAGTACGCGTTCAACACCTACGCCGGCAAGGTCATCATGGTGCCGACCACCAACTTCATCCTCAAGTGGAACCGGGCGTCGGCGAGCAATGGGTACGATTTTTTCCCGGGGTGGATTGGCCGACGGCAGGGCGAGGAAAAGTTCAGGGCACTGATAGCCGCTTGTGACACGGCGACTTAGCGTCACCTTCTTTACAAACGGCGCCACCGGTTCATCTCGGTAGCTTGCATCGCGAGTGGCGCTCGGGCTGGCGGAGCAATCCGCGCAGAATACCGAGGTGAGCGCCGTGCGCTTGCCCCCCTGGCTGTGCAGGATCTTCAACGCGACCTTGCGGTCCAGCTGGCCACTGAATGCGGCAAAGTCCGTTTCCATGCCGCCAGCCTCCACCTGAGACAGGTGATGCCTGCGGCTATCGCCGCTGAGGTAGTCCCAGCGCTCAGCGTGGGAGCCGCCTTGTGCGGCGGGTCAGCCGTTACCCGTAGTGCGCCATGCCACGGATGATGCGGTGTCCGGCACCGATGACCAGGACCTCGATTACTCGACGCCCAATCTGGTTGCGGTAGAGAATCGCTATCGAATCGGCACCAATCAAGATTCCGTCGAGCTCGAAGTGAATCGGCGGCGTCGCGGCGAGGCCGGCCTGCCAGTAGGGGCGGATTGCCAACTTGCCGTGAAGGGTGCCGCTTGGATGAAAGCCGCGCTCCATGATCAGGGGCGATGACATGGCAAAGTCATCGGTATAGTGCGAGAGGATGCGCTCCAGGTCGTGCGAGTTCCATGCTGCGATCCACTCGTGAGCCAGCTCATTAGCGAAGACGGGATCGATCATAGGTCCTCCATTGAGGACAGGATATATCGGTTGGGGGGAAAGTGGCGCCCGGATTGACCTCGCAACCTAGCGATAGCTTTCGCCTTCCAGCCAATTGGGCTCGGCCTGATGCTCGGCCTGATAAATCGCATCCCGCGCGCGGCTCTCGCGGTTGACATCGGCAGCGACTTCCTTTTCGGGAAATCCGTCCAGGATGGCGTCGGCCAGTGAACTTACGCCATGCGCACGCGCGTAAGATTTCGATTTTCGCTTGCTGGAGAGTCCTGCCTCCTCCGGAGTGCACATGTGCGTGGCCAGCAGCAGCGGCCCGAACTTCTCGGCTCCGCACCAGTAGTAAATTCGGGCGACCGAGAGAGAGCTCACACAGGAGCAGGCGATCTCTGGTCGTCGTGCGGCGGCGACTAGCTCGGCGAGCTGGCGGCTGCCTTCGCTCACCGGCAGGCGAGTCAGCCCCACTTCGCTAATGCTCTTTGGCCCGGAGGTCTTCCAGCCGCTGACGCTGGCCCCCCCTGGTCCTACCGTCAAGTCGAGAAAACTGTCGTGGTCCGCGCAGCTGCGCTGCCAGGACTGCACCTGGATTCTCGCTACGGAGCTGGTGAGCAAGCAGGCGAGCTTGTCGACTTCTACACTCGACTTGATCGGCCACACTTCGGGCGCCGGCATCATCCCCAGGCGGAGCCAGCCGACAACTCCCAAAACCATGAGCAAGATCGCCCACGTACCCCAAAGTGAGCTGTGCGGACGACGAAACGTCCCTCGCCTGAACCAGCTTGGAAGCAAGTGTCGACCCAAACCCGGACGCATGCTCCTTCAGACAATCAGCACGCGCTGGGGTTCCCCCAGATCTGGTCATTTCTCGATGCGAGCATGGTGTACGGATCTGCAGGCAAGTAGTGGCTGCCGATTGGAGAGAAGAGCTCTAGCGCCGCGCGGAATCACCTACAAATGCATACTCACTTAGGTGATGCGGACTTGCAGACACCACCGCTTGAGGTTTCCCCGGAGCTTTCCCTGCAGGCTCTCGAACAGTTTTTCGTCGACGATTTTGATGGCTCAAGCTCAAGTGGAACCGGTCCGAGATCGGCTCGCACAAGTATGATGAGAACCTGTCCGAGGTGTCGCTTATCACCAAGGACGCGTTCGAGCCTTCGCTGCCGCTGTCGGTGGTGGTGCACATCGACTACCGCAAGGCGCCGCTGGTCATCCAGCGCTTTGGCGACATCAAGCGCCTGGTCGAGCAGACTCTGGACCCGATGGTCTCGGCGTACTTCAAGAACATCGGCCAGACCAAGACCCTCATCCAGCTGATCCAGGATCGCAGCGACATCCAGCACCTGTCCGGCGAACAGATGAAAGAGAAGTTCACCCAGTACAACCTCGAGCTGCAGGAGGTCCTCATCGGCACCCCGACCTCGGGCGCCGCCGACCGCCAGATCGAGCAGATCCTTACCCAGCTGCGCGCCCGCCAGATTGCCGAGGAGCAGGTCGAGACCTATACCCGGCAGCAGAAGGCGGCGGTCAAGGAGCGCGAGCTGCGCGAGGCCGAAGCGCGCGCCAAGCAGCAGGCCCACATCACCGAGTCCGAGCTGTCGATCACCGTCCAGACCAACCAGGGCAAGGCCGACTACGCCCGCGCCCAGCAGCAGGCCTCGCAGATCCAGACCCTGGCCAGCGCCGAGGCCGAGAAGCTGCGCATCCTCGGCGAGGGCGAGGCCAAGAAGATCCAGGCCCTGGCCGCCGCCGAGGCCGAGCGCACCGCTCGCGTCGGCGTCGCCCAGGCGCTGGCGGTGGAAGAGCAGGTGCGCGCCTACGGCGGCCCCAAGTTCCAGCTCACCCAGCAGGTGATGAGCCGCTTCGCCCAGGCCATCGAGACTGCCCGCGTCGACGTCGTGCCCAAGATCGTCATCGGCGGCGGCAGCGACAAGCCGGGCGCCGCCGGCCTCGCCACCGGCAACGTCATGGAGGCGCTGCTCGCCATGCTCCTGTCCGACAAGATCGGCACCGAGCTGCGCGGTCCCATCGCGCCCCCCTCGCCCGAGGCCGAGTCGCTGCGCAAGCAGCTCCAGCAGACCCTACACAAGAGCTGAGCGCCGCCCCCCTTGTGCCCCCGTAGGTTCGGCGCAAGGGTTACCGGCAGGGATTGACGACGCGGGTGCCCGGCGGAATCGACTCGGTGACAAACGAGTTGCCGCCGATCACGGCGCCGCGGCCGATGACCGTGCTGCCGCCGAGGATGGTGGCGTTAGCGTAGATTATTACCTCGTCCTCGATCGTCGGGTGGCGCTTGTGGCCCTGCTGGCGGCGGGCGGCGCCGGTGGGCAGGCTCAGGGCGCCTAGCGTCACTCCCTGATACAGGCGCACCCGCTCGCCGATCACCGTCGTCTCGCCGATGACCACGCCAGTGCCATGGTCGATGAAGAAGCGCTCGCCGATCTGCGCGCCGGGGTGGATGTCGATGCCAGTCTCGGCGTGGGCGAGCTCGGTCATCATGCGCGGGACGACCACCGCGCCCAGCTGCCACAGCGAGTGGGCGATGCGGTACACGGCGACCGCGCGCACGCCGGGGTAGGAGAACACCACCTCGTCCATGCCAGTGGCCGCGGGGTCGCCGTCGAAGGCCGCCGCGACATCGCACAGCACCTGCCGTCGCAGATCGGGCAGCTGGCCCATGAACAGGGAGGTGATCTCGGCGGCGCGCTCCTCGCAGGCCGGGCACTCGGCCTGGGGGCCGGCGCAGCGGTGGTGCAGCCCGCGGAACAGCTGCTGCACCAGCTTGACCCGCAGCTCGGCGATCCGGCCCTCGACGAACGAGTGCAGGATGACGCACGCCGGCTGCGGCACGCCGGTCGAGCCGGGCAGTAGCAGCTCGCGGACCAGCTGCAGCATCGCCGACACCTCGGGCGGCGATGGCAGCGCCCGCCCGGGCTGGCACTGCACCCCATCGGCCTTATAAGAGTCGAGCAGCCGGCGCGCCAGATCGCAGTTGCTCAGGCCGACCTCGCGCGCCGCCGCCGCAGGGTGGAAAGGGGCACTCATAGGCTCACTTTACCGTCTCCCCAAGCTGCAGCAAAGCAGCCGCGCGGCCCGACCGCGGCCCGCGGCTCATCAGGCAGTCTGAGCAGGCTGTGGCAAGACGTAGCGAGCGGCCCGAGCTCGGGTGTGGGCGCGCGGAGCAGCCTCTTGGCTGTGGCCCGGCCGGACGCGAAATCGGGTCGCGGAGTAGCTTTGCCGCAGCCTGCTAGGCCGTGGGGGCCGTCTTGGCCAGCGCGTCCTTGACGAACTGCTCGAGCTTGGCCTTGGGGACCGCGCCGACCAGCTGGCCCACCACCTTGCCCTTGTGGAAAAGGAGCAGCGTCGGGATCGAGCGGACCTCGTACTTGGTCGGCGTCGTCGGGCTCTTGTCGATGTCCATCTTGCCGACCTGTAGCGTGCCGGTCTGCGCGTGCGCCTGCGCGATCGCCTCGACGTACGGTGCAATGGCACGACAGGGAGCGCACCACGTGGCCCAGAAATCAACCAGGGTCAGCTTGTCTGACTGCAGCACCTCCGACTGAAAGTTGGCGTCGGTCAGGTCCTTTACGTGTGGGGATGCCATCGCGGTCTCCTTGTCGAACTATTGTTTCGTCGGCTCTATCTCGCCGGGAAGCCTTGGGTCGCCCGCCAGGGTCAGTTGAGTATGAACGGGTTCAAGGCGATTTCGAACGCCCGCTAATCTAAGGCGGCGCCGCGCTTTCACCAGACCCTGCTTGCTCACGAGCGACCCCAGCCTCGGGAGCGGCGTGCTTTTTGCGTTCGCTGCGCAGCTCTTCTTCCAACAGCGCCACCGCCTGCCCCAGATCGCCCAGGCGCTGCTCCTGCACCGAGATGCGCACCGAGAAATAAATCTGCACAAACAGTAGCGCGACAAACGCCAGCAGGCGAATCGCCGCGTCGGGATATAGCGTCCCTAGCATGCCGGCGATGAACACCAGCAGGGTGTGCGAGCCGACCAGGGCTGAAAGGCCCGCCATCGCCGCCAGCCAGAACAGGCCCATGCCCATGGTCAGCCGCCGCTGCGCCATCAGCCGCAGGATGCCGACGATGAGCACGGTGATGAGCACCAGCAGCACCGCCTGCCCGTACGCCGTCATGCGCACCGGCCCTTCGGCCGGCGGCAGCGCCACCTGAGCCAGCGTCCACCCGGGCGCCGCTGCCGCCAGCGGCAGCGAGGCTTGAGGCTGCATCGCCATGGTCGCCCTACCCGCCGCCCAGCGGCGCCGGCGTCGGCCCCGGCCCCGGCCCTGGCCCTGAGATGACAGGTCCGGCCAGGCGCAGCTTGTGCCGCAGGCTGCCGGCCAGCGCATAGACTAGCAGGATCGCCACCAGCGTCTTTAGCGGATACAGCACCGCATCAATGGGACCGTACATCGACACCCCGTGGCGGCGCTCGGCCACCTGCACCGGCACCTCGGCCACCCGCAGCCCGAGCAGCATGCACAAAAGCAGCGTCTCGGAGTGAAAATCGCCGAAGGTCTGCTCGACCAGCACCGGCATCGCCCGGCGGGCGATCGCCTTGAAGCCGCTGGTCGTGTCAAAGACCCGCTGCCGCCCGAGCAGCGCCGTCACCCACGAGAACACCTTCATCCCCAGGCGCCGCCCGAGCGGTGCCCGATAGCCGGTGTCGGAGACAAAGCGCGACCCGACCACGATGTCCGCCGTGCCGCTCTCCAGCACCCGCACCAGGCTCGGCACCGCCGCCGGATCGTGCTGGCCGTCGGCGTCGAGGAACACCACGTAGTCATAGTCGTTTTGCAGCGCGTAGCGGATGCCGGTCTGCACCGCGCGCACATAACCGAGGTTGATCGGGTGGCGCAGGTGCCGCTGCCCAAGCTGGCGCAGCACCCGCTCGGTGCCATCGCGCGAGCCGTCGTTGACCACCACCACGTCCTGGGTCAGCTGCGCCGACCGCAGGCGCTCGAGCACCCGCGGGAGGTTCTGCTCCTCGTTGTAGGCAGGGATGACGACAAGACCGCGCACTCTGCCGATAGCTAGCCCGATCTCGCCAGGCGGGTCAAGATCCTGGCGCCCGCCAGCGGCCGGCGCCGCCACGGGTCGGACCAGGGTCGAGCGGCGCGGTCAGAGCCGGCGCGGTCAGAGCCGGCTCGGGGCCGCCGAGCCGGCCGGACCTTGCGGGCTGACAGCGCCCGCGGGCCCCGGGGGCGACTTGACCGCGGGCGGCGCGGCCGCAGGACGGCGGCCGACTACCACATACTGATCGGGCAGGGTCGAGCTGACCACCTCGGCGAACAGTCCGGCCTCGGTCAGCTCGGCCACCACCTGCTGCGGGGTGAGGCGGTGGTGCTTGGGCGGCCCGTGCGGGGCGTCCTTGGTGAAATCGACGATGTAGATCGCCCCGCCGAGCGCCAGGCTGCGCAGGAGCTTCTTGGCATACGCCACCCGATCCGCCACATGGTGCCAGGTATCGAGGATGACGATCCGATCCACGGTGTCCGCGGTGAGCTGCGGGTCGTCCAGGGCGACCTTCTTGGCGCTGGCGCAAGCAAGCTTCTCGCGGCCGATGCGCTCTTCCATGTAGCGAACCATGTTCGCCTCGATGTCGAGCGCCAGCACCTTGCCCTTGGGGCCGACGGCGCGACACAGGTGCGGCAGCAGGTAGCCGGTGCCCGCCCCCAGGTCCGCCACCGTCATGCCCGGCTGGATCTGCATCACCTTCATCAGCTCGGCCGGCTTCTGCCAGGCGTCGCGCGCCGGATCATCAAACTCCTTGGCCCACCGCGCCGGGTCCTCGAACCTGTGCACGAGCGGCCCGCCGTGGCGCCCGCCCTTGCCCGCGTCATGCCCCGGCGCCTCGTCGGCAGCCAGCGCCCACCCATGCGACGCGACCGCCGCGACCGCCACCAGAACAAACCCAAGTCCAGCTTTAGCCTTCATATCAAAGCCTATAGCACGGCCGCGCGCGCTTGCCGCAACCGCCGAGCCTCCGGCCGAGGCGCGGCACCCCTCTGCCAGGCTCGCGAGCTTGCCCCGAAGGCCCGGGACCTGTTGCGGCGCGCTACGGCGACATCAGGCGCAGCTTCTCGCGGCGCTGCTGGGCGGCCTGGCTGTGGGGGTCGAAGAACAGCGCCTCGGCGATGCGGTCGCCGGCGAGGGCGAGCTTGTGCAGGCGCATGTAGACCTCGGCCAGGCCGAGCAGGCCGTCGGTGAAGTAGGGGACGCGGTCGACCGCCTGTTCGAGCTCGCGGGCGGTGGTCGGCAGGTCGCCGCGGCGCCGGGCGAGCTGGGCCAAGAGGTAGTGCGGCTGCATCAGGCCGGCGCTGTCCTTGCCGCGGGCAAGCTGCGCCGCGGCCTCGGCACCGCGCGAGTCGCCCAGGCTGGTGAGCACCAGGGCGGCGTTGTTGCGCACGGTCAGCGATGAGTCGGTCAGCCGCTCGGCGACCGCGTCGAGGGCCTCGCGGGCCTGGGCAAAGCCGAGCGCCTGCACCGCCTGGGCGCGCAGCAGCGAGTCGGGGCTTCGGAGCAGCGGCACCAGAAACGGCGCCGCGCCGCGCGGGAAGCGCTGGGCCAGGAGCAGCGCGCAGGCGCCGCGCAGGCTGGGCGCCTCTTCGGTGTCGGCGAGCACGGCGAGCAGCGCGGGGCGGCTGCGCTCGGCGGTCTGCTCGTCGATCGCCGCAGCCAGGCGCAGCCGCCGCTGCTGGCGCGCCTCCGCCTGCGGCCACAGGCGCTTGAGCTCGGCGGCGAGGGTGGCCGGCGGCTTGTCCTTGTGGCACTCCCCGCAGGCGCTGGGGATCTGGTGGGCGACGGTGTTGTCGGGCACCGGGATGTCGATGGCGTGATCGGCGAAGTGATCCAGGACGCCGGTGACGACCTTGGGCATGTGGCAGGCGACGCAGCGGGTGGCGGCGGCGCTCTTGTGGCGGCTGTGCTGCTCTGCCATGGCGGCGATCTGGCCGTGGCAGCCGCGGCAGCTGGCGTCGGCGAGCGCCGCCGTACTGGTAGCCCCCGCCACCGGCTTGAGCTCGTTTTCCCCGTGGTCGGCGTGCGGCGCGGCGTGGCACGACAGGCACGTCAGCTGCCCCTTGCGGAAGCAGCGCGACTGCAAAAGGGCCTGGTACTCGAAGCTCGAGGTCTTGGGCCGCCCGTCGGCGAAATAGTCCCCCGAGCGCTCGGCGCCGTTGACCACGACCAGCGGCTGGAAGTGATCTTCATAGCGCTCGCCAGCGCGGAAGCGGTGCTCCGAGTCGAGCATGGGAAACAGGGGATTGCGCGGCCCGTGGCACTGCGCGCACAGGTCGAGCGCCACCTGCGGCGCGACCTTGCCCGGGTGGACGATGTCGGCGGCGTCAAGGCTGTCGGCGTGGCGGCCGCCGGGGCCATGGCAGCTCTCGCAGGCGACGCCGGGGTCGGCGAACTCGGTAGTCAGGGTGTGGCCGGGGCGGTCAAAGCGCACCCGCAGGCCGGTGGTGTGGCAGTCCAGGCACTCGTGGTTGGCGTTGCGGCGCCAGTTGGTCCAGAAAAACGGGTGGGTGGGGTCAACCAGGCCCTGCTTGGACTCGGTGTAGTCGACCCACTCGCCGCGGCCGGTCACGTGGTAGTAGACCGGCAGGACCTGCCAGCGGCCGTCGGGCAGCACGGTCACGGTGTCCTGCATGCGCTTGCCGCCGATGACCCAGTGGACCGCGAAGTCGTCAAGCTTGCCGTCGGCGCCCAGGGTCCGCATGACGTAGCCGGAGGGGCCGGGGGTGGGCGGCGCGGCGCTGCCGGCGGGGCGAGGGCTCGGCGGCCGCCGCGGGTCGCGGCGCATCCACGCCTCGCTGGAGGTGCCCTTGAAGTGAGCGTCGCCGAAGCGGCCGACGACGACGGCGGGCGCGGCGGGGTTGAGGGCGCGGGCGTGCCAGTCCTTCTGCCAGCGCAGGAGCTGCTTTTTGTGACACTCGCCGCAGGCCGCCGAGCCGATGAACTGGCTGGCCGGCGGCGCAGCGGGGCTGCCGACCCCAGCCGGCGCAGCGTCCGCAGCGGCGCCCGCATCGGCGCTCGCTGTCGGGCCGGCGGCCGGCAGCTGCGGCGACGCGGGCGAGGCGGGACGCTCTGACCGGGAGACCGGGGCCCCAGAGGCTCGGGTCGGCGGCGGCGCCGGCTCCGGCTGCGTGCACGCGCCGAGCGCGAGCGCCAGCACGGCCCCGGGCGCCCCAAGCGCCCCTGGCGCCCGCGGGCTTGGCGCAAGCGACGCGAGCGGCCCTGGCGCGAGCAAACCAAGAGGCTGCAGCGGCTGCATGCAGCGACCCTAGCACAGTTGCGCCGAGCGCCGCCTGCGACCCGGCCCCGGCAAATGCGCTTCCCAAGGCGGCCGGTCTTGTTGCATGATTCGCGCCCGACTCATGCATGCTGGTGGCGGCGCGCACCAGCGCGACCCGCAGCCGCCCAAGGTCCGAGGCTGGACTGGGCTCACCTCAATAACCAAGACTACGAGACAAAGGAGACTCATATGGCTATCGAGCACACGCTGTCCATGGTCAAGCCGGACGCCGTCGCCAAGGGGAGCAGCTGGCACATCATTCAGGACATCGCGAGCAGCGGCCTCAAGCCGGTGGCGGTGCGGATGTGCCGGCTCACCAAGGATCAGGCCAAGTCGTTCTACGCCATCCACAAGGACCGGCCGTTCTTCAACGCGCTCACCGATTTCATGTCGTCGGGCAACGTCGTGGCGCTAATCCTGCAGGGCGAGAACGCGGTCGCCAAGTACCGCGAGCTGATGGGCGCCACCGACAGCAAGAAGGCGGCCCCGGGGACGCTACGGCAGAAGTTTGGCACCGATGTCGAGATGAACGCGGTGCACGGCAGCGACTCGGTGGAAAACGCCCGCAAGGAGATCTGCTTCTTCTTCTCCGGCTGCGAGCTCGCCCACCTCAACGTCCACGTCTAGTCGGGGCGGCGGCCCGCGGGAGCTCACGCCTTCGTCGAGCTCCATTTCCGGTCTGGGGGGTGGCTCGCGCTTCCTCGCTGGTCGCCTCGCCTGCGCCACCCGCTCTTGACTCAGTTGCCGGTGAAAAGGGGCCAGCTCTCGTGAAGGAGGATGGCGAAGACGCCGGCGTGGGGCGCAAGGACGGTGAAGGCGTGCTCGCTGCCGGGCTCCATCACCAGCAGGTCGCCCGGGTGATAAAGGACGCCGCTGTCCTCATCTTGCAGGGTGCCGGCGAGCATCAACATGTGCTCGTAGCCGACGTGGCGATGGCGGGGGAAGCGCAGCCCGGGCTGCAGGCGCATAAAGCCCGCGTGGGTGCCGGGCAGCGACTCGCCAGCGGCGAAATGGAGCAGGGAGATGAAGCCCTGATCTTCCCACTGCGCGGGGTCGGCGCTCTTGCGCAGGATCTCCAGGGTCTGCTGCTCATCCAGCTGGTACAGGCGCTGCAGGCGGCGGGCGAAGCCGGGATAGGGGACCGCGGCGCGGCTGTCCAGCCCGGCCAGCAGCTGCTCGCGCAGCGCCGGCGGCGGCGCGGCCTTGGGCTGCTCGAGGCTGAGCGCGGCCAGCGACTCGTGCAGGCGGGCCAGGCGGGTGCGGCAGCGCTTGCAGCCCTTTAAGTGGCTGTGCACCGTGGCCTGCGCCGCCGGCGAGAGTCGATTGAGCGCCGCGTCGACCAGGTGGTCGTCCACATGGGCAGGGAGGCGGGCGGCGGGCGGCTTGGTCACGGGGGGCCTCATCGGGAACTTTTGTCGAAGTTGCGGCGCAGGCGTTCCAGAAGTCGCCGCAGCCGCGACTTGACGGTGCCGAGCGGCAGGCACAGATAATTGGCTACTTCGGGCAGCGAGTGGCCGCGGAAGTACGCCAGGTCGAGCAGAATCTGCTCCTGGGGCGCCAGCATGCCGAGCGCCCGCTCGACGCCGCTCGGGGTGATCTCGGGCGGGCTGCGCTCGGGGCTCTGCAGGCTCTCGACGTCGATGCCGCTGGTGCTGAGCGAGACGTTGCGGGTGTAGCTGGCCGACTTCAAGCGGTCGAGCGCCCGGCTGCGCAGCCGCATGACCAGCCAGGCGCGCACGCTGCCGCGCTCCCCATCGAAGGTGTGCGCCTGGTGCCAGACCTCCAGGAAGAAATCGTGCAGCAGATCCTCGGCGTCGCTGGAGCTGTGCAAGAGCCGCTCCGCCAGCGTGAGCAGGGTCGGTGCATAGCGGTCGTAAAGCTCGGCCAGCGCCTCGCGCGCGCCCCCCGCAATCGCCGTCACCAGGCTGATGTCAGAGGCCGGCAGCGCCACCGCGGGGATGGGCAGCCGAGTCTCGGACGACTCCGCGGTGCTCGGCGAGGAGACGCGGCTAGAGGAGCGCGCCATCTCTAGCGGGCCCCCCGCGTCCTGCCCGTGCGCTTTGCCTTCATGGTCCTCCTTGTGCCCGGGTGTACGTAGGGAGACTACAGAGATGGCCCAGAGCCCCTTAAGCCTAACTGCAAGGGCGCAACGAATCTAGCCCAGCCGAGCACGGGCCGGTGGGACTTGCGGCGGCAGCGGTGTAAAGTGGGCAGGAAAGGTCGATGCCGATGCGCCGCCGTGTAACCCTGCCAGCGCTGCTGCCGGGCCTGGTCTTGAGCCTCATGTCGGGCGTGGTTCCAGGCGCAGTTCCGGGCGTGGTTCCGGGGCTTGCTGCAGCGGGCGCGGTGCTCAGCTGGGCGACCGCGAGCCGCGCCGCCACCAAGGCCACCCTCGCCGCCGAGCCGGACAAGGGCCCAGACAAGGCCAAGGCCAAGGACCAGCCCCATGCGGCCGCCGCCTACCGGCCGGACCTGCCGCTTGTGACCCAGGACAACCAGACCGTCCGCTTCTACGACGACCTGATAGCCGGCCGGATCGCTCTTATCAACTTCATCTTCACCACCTGCACCAGCATCTGCCCGCCGATGACGGCCAACCTGGCGCAGGTCCAGCGGCTGCTCAAAGATGTCCTTGGCGACCGCGTGGTGATGATCTCGATCACCGTCGATCCGCAGACCGACACGCCGGCGGTCCTCAAGGCCTACGCCGCGCGCTACGGCGCCGGGCCAGGCTGGTACTTCCTGACCGGGACGCGCGAGAACATCGACGCCGTGGTGTCCAAGTTCGGCGATAACAGCCGGGACAAGCTGCGCCACTCCGGGATGCTGCTCATCGGCAACGATCCGGCGCGCAGCTGGGTCAAGGGCTTCGCGATGACCCCGCCCGAGGACATCGCCGCTTCGGTGCGCCGCATGCTGGAGCGCTCACCGAGCCCGCCTGCCGCGCCGCCGCGCTAGCGCCGCCTGGCCCCAGTCGCCAGGTGCCAGAGCCGTCTGCGGGAGCCGTCGCTTCGTCACGCTGCCCCCAAATGAGTGCCCAGAGCGGAGCCGGGCAGGCCCTGGCAGGACGGCGCAAAGCGCAGCGGAGCCCAGCCCCCGCACCACCCTGCCCTGCTAACGAACTTGCCGTGCGCTGTACTTAATTGAGCAGGCGCCGCGAGGCAGGGCCGCTGAGGTTGAGGAACAGCTCGGGGGCCTCGGTGTCGTCCAGCTGGCGGTGGGGCTCCGAGTCGGTAAGGGCGGACAGGCCGCGCTCGCGGGGCAGCGCGGTGCCGCCACCGGCCAGGGCCTCGTCGTCCCCGAACTCGAGCAGCTCGTCCTCGTCGTCCAGGTCGAGGGTCACGGCGTCGAGGTCGTCTTCGCTGTCGTCGCCCTCGGCCTCACCCAGGTGCCCAAAGGGCAGGCCGCCCAGGGCCTCGGCACCGAGCAGGCCGCTGCCGAGCGCGGCCTGGAAATCGTCGCTCGTCTCGGCCTGCGCACCCGGGGCCATCGGGCCGGCCTGGTGGTGCACCAGCCGCCAGTCGTCCTCCTCGCGGACAAAGACGTTGGTCGCCACCAGGCGCCCCTCGCCCAGCACTTCCTCGCACAGGACAAAGGCGGTGTCGCCAAGGACGTGGGCGCTGGCATCTTCGCAGCGGATCTGCGGCACGCTCGACTGGCCGAGGATCGCCCGCCAGCTCGCCATGACCTGCGCGCGACCGCGAATCGGCTGCCAGCCGGGGTGCACACAGGCCACCTTGGCCTGGGTCGCCCACAGCTGGTCCATGCTGTCGAGGTCGCGCTGGCGGAAGGCCGCATAGAACGCCCGGTTCTGCGCCAGAACCTCGACTTCGTCGACGGAAACAGCCATAAAGTTACTCCTTCGCTTCACGGTCCCTCCGCCGGCTGCCTGCGGCCAGCTGCTTGCCTGACGATGCGCCTACAGAAGGCGCGCAGTCTACTTCAGACTGCAGCGCGCAGTGAGATTTTCCTCTTCCAAAAGGGCAGGCGACGGCCCGCGCCGTCTCTTAGACCGCACGGCCTTGGCCGGCAGGACAAGCCCCGCCTCCCAATACGGTAGCGCGGAACTGCCCTCGGAGCTCGTTTCCGACGCAATGTGTCATAAAGGGCTGATATTTCAATAGGTTGACACACCCGAGGAACTGGGGCGTTATCGCCTTACTGATTACCGGCATTCCGGGAATCGAGCGTCGCAGACAGCAAGGAGAACCGTCATGACGAGCCGAGGGCAGACCGCGCTAGCAGGGATCCTCGTCGGGATCCTGCTTGGGGGGATATCGCTTGGGTCGTGCGCCCCGAGCCGACTGGGCGACGATGAAATTGACGTCGGCGGCGACGGCATGATGATGCCACCGGGCGAGCACAAGTGCGCGGTCGACGCCGACTGCGGCGGCGGCCGGCGCTGCATCGACAGCGCCTGCATCCCCGACTACGGCAGCTGCCGGACCGATGACGACTGCCAGGGCGACACCTACTGCGCCTGTCCGCCGATCATCAAGGCCGCGGGCTGCGCCTGCCTGCCGTGGGGACGCAAGCCGCGCGGCAAGGGCGACGACATGTGCCAGGGCCAGGCGTTCGAGCCCGGCGAGTTCAAAAACCCGGTGCTCAAGTGCCAGTGGCCGCCGGCCGGCGCGGTGCCGTCTTACAAGAATGTCATCTCGACGCCGCTGGTCATCGATCTGGAAAACGACGGCCAGCCCGAGATCATCTTCGCCGCCGGCTACCCCGGCCAGGTCCACCTCATCGCGATGGCGGGCCGGGACTGCACGGTGAAGTGGGATCGCACCACCAACATCAGCGCCTGCACGCACATCGCCGCCGGCGATCTGGACGGCGACGGCAAGATCGAGATCGTCGCCCTGGCCACCGGGACCACGGTGTTCGACTACCAGGGCAACGTCAAGGCCAGCCTGACCACGCCGGCCACCTCCGGCTGCAGCCGCGACTATCCGCCGGCGATCGCCAACCTCGACGGCATGGGCCCGCCCGAGATCATCACCGGCGGTCAGGTCGCTCGCTACCTGCCGACGCCGACGCCGCACCTGGACGTGGTGTGGACGGCGGCGGCAAGCAGCGGCACGTGGGGGACGATCTCGCTGGCCGAAGACCTGGACGGCGACGGCAAGCTTGAGGTCATCACCGGCACCCAGGTGTACGACGGGGTGACCGGGGCGGACAAGACCAAGCCGATCATGCGCAGCCTGGGCGGCGGCTACCCGGCGATCGGCGACTTCAACGCCGATGGTCACCCGGACATCGTGCTGGTGTCGTCGCAGAACGGCGGCCAGAAGGTCCAGATCATCGACTACTTCAACAACGCCTTCATCATGCCGCCGACCGCCGCCGCCAACGGCTGGGGCGGGGCGCCGACCGTCGCTGACTTCGATGGCGACGGTCGCCCCGAGTTTGCCACCGCGAGCGCGGTGAACTACTACGTCTACAGTCAGGACTGCCTGGCGAGCCCCAAGCCGGCCAAGTGCCGGGGCAGCGACCCGGGGGTGCTGTGGCAGTCGCAGACCCAGGACAGCTCGTCGGGGTCGACGGGCTCGTCGGTGTTTGACTTCAACGGCGACAAGATCGCCGAGGTCGTCTACCGCGACGAGTGCTGGCTGCGGGTGTACAACGGCCCGGACGGCAAGAAGCTGTTCGCGGCGCCGGTGTCCTCGGGCACGGATCTGGAGATGCCGGTCATCGCCGACACCGATGGCGACGGCCACGCCGACATCGTGGTGTCCTCGGACGATGTGCAGGGGGACAGCTGCCGCACGGGGGTCTCGGCGATGGAGTTTGGGATGGCGCACGGGCCGCCGACGTACGGCATCAAGGTCTTCACCGATCCGATGAACCGCTGGGTGCCTTCGCGGTCGATCTGGAACCAGCACGCCTACCACATCACCAACGTCAACGACGACGGGACGATTCCGCTCACCGAGATGGCGAACTTCAAGACCTTCAACAACTACCGGCAGAACGTGCAGGGCTCGGTGGCGGGGTCGGCGCCGACGGGAGACGCGACGGGCAAGATCGTGGTGCCGCCGGATGTGGGGGACTGCGTGAAGCTGTTCCGGGTAGCGGGCAGCGTGTGCAACCGGGGGGCGTCGGCGCTGGCGGCGGGGATGCCGGCCACCTTCTACCAGGGGGACCCACGGATGATGGGCAAGGCGGTGTGCAGCACGCGCACGACCAAGCCGCTGGCGGTGGGAGAGTGCGAGCTGGTGACTTGCGACTGGAACAATCCGCCGCCGGGGCCGTATGACATGTGGTTCCGGGTCAACGACGATGGGGCGGGGCATCACCCGTTTGGCGAGTGCAAGAGCGGAAACGATCTGGCGCACTTGCCGTACGCTTCATGCAACACGCCGCCGGGGTAGTCCGCTGAGAGGCGCGCTGCCGTCGGGGGGACGGCAGCTAGCTGAGGATTAGACCGGGGACGGTGGGGACGGCGTCGGCTTGGGGGTCGGTGAGGGTCGGCGGCAGGGCGGCAAGGCCGGTGGCGAGGCGGGTGAGGCAGGCGTGGACGAAGCTCTGCAGGGCGGGGGTCCACAGGGCGGCCGACTCGGTCTCGTTGAGGGAGCGCTCGTGGACGCGGGCCTGGAGGGCGGCGAGGACTTTGGAAGTGACCTCGGGGCGCAGCTCGCTGGGGGTGCCGGGGGCGGCGGCGGGAGCGTCGCCCAGGGCGCGCCAGCGCAGGGTGGCGAGGTCGCGGCGGGCGAGCGGGACCAGGGCGGGGGGGCGGTCGAGCAGGAGGTTGGCGACCATGGTGCCGAGCAGGTCGTGCAGCTTGACGGCGGCGGCGGCGGGACTCTTTCCTTCGACGGTCTTGGCCACGGTCTCGCGGCGCAGGCCAAGGCCGGTGGTCAGGAGCTTGTCGGTGGCGGACAGGAGCTCCAGCAGCTCGGTCGCGCGGCCGAGGTCGCGCAGGCTCTGGAACGGGCGGACCTCGCGCCAGCGCGGGGCCTCGATTTCTTCATCGCTGGGACGGCTGGAGCCGTGGGGGGCGCGGGCGGTCCGCTGGGGATCGAGGTGGAGCGAGTATAGCGGGCGTAGCTCCAGGAGGGCGCGCAGGGGGGCGGCTTGCTCGGGGGGTAGCAGCGAGGCCGGATCTTCCTTGGGCAAGAGGGTGGTCAGGGAGGTGTGGACCAGCAGGGTGGCCAGCTTGCGCAGCTGCAGGGTGAGGCTGTAGCCGAGACGGAACAGGTACAGGAGCGGGACCTCGCGCAGGATCTGGGCGGCGTGCTGGGGGTCGATGAGCAGCTCGCGCGCGGGTGGTGTTCCCTGGGCGCCGGGCTCGGGGAGCGGGCGCAGGCGGAACTCAAGGCCCAGGGACAGGTAGCCCATGGCGCGGCGCAGCGTCTGCTGGGTGCCGTCGAAGTCGCCGAGCTCGATGCGGTCGGCGGCCATCGCCTGGTTGCACAGGAGCATGAGGTGCTCAAAAAGGCGCGCCTGCTCGCCCGGGGTGAGCAGGGCGACGGCGCGGCCGAAGGTGAAGTCGGTCGCGTCCAGGCTCGGCACGAGCTGCCGCCACACGGCGCTGCGCGGGCCGATGAGGCCACCGGCGCCCAGGGCCGGCTCGTCTTCGGGCGCGGACACGACGGGACCCTTGGCACCGGCGGGGGCGGCGTGCGAGGGGACCAGCGGCTGGGCCGGCGGCGCCTTGAGCGGATCAACCAGCATGTAGACCTTGAGGGCATCGTAGTAGTCGATGTAGCCAAGGTCGGCCATGCGGCCGCTGCGGAAGCGGTAGGCCTGCTCCTCGGCCTCGGTGCCGCCGTCCCAGCGGGCGCTGGTGAGCACGACGCGGGCGAGCTCGAGATCGCCGCGGTACAGGGCCTCCAGGAAGCGCTGCAAGAGGGCCTGGCGGTCTTCTGTCTCGCCGCTGGCTTCATCGGCGGGCGGGACGATGTCGACCAGGAAGAAGCGGTCGGGGGTGGCAAACGGGAGGCCCTGCGGCTCCTCGGGCGGCTCTTCGCTGGTCAGCTCGTACACGCGCAGCTGGGGGGCGAGGAACGTGGTCAGCATCTGCGGGTCGAGGCGCTGCACATGGGCGGTCAGGCGCGCGTAGCCAAGCTCCAGTAGCGCGGTCAGCCAGGGGTAGACGCGCGCGGGGACCAGGCGGTCGCGCTGCCAGCAGTCCAGATCGAGGAAGGCCTGCACCTGCTCGGCCGAGCACAGGCGCAGAAGGTCGGTGGCGTCGGCCAGGCCGAGCGACTTGATAAACAGGAACAGCGGCTGCACCGGCGTATGGCGCACCAGCCGCGCGGCGTCGGGTCGGTCGAGCAGCCGCTCGACAATCTCCTTGGGACGGCCGGCATCCAGGGTCCACTCCGCGCCGGGCGGTGTCGGACTCGGCTTGACTTCGGGGGTGCGGGGAGTGAGCGAGCGAATCGAACCGTTAGCGCGCGAGCCTGCCATGGCCGGCACCCTAGGTCAGTTGGGCGGGAGAATCAAGCTAGCGCGCGTAGTGCAGGCTGTCGCGGACGTCGCGCACGGTGTCGTCGAGAGTCTCGGCCGGATCGCGGGCGGTAAAGCCGAGCTCCCGGCGCCCGAGCGCGGAGTCGCAGTACCAGTAGTGCTGCGCCATCTCGAACGAGATGCGATCCACCGGCGAGCGGTAGCCGCGGTGGCGCCAGGCGTGATCGAGGGCGCGCACGGCGCGGGTGAGCGTCGGGTTCCAGCTCGCCGGCAGCCGCAGCCAGGGGGCCTCGACCTTGGAGATGCGCGACAGCCGGCCGAAGAACTCGCGGAAGGTCCAGTTCGGACCGCCGAGCAGGTAGCGGGCGCCGGGGCGGCCGCGCTCCATCGCCGCGAGACAGGTGGCGGCCACGTCGCGCACATCGACGAAGCTGACGCCGCCGGCGGGCACCACCGGCACCTCGCCGCACAGGAACTTGCGCACATCGGTGGTCGATGAGCCGCGGCGATCCCCGGGGCCGAGCAGCAGGCTCGGGTTTACCACCACCAGATCGAGCCCGAGCTTGGGCGCCAGATCGAGGGCGAGCTTCTCCTGATAGATCTTGGACAGGTAGTACGGCCAGTTGCCGCACAGCTCGACCGGATAGGGGAAGGACTCATCGGGGATCGGCTCGGGATCGCGGCTGATGGCGATGGTGCCGGAGGTGCTGGCGAGCAGCACCCGGCGGACCCCGGCGGCCTTGGCGGCGTGCAGCAGCCGCCGCGTGCCATCGACGTGCAGCTGCATCATCGGCTGCGCGCGCTCGGGATCGCGCGACACCAGACCGGCCAGGTGATAGACCTCGCGCACCCCATCGAGCGCGGCGCAAAGGGCGTCGTCCTGGGCGGCGGCGCCGTAGGCCTGCACCGACTCGGGCGTCGCGCCTTTGGCGGCCAGCTCGGTCCGGCTGAGCGGTCCCACCAGATCGCCCTGGTACACCGACACGCCCAGCTCGGCGAGCTCGGGGGTCGGCTCGCGGCACAGCACGCGCACCGGCTGGCCGCAGCCCTGCAGCGCCCGCAGAAGGTGCTCACCCAGGAAGCCGGTGCCGCCGGTGACCAGGATCGGTCCGCGGTCTCTGGCACCGGGGCTGCCAGCGCTGCCGGCGGTCTTGTTCTTGTCTTGTCCTAGCGTGCTCATCGCCATCCCTTACCTGTCACCCTGCGACTCCTCGGCCTCGCGGCTTGGCACCGGGGTGTCGCGGTTTGGTCCCGGCGGGGCCAGCCGACGCACCGCGCGCTCGACGATGCGCGTCGCCTCGCGGTTCTGCTCGTGCCGCGGGAGCTTGCTCGCCGCGGCGCGCAGCGACTCATAGGTGATCACCGGGCCGATGTGAGCGGCGATGTCGCGGCTGCTCGGCAGCAGCTTGCCCTTGGGCAGCGCGTCGTGAGTGCCCTCCAGGTACATCGGCAGGACGTCGATCTTGTGCGCCAGCGCGAGGTAGCCGATCGAGGGCTTGAACGGCTGCATGATCCCGGTCTCGCTGCGCGTGCCCTCGGGGAAGATGAGCAGGATGGCGCCGCTGTCGATGACCCGCGCCGCCAGCCGCAGCGACTCGCGCAAAGACCCGTGGCGGTCCATCGGAATGAGGTTGGTGAAGTTCTCGAAGTACACCCGCTTGAGCGGATCGTCGAAGAAGTAGTCCTTGGCCGCCACCGTCACCAGCGACTCGCCCCAGTCGCCAAGGGCGTGCTTGACAAGACCCATGTCGAGGTGACTTGCGTGGTTGGCGGCGACGATGAAGCGGCTGGCCTGCGGCAGATACGCGCGCCCGGTGATGCGGGTGTGCAGCATCTTTTCGTACAGGTTGCGCTGCCCGAGGTTGAGACCCTTGTTGAGGGTGCTGACCATCCAGCGCGGCAGGACGATGCGATCGCTTGTGTCCTGTTCCTCCTCGGACTTGCGCTTGGCCTTGGCGGTCGGGCGGACCTCCTTCTGCGGCTTGCGCATTCCCCACTGCGCGATCGCGGCGCGCAGCTCGGGCACGCTGGTGATAGCGGTGAGCTCGACGTTCTCGGGGACGTTGACGCCCGCCGCCTCCAGCGCCACCCCGAGCTCGGCGAACGACAGCGAGTCGACGCCGAGCTCCTGCAGCGAGGCGGTGGGCGGGATCTGCTCGCGCGGCTTGCCGGTGACATCGGCGAGAAGACCAATCAGCCAGTCGCCCGCCGCCTCCCGACCGCCGGCGCCGCCCTCGCTCTGCGCCGCCTGTAGCTGCCGCTTGGCGCGCTCCAGGCGCCGCAGCTCTTCGACGACCAGCTTGCGCTTGACCTTGCGGGTGGCGGTCTTTTGCAGCTCCAGGTCGGTAAGGTGGAAGATCTTGATGCGCTTGGCCACCGGCAGCTTGGCCGACACGGCGCGGATGTGCTCGCGGACCTTGTCGCGCACCGCTTCGCGCGATAGACCCTCGGCCTGCGGCGAGTCGTAGGCGGGCACCAAAAGCGCCGCCACCGTCTCGCCCTTGTCGTCGCCCGCGCTGCTGGCGACGCCATCGCCGTCCTTGCGATCCTTGAGGCTCGCTTCGGGCAGGCCGACCACCGACATCTCCTTGATGAACGGCGACTCGCGGTAGCGCTCCTCCAGCTCGTCGGGGTAGACGTTCTCGCCGTTGAGGCCGATGATCACGTCCTTCTGGCGGCCGACGATGTACAGATTTCCCTTGTCGTCAAAACGCCCAAGGTCCCCGGTGTGCAGGTAGCCGTTGCGGATGGTCTCGGCGGTGAGCTCGGGGTCGTTGTAGTAGCCGAGCATGATGCTCGGCGCCGCGGCGATGATCTCGCCGACCCCGCTGTCGTCCGGCTGGTGGATCTTGACGTCGATGCCGCCGAGCGGCTCGCCGACGCTGCCCAGCTGCAGGGTCGACCCCGGGCGGGTCACCGTCAGCACCGGCGCCGACTCGGTCATGCCGTAGCCTTCGTACAAGTGAAAGCCGAGCCCGCGGAACTGCTTCATCGTCTCGACTGGCAGCGCCGAGCCGCCGCTGATGAGCAGCCGCAGCTTGCCGCCGAAGCGCTCGTGCACCGGCAGGAACAGCGCCCGCGCCAGGTTCACCTCGACGCCGAGCGCCTTGCGGCTGCGCTCGCGCAGCCAGCGCGACAGATCGAAGATCCGCTCCAGCACCCGCAGCACCCACGGCGCCACCTTGGACGGCAGGCGGTCGGTGAGCTGCTTGGTGATCCGCCGGTACAGCAGCTGGTAAAGCGCCGGCACGCCGACCATGCCGGTGATGTGCCCCTCGCGGAAGGCCTGCGCCAGCGAGTCGGAGTTGATGTCCGGCAGGTAGGTGATCTGCGCCCCGCGCATAAGCGGCATGAGCAGGCCGGCCGAGAACTCGAAGGTGTGGTGCAGCGGCAAGACCGACAGCAGGCCGTCGTGCTTGTCGACGTCGAACACCGCGCTCATCTTGGCCAGCAGCGAGGTGAAGTTGCGGTGCGACAGCATGACGCCCTTGGGCCGCCCGGTGGTCCCCGAGGTGAAGATGAGCGACGCCATCTCCTCGCCGCGCGCGCTTAGCAAAAGCGGCGGCAACGGCTCGGCCCGCGGGCCGGCGAGGGCGTAGGACTCTTCGCCGAGCGGCAGCAGCTTCACCTCGGGCAGCGCCGCGGCCAGCGAGCCGCGCACGTCGATGCGGTGCTGCACCTTGTCGGACACCACCGCCGCCTTGAGCCCGGCCCAGCGGGCGATGTTGAGCACCTCGTCCAGGCTCGCCTCGCGGTCGACCGGCACCACCACCGCGCCGGCCTTGAGGATGCCAAAGTAGGTGATGCCCCACTCGGGCCGGTTCTCGGCGAGCAGCATGACCTTGTCGCCCACCGCCACGCCCAGCCGGCGCAGCGTCTGCGACACCCGGTTTGCGCGGTCGAGCAGCTCGCGGTAGGTGTAGCGCTGGCCGTGCCCGACCGGCTCGCCGTCGGCATCGAGCGGCGGCAGCAGGCGCATCGCGGTGCGCCCGCGGTAGGCCTTGGTCGCCGCCTCGAGCATCTCGAGCAGATCTTTATAGGTGTACACGGGCTTGGGCCGCGCCGTGAACTCCTCGTCGAGCGAGGGGAAGATCCACTTCTCCAGGCCGGGCAGGTGGACTCCGAGGAAGTACTCGCGCCAGTTGATCTGCTCGGGCGTCCAGCGTAGGAGCGTCCGGTCGTGCGGCGACAGGCTGGCGAACAGGCGCCGGGTGTGATCGCAGCGGAAGATCGGCGCGTTGTCGTAGGTAAACGGCAGGAAAAGATCGAACACGCCCTCGCCCTGCCGCGACAGCTGGGCGACATCGTCCAGCTTCTGGCGCGCCCGCTCGCCGAGCGCAGTCAGCCGCGGCACCCCCCACAGCTGCTCTAGCGAGTCGCCGATGAAGCGGCTCGCCCCCTCGGCCACCCCGCGCAGAAGCGGCAGGCTGAACTTCTGGTAGCGCGACTTGGACACCGGCACCGACTCGATGCGCGAGCGCACGCGGTTCATCAGGGTGTCGCCGGGGCCCTCGCTGAGCTTCTTGCGGTAGTAGTGGCGCTTGTAAAGTCCGGTGAGCTCGACCGAGCGCGCCATGCGGAAGGGGCTGCTGTCGCTGGAGCCCAGGTGGTAGACCATCTCGCTGCGATCGACCAGGCGCGCCGCGGTGGCGGCGATGACCGCTGCAGCCACCATGTCCACCGGGATCACATCGAGGATGACGTCCGGGTGGGCCGGGACCTGGACGTGGCCCTTTAAGACCATGAAGATCATCGGCGCGGTGGTGTTGAAGCCCTCGTTCCAGCCGGGGAAGGGGTAGTGCAGAGCTGACTCGACGATCGCCGGGCGGACGATCGTAATCTGGACGGGCTTCTTGCCGTCCTTGCGCTCGCTGGCCGGCAGGGCGGCCAGGGCGCACAGCTGATCGCCGATGCTCTTTGTATAGGTATAGGTGTTGGTGAAGCCCCAGTTCTGCGCCCGCTCCATGCCAAGCTCGGTCAGGCGCTCGGCGGTCCAGGTCTTGCGCTCGCGGTGCACCGCGGTCTTTAAGTGCTTCTCGTCGTCGGGGTCGCGGCCCTCTTCGCGCAGCCGCTCGGCGCCGCGGTCGCGGAACATCGCCAGGTGGGCGCGGTCCTCGGCGCGCTGGCGGGTCTGCTCGATGAGGCGCTCGCAGTCGGCAATCTCGGCCTCGGGATCGAAGTCCCCGGCGCGCAGTGCCGAGCCGGCATCGGCCGAGCGCTGGTGCCCGGGCCGCCGCGGGAAGTAGCCGATGAGCGGCTCATCCTCCCACACCTCGCCCTCGCGCTGGCCGGCGACATAGCAGGTCGAGACGTGCACCACCTTGGCAGAGGTGGCGCGCGCCAGCTCGGTGACGTAGCGGACGCCGTAGACGTTGATGCGCAGCGCCGACTCGAGCGACGGGTTAAACGAGACCAGGCCCGCGCAGTTGATGATGATGTCGAGCGGCCCGTCGGCGGTCAGCCGCGCGACGTCGGCATCGCTCAGCCCGACATTGGGACGCGAGACATCGCCGCCGAGCGGCACGACCTTTTCGCGCAGGTAGTCGGCGGTGGCATCGCCGAAGGCCGCCCACACCGGATCAAAGGGCCGCGAGCGGGCGATCTTGCTAAAGAACCGCGTCTCGGCGGTGTACCCCGAGCCCGGCCGCACCAGCGCATACAGCCGGCCCAGGCCCGGGTAGCGGCACAGCAGCATCGACATCGCGACCTTGCCGACAAAGCCGGTGCCGCCGATAAACAGGATGCGCTTTCCGTGCAGCGTCTCGCTGACGTCAATGGGCGACTCGCCGGTCGGCGCGGTGCTCGCAGGTGTCATGGCGCGCCCCTACTTCACGTCGGTGATCAGGATCGGTGGGTGGTGCAGCATGGTGATCTGCGCCGAGCGCCCCTGGGTCGCCCGCGCCATCGCTATCGCCTCGGCCATGGTGTCGGCGCGCTTCCAGCCGAGGAGCTCGGGCACCGTCTGGTTGTCGCTGCCGACGACGATCACCTCGCCGAGCTGCTCGCGCCCGCGCTGCCCCCAGTACCACATATAAAACGGATGCGCGCCGTGATAGGCGTTGCCGCGCCGGTACATTTCTATGTACGTCGGGTTATAGGCAAACTCGTCCTGATACTTCTTCTCCAGCGTATAGGAGTCGCGCGTCTCGGGCAGCAGGCGATTGAAAAACTCGATGTAGCTTGGGTGGTGCACCGGGTCGAACGCGTCGCTGCACGGGTGGGCGCAGATGAGCGTGCCGCCCTTTTTGACGAGCGACTTGTGCCGGTACATATGATAGTAATAACCAAGCGCCATCACCTGCACGAGCAGGGGATTGAGCGCCTTGCTGTTTACGTTATACGGCGAGATATAGGGAATGCCGGTAATCAGGATATCGGCCTGGCCCTCGACCGTGACGCTGTACTGCTCGTAGGACTTGGCCAGCGTCTTTTCGTGCACCGGCTCGGTCTTGCCGGCGTAGACCGCGATGAGCTCGTAGGCGGCGGGCACGCGCATGAAGATCTCGCGCCGCAGCGCCCGCGGGGTGCGCTTGAGCGTCCACTTGATGGCCTGAAACTTCAGCGTGTCGGACTCGGTGAACTCGTCCTCGTTCTTCATGAGGAAGTCCATCGGGCCGGTGAACATGCGGTTATTCAGCACGGTCTCGATGTGGAAGACCTTCATGTGCTGATCGCACACCGAGCCGATGCGATCCACCGAGTGCGACAGGTGCGAGTGCTTCGGATCCATGAAGGAGTCCGAGTTGGCGATGGTCTTGGGAGTGTGGTGCGCCTTGAGGCTCTCGTAGCCGCACAGGCCGACGCCCACCGACTTGTGGCCGCCGTCCATGGGGACCAGGTTGATGTTGACGTAGATCGTCAGGTCGCTCTCCACCGCGCGGCGGTTGGTCTCGACGACCTCGCCGTGGGCGGTCTTGCCTAGCGTCACCATGCGCTCGGGATCGCAGGCGTCGTGGTTGTACAGGCGGTCAGGCCAGTAGGCGTTCACGATCTTGTCGCCCAGGATGTAGCGCACCTCTTTTTCCGTCATGCGCCGGTGCAGCGAGGTGGCGATGATCAGGTGCACGTCGTCGACGCCGTGATCGGCCAGCATCTCCAGGACGATGCTGCACACGGTCTCGCGGATGTCGGGCCGCTGCATCGGCGGCAGCGGCAGCGAGATGTCGTCAATGGCGATGGTGACCTTCATCCCGGGGAAAAGGAGCGCGTGCAGCGGCTCCATGTCCTCGGGGTGGTGCAGGGCGTAGCGGATCGCCGCGCGCGGGTTAGGCAGGCCGCTGATCGGGCGCCGCGGGTAGATGACGCGGGTGCCTACCGGCAGGTCCTCGCACAGGAAGTCCTCGCCGTAGAACATGATGCGCGGCGCGGAGTCGGTGTCGATAGTGATGACGTTTTCGTCGGCAGAGTCAGAGCGGAGAGAGCGCATAGCCGCTCACGTATCGCAGACTTTTGCCGCCGAGGCAAGCTCCGCGCAAGGCCCGCCCGCTCGCGGGCTTTATTTGTCCGACCTATAAGCCGAGGGGGGCCCGAGGGCCGGCGCGCCGCCGGCTCGGCGAGGGCGGCGGCGCATAAAGACTGCGGGCGACTCCTAAAAGTCGTCCATCGGCGCTTCGATGAACTTGCGGCAGGACGGACAGGTAAAGACCGGACCATAGTCGCCCATGCCCTTTTTGAGCTTGTCGTTTTTGCAGAACGGGCAGGTCAGGTTCGAGGTGCGCCCGGCGGCGATCTGCTCCATCACTTGCTTAATGTCGGCGCTCTGGCTCATGTGGGTCTCTCCGGAAGGTCGCTTTCGGGGTCGCTTTCAGGATCGTTTTCAGGGTCGCTTTCAGGGTCGTCTGCGGGGTCGCTTTCGGGTCGCGCTCAGACGATGAGCGTGCCTTTCTGCGAGCTGCCAGGACCGTCTTTGGGGTCTCTGCCCGGGTCTTTAATCTGGGCCACTACAAGCTCCATCGGCACTCCGTGCCAGCGCAGAAAGCCCCGCAGCTCGCTCGCCTCCTGCGCCGTCTTGGCGAAGTACAGCGGGACCTGCGCGCCCTGGGGATCGCGATAATAGACGGTGAAGTGACCGGGCTGCGGCGCCGCGTCGAGCGCCCGGTTGTGCACGCGGACGACTCGCGACAGCATCGGCTGCGGCAGCTCGGCAAGCTCCTGCAGCACCGGCCAGCCGATGCTCTCGGTGGGCGAGAGCGGACAGACGCTCAGCCCGGCGTTCGGCCCCGGACTCGGCGCCGCCTTGGGCGATAAGAGCTGAAACAGCCGCTTGCCGACCCGGCCGCCCCAGCTGTGAAACTCTCCCAGGCCCTCCAGCACCTCGGTGTCCGGCGGCCGGTCGATGCACCGCGCGAGCTCGTCGGCCGACATCTGGAGGCTGATGAGCGGACAGAAAAACAGGCTCTGCGGCCCAAAGTCTGCGGCCCAGTCCTCCTCAAGCCGGGCCAGGGACAGCCAGCTTATATGCGCCATAAAAGCAGTATCGCGCAAAGCCGCCGCCAAGGCACGCCGAACCGGCGCGCTGTCCCAGCTGTCCAGGCTGTCCAGGCTGTCCAGGCTGCAGACGCCCGACCTGAACAGAGTTTCTCCCTCGCAGCTCGTCGGAGTCGCTGTTGACAGGCGGGCCGGCTTGTGGCGTAAAGTCCATACAGACATGGCGTTTATCGGCACCGAGGTCCCCGCGGGTGCAACGTTTCACGACTGGCCCGGCTTCGTCTTTGATACCGAGACGACCGGCGTCGATGTGACGAGCGACCGGGTGGTCGAGCTCGGGGCGGTGTGCATCGACAAGGGCGCCCACGCGGCGGTGCGCAAGATGCGCATCGACCCACAGATGCCGATCCCCAAAGGGGCCAGCGACATCCACGGCATCCGCGATGAGCATGTCCGCGGCAAGCCCGCCTTTGCCGCCATCGCCCCCCGCTTCCTCGAGTATCTCGACGGACGCGCGCTCGGGCCGGCGGTGCCGTGGCTGTGCGGCTATAACGCCACCGGCTTCGATGTGCCGCTGCTCAACGCCGAGCTTGCGCGGGTGGGCATTGAGGCGCGCATCGATGTCGGCCGCGTCGTCGATCCGATGGTGTTCGTGCGCTGGCACCTGCGCCACCTGCGCAGCCGCTCGCTGGAGAGCGCCTGCCAGCACTTCCGCATCGAGCTGCTGCGGGCCCACTCGGCGCTCGATGACGCCACCGCCACCGCCCGGCTGCTGCTGCAGATGGTCGAGCTGGGGCTTATTCCGCCTACGGTGAGCGCCGCGCTGGCCGAGCAGGAGCGCTTCGCCAAGATCATGAAAGAGGAGTGGGACCAGTGGTCCTACTGGCTCTACCGCGACCGCCAGAGCGGCGAGCTGCGCCTGGGCGCCGGCAGCCACTGCGGCCGCTACCTGGGCGAGGTGAGCGCCGACTACCTGCACAGCGTGATCGTCAAGGTCGCCGACCTCCCGCCCGAGGTCCGCGTCACCTTCCTCTCGCGCGTCGCCGCCTAGCAGGTTGGGCTACTCGGTCCAGTGGGGGACGCGGCTGCGCACCTCGGGGCTGGCGTTGTGCTGGGCGATGCGGGCGCGGGTGAGCGCCGCCTCGCGCGCCAGGTACGCGAGGGCGTAGTCCAGATCGGGCAGCGCCAGCGACGAGAGCGGCAGGCTGTAGCGCAGCACGTAGTGGTTGCCGGTCAGCACCAGCGCGCCCAGCACCAGCTTGGCGCTGTGCAGGAGCGCCGCCAGCGGATCGAGCGCGCGATCGCTGCACACCTCGGCCCGCAGCAGCAGCAGCTCGCGGCCATCGACCAGAAGGTGCTGGCCGTGCACGCCCTGGACCAGCGCCTCGCCGCCCGACGACGGCGCCTCGGGCCCCGGCGGCTCGACCGCGAATCCCAGCAAGAACGACTGCGCCTCATCGGTCTGTAGCCGATAGCGGCCGCGTAGGTGCTCTTGCACTTTGCTCCAGTTCGCGCTGCCCATGTTCCCAATTACAGGCCACATCGCCCGCGGAGTCACGCCCGACGCGCGCGCCGCGACGCAAGGGCGCAAATCCATTGGGGATTTCAGAGCTGGGGCGCCGCGGCCGGCTGGGAGCCGGTAAAGCGCAGCGTGAGGACCTCGATCCCGCCGGGGGCGGTGAAGCTCACCGTCACGTAGGCGCCGGCGGGCGCGCGGCCCCAGGCACCCACCGCGAGGCCCGCCGAGCCGCTCACCGCGCCGAGCTGCCACGGCGCCGGCAGCGCCAGCAGGACCTCGCCGCTGCGCTCCGCCAGGGCGTGCAGCCCGACCACCAGAGTCGCCGTCTCGGCGTCCCAGGTCTCATGCGCCAGCAGGACCGTGGTCTGGCCCAGGTGATGGGTCACCGTCAGTACCTGCGGCCACGGCCGCTGCGGCCGCAACAGCAAAAGGGCGACTCCGTGCGGCGGCTGGGTGGTGACCACCGCCTGACCACGCCCCAGGCGCTGGTAGCTGCGCGTCCACAGCTCGAAGGCGTGGTAGGCCCCCGGCGCAAGCCCGAGGTCTTCGGGCAGGATGGTCCGCGCCAGCGGATGGTCGCTGAAGTTGATCACCGCCGCCAGCGCCTCGACCCCGCCGTCCGCCGCCAGCGCCCGCGTGCGCACGAAGCGCTCGGGCTTGGACTCAAAGAACGCCCCCAGCACCCGCGCCGCCTCGCCGGCCGGCGGCAGCGCCAGCTCGAGCAGGGCCCGCCGCGGCGCGGCCAGCGACTGCAGATCATCGCTGATAAACAGCATGCCGCCGGTCAAAGACAGCACCGAGACCAGCGTCCGCACCTCGGCGAGCGTCAGCTTGGTATGGTCGCGCCGGACCAGCAGACAGTCCGGATCGTTGATCCAGAACACCCCGTGCAGGTGCGCCCGGGTCAGGCAGTTGAGGATCGCCAGCTCGGCCGCCGGGTGGCCGGTCTCGCCGGCGAGAAGGCCGATCGTCGGATCACGCCACACCTCCTTGACGTCGGGCGAGATGCGCATCGCATCGACCACCCCGATCGAGGGCAGCAGCGGCGCCCCGCAGCCGAGCAGGAAGCGGTCGCCGATCGCCTCGCGGATGCAGCGCAGGCCGGTGCGGTAGGCCTCGACCGGCGACTGCCCTTCATCGTAGTGCCGGCCGGCGCGCAGACCGGCGAACAGGAAGTCGATCTTGAAGTACTCAAAGCCGTCCGCGCACAGCGACCGGAACACCGTGCGCAGGTAGTCCTGGACGCCGGGATGGGTGGGGTCGAGGCTGTAGACGTACCCGTCGAGGATGCCCCAAAACGGGTGGTAGCCCAGGCGCCGCAGGCGACCGTCCGGGTCGCGCAGCAGCCAGTCGCGGTGCTGCTTCCACACCTGTGAGCCGCGCTGGCAGAGAAACGGCGCCGTCCAGATTCCCGGCACCGCCCCGGCGGCGCGGATCCGCTGCGCCAGCGCCGGCAGCCCGCCCGGGAACTTCGGGTTCAGGTGCAGCCAGTCGCCGACCTTCTTCTGGTAGCCGTCGTCCAGCTGCACGTAGCGCACGGGCAGCGCGGCCCGCTGCTGCTGCAGGCAGCTCAGGTTGGCGTCGACCGCCGCCTCGCTCACCCGGGTGTAGTAGTAGTACCAGGAGCACCAGCCGCTCGGGATCGGCGCCTCCGGGCGGCGCGCCTGCATGCGCTGCGCGGTCTGCTCGGTCCAGCTGCGGATGAGCTCCTCGCCATCGCTGCCAGCGCTGATCAAAAGAGGCTCGCCGACAAGCTCGCTGCCGGCCGGCAGCGGGCGGCCGCCCCAGTCCAGGCGCGCCTCCAGGCGCGGTCGCGGCGCGCCATCGCGCAACAGCGCCACCTCGCCCAGCCCGCGCTCGGCCGCCAGAAAGCCCATGAGCAAGGTCAGCGTCTCGGCCCGCGTGCCGCCCGGCGCCGCGCCCGCCCGCCGCGTCGCGGTGAGCATCCACGGCGAGGACAGCACGTCCGCCCGGCCCCAGTACTCGGACTGGGTGTGCTGGTTGAACGTGCCGGCGGTGGCCAGCCGCGGCGGGACCAGGACGTGCCGGCTGTCGCGGCTGGCCACGGGGCTGAACGAGCTGTAGCCGGCGCCGAGAATCCGCCAGCCCGGCTCCATCCCGACCCCGGCCAGCAGCGACTCGGCCGGCGGCTGCGCCAGCACCCGGAAGGCGTGCAGGCGCAGCGCCGCGGCACCGGCGCGCACCGCGGCGACGAGCAGGAGGCCCGCCGGCGACAGCGTCACCGTCACCGCGAAAGAGGCGCCGGGGAGCGCCGCGGTGCGAAACCGCAGCCGCTCGCCCTGCCCCACCCGCTCCCCCGGCTCGGCGACTAGCAGGACATCGCTCAGCTCGCAGCGGCGGCCCGCCGCGTCAGAGACGTCGAACTGCAGGCGCAGCGGCCCCAGCACCGAGCGCTCGCCGTACCACAGCACAAGCCCATCCGCTTCCCGTCGCAGCGTGTAGGGCGCTGCCTGCTGCCCAGTCTTTTCGGCGTCCATCGCAGAGAGTCCCGTCTTGTCCGGTAAACATCCTATTTAGTCACAGGCAGCGCGCTTGGCGAGCTGGCGCAGGTGCTGCTGCAGCGCCGCCTCCTCGGCCGGGAAGACCCAGAACAGCACAAGGAGCAGCCCGGCGCAGAGCAGCCACAAGAGGTTGGCCAGGTGAAACGCCGGCACCCGCCCCAGGCTCGCCGCCATGCCGCCGACCACCCAGGCGCCAAAGCCGCGCCCCAGATCGTTGAACAGGTTGAGCAGGCTGAACACCGCGCCGCGCCGCTCGGGCGGGTTCACGCACTGCAGCATGGTGTTGATGTTCGGCCCGGTGACCGCCGCCAGGAAGCCGGTGAGCCCGCCGATGAGCAGCGGCCCGCCGAGCCGCTGCCCGGGCGCCACCGGGTAGCTTATCAGGATCGCCATCGGCACCACCGCCAGCAGCGTCGACAGCGCGCACAGCAGCGGCAGGTAGCGGGTGCGCACGTTGAGCAGCCGCTGGCCGACCAGGCCCCCGACGAAGCCGCCGATGATCGCCGCGGCGCCGATCGCCATCACCAGCAGCGTCGCGTCGGCGACCGTGAAGCCCTTGTCGTGGGCGTAAAAGTCGTTGAGGTAGACAAAGAACACGCCCCACGGCACCGTGCCCGGCAGCGCCTGCAGCAGGATGAGGATGTTGGTCCGCACCCGCAGCAGCTGCGGCAGATCGGCCAGCCGCAGGCGCTCTTTGTATTCGTGGCCGGCCGCGAACAGCTCCTGCAGGCCGGCCTCCTGCTGGCCGCGGCGCGGCTCCCTGGCCAGCAGCGCGAACAAGAGGTTCAGGCCCAGACCGGGCAGCGCGACGGCGAGGAAGGGAAACCGCCAGCCGCGGCTGTGCACCAGCAGGCCGGCCAGGAGCTGCCCGCCAGCGATGCCCAGGCCCATGGCCAGCCCGATGGTGGCGTTGGCAGCGGCGCGCCGGTGCGGCGGGAAGTAGTCGGCGAGCAGCGAGTAGATAAGGGGAAAGGCGCCGCCGATGCCAATGCCGGTGAGGGCCCGCGCCCAGTAAAGCTGCTCGTAGCTGCGGCAGAACCCCGAGGCCAGACACGCCGCCTGCCCGAGCAGCGCCACCGCCACCAGCAGCCACTTACGGCTGAGGCGATGGCTGAGATCGGCGCGGTCGGTCAGGTAGCCGATGAGCAGCGTGACCACGCCGCCGAGCATCCAGAACGTCAGGTTCACATCGGCGCCCAGGCGCTGATCGATCTCGGCGCGGGTGAAGTGAAACTCCTCGCCGATCGCGGTGAGGCTGGGGGCCAGCAGGTTCTGATCGGCGAACAGCAGCGCGACGATCAACGTAAACAGCCCGAGCGTCAGCCGCTCGCGCAGCTGGGCGCCTGCCTGCCCGGTTCCGGGCGCCGCGGAGAGACTGCCGCCAGCCATGACACCACCTCGCTGAGTCCAAGTTACGGGAGTCCGCGGCGGAGATCCCCTGCTTTTGCGATTTCCCTCTGACTTCGCGGGCGCGCGGCACGGCGGCCAGGGGGGTGAAGTACGGACTTGGCGTACTCATGCACACAAAGTATGGTGCGCCCATGTTCGTCGCCCGACTTCTGGCCGCGCTCAAAATGCCGCTCACGCACCTGGGCGTGCTCGACGACACGCTGGTCCTGGACGTGGACCTTTATCGAGCCGCCCTGCTCTGCCTTCTGCAAAAGCTCGGGGACCAAGGGGCGCTGGACGAGCCGACCGCCTGCTGGATCTTCGACTGCATCGCCGACGGCTGGGTCGACGAGCACCTGGCCAACGTGCGCGACGGCCTGCTAGAGCTCGGGGCGGTCCAGGATCAGGCGCACCTCAATCGGCTGCTGATGGCGGCGACGCACCACATCCTCGGCTGCGGGCCGGGGACGCCGGCGCACGGGCTCCTCGGCGCGGCGGCGGACGGCGTGCTGAGCGCGGCCGACACGCTGCTCCTGCAGACGGTGACGCAGGCGCTGCAGGGGCCGGGCAGCGATCAGGAGCCGCTCGGGCTGCGCCTGCTGGCGCGCCGCTACGCGCTGGAGCTCGGGCTGCTCGCGCGCGCCGCGAGCGGCGAGGCGACGGGGGCCGCCGCCCTCCCCCACATCGCGCGGACCCGGCTGGGCGAGGCGGTGCTGGCGCTGCCGCAAAAGTCCGTGCTGACGTTCCTGCTGGCGCTGGAGACGCTGCAGTCGGGGGGACCGGCGGATCGCTGGCGGACGCCGCGCAGCGCCCTTGGGCCGATGTCGGCGCAGCCGCAGTTCCTGGTCGCCACCACGGCGCAGGCCCGGCGCACGGTGGACGCGGCGGGCCTTTTCCCATGGCGCCGCATCCGCCGCCTGCACCTGCTCGGGATCTGCGAGCCGGTGCGGCTGCAGGACGAGCGCGGCGAGCCGCTCCCGGAGGACGCGACCCGCGCCGCCTACCCCTACCGCCTGTCGGCCGCCGGCGCGGCGGCGATCGCGGGGGTGCTGGCCGAGCCGCGCAGCGATCTCGTCGAGCTGGCAGAGCTCCTCCTTCACGAGCGCGCCCAGGCCGCGGTCGCCCCGCTGCTCCGCCGGGCGCCAGCGCTGGCCGCCGCCGCGCCCACGCCGGTGATGCCGGCCCCGCCGCTCGCGGAGCTTGCTCCGGGCATCTCGCCAGCGTCGCCGCGGCCGGCCGAGGGGGTGGCCGAGCTCCCGGTCCGGGTCCCGACGCCGCCGCGCAGCGACAACTGGTCCGGTGAGCTCCCCTGGCGAGTGGCCGGTCCGCTGTCAACCCTGCCGGCCACCGCGGCGACGCTCGCCGACCCGCTGTTCTCCGATAGCTTGCTGGCCTCCGGCGTCGAGTCGCGCCCCTTCCCGCTGGCCGCCCCCGGCTCCGGCGCCGAGAGCTCGCGCCAGGAGCTCGACATCGGCAGCCTGATCGAGCGCGCCTGGGCCGAGCTGCACATCACCGGCGTCCATTTCGCGCTGCTAGGTCCGACGGTGCGCACGGTCGGAGAGCGCCGCGCGCTGCTGCAGGCGTGGCGGGAGCTGCTGCGCTGTGCCGCCGATGCGGCGCTGCAAGGGGTGCACAGCCCGCCGCTGGTCACCGTCGAGCTGGACCCCTCGCCCGAGGCGGTGGAGATCCTGATTCATGACAGCGGTCCGCCGCTTGCTCCGATCGCGCCGAGCGAGCTGACCGACGCCGGGACGCCGCGCCCCGAGCGCGAAGCCCTGCTCGCGCTCGCCGAGCCGACCCAGCTGCACGCGCTGCCCGGAGCTCGCCGCGGCATGTGGCTGGCGCAGCACACCCTGACCGGCCAGGGGGCGCAGCTGACGCTGGCCGCGCCGCAGCTCGGTGGGACGACGGTGCGCGTGACCCTGCCCCGCTCACCGCGCCCGGTGCGCAGCGCGGCCTGAGGCGCTTACAGCTGCCACTGCGGGAGCTGCGGCCGATCCAGATCGAGCTGCCACAGCGCGCCCGGTCGCGGCCCGGACTCGGTGACGGCCTCGGTGATGCCCAGGATTCGCTGCACCGCGAGGAGGGCCAGCGCGGAGCCAACGATCATCGCCCCGGCCCCGCTGGCGGCTCCGCTGAGGTCCCGCTGCCGACCAAAAGCCGCCTGCAGCTCCGCCGAGCCCTGGCCAACAACGCCCCACGAGCCCCG
>JBGANQ010000048.1:0-71505 GCA_044222245.1 Polyangia bacterium | reverse complement strand
GACTCGGCGCATGTCTTTTGGGTGCTCGATGAGCTGCAGCCTCGCGCCGTGGTGCACGGGGCCTGCGGGGTCGATGCGGACCGGCCGCGGTGGGCTCGCCTGCGCGGGGCCGACCGCCTGGCCGATGCCTGGTGCGCCCGACGCCAAGTCCCGGTGATCCGGGTTCCGGCTCGGTGGTCGGCGCTGGGTCGGCGCGCCGGAGCCGTCCGCAATCAGCAGATGCTCGAGCTATATCACCCAGCGCTGCTGGTCGCCTCGGTCACCTGACCGCCGATCTAGTGCTTCGGGCGCGCGCCGCCGGGGTCCCGGTGGAAGCTGCAGGCGCACCTGCGTCTGCTGCGCCAAGAAGACCGAACCGGGAGGCGTAGCGCACGGCGACCTTCGTCCTGCCGACTCTGGAGTGGCGCCGCCCCTGAAACCCTCTGCGCCGCGCCTCTCGGGGCGCAGCATGCTGGGTGGTGTCGTTGCGCTGCGGTCGCCATGCCGTACGACCCACCGCGCAGCCCGGCCGCGTGCGTCGCTACCGCAATACCGTTTCGACGTTGCAGGCGGACCTGCTGGTGCCGACCTGCCGCCGCTGCAAGCATCTGCTGCTGTCCTTCGATTCGATGCCCGAGCTGGCCGCCGCCCTGGAGGCCACCTATCGCGCCGAGCTGGTTCAGCGCGCCGCCGCGGAAATTACGAGGCTGAGCCAGCGACTTTCCCAACGAAAACTCGAGGTGGCAATCGACCTCTCGCAAGGTTATCTATCCCGACTCGCGCCGGGGACGGGGTCAGCGCCGTGTTGGTGAGCCTGCCGGGGTGCTGCTTGCCTCAGAACCCTCAAGGCTGGAGGAGCTCGCGCGCTATTGGGCGCTGCCTGTGGCCCCCGTGCCGAAAGGCGGGCGCCGGAGGCAAGGAGCATGACGGCCCCCTCCGATCCGCTCCATGCGCTGCATCAGCAGACGCTGGCCTTGCTCACCCAACTTCATCGGCTGGTAGCGCAGGCCCTTGACGAGCTGCAGTCGACCTGGGGCGGAGCACCTCGGTCGCCTCCAAGAGCTGGTGCAGTTTCATGGGGCGGCGCCAGCACCGTGGCGCTGCCGGCCGAGCACGCTGTCTCCCAAGGCGCAGTGGGTGGCGTTTGGTCGGCTGCTCCGCGACAAGCGCACCGCCGCCGGCTTGAGTCGCGTCCAGCTGTCCCGCCGAGCGAATCTGTCGGATGCCACCCTCAGGTTTGCCGAGACCGCGCGATACCCACCCAGCCGCGCCACGCTGATTCGCCTCATCGGCGTCACTGAACTCAAGCTCCGCTGGGCCGATGTACCGGGGCATCCCCCGCCGCCCGCCGCCGAGAGCAGCGAGTCACCGCAGCTGGAGGATACCTGGTCGCGCGGTGCACTCAACTGCCTGCTGGCCCCGAGCTATGATCCGCTCAGCCTCTTCGCCGAACGGACGCAGTTCCTCCATGGGGCCGGCGGCTATCCTGGAGCAGACTAACGCCTACCTTGATCCCGGCAGCGCCGCGGACTACTTGGCCCTTTGTCAAAATCGCTCCTTTCGACGGCCCTGCGAAGCCGTCTGCCGCTCGGCGAGGTGGCTCAGCAGATCGTGGCCGCCAGCGGACGCGGCGCGCTCCAGGTGCTCGCCCTGGGAGCCGGCGACGGCCATTCGGAGACCCAGTTGGTCGGGCACTTGCTCGAGGCAGGCGTCTCCCGCGTGGAGCGCCTGCTGGACATCAACCAGCCTCTTCTCACGTCCGCCTACCACCACGCCGTGGACCGTCTGGTCCGCCACCAGGTGCACGTATGGGCTCTTCAGGGCAACTTCCATCACCTGCCTCTGTATCCGGTGCTGCAGCGGCCCGCGGCCCGGCGATCGCGCCGCCTGTTCACCCTGCTGGGCGGGACCCTGGCTCACCTGGACCACGAGCTGCGGTTTTCCAGCAAGGCCTGCTGGACTGCGAGCTCGACGATCTGCCCTGCTGGATATCCCTCTGGCTCCGCGCTCTTGCACCGACCGGACCGAGATCAAGCGCCGCGATCGACTGTTCGCCGAGGGCGCCGGCCCCGTACGCCGCGTGGCCGGCTTTCCCCTGGCGTCACTGCCCGCAAGTCGAGCAAGTCGACTTTCATTGGGACCTGGGAGACGCAGTGTCCGGTGCCGGCAGGTGCGCTGCACGCGGTTGCGACGGTGAAGTCCTCCCAGCGAGCCGACCGGCAGTTCTCCCTGTTTCGCCTGGGCTACGAGCCCGCCCAGCTCGCCCAATCCCTGAGCGGGATCGGCTGAGGAACTCGGCGCCGAGTTGTATGGCGAGCACTCATTGCGTCTGTACCGCAAGCGCTCGAGGCTCAGAGGGCAGGTGGGGGCGGGACCCACGCCTGGGAAGGGAAGGCGATGAACCAAGACCGGAATCGCTGGCTCCAGCTGGCGCACGTCGCGGTGTGCGCCGCGCCGGGCAGACGTCGCTCGCACCGATGAGGCCCTGATGGAGGCGCTCTTCGTCGGTCTGCCCGCGGTCAAGGTGGATGAGGTGACCGCCGCCGCCGTGGCCGAGGCGTCGACTGCGCCCACACGGTCAAGGCCGCGGCGGGAAGCGCTCGACCGTTCCCGCGCGGCTTCATATATGACAGCCTCCGCCGCCGGCAGAGAGAATGGGCCAGCGCCGATTGGGTCGCCTACGGGGCGGAGCTGCCCGCCGCCGTCTGCTGGCGGATGACGGCAGTCGAGCTGAGTCGCCGGATCAATTCGCCAGTATCGACCATGACCATCCACCACATAGAGAAAGGCCGCGGCCATCTTCGACCTCCGAGCTCACCCTGGCGAAGCTGGCCGTCGCGCTGGGCATGCCGACCCCACTGCTCGGCGGTCCCGTCGACGACAAGACCAAGAAAGAGCCGCCGCTCAAATAGCAACTCAAGGACTCATTCGCGGCAGCAACCAGCGCGGGAGCCGTGGACCTGAGAAGCCGGCCGGAGCCGAAGCAGTCGCCAGGCCAAGGTCCCAAGCGGGTTGCGCAACGCAGCCAAGGTAAGCTGCCCTGCCCCTCGCAAAGACCAGAATCCGCACACCTGCTCTCCCCGCGGAGCACATGGCACCAGGCATTTGGGGGCTTGGGACCGCCACGGAATAGCGTTTTTCCCGCCTCAGCCTCTGGCGCGCACCCATCCGGCCGTAATCGCTGGGCTCTGGCTTTCCATCTCCCTCGTCGGAGGAAACAGCGGACCTCCTTGTGGTCATGACTTACCTCCAGCAAGCTGCCGCTTGACTGTGGGGACGTGTGATCATACCGTCCCGCGCAGAGGAAGACGCTCGTCGAAATGATACCTAAAACTCTATTCATTTTCTGATTGTATGACACTAATGCCTATGGTGTGCAAGCTGGATCGCATAAATCCTGACTGTGCGACTGAGGATCAACGCATCGTTTTCTCTACAGGTAACGGGTCGAATATTATCAAAATTAAATATTTTGACAAGAAGAGGAGAAGCGATATCTATAATGCTCCTGTAAAGGTGACAGATCACTACGATTTACAATGTCGAGGACACTGATCATACGGTCACCGATGCAATTGATGAAGCCAAGATAATATCTGAGGACTATAGAACAATGCATGTCTTACATAAGGATAGTACCGAGTGCTATGGGCGTGAACGCTGGAGCACCAAGTACATGCAAAGATTTCGTTTGAAATTAACAAGCCGGCTCTTTCGAAAACATCCAAAGCGATCGTCGATAAACTCGTTGACAAAAACGTATCTTCGTAAAGCCTGTGGAGCGCTCCTCGAGAAAGGTGCCCTGCGTTTAATAGCGAAGACGCCATGGTGGCCATGTTCAAATGCCGCGATTACGGTGTTACAAGCCCGAGTGGTTGTTTTGCAGGGGAAGGACAAGGTAATCTGGGAAAAGGAGAAATGATTTTCTGTTCTCTGAGAGGATTCCCACGGGGAACTTCGCAGTGAATGCATATGTGACATCCTCTGCAAGCATCCTGTTCTCTGACGGCCAGCGGGGCGGCCGGTCCCTGCCTGGTCCCTCGATGATTGCCGAGCGGGCAGCAAGCGGTAGCGTGCTACTTGCGGGAGCATTCCGTGGGCCATCCCGAGATTTCCAAAACACCGGCACTGTAATTGCCCAGGCCGCCGTCGGGGACGTCAAGCGTTCGACAATCCATGCCGCCAGTCGAACTACGGAGGTCTTGTCAGCGCCATCCCCTTTCTTGACTCGCGCCCGGTGATGTTGTACGCCCATCGATGGATAATTGAAGAAAGCGATTACTATGTCGATCCAAAACGATGCCACGCGGATGCTTGTCTTGATGGCTAATGACTTCAAAGATGACGACTTAAGTTCAAAGGGGCGCCTTCAGTTTAGCGGAGAGGAATTGGCAGAGAAACTAAGCATATCTTTTGAACAAGCGATAGATGCTGCTAAATACCTAGATAATCGTGGTTTGGTCAAACGGATAGCTTTTTCTTCAGGTGAAATTAATGTCCAGCTAAATACAGAGGGAAGGGCTGTCGCGGAAAAAATTAGCGTTGATCAAAATCCGAGATCAACGGAATTGAAAATACTTTTTCTCGGTGCAAATCCAGAAGCTACAGCCCGCCTAGCAATCGATGTCGAGGCCAGAGAAGTCGAGTCAAAAATTCGGAGTTCTGAATATAGATCGAATGTTCGATTTATTACTAAATGGGCAGTAAGACCCGATGATCTAGTACAGGCCCTAAACGAAGAGCTACCTCACATTGTTCATTTCAGCGCGCACGCCAATGGGTCGAGCACCTTAATGTTGCAGAGCGTTGATGGGCATCCTATAGAAGTTAAGCCTCGTGCACTCGTAGCGTTATTTAAGGCCATGAAAGATAATATTAGACTAATTGTCATCAATGCTTGTAATAGCGATACTTTGGCTCAGGCCCTCGTTGAGCACGTAGACTGTACTGTCGGCATGTCGTCCGAAATTAGAGATGATGCAGCACGCTGTTTTTCAGCATCATTCTATCGAGCCATTGGATTCGGTCGCTCCGTTCAGAATGCCTTTGACCAAGCGGTAGCGCAAATCGCTCTAGAGGGGCTAGAGCAAGAAGAGGTACCAAGGCTATATGTTCGCAAAGATATAGATACACGGGGACTGTACCTAATGGCAACGGAATCGCCCGAATCGCCCTCGAGCACGGGCCGCTAATATGGTTCCGGAACGCACAAGGCGAGGCTTATGCGAGTGGCAATTTCAGGGCTACGCTGGCGACAGGGCCTGGCAAGCTGATACTATGCGTGCTGAGGAGCGTGGCCACGTTCGCCCCCTCGCAATTTGCGGCGGCGAGCTACGGCAACGGCCCACCGCCTGACCTCCTGCTTGTCGAGGTGCGCACCGAGGGGTAGCCCGGTGCTCGACCTTCCGTCAAGCCCCCGAAGCGTCGGCGACCGCAGCGTCTCACTCTCTGGTGCTCGTCCGCTGAGGCGGAAGACCAACGAGCGATGCCGTTAGCGGGGCAGACCGCCGACTGACGATCGGTGGCCCATCTCCCCGCTGATGCGGTCATAGAGCGATGCCGGGTTATGGTATGGTTCGCTCTCCCATGGCCACCACCTGTTCATTAGTTACGTTCCTGAGGATCGACGATGCTTCGATGATCTGGAGCGGCACCTGCGACCGCTCCATACTCAGGGACGCATTACCTACTGGCATATGGGCATGGTGCCGGCAGGTAACGACTGGCGTTCGTGGCGTAGAGAGGGCACCTGGACCAAGCGGAGATCATCTTGTGTCTGATCAGCGCGGGCTACTTGGCGCAGGAGCAGCAGGAACTTGCGGAGATCTGGCAGCGCCAGCGCGCCGGTGCCCAGGTCATCCCGGTGCTGGTGAAGCCAGCCCTGCTGGAGGGCACCCTGTTCGAAGCGCTCCAGCCATTGCCCGCGTCCGGCATGCCGATCAGCTTGTGGCCGAACCACGATCAGGCTGTCCTCGACGTGGTCAAGGGCGTCCTGAGGGCAATCCCCATGCCAGTGGTCGCAGAGCCGGCAGCGATGCCTGCCGCGCCGATGCCCACCGGTGATGGGCAGGCCGCCCATCGGCCGAGCGCGACCCCGCCGGTCGGCGTGATCTACCATACGGAGAAGCGCATGCCGCCGCCGACACCTGCCGACTTCCCCACGCCGGTGAGCATACCGACAGGCCGCAGGTTCGAACCGGTCGAGGATATGCTTGAGTCACTTCCACAAAGGTTTCTAAAGATGACCAGTCAGAACCTCAGGCTAAAAGCTCGTGAATTGCTTGATTTACTCAAGACGGATGCGGACTTTGACAAATTTGTGATTGATCATTTTTTTGAAACAAAGAAACGCTTTTCTGCCGGTATGGAACGACTACAGAAAACAAACCTTCTTTTAGAATTAGAGGACCCTGGAGCTCTGATAACATGTCTCCAGAATAAATCAAAGCCATATGAAGACGCAAAGGCATCACCTTGCCATTGGCGTGACAACACATCAAAAATATGGATTGGTAAATGGTCTGATGTTTCTGGGTTTGAGTACTCTTTCAAGCTGACGCTGAGAAGAGAAGGCTCTCGGGTAGGTGGTGCCTTTGATTGGACTTTGACTGCCGCACCACGGGGTAGTCGTTTAACTCGTCGAATCGGAGAACATTCTACTGAACGGATTAAAGGTTCTATTGAAATTGAAACGGGACTCCTAGCGCTAGAAGGGATCGATATTAGCAATATTTCAATAAACACTGTCGATAAATATGCTCTACAAATGAATACAGAAGGATATCTAGCGGGTAACTCGAGGGGAGATGATGGAAAGTGGCAAACCACTCTAACGGGGCGCCTCGTGGAGGTACAGGGGCCGCTTACCGGGTAGGTCGACCCTCGCCGCGGGCGAGGTCGGTCCACCGGCGGGCAAGGGCGGCGTCGCATCAGATGCGGAAGGACAGCCAGCCCGCGCCGCGAGCGCTTGCCCGTATTCGGTAGAGGCGTAGTGGCTGCGCTGCCCTGGCTGTCGAGCGTGCCCGGCGCTGCGGAATGCATCGGGAACAGCCTCGATCTCGTGGGCTGCGGAACGATCAGCGGCGCGGAATGGTTAGCCCGCGCCGGGAGGTGACGCCAAAAGAGTAGACACCCGCGCCGGATACCAAACCCCCCCAGGCTCTGGCACGTGCCCTTCCATCGCCAGTCGCACGCCGACTTCGCGAAGACTCAACCCCGCCGCGCGTAGCTCCCTCGCTCGCTGCACGGCACTCTCCCGATCCCCAGGTTCACGGTAGCGCAGCAGCTCCAGCACGCTGGCCGGATGCCACGGCCCCCCTCGCAAGGGCACCAGCCCTTCCTTGCGCAGCCGCACGCCGATCAGCCGTAGACTGAGCTTCTCCGCTCGCAACTCGCGCGCCCGTGCCGCTGCAGCTGGCTTGTCATGGACCAGCGGCACACGCGGCGAGTACGGCTTGCGCGGCGGTACCTTGTGCTTACCCTCGCGCTGCAGGACCGCGCTGGCGAAGCGCCCGGTCCATTCTCCACCCCGGCGGGCATGGATACCTTCCGCGTTGAGCTGCCGGGCGATGTCGCTAAACCCAATTCCGCTGGCCTGCGCCGTGGCGAGCCGGGCGATGATCTCTTGCTCGCTGGCTCGTGGCACCAGGACCCGGCGTCCTTTCTCGTCGAGCTGATTCGACAGCTCATAGCCATACGGCGCGGGTCCGAGCCGGATTCCTTGCGCCTTCATGTGCTGCAGCGTCTCGCGGGTCCGCTCGGAGATCATGGCGCGCTCGAACTCGTTGAAGTTCGCCAAATTCATCATCAACATGCGCCCCGCGGCGCTGTGCGTGTTCACCATGCCGCAGCACGACAGCAGATGGTAGCGCTCGTCGGTGAAGTAGTCGCCGACCAGCGCGCACACGTCGCGCAGAGACCGGGAGAGCCTGTCCAGCTTGGCGACGATCAACGTGTTGGCCCGCCCGCGTCTAATCATCCGTAGCGCTGCCTGCAGGCCCGGACGATCCAACGTGCTACCTGAGATTCCTTCGTCGCTAACGATATCGACTAATCTAATGCCATTTGATTTACAATATGAACGTAGTTTATCGCGTTGTGTGTCAAGACTGACACCCTCCGTCGCTTGCTCCTGTGTACTTACTCGAACGTATCCGATGGCCGTTTTGGTGAGGTCTGCATGCGGTGTGTGCTTGTGCATGCAAACCGTTGTGAACGATTTTAAGGGTCCTTTTGTGGAACAGCTGGCCCGCCACCACCGGGACGCCGGCTGATCTGGTGCTCGGTCAGCCCACGCTCTCCCGCAATGGCAGCAACGGGGAGTATGCGGCGCCGCAGCGGCTGCTCCGTCCGGCCTCGATTACCCACGCTGGCAGCAACTTCATCGTCGTCGACAGCGATGGCAACCGGGTGCTCATCTGGCCGCGGTTCCCGACCAGCTCGGCGGCGCAGCCGACCCTGGTGCTGGGTCAGCAGGACATGACCACTTCTTCGGCCAACTCGGGCGGCGTCTCGGCCAGCACCTTGTACAGCCCGCAGAGCGCCACCTCCGACGGTAAGATCCTGGTAGTCGCCGACTCCAGCAACAACCGCGTCCTTCTGTGGAACAGCATTCCCACTCAGAACCGCCAGCCGGCCGACATCGTCCTTGGGCAGCCGAGCACCACCACCAGCGACTCCAATCCGACCGGACCGACGCTCGGACTGAACTATCCCTCCAGCGTGTATATCGGCGGCGGACGGCTGTACGTCGCCGACACCTATAATAACCGCGTCCTCATCTGGAAGAGTATTCCCACCCAGAACCAGCAGCAGGCGGATCTGGTGCTCGGTCAGAGTGATCTTACCGGCAGCGCTTACAACCACAAAAACGCCGATCCCGATGCGACCACGCTGGCCGAGCCGCGCGGCGTCTATGCCGACGAGAGTCACATCTTTGTCAGCGACACCGACACAAACCGCGTGCTCATCTGGAACACCCTCGATCCGGCCAACGGCCAGGCCGCCGATGTCGTGATCGGCGCGTCCAACTTCACCTCCTATGGAAAGATCTACGGCGCGTACAGCGCGCAGGTCTTCCGCGGCAAGCTTTACCTCCCCGACTCGGGCAGCAACCGGATTCTGGTCTGGAACTCGATTCCGACCCAGAACGGCCTGCCGGCGGCGGCGGCGCTCGGTCAGCCGAACCTGCAGTCCTCGATCCCCAACCCCGGCGGCCTGAGCGCTGGGGTCCTGCAGCGGCCGACCAGCGTGCTGGTCACCGATGTCGGCATCTATGTCGCCGACAACGGCAACGGACGGATCGTCGCGCTGCCGCCCGTTCCCTAGCGCGGACTCGGGGTGGTTTGCGGGGTAGGTGCGCCGCGGCGCGGATCGCGGTGCCGGCGCGGGCGGTTTTGCTTTACAATTTGGCCATGCGGCTGACTCCCCTGGCCAAGATCTTCATCTCTTTGGTACTGCTCGCAGTCGTCGGATATGTACTGAAGTTCAAGGTTCTTCCTACCTGGGGACCGGGCGGCCCTGGCAGTGCGGCACCGGAGGCTGGCCGCGCCGCGCCGCCGGCGGTCAAGACCCAGCGCATCGTCATCGGTATCAATGACTTTGGCGGCGGCTATCCGCTGCTGCTCGCCAATGACGGGGCGCTGCCGGGGCCCGGCTCGCTGTTTGCCAAGGCGGGGCTCGATGTCGAGGTGCGGCTCATCCGCGGCTCCAAAGAGCGCCTGCGCGCCTTCGAAGACGGCGAGGTGCAGGTGATGCTGCTGACCCTGGACTACCTGGCCAACCTGGCGCCGGTGTTCAAGCAGAAGGGCGTGGACCTGCGCAGCTTCCTGCTTGTGGACTGGAGCCGCGGCAACATCGGCATCGCCGCCAAGCCGCAGTTTACCAGCATCGAGAGCCTGAAGACCGCGCGCATCGCCACCACCCGCAACACGCCCACTCACTATCTGCTCTTGTCGCTGCTTGAGAAGAGCAACCTCACTGCCGCCGAGATTGACAAGGTCAAGGGCAACCTGGTGTTCGCGACCAAGACGCCGCAGGCCGGCGAGCTGTTTCGGCAGGGCGAGGTCGATGCGGTCGCGATCTGGGAGCCGCACCTGTCCGAGGCCATCGCCGACGGCAAAGGGGTGACGCTGGTGACCACCGAGACCGCGACCAACCTGGTCGCCGACGTGCTGTTCGCGCGCAAGGACTGGCTGGAGTCACACCGCGAGGCGCTGGCGCCGCTGGCCCAGGCGTACTTTAGCGCCGTCGAGCAGCTGGCCAAGGATCCAAGCCGCACCATCGAGCTGTCGGCCGCCGCCTTCCAGCAGAAGCCCGAGCAGATTGCCGCCACGCTCAAAAAGATCAAGCCGGCGACCTTCGCCGACAACCGCGCCTTCTTTGGCCTGGCGACCGAGGACTGCGCCTACGACTCCCTGTACCTGGAGGCGAGCCGGTTCTGGCAGAAGGAGGGCCTCATCAAGGAGACGGTCGAGCCGGCGCGGACCAAGTGGCTCGCCCCCCTGGAGTCGCTGGCGCCGCAGTACCGCGACCAGAAGGTCGTCGAGAACTTCCAGTTCACGGCCGCTCCTGCGGCCGCCGCGCCGTCGCTTCTGACCAAGAGCGTCAGCATCTACTTTGCCAGCGGCCAGAGCGCCGTAGATCCCAACGCGCGCAAGGTCCTGGACGGCTTCGCCGAGACCCTGGCGGTGTTCCAGAATGCCTACGTCCAGGTCGAGGGCAACACCGACAACGTCGGCAACCGCACCCAGAACATCGCCCTGTCCAAGGCCCGCGCCGAGTCGGTCATCGCCTATCTGGTCGAGCGCCACCGCCTCAACCGCGCCCGCTTTGTCGCCATCGGCAACGGACCCGATCACGCGGTGGCCGACAATAAGACGCCCGAGGGGCGCGAGCTCAACCGCCGCACCGATTTCCGCATCATCAAGAACAGCGGCACTGCAGCGGCGACGGCCTCGCTGGCGAAGGTCGATCCGCTGGCGCAGGGCGGCCTGGTCGCGCAGAGCGATCCGCTGGGCTCGGCCGCGGTGGATGACAAGCCGGCGGGCAGCACCGGCAAGCTCGCGCCGGCGGCGGTGCACGGCGCCATCAGGCAGAACATCGCTGCGCTGCGCGCCTGCTATACCGCCGCGCTGGCGAACCAGCCAGGCCTGCGCGGGCGGGTGGCGCTGCGCCTTCAGATCGACGCCAGCGGCGCGGTCAGCGACAGCGCCATCGAGTCCTCCACCCTGGCCAGTCCGGCGGCGGAGAAGTGCCTGACCTTGGCAGCGCGGCGAATCAAGTTTCCCAAGACCAGCGGCGGACCGGTCCGCATCACCTATCCGCTGGTCTTCCAGTCCGATGACCAGCCGTAGTCAGACCGTCCAGGAGCCAAGATGAACAAGCTCGATCGTAATGCCGCCGCGGTGCTCGGGGAGAGCCGGTGGACCCTGAGGGTGCTCCTGTTAGGCGCCGCGCTGGCGCTGCCGGTCGCCGCGCGGGGTCAGGCCGCGCCGGAGCTGGTGATCACCCCCACCACCCACAAGACCGGGGCGCCCCTCGCCCCCCGCGGCAAGGCCAAAGGCCCCGGCGAAGCCGCCGCCCGAGAGCCCAAGCTGGTGGTCCTCATCGTCGCCGATCAGCTGCGCGCCGACACCCTCAAGCGGTTTCGTCCCCTGCTGTCGGGCGAAGGACTCTTGCGCCTGGCCCGCGGGGCGACCGCGGTGGGCCACTACGGCCAGCAGAACACCTATACAGGCCCGGGTCACGCCCTCATCGCCACCGGCTCTTACGGCTACCTGAACGGCATCACGCAGAACAAGTGGTCCTGGCGGCTGCGACCTGGGGCGCGACGGCAATCACCCGCCCTGGCGCGCGCCGTCATCCATCGGTCATCCCCGGCCTGCGGGCGGCGCCCGGCGGCGCGGCGGCGCGCCCGACCCCCGCGGCGGCGCCCAGGCGAACTAGCAGGTCAAGCGACAGCAGGTGGCTGCCCACCGGGCGCTGCAGCCCCAGGTGATCGACCGCGCCGGCGGGCAGTCGCGTGAGCTGGCTCTGATAGCCGTAGCCCAGGTCCACGTCGAGGTAGCGGCTCTGCAGGCCGACTCCGAAGGTGCCGGCCAGGACGTATACGCGCTGCTTCTCGGCGTCCGCGTAGACCTCGGAGCCGTACGCCGCAAACCCCAGCGGGAGCGCCGGTCGACCGAGCCAGCCGTCAAACAAGAAGCCCAGCCGGCCGACCAGCACCGCCTGCCGCAGCGGCACTTGATAGCTTGCCCCGACCCGCAGGCCCAGGCTGTCGCGGGTCTGCCCGGAGTCGGGGTCCATGTCGTCCGCTGACCACAGCTGCGCCACGCCGTCCAGCTCGACGTCGGCCACCGGCCGGCCGCTCTCGTCGCGGCGGAGGTAGCGGGCGCCGAGGCGGGCAGTCCACGGCAGGCTGCTGCGCTGCGGGGCGGCGAAGACTGGCTCCCGCCCCAGGTTCGGGGCGCTGCGCAGTGAGGCGGCGAGCAGCACCCGCGAGGTCGCGGTGCCGAGGTTGCCGAGCAGCCCGAGCTGCAGCACCGGATTGAGCAGGCTCTGCGCGCCCACCTGGGAGCGGGAGCAGTCGGTGGCGCCGACCGGTGCGGAAGTCGGGCAGGGGACAAGCATCAGACCCATCGCGTCTTCCAGCGCCAGACCGACGGCCAGCCGCGGGTGCGCCTGTACCGCCACCGCCAGCGCGGGGGAAAACAGCAGCGCGCGCGGCCACAGAAAGAAGCTGCCGCCCGGATCGAGGGTGGTGGGCAGATTGAGTCCGTACCCGGTCACCAGCTCGGGCAGCCGAACTCCGAGCGCGAAGGTCCAGCGCCGCAGCACCCCGAAGTCGGTGCTGGTGGCGACCAGCCCGCCGTAGCAGGGGCGCTGGCGGTGGCGCTGGTAGTCAAGGCACGGCGTGCCTTCGTTGGGCACAAAGAGCTGCCCATCGACCAGCACCTGGGTGCCGCGCAGCTGCGCCAGGCCGGCGACGTTATACTCCAGCGCCAGCGGCGAGTCGGCCTTGGCGGCGAACGCCCCGCCGCGCCCGAGCGCCTCGGCACCCGGGGCCACCGGCAGCGGCGTCACACTGCCCTGGGCGCGCGCGGCGGCCGGCAGCAGCGCCAGCACCAACGCCAGCAGCCAAAGAAAAGGGCGGAAGAAGGACCGATTCTGATGGGGAGTGGAGAGAGAAAAATTCGATACACGATACATACATGGCGGGTTCATGGCCCGTGCATGTAGCACAGAAACCCGACTCAGCGCAGCGCTGTGCGGAGCGCCGCCAGCAGGCGGTCGATTTCTGCCGCGGTCGTGTAGCAGGCGCAGCCGATGCGAACCAGCCCGTCGGCGCTGCACCCGAGCTTGCGGACCAGGGTGGTGGCGTAGAAGTCGCCGCTCGAGACAAACAGCGCCTGGCGCGCCAGGGCGGCGGCCAGCTCCGCGGCGGGGCGGCCGGCCACCGCGAACGACACGGTGGGCGTGCGCGGGCCGGTCGGGGGCAGCCCGTAGACGGTGAGCCCGGGCAGCGCGGTCAGACCTTGCCACAGCTGCTCGGTCAGGGCCAGGCCGCGGGCGTGCAGGGCGGCGAAGCTCTGCTGCAGGGCGCGGCGGCGGCCCAGGGACTCTGCCTGGGGCGCCAGCGCGGCGAGAAAGTCAATGGCGGCGCGGGCTCCGGCGATCGCCTCGTGATTCTGGGTGCCGGTCTCCAGCCGCATCGGAGCTTCATCGCTGGCCGGAGCGAGCTTGGGAATGTCCACAGACTGCAGCAGCGCCTGGCGCCCGTATAGAATTCCCAGGTGCGGTCCGTAGAACTTATACGCAGAGCAGGACAGAAAATCGCACTCGAGCTTCTGCACATCCACCAGGTGGTGCGGGGCGTAGTGCACCGCATCGACAAACACCTTGGCCCCCACCGCGTGGGCGAGGCGCGCCGCCGTGGTCACGTCGGTCACCGTGCCAAGGGCGTTGGACGCCGCGCCGATCGCCAGCAGGCGGGTGCGCGGGGAAAGCGTCTGCTCCAGCGCCGCGAAGTCCAGCGTGCCATCGGCGGTGCGCACCGGGACCGAGCGTACGGTGACGCCGCGCTCGCGCGCCAGCGCCTGCCAGGGATCGATGTTGGCGTGGTGATCGAGCTCGGTGACGATGAGCTCGTCCCCGGGGCCCCAGCTGCGGCCAAGGCCGCGCGCCAGGTGATAGGTCAGGGTGGTCATGTTGGCGCCGAACACGATCTCGGCAGGCGAGGCGTTGAAGAAGTCGGCGACAGCGTGCCGACCGGCGCTGATGATCTCGTCAGTCTCCTGGCTGGAAGGGAAGTGCCAGTGAGTGTTCGCATTGTGATGGATGAGGTAATCCGTCATCGCAGCGAGCACCTGCTGCGGGACCTGGGTGCCGCCCGGACCATCGAAGTAGGCGACCGGCAGTCCATGGTGAAGCCGGCGCAGGGCCGGGAAGTGGCTGCGGATGTCGGCGACGCTCGCCGCGGTGGCAGGGGCGGCGCTGTCTTGCTGCGCGCCAGGGCGGCTGGCGCGGCCGTGCTCGGGACTGTTTGCTCCATGGATCGACATGCGGGGAACATCGCACGAACCGGCGGGGCTGCCAAGCGTCCGCGGCGCCGGCCCCAGCATGGGCGCGGTACGGGCGCGGTACGGGCGCGAGTACGCGCAAGACTTACCAGCGCGTCGGCTTTGCTCGGTCAAGACGGCGGCAGTCGCCGCATGTGGGAACGGACCGCAGCCTGCAAGTGATCCGATAATCGGCCCCGGCGGCGGCAAATCTCCTATCCTGACCAATTATTCTCAGCGACGCTAGTACTACGTGGTACATTAATAGGAAAGGTGGAAAAAACTCCGTTCTTCATGCCTTGTGACGCGCTGCCAGCTGCTTGCTCGGCGGGGTGTTAGGCGTGGCTCTGCAGCGCCTGCGGGCCCAGGACAAGCGTCCGAGCAATGAACCCAAGCCGCGCGTCCTCTACATTGAGGATGAGGACCCAAACTGGGAGGTCACGGAGTTCATGCTGCGCGCGCAGTACGAGCTTGTGCGCGCGGTCAACGCCCGCGAGGCCTTTGCTCGCCTGCGCTCGTCCAAGTTCGATCTGATCCTCATGGACATACAGCTGCAGGGCTCGGAGCTCGACGGCATCCAGATCACCCAGATCCTCAAGGGTCGCTACGCCCGCCCAGTACCCGCCTACGCGCAAGGTACGGTGGCCGACTGCCCGATCCTGTTCGTCACCGCCTACGAGGCCCGCTACCAGCGTCAGGAGCTGATCGATGCCGGCGGCGATGAGCTGATCACCAAGCCGGTCGATCGGACCCGGCTCCTCCTGGCGCTGTCCAAGCTGACCGTCCGCTCGATCTTTCCCACGCTCTGACCGGCGAGGCGACCGCCTGAGATCTTGCTGCGCGACCCGGCGGCGCGGCCGGCTTGCTCGCGGCGGCGGTCAGGTGCGGGCGCGCTGCTCGGCTTCGCGGTTGATCTGCCGCGCCCAGTCGATGGCTCCCTGAACGTCGCCGAACGGCTTGACCGGACACTGCGGCTTGCTGATGCCCAAAAAGAACGAGATCATCGCCCGGCCGATCAGGCTCCCGCCGACCAGCGCGGTCGCGCGCATCACCGTAAGGTCGAGATCCTTCTGGTAGACGCGGCGGGCGTCCTTGTCCTGCGAGATCATGCGATCGAAGAACACCAGCACCACGCCGCCGTGACCCGCCTTGTGCCAGTAGGAATTCTGGAAGCTCTGGTTGGCCCGCGCCGACTCGCCATCATCCGAGCTGCCCTTGTTGGGAACCGCGGCCAGAATATCGGGCTCGACCTCGAAGTACTTGGTGTTGGACGTCTCGCCGACTGCCTTCCACTTCGTGGTGTCTACTTCGAGCATGGGAAAAACTCCTCAGCGTTCAGTTGTCGACAAGGGACGGGGACTCAACCGGCTGGCTGGACCTGTGCGGGCTGCTGCCGCGGAATGATGAAGGTGAACTTGCTGCCGCAGCCTTGCGTGCTCTCGGCCCAGATGCGGCCGTGATGCAGCTCGACCAGCTGCTTGGTGATGGCCAGGCCCAGCCCGACTCCGCCGTGCTCGCGCGTGTGGCTGCCGTCCACCTGGCGGAAGCCCTCGAAGATGGCCTGCAGGTGCTCTGCCGGGATGCCCACTCCGGTGTCGCTGACCGTGAAGATGAGCGAAGGGATGCCCTGATCCTCGCCGGGACTGACCTGGACTTCGATCTGGCCGCCGCGCGGGGTGAACTTGATCGCGTTGCCCAGGAGGTTGAGCAGAATCTGAATCAGCTTGACCGAGTCCGCCTGCAGCAAAAGGGTCGGGGCCACCGTCGGCATGCGCAGGGCGACGCCGCGACTTGTCGCCATGTGCCCCACTGCATCGCTCACCTGGGCGATGAGCTCGCGCACCGCCACCTGGCCGAGCTGCAGCCGGGTCTTGCCCGCCTGCATGCGGGTAAAGTCGAGCAGATCATTTACGAGCAGGAGCAGGTGCTTTCCCTGCTGCTGCATGCGCTGGAGGAAGTGCAGGTGCTCTTGCGGATTTCCCACGCAGGACAGCCGCCGCTCCGGCTGCATCGGCAGCCGGCAGTCGGGGCAGCTCTCGGCAGAGGTGGCGCTGCTGATGTCGACATCCGACTGAAAGTCGCCGCCGCACTTCTGGCAGTGCCAGACCGCGGTGTCCTGGTAGTCGGCCGCCAGGACCTCGGGCACGTTGATGATGGCGTTGAGCGGGGTGCGCAGCTCGTGCGAGACGTTGGCGAGAAACTCACTCTTGAGGCGATTTGCCTCCTGCGCCTGCGCCAGCGCCACCGCCAATAGCTTGCGCTGGCGCTCGATCTCGGCGAAGGCGTCGCCGACCTCGGCGGCCATGTTGTTAAACAGGTAGGCCAGGGTGTCCAGGGGGTCGCCGTTGCCGCTGCGCGCGGCCTGGATCTGGAAGTTGCCGCTGGCCAGGGCGAGGAAGTTCTCACTCAGGCGGGCGACTCCCTCTTCGAGCTCGCGGCGGCTCTTTTCGCGCTCGGCCAGCAGCAGTCCGAGCTGCTCGGACATGAGGTTGACCGAGTAGGCCAGGGTGTCGGCGCGGTCGCGGGTGAAGTTGCGCGCCAGGCGAACCGTGAAGTCGCCCTGGGAGAGTCGGAGGAAGGCGCCGGCCAGCTCATCGACCAGATCTGGCTCGCGGGTAGACTGCCCCATATTCGCCATCGTAGCACGGATGTTACGCTGGCGGTCGGGGCGGGCCGCCGGGTCGTGCGGCACTGCCCACTGAGCGGATCTGACCCGCTCAGCGGGACGCGGTGAGCTCGTAGACCGCCAGCTCGGGGCTGGTGGCAAGCTGCGGCCGCAGCCCGCCCAGGGTCTCGGCGCGGCGGACGATCTCGGCGGCGGTGTCTCGATCTTCAGAGCGGATGGCGACGGCCAGCCCGCCGGCCGGCGTGCTGACGCTGGCTATCGCGCCCTTCATCAGCGGACAGTCGGCCATGTGCGGCATCGGGTAGCCGAGCGTCGCGTGGCGCGCCAGGTGACACTCGAGGCGCCGCTGCAGCGCCTGGGGGGTCAGGCGGGCGCTCGGGCGCAGCCGCACCGCCGCCCCGACCTCGGGGGCGCCGCCGCTGCGCAGCGCGAAGCCCTCGTACAGCGTATCCACGCCCTCGATATCAGCGGGCGCGCCGAAGGGGCTCAGCTGGCGCTCCTGCAGGCTGAGGCCAGCGCAGGCGTGCTCCTCTGCCGCTTGCAGCTGCTGCGCCGCCGCGTGATGGCGGGCGGCCAGCTTCATGTGCGATTTCCACTGCTTGATGACATCCTGGGTCGGGTGGAGCACCAGCTCTTGCGCCGCGGCCTCGTGCTGCCGGGCCGCCTCCTCGTGTCCGAGCAGGCTGTTGTGGTCCGGGCGAGTGCCGGGGCTCGCCGCGCAGGCGGTGACGTCAAGGACGAGAGCGAGCAATAGCTGCCACTTGGTTTTCATAGTCCGATCCCTCCCAACTAGCGCACAGTCTGAAAAAAACGTCTGTTGGTAGAGGATCAAAGCAAGTCACATGCCGGAGTCGCCGCCGCCGCCCGGCCGCGAGTTTCCCGCCCCGGGCCGAGAATTTGCAGCTGTGCCAAAAAATCTGCACAGACTCCCAGTGTATATTAAGTAAAAATGCGAGCGCTCGATGACGCTGCGCCGCGCGACGCTGCTGCGCCGCTACTGGAAAATAGACTCAGGCCGTCACCATAGAGGTAGACCATGGATCCGAATCAGAAAGACCCCGCCGCCGCTGCCGATCGCCTGGCAGCGGGGGGCCAAGACAAGGGTCTGCGACCCCCCATCCTGACCGACATCAACGAGGACGTCGACGAGCTGAAGACCAAGGTCGCGGCCCTGGTGCGGGACAGCTACGGCGGCGACTACCGCCGGGCGTTCGCCCACTACGATCCAGACCAGGACGGCATCGCCGCAGAGGAGCTCAAGCAGCTCCTGGAGGATGCCGACGTCGGCAACCTCTTTACCCGCAGCAGCTGGGTCGCGGGAATCATCGCTCGGGTGGACGACAACCAGGACGGCCGCATCTCCTGGGCCGAGTTCGAGCGGGTCATCAAGAACGGGTAGGGGTGGGGCGGGCGACCGCTTACTTGCGGTCCGCCGGCTCGCCGCCGAGAAGCCGGCTGCCGAGGTGCCGGGCCACCGCGCTCACGGCTGCCGGACCGACGATGGTGTAGTGATCGCCGGGTAGCTCGACAACCTCCAGCTGGCCGCTGCACAGCGCCCGCCAGCCGTGGTCGGGCGCTGCGGCGACCCCGGCTGCGGCAGCCCGCAACAGGAGCACGGGCCCCGCGTAGTCCCCGGGCCGGTAGCCCACGGTCAGCTGGAGGTTGCGGCGGAACAGCGCGTACAGCGCTTCCAGCTGGGCCTCCTGGGCATCGGGCGGCAGCAGGCCCTTGGCGCGGAGCCGGGACAGCGCCGGGCCAAGCTCGGTGAGCCCGTCTAGGGGCAGCTCCTGGTCGCCGCTGTCGCCTTTTTGCCGGGTCAGGTCGCTGAGGAACCAGCGCAGCAGCATCTGTTCAGGTGCCCCCTGCAGCTCGGGCAGCGGCGACCCGGGCGCGTAGGAGTCGAGCAGCGCCAGCAGGGAGACCTGCTGACCGGCCTGCACGAGCTGGCGCGCCATCTCAAAGGCGAGCACGCCGCCCAGGCTCCAGCCGAGCAGCTGATAGGGTCCGCTCGGCTGCACCTCCCGGATCGCGCGGACGTAGCGGCCGGCGGCTGCTTCCAGGGTCTCCGGAGGCGGGGAGTCGGCTGCCGCGACCGGGGTCGCTTGCACGCCATAGACCGGCTGCGCGGGCCCCAGGGCGCGGGCCAGCGCGACATAGCAGAGCACATGGCCGCCCACCGGATGGATGCAGAACAGCGGCGGCCGGGTCCCTTCGGGCTGCAGCGGCACGACCGTCTGGTGCGCCGGGGCGGGCGCCGGCACCTGCAGCGCCGCCGCCAGGCCGGCGATCGTCGGCTGGTGGAACAGCGTCGCCAGCGGCAGCGTTCGTCCGGTCCGCTGGGCGAGCTGGGCGAACAAGCGCACCGCGAGCAGCGAGTGACCGCCCAGGGAGAAGAAGTTATCGTGGATGCCGATCGGGTCGCGATGCAGCAGCTGGGAAAAGATCTCGGCCAGGGTCTGCTCGAGCGGCGTGCGCGGCGGTGCCAGCGGCTCCGGGCCGCGCGCGGAGGGAGCCGGCAGCGCCTGCCGATCGAGCTTGCCATTGGGCGTCTGCGGGAGCGACTCCACAGAGACGAACGCCGCCGGCAGCATGTAATCGGGAAGCTTGGCCGCGAGGTGCTCGCGCAGGGTCGCCTCGGCGGGCGGCGGCCCCGGCTGCGGTACGAGGTAGGCGACGAGCCGCTTGTCGCCGGGCTGGTCTTCGCGCGCCACCACGGCACACGAGCGGACCAGCGGATGGGAGCAGAGGACGGACTCGATCTCACCCAGCTCAATGCGGAAGCCGCGCAGCTTGATCTGCTGATCGATGCGGCCGAGAAACTCGATGTTGCCGTCTGCCAGGAAGCGGCCGCGGTCGCCGGTCCGGTAAAGGCGGGCGCCGGGCTCGGGGGACAGCGGATTGGCAATGAACTTCTCGGCGGTCAGCTCGGGGCGGTTGAGGTAGCCGCGCGCCAGGCCGATGCCTCCTATGTACAGCTGGCCGGGAACGCCGATGGGAACCGGCTGCAGCTGCGGGTCCAGGATATATATCTCGGTGTTGGCGAGCGGGCGGCCGATCGGCACCGTCGGGCCCTGCAGGCTCAGCTGATCCGCGGCTACCTTGTAGGCTGTCGCATCGACGCAGCACTCGGTCGGCCCGTAGACGTTGATGACCGTCAGCTCGGGATGGTTCTGCGGCGCGTATAGGGCGGTAATCAGCGAGACCGGCAGCTCCTCGCCACCGCACAGAAGAACGCGCAGGTCTAGGTCGCGGGCGCTCGGCAGGCCGGCCTCAATAAGGAGGCTGAGCAGGGAAGGCGTGCAGTCACACAGCTCGATGCCCTGCGTCCGCAGGAACGCCAGCAGCTCCCGGCCATCGCGGCGGATCGACTGACTGACTACGTACAGGCCATGTCCACCCAGAAGAGCGCCGAAGATCTGCTGCACCGAGGCGTCAAAGACCACCGGCGCAACCCAGGCGATGCGCCGGGGCCGGTCCCCGAAGGCTTGCTCGGCAAGGGAGCGGACCAGGTTCACGACCGACCCCTGGGTAATGCACACTCCCTTGGGCCGCCCGGTCGAGCCGGAGGTGAAGATCGTGTAGGCCAGGTGCTCGGCCGAGCTGGCGGCCGCCGGGTTGGTCGCTGGGTAGGCGGCGAGCAGCGCCCGATCCTCGACAAAGGTCGTCGCGATGGTGGTAGTCGGGAAGCGGTCGGCGAGCTTGCGCTCGGTGAGCAGCGCCGCGGGTCGTCCCTCTGCGAGCATGAAGGAGAGCCGATCTTGGGGATAGTCCGGGTCGAGGGGCAGATAGGCGCCGCCGGCCTTGAGGATGGCCAGCAGCCCGACGACCAGCTCCACCGAGCGCTCCACCGCCAGCCCGACCAGCATGTCCGGGCCGACACTCTGGGTGCGCAGGTGATGGGCGAGCCGATTGGCCCAGGCGTTGAGCTGGCTGTAGGTCAGACTCTGCTCGCCGTAGACCACGGCCACCGCGTCCGGAGTCCGCTCGACCTGGGCTTCAAAGTGCTGCGCCAGGCCCGACTGCGGTACGGGCTCGGTGCGACTTGTGCGCCACTGCCCGAGCAGCAATAGCCGCTCCGGGCTGGTCAGAAGCTCGAGCTGACTGATCGGCCGGTCGGGGTGCTCGACGACATCGTGCACGAGCCGCGCGTAGTGCCCCGCCATGCGCTCGATGGTCGAGGTCGCGAACAGGTCTGTCGAGTACTCGAAGGTGCCGGTCAGGCCGCCGTCGGCGCGCTCCTCCAGGGCCAGAGTCAGATCGAACTTGGCGGTCCGGTGATGCACAAACAGATAGGAGCACTGCAGACCGGGCAGGCGCAGCTCGCCGAGCGGCGCATTCTGCAGCATGAACATGACCTGAAACAGCGGATTGCGGCTGCGGTCGCGGCCCAGGTGGAGCTCATCGACCAGGCGCTCGAAGGGCAGCTCCTGATGGGAGTAGGCGTCCAGGCAGAGCTCGCGCAGCCGCCCGAGCAGCTCGCGGAAGCTGGGGTCACCTTCCAGCGAGGGCCGCAGGATCAGGGTGTTGACGAAGCAGCCGATGAGCGGCTCCATCTCGGTGCAGGTGCGGTTGGCGATGGGGGAGCCGATGGCCAGGTCGGTCTGCTGGCTGTAGCGCGACAGCAGCAGCGCAAAGGAGCCGAGCAGGGTCATAAACAGCGTCGCCTGCTGCGACTGCGCCAGCGCCTTGAGCTCGGTGCCCAGCCGGGCATCCAGGCTGAAGGTGAGGATGCTGCCGCGGTAGCTCAGGCCCGCCGGGCGCGGGTGATCGGTCGGCAGCTCCAGCGGCGGACAGCCGGCGAGCTGCTGGCGCCAATAGGCCAGCGACTGGCGCAGCCGCTCTCCCACAAGGAGCCGACGCTGCCAGGCGCTGATATCGACCACCTGGGCGGCCAGCTCGGGAAGGTCGGCGGGCCGGTTTTCGCGCTGCGCCGTGTACAGGGCGCCAAGCTCGCGGAACAGGACCCCGAGCGACCAGCCATCGGCGATGATGTGGTGCAGGGTCAGCAGCAGGACATGCTCCTCCGCCGACAAGCACACAAGCGTCGTCCGCATAAGGGGTCCGCTCTCTAGGGAGAACGGCAACCGCGCCTCCTGCTCGGCCAGCCGCAGCAGCGCTTGCTGCCGCGCCGCGGCGGGCAGCTCCGTCAGGTCGACCTGCGGCAGCGGCCAGGCGGTGGGCGGCGGATGGATGGTCTGAGTCGGCTCCGGCTCGCCAGGGGAAAAGGTGGTGCGCAGCGCCTCGTGGCGGCCGACGATCTCCTGCAGGGCCAGGCGCAGGCTCTCGCGCTCGAGCGGCCCGCGTAGCTGCAGGGCCGCGGGAATATTGTAACGCGGCAGGCCGGGCTCGAGCTGCTCCAGAAACCACAGCCGCTGCTGGGCAAACGACAAGGGCAGGGGGGCGCCACGGGCAACCCGGGCAATCGCGGTGGTCGCGGAGCTCGCCGCCGCAGCGGGGGCAGCGGTGATGGTCGATGCCAGGCCGGAGACGGTCGGGGCGGCGAACAGCGCCGCCACGGGCAGCTCGATGCCAAGCCGCGCCCGGATGCGCGAGACCGCCTGGGTGGCCAGCAGGGAGTGGCCGCCTAATGAGAAGAAGTTTTCCTCGACCCCCACCTTCTCCAGGTGCAGGGTCTGCGCGAAGATCTCGGCCAGCGCCTGCTCGGTCGGGGTGCGCGGCCCTTGCGAGGCGTCGACACTGCGCTCAATTTGCGGCGGCGGCAGCGCCTGACGATCGAGCTTTCCGGTGGGGGTCCGGGGGAACGCCGGCAGCGTCACAAACACCGTGGGCACCATGTACTCTGAGAGGCGCTCGCGCAGCTTGGCCGCCAGCTCGCTGCGATTGAGCGACCCTTCGGCTCCCGGGACCAGGTAGGCGACCAGGCGCTTGTCGCCGGGCTGATATTCCTGCAGGACCACCACGCAGTCCTGCACGCCCGGCTGATCGCGCAGCGCCACCTCGATCTCTCCCAGCTCGATGCGGTAGCCGCGCAGCTTGATCTGGAAGTCGAGGCGGCCCAGGTACTCAATATTCCCATCGGGCAGCCAGCGCCCGCGGTCGCCGGACTGATACATCCGCTCGCCGGGGACGAAGGGGTCGGCGAGGAACTTCTTTGCGGTCAGCTTCGCCTGGTTCAGATAGCCGCGGGTGACGCCGGGCCCGCTCAGGTAGATCTCGCCGGGGACGCCCACAGGTAGCAGGTTTCTCTGCTTGTCCAAGATGTAGGCGCGGACGTGTCGGAACGGCTTGCCGATGACTGGTCGCGACGGACCTTCCTTTAGCGAGACCAGGGTGCTGACCACAGTGCACTCGGTGGGTCCATACAGGTTGACGGTGCTTGTCCGCTCCGCCGCGCGCAGGGTCTCCCACAGCGGCTCGGGGATCGCCTCGCCGCCCACCCACAGAGTGGCCGGCGCGGTCTTGGGATCGGCGAGCAGGCCGTTTGCGACAAGCTCGGTCAGCATGGTCGGGGTACAGTCGAGAAGATCCAGCCGCTGCGCCCGCGTATATGCGACCAGGGCCGCGGCATCCATCCGTATCGCGTCTGGGATAAGGTGCAGACAGTCCCCGGCCAGCAGCAGCAAGATCTGCATCACCGAGCCATCAAAGACCAGGCTGGCGTTGACGCTGACCCGCTGCGCCTTGGTGCCCTTGGGGCGCAGCACCGCGTGCGCCGTCTGCGCCAGGTGCACCATCGAGCCCTGCTCGACCAGCACGCCACGCGGCCTGCCGGTCGACCCCGAGGTGTAGATGCAGTAGGCCAGGTGACCCGCCTTGAGCTCGATCTGCGGCGGCACCACCGGCAGCTCGGACAGCAGGGGATCATCGACCAGAACGAGCGTGACGCCCGGCCGCTCCAGCTGGCGGATATACCGCAGCTCGGTCAGCACGACCGGTGCGGCGCAGTCCTGCAGCATGAACTCCATGCGCTCTTTGGGCAGCAGGGGATCGAGCGGGACGTAGGCTCCACCGGCCAGCCAGGTCGCGACCAGGGCCACCATCAGGCTCGGCGAGCGGTCTAGACACACGCCGACCAGGACGTCGGGCCCGACACCGAGCTGGCGCAGCCGGTGCGCCAGCTGCGCCGCGCGCTGACTCAGCTCGCGGTAGCTCAGCGTCTTGTCCAGGTAGGTGACTGCTGGCGCATCGGGGGTCTGGGCCACCTGCTCCTGGAAGCGGGCGGGAAAAATATCCGCTTCATCGATCGGGGTCGGCTGCGGATTCCAGTCCACCAGCAGCTGCCGCCGGTCGGCCTCTGTGAGCAGCGGTAGCGCCGCGATGACTTGCTCGGGCTCAGCGGTCACGGCGATGAGCAGCTGCTCGAAGTGAGACGCTAGCTGCTCGACGGTGCGGCGCTCGAAGAGCTCGGTGCTGTAGGAGAGTGAGTAGCACAGGAGCCCGTTGGCCTCTGTGGCAGCCATGGACAGGTCAAAGCCCCCTTCCTGCTGACTCAGCCCCCAGGGCGTCAGCGGGACGCCGAACAGCGAGTCAAGATCCGCAGACTGCATGCCGCCGGCCAGGGTGGACAGGAGCATATCCGCGCCCTGAAAGTTCTCGTAGCCGAACATGACCTGAAACAGCGGCGTGCGGCTGGGATCGCGCTGCGGACGCAGGCGCTCGACCACCAGCGGAAACGGGTAGTCGGCGTGGGCCAGGGCGGCATGGAACCTTTGTCTGACTTCTTGCAGCAGCGCGCGAAAGGTGAGACCAGCGGGGAAGCGCATGCGCAGCGCCAGGCTATTTATGAAGCAGCCGAGCACCTGCTCCCAGCGTCGCTCGTTGCGGCCGTGATAGGGCGAGCCGATGAGGAAGTCCTCTTGGCCGGTATAGCGGTGCAGCAGTGTGGCGAAGACCGAGAGCAGAAGGACATTTAGGGTCGTCCCCTCCTGCGCCGCCAGCGCCTTGACACGCTGCGATAGGCTCGCATCGACGACCCGCTGCAGCCGCGCCCCCCTTTCACTGCAGGTCTTGGGCCGCGGCGAGTCGGTCGGCAGCTCGAGCACCTGAGGCGCGCCGACCAGCTCGTCCACCCAGTACATGATCTGGGCCTCTCCTTCGGGGGAGATAAGCAGGTGCTGCTGCCAGGCGACGAAGTCGGAGTAGGTGGCGGGCAGGGCTGCCAGCGCCACCGGCTGGCCGCTCAGCTGACTGCGGTAGAGGGCTCCGAGGTCACGAATCAGAATGCCCAGCGACCAGCCGTCCATGTGGATGTGGTGCATGCACAGCAGCAGCACGGACTCGTGGCGCGAGCGCTGAAACAGATGGACCCGAATCGCCGCTTCCTGCAGGAGATTGAACGGGCGATGCGCCTCGGTCTGGACCCGCGCCTGCAGCGCCTCATCAGACCACGAGGTAGCATCGGTGATCGAAAGCGAGCACGCGGGGGCCGCATCGACCTGCTGCCACGGTACTTCTTCATGAAGGACGAGGCTGGTGCGCAGGCTCGGGTGACGCATGCACAGCTGCTCGAGAGCGCGGCGGAGAGCCGGTGCTGAGACTGGACCGCGCAGGGTCACCGCCAGCGAGCCGATATAGGCGGTGCTGGTCGGATTCATCTGATACAGGAACCAGAACGCTTTCTGGGTATAGGAGAGCGGGAACGGCTCATTCGGGTTTTTTTTGCGCTCCTTGAGCAGCACCTGCAGCTCGACCTTGTGCTGCCGCAACAGCGCCACCAGCTGCGGCGGTATGGTCCGCTTGACCCCGCGGTAGCGCAGCCGGTCGCCTTCCATCCACAGCTCGATGCCTTGTCGGAAGAGATATGAGAGTAGCTCTTGGGCGGTCATACATCCCCCTCTTCAATCTCTTCCTGCTCGACTCCGGCCGCGGAGTCAGGCAGTCGTTCAAATACGTAGGTAGTAAGCTGCGTCAAGTTGACGTCCTTTAGCAGGTACCCGATGGGCACGATTACGCGCAGCTCGGCGTCCAGGCGATTGCGCAGCTCTACCGCCATGAGCGAGTCAAAGCCGAACTGCACAAACGGCAGCTGCGGATCAATAAGCGGCAGCTTGAGGCGCAGGACCTCGCCCAGCTGTTCTTTGAGGAACTGCTCTAGCAGCTGTTGCCGCTCCTCGGCGGGACTGGCCAACAGGCCGCGCAGTCGCCCGAGTCCGGAGGCAGAGTCTCCCCGCTCGCGGTCGCGGCTGTCGAGCAGCTCCGCCCAGTAGGGGGAGTCGAGCAGATTGGGAAAAGAGGCCGCCCAGCTGCGCAAGTCCAGCTTGACAACGCCTACCTGCCGGTGCGCTCCGCTCAGCAGGCGAACCAGGACCTCGGTTAGCTCGAACTGGGTCAAGCTCTGCATACCGCGATCCGCCAGGCGCTGCGCCAGCTCGGGGGCGCGGGTCTGTATGCCGACCCCTGAGATCGCTCCCCAGTTGATGCTCAGCCCGCACCGCTCGGTCTCGCGCCGCAGGTGCGCCAGGGCATCGACGAAGGCATTGGCCGCGACGTAGCTCACCTGCCCGGGCGTCCCCAGGAGCGATGCCGCCGAGGAGTAGCCGACGAAGAAATCCAGCGGCTGCGTCAGCGTCGCCAGGTGCAGGTTCCAGGCGCCATACATCTTGGGGGCCAGGACGCGCTCAAAGCGCTCCCAGGTCTGCTCCACAAGGACTCCGTCGTCGATCACTGCGGCTGAGTGGATGACCCCGCGGACCGGCGGCCAGGAGCGGCTAAGCTCTGCGATCAGCGCGTGCAGAGCCCCCAGCTGCGAGACATCGACCTGCGCGGTGAACACCTGCGCTCCCAGGGCCTGCAGCTTCTCTATCTGCTGGCGCGCCTGCTCGTCCGGCGCGCGGCGACCGATGAGGACCAGGTGCTTGGCTCCCTGCGCCGCCAGGGTCGCGGCCGCCGCGAGTCCCAGGCCGCTCAGGCCACCGCTGATGAGGTAGGTGCCGGCCGGCCGCAGCACGAGCTCCGACAGCGTCTCGCCAAAGCTCGTGCGCGTCAGCCGCGCGGCGTAGCGCTCCTCACCGCGGAGCGCCAGCTGCTCATCCCGCGCTCCGACCTGCAGCTCCAGAGTCAGGTTGGCGATTTCCGCCGCGGGGGCGGCGGCGCTAAGGTCGACCCGCGTACAGAGCAGCTGGGGATGCTCCCGCGCGATGGCCTGCCCCAGCCCCCACAGCGGCGCCTGCGCCACCGATACGGTGGTGTCCGCATGCACCACGCGCTGGCTCCCCCGCGTCACCAGCCACAGACGCGGCAGCTGTCGCCAGCCGGCCTGCAGGATGGCCTGCGTCAGGTACAGCGCGCTGCGACAGCCAAAGCTCTGCTCGTCCGCCAGCTCCGCGGTGGTCAGGCGACCATCCAGGGTCGAGTCCAGGCTCCACAGGTGCACGACGGCGCTGCAGCCGGCCTCGCCGAAGGCCGCTTGCAGCAGCGCATGATACCCCGCGGGGTCGGTGGGATTGACTTGAAACTGATCGGCGCCGATCTGCTGATAGCGCTCGCCCGGCTCGACCTGGATCCACCGCCCCCCTTGCTGCTGCAGCGCTCTGCGGACCGCCCGCCCTCTGCCCTCTTTATCCACAAAGAGGAGTCCCGCGGCAGGCGAACCGTCCGCCGGGAGCCCGTGTGGCGTCAGATCATGCTTGCGCCACTGCACTTCATACAGCCAGCGCTCCTGAACAGCCAGGGGGTGGAGCGTGCGAGGCGCCACCCGCTGGATCCGCACGCCGCGGGCCCGCAGGATCGGCTGGCCGCTCGGCGTCATGATCAGAAGCTGCGCCGTCGCGCCAGTCGCATCGGGCTCGATGGTCAGGTGGGCCCAGGCCGACTCTGTGGGCGGGCGGAAGAGCTCAAGATGCTCGACTCCCGCGGCGACCAGCAGGTCGGCGGCGGAGCGGGTGATGCCGCTGATGATCGACTGCAGGCAGGCATCTAGCCAGGCCGGGTGCAGCTGGTAGGACCCAAGCTGCGACGCCACAGCGGGTGAGACCGCGACATGGGCCAGGACTTCGCGCGAACCAAACCAGAGCTCCTTGATCCCCTGGAAGCAGGGTCCGTACTGGATTCCCAGCTCCTGCATCTGCTTGTAGTGCTGGCTGCCGTCGAGGTAGGACGAGCAGCGCTGGCGGATCGCGGTCAGGGATTCCTCCGCCGGCCTTGGCTCCGCGGCCTCGTGTTCCCAGCGGATGATGGCGGTCGCCTGGCGAGCCCACTGGGCGCCGTCGCGGCAGAAGATCCGCAGCTCGGCGTGCGCGGCGTCAGCGGGCGTGAGGACCGTTTGCAGGAGGGTATCTTTCTGGTCGGAGAGGATGAGCAGGCGCTCAAACCGCATCCGCTCCAGCGCGAACCCCCCAGCCGGTCGCAGCTCGCGGGCTGCGGACAGGGCCATCTCTAGATAGGCGCAGCCGGGAAATACGACCTCGCTCTGCAGGCTGTGGTCGCGCAGGTAGGGCAGCGCCTCCAGGCTGATCCGCTGTTCCCAGAATCGATCTGCGGGCTGGGTCGCGACCGCAATCGGCTCGCCCAAGATCGGGTGCGCTGCCGCTTCAGTGATCGCCGGGCGCCGCCGAGCTGCGCCTTCCGGTGCAGCGGCGGCCGGCTGCAGCCAGTGGCGCTCGCGCTGCCAGGGGTAGGAGGGCAGCGGCACACAGTGCGCGCCCGCCGCGCAGAGTCGGGAGAAGGACACCTCACAGCCGCGGACAAAGAGCTGACCCAGGGCCTCCATCAGGCAGCGCCCTTCCGGTTGCTCCCGCCGCAGCGTTCCCAGCGCGACGGCGCTCCCGCCGCTGGCTGAGAAGCCGTCCTGCAGCGCCGCGATGAGCACCGGGTGTGGACTCATTTCGACAAGCAGCTCGTACCCTTGCTCGCGCAGCCGCTCGATCGTGGGCCACAGCAGCACCGGCTCCCGCATGTTGCGGTACCAGTAGGCGGCGTCCAGGGCACCCGGCTCGACCTTTTGTCCGGTCACTGTCGAGTACATGGGGAGCTGCGGCGTGTGCGAGCGGACCTCGCGCAGCGCTTGCAGCAGATCGTCGCGCAAAAGCTCCATCTGCGGGCTGTGAGAGGCGACGTCCATGCGCACGCGGCGGAAAAACACCCCCGTGCTGGGCAGGCGCGCCAGGAACTCTTCCATGGCGGCCAGCTCTCCAGAGACCACGGTGGAGCGCGGACCATTGCTGCCGGCCACGGCCAGCCGCTCGGTGGCGCCCGCCAGCAGCTGCTGCACCTGGGCCAGCGGGGCGTCGAGCTGGGCGACGGCTCCCAGGCCGCTCAGCCGCTGCATGAGCAGGCTGCGGCGACAGATGATGCGCACCGCGTCGGCGAGCGCCAGGGCGCCGCAGAGGTGGGCCGCCGCCACCTCTCCCATGCTGTGACCGAGCACCGCATCGGCCTGGACTCCCCAGGAGCCGTAGAGCCTGGCCAGCGCCACCGCCACCGCGAAGACCATCGGCTGCATGACATCGGAGCGCGCCAAATTAGACTGCTCGGGAGCGGCCAGCAGCTCCTTTTGCAGCGACCAGCCCACTTCCTGCTGAATCGCCTGCTCACACTCCAGGATGGCGGCGCGGAACGCCGGCTCTTCCGCCAGCAGCTGCCGTCCCATGCCCAGCCACTGCGAGCCCTGCCCGGAGAAGATGAACGCGAGCTTGGGCCGCCGGTTGGTCGGCACCTGGGCGCAGGCCAGACCCGGAGGCGACTTGCCGCCGATAAACGCCGCGAGCGCAGTCTGCCACTCCTTTGCGGTGTTGCCGACCACGGTCAGCCGGTGCGCATGGTGAGCCCGGCGGGCGCTGGCGGTGTAGGCGATGTCGGCGATGTCGGCGCTGTCCGCTTGCGCCGCCGACGCCGGGCTGGCGAGAAAAGCGTGGTAGCTGGCTGCCAGGGCGCGCAGCGCCGGCGCGGTCCTGGCGGTCAGCACCAGCAGCTGCTCCGAGCGCGCGGTCCCCGCTGGCCGGGCCTCCGGTCGCGGCGCCACCTGCAGCACCGCATTGGCGTTGGTGCCGCTCAGGCCAAAGGAGCTGACGCCGGCAAAGTGGAGGGCCTGGTCCGCGGACCACACCCGCTCCGCCGCGGGGATGACCAGCGAGGTTCCCTCCAGCGAGATGCGCGGGTTCAGAGTCTGGAAGTGCAGGTGGCGGGGCGCGCGCTGATGCTGCAGGACCAGGATGGTCTTTAACAGGCCGGCGATTCCTGCCGCCGATTCCAAGTGTCCGAGGTTGGTCTTGACCGAGGAGACGACGCACGGCGCTCCCCCCGGACGCGGCGCTCCGAGCACTGCCTTGAGCGCCTCCAGCTCGATCGGATCACCCAATGCGGTTCCCGTGCCATGCGCCTCGAAGTAGCCGACCTGCTCGGGGGCTACCTGGGCGCTGGCCAGCGCCTGGCGCAGCAGCGCCTGCTGGGCGGTCAGGCTGGGGGCGGTAAAGCCGGTCGACTGGCCGTCGTGGTTGACCGCCGAGCCGCGGATAAGGGCCAGGATCGGATCGTGGTCGCGGCGCGCATCAGAGAGCCGCTTGAGGATGACCACCCCGCAGCCCTCGGCGCGGGCGATCCCGTTGGCGCGCGCGTCGAAGGTCCGGCAGCGGCCTTCGGGCGACAGCGCCTGCGTCAGGGCGAAGCGCTGCATGGTGAGCGGTGAGGCGATCAGGTTGACTCCCGCCGCCAGGGCCATCGCCGACTCGCCGCTGCGCAGGCTCTGGCAGGCCAGGTGCACGGCGACCAGAGAAGACGAGCAAGCGGTATCCACCGATACGCAAGGTCCCTGCAGGCCAAGTATGTAGGCCAGCCGGCCGGCCGCCGAGCTGAGGGAGTTGCCGGTCGTCCCGTACACGTCCACCCCGCCCGCCCCGGTGGCGTCCAGCCAGTCGCGGTAGTCGAGGTTCATGATGCCGACGAACACCCCGGTGCGGCTGCCGGCGAGTCGGTCGGTCGGCTGGCCGGCGTGCTCCAGCGCTTCCCAGGCGACCTCCAGGAGCAGCCGCTGCTGCGGGTCCAGGCTCGTCGCCTCGCGCGGGGAGATGCCGAAAAACTGCGCATCGAACTGATCGATCTGCTCGAGCAGCCCGGCCCACCGCGTCCCGGGCACGGTCGGCGGCGGCAGCCCAGGCGGCCAGCGCTCGGCCGGGATCTCCCCGACCCCGTCGGTTCCCTGCAGCAGCGCGGCCCAGAATGCCTCCGGGCTGCTGCCGCCGCCCGGCAGTCGGCAGCCGGTGCCGATGATCGCGATGGGCTCGTGGGCTCTGGCCAGGAGCTCGTCGCGCTCCTGCCGCAAGGTAGTGAGCGCTCGGATGGCTTCGCGCAGGTGGCTGCTCAGATCTTCTGGGCGCGTACTCATGGCTTGCCCCCCTTCTTGGTCAGCGACAGCTCGTCCTGAAGGCGTGCGAGCAGCTCCTCCTCGCTCAGCAGACTCAGGTCCTCCGCCGGCGGGGAGTCCGGCCGCGGCTCGGGCGGCCCGTCCGCGGTCTTGACCGGCTCGGCCAGGGCCAGCTTCTCGAGCAGGTGCACTCCGAGCGCCTCAATGGTCGGGTAGGTAAGCAGCAGCACCGCCGGCAGCTTCTCTCCGAGGTTGCGCTCCAGGAGGTTGCGCATCTCCAGGCTCATCAGGGAGTCGACGCCCAGCTGGCGGAAGGGCGTCTGGTGATCGATCCGCCGGGCGTCCAGGCGCAGGATGTGTCCCAGCTCTTGCGCGACCAGACCCTTCAGCACGGCGAGGCGCTCGGCCGGCGGCGCCTTGCGCAGCGCGGCGCGAAAAGGAGCCTCTTGGCTGGCGGCCTTGGCGACCGGGGCATCGTGCAGCAGCTCGTTCCACAGCGGCGAGCCAGCCAGGTGCGGATAGTACTCCACCCACTTGCGCGGCTCCAGCCGCATCACGCCGAGCTGGGTCCGCGGCGCGGCGAGCAGCTGCAGGAAGACCCCCTTGGCCTCTTCGAGGGTCAGGCTCTGCATTCCGCGCTCGGCCAGGCGACCCACGACCCGGGTGTGGACGGTCGCCAGACCGACCTCGGTAAACAGCCCCCAGTTGATGCTGGTCATGGGCTTGCCCTGGTGCTGCCGGTAGTGCGCAAAGGCATCCAGGAACGCGTTGGCCGCCACATAGTTTGCCTGCCCGGGAGAGCCCAGGAGCGACATCACCGAGGAGTAGCAGATGAAGAAATCGAGCGGCTGCTGCGCGGTCAGTTGGTGCAGGTTGAAGGTCCCGCGGACCTTGGGCGCCATCGCCCGCGCGAAGCGCTCGGGCGACTGCTCGGCCAGCAGCGCGTCGTCGAGTACGCCGGCGGCGTGGACAATCCCGCGCAGCGGCGGCTGGCTCCCGCCAAGCTCGGCCAGGACCGGCGCCAGCACCTGGGCGCTGGCGACATCCACCTGGGCGGTGGTCACGGTGACGCCGCAGCTGCGCAGCCGCTCGAGCGTGGCGCGAGCGCTGTCAGTCGGCTCCCGGCGGCCGAGCAGCACAAGGTGCCGCGCGCCTGCTTCTGCCAGCCACTCAGCGGTCGCCAGCCCGAGTCCGCTCAGGCCGCCGGTGACAAGATAAGTGCCCGCGCCGTGAACTGGCGGCTTCGCCGGCGCCCGGCTGGCGCCGAGCTGGCTGCGCAGCAGGCGGGCGACGTAGCGCCGTCCCTGGTGCAGCGCCACCGCGGGCTCCGGGCCGGCCGCCAACAGCTCGTCCACCAGCCCCTGCTCCCACTGCGGCGCGGGGCCGCCATCGCCATCGACATCGACCATGCGGCACGCCAGCTCGGGTCGCTCCACCGTCAGGACCTTGCCGAGGCCCCACAGCGGGGCCTGGGAGGGGGCAAGGACTGCGGCCCCTTTTTCGATCGCCACCGCGCCGTGCGTCAGCAGCCACAGCGGCGGCAGATCCCGCCAGCCGGTCTGCGCCAGCGCCTGGACGAGCTGCAGCGCGCTCAGCGAGCCGCAGCGCTGGTCCTGGTCCAGCGCCTCCACCGTCAGGTCGGCGGGCGGGGTGGCGTTCAGGCTGAAGCCATGGAGGATTCCCTGGCAGGCTCCGGAGGGGCCCAGGCTGTCCCGCAGCAGCTGCAGGTACTCGCCGGGCGCGGTCGGGTTCAGGCGGTACTCGCTGGGCGCAAGGCGCACCAGCTGCGGACCGAGCTCCACGGTGATGCAGTCCTGTCCGCGCTGCCGCAGCGCCGCCTGCAGCCGCCGGCCCAGGCCCTGCGAGTCCAGAAGGAGCAGCCAGGGCGCCGCTGCTGACCGCGCGGCCGGAGGAGCGGCCAGGGGCTGCTCGCGCCACTTCACCTCGTAGAACAGCTCTGACAAGGGGCTGGGGGCGGCTCCCGGCGCGAGGCGGGCCAGCTTCAGCCCCTGCACCTCCAAGAGGGTCTGGCCCTCGGCGTCAAACGCGCGCAGCGCGCAGGTGCGGCCCACCGCACCGCCGCTCGCCTCTGCCGGGTGCTGCACATGCACCCAGGCCGGCGAGCTCGCCGCCGCCTCCACGCGCAGCTGGTCCAGACCGCTGGGCACCCACAGCTCCCCGGACTCCAGCTGCGCGCTGGCCAGCGCCACCTGCAGGCAGGCGTCAAGCCAGATCGGGTGCAGCCGGTAGCGCGGCGCGGCATCGTCGGAAAGCTCGGGCAGGCGCACCCGCCCCAGGAGCTCCCGCGAGCCGAGCCACAGCTCTTCCACCGCCTGGAAGAGCGGGCCGTACTCGCCGCCGCTGTCAGTCACTCGCTGGTAGTGGGCTTCCTTGCTGCGGTGGGTCGGGCAGCGCGCCTTTATCGCTTGCAGCGGCTCGGCCGGCGCGCGGACCGGCGCGGCCGGTGAGGCCGACTGCACGCGGGCGACTGCATGGCGGACCCACTCGGAGCCCCGCCGCTGCGAGATCTGGAGGTGGCCGGCTTCCGGCCCTTGCGTCATGAGCGCGGTCTGCAGGGTGTACTCCGCCTGCTCGTCGAGCTGCAGCAGCTGCTCAAACCGTACGTCTGAAAGCGCCCCGGCGCTGCCGGCAGCCGCCTGGCTGCTCGCGGCGAGCGCCATCTCGAGAAATCCGGCGCCCGGAAAGACCGCCTGGCCGCCGATGCGGTGGTCTTTGAGCCAGGGCGTCGCGCGCAAGCTGACCTGCTGCTCCCAGAAGCAGGCCCCAGGCTGGGTGGACACCGCGAACGGTGCGCCGAGCAGCGGGTGCGTCGCCGCGCCCTGGACTCCAGCGGTGCCACCGGCGCGGCGGGCGGCGGGCGCGGGCTGCTCTTGCAGCCAGTAGCGCTCGCGCTGCCAGGGGTAGGTGGGCAGGGCGACGCACGGGGAGTCGCTGCGATGCAGCTGGCGCCAGTGCACGGCTTGACCGCGGACGTGCAGCTCTGCCAGGGTGTCGAGCATGCACCGCCGCTCCGGCTGGCCGCGGCGGAGGGTGGCCAGGGTCAGCGCTCCGCCGCCGAGCTGCGCGACGCCGTCCTGCAGGGCCGGCAGGAGGACCGGGTGCGGGCTCACCTCGACAAAGACCGTGTACTTCTGCGCGATGAGCGCGGCCACCGTTGGCCACAGCATGACCGGCTCGCGCATGTTGCGGAACCAGTAGCCGGCGTCCAGCCCGGCGGCGGGCACGGGCTGGGCGGTCACCGTGGAGAACATGGTCAGGGTCGGGTCGCGCGGTGGCAGCTCGCCGAGCGCTTGGAGGAGCTCCTCCCGCAGCCCGTCCACCTGGTGGCTGTGAGACGCCGCGCTGCCCCCTTGGAGCCGCCGGCAGAAGGCCCCTTCGCGCTGCAGGCGGTCAAGGACCGCCTCGATGATCTCCGGCTCGCCCGACAGCACGGTCGAGCGCGGACCGTTGCTGGCCGCCACCGACAAGCGACCGGCGTACCCATCGCTGAGCTGCTGCGCCTGCGCCAGGGTCAGCTCGACGACCGCCATCGCTCCGCGGCCGGCCAGCTTCTGGATGAGCTGACTGCGGCGGCAGATGATGCGCACTGCCTCGTCCAGGCTCAGCGCTCCGCACACCTGGGCGGCGGCGACCTCGCCCATGCTGGTGCCGACTACGGCGGCGGGAACCACGCCCCAGGAGCGCCACAGCGCGGTGAGCGCGAGCTGCAGGGAGAACAGCACCGGCTGGATGATGTCCACCCGCGCCGACCACAGGCGACCCTGGTCGGCGGTCAGCTCCTGGACGACCGACAGGCCGCACTCCCTTTGAATCGCCGCCTCACAGCCGAGCAGCGCCTCGCGAAAGACCGGCTCCTCGGCCAGCAGCTGCTGCGCCATGCCGAACCACTGCGAGCCGTGCCCGGAGAAGATGAACACGACGCGCGGCGGCAGGCCCGGCTCGGCGCGGCCCACCGTAAGGCCGGGGGCCGTCTCGCCCTTGGCGAACTGCTGCAAGGCGGCCAGCCACTCCCCTTGCGTCTTGCCTACCACGGCCAGCCGGTGCGCGTGGTGGCTGCGGCGGGCGCTGGCGGTATAGCTGATGGCGGCGGCAGGGGCTGCCGGAGCGCTCGCGGTCGGCTGAAGAAACTGGACATAGCGCTCGGCCATCGCCCGCAGCGCCGCCTCGGTGCGGCCCGACAGGGTGAGGACGTGGTCGCGCGGCAGCGGCGCCGGCGCCTCTGCGGACGGCGGCGCCGGGGCCTCTTCGACGATGGCGTGGGCGTTGATGCCGCTGACCCCAAACGAGCTGACGCCGGCCAGCCGCGGTCCGGGCGGGGCATTAAAGGCGCGCTCCTGCACCGGAATCACCAGCGGCGTCCCGGCCAGCGAGATCCGCGGGTTCAGGGTCTGCAGGTGCAGGTGCCGGGGAATCCGGCCGTGCTGCAAGGCGAGCACGGTCTTAATCAGGCCCGCCACCCCCGCCGCCGCTTCCAGGTGGCCGAGGTTGGTCTTGACCGAGGAGACGGCGCACTGCGAGTCGTCGGCGCGCGGCTGCCCGAGCACCCGCTTGAGCGCTTCCATCTCGATCGGATCCCCCAGCGGCGTGCCGGTCCCGTGCGCCTCGACATAGCTTATCTGGGAGGCGGCGACGCCGGCGCTGTCCAGGGCCTGCCGCAGCAGCGCCTCCTGCGACAGGACGTTGGGCACCGTGAAGCCCGACGAGCCGCCGTCCTGATTGACTGCCGAGCCGCGGAGCACCGCCCGGATCGGATCGCCATCGCGGCGCGCATCCGCCAGCCGCTTGAGGATTAGGACGCCGCACCCCTCGGCCCGCACCATGCCGTTGGCCCGCGCGTCGAAGGTCTTGCAGCGGCCATCGGGAGACAGCCCCTGGGTGCGCGACATCATCTCCATCATGAGCGGGGACAGGATGAGGTGGACGCCGCCCGCCAGCGCCAGCGTACTCTCGCCGCGGCGCAGGCTCTGGCAGGCCAGGTGTACGGCGACCAGGGAGGAGGAGCAGGCAGTGTCCACTGCCATGCAAGGGCCCTGCAGGCCCAGGACATAGGACAGGCGGCCCGGGGCTTCGCTCAGGCCGTTGCCGAGGAAACAGTAGAGGTCGAGCAGCTGGGGATCGCCGACGATGAACCGCTCCTTGTAGTCCAGGTTCATGATGCCGACGAACACGCCAGTGCGGCTGCCGACGAGCTGCTCGGGCAGCTGCCCGGCGTCCTCCATGGCCTCCCAGGCGACCTCCAGGAGCAGCCGCTGCTGGGGGTCCATGCTCACGGCTTCGCGCGGTGAGATCTGGAAGAACTCGGCGTCGAACTGGTCGATCTGTTCCAGCAGTCCGCCCCAGCGCGCGGCCGGCTGCGTCGGCCGCGGGAAGCTGGCCGGCCAGCGGGCGGGCGGAATCTCACCTATCGCGTCGACCCCGCGCAGAAGCGACGACCAGAACGCCTGCGGGTCGCCGCCGCCGCCGGGGAAGCGGCAGCCCAGGCCGATGATCGCAATCGGCTCGCGCGCGGCCAGGGTCTGCTCTTCCAGGCTGGCTTCCAGCTCTTCGATCCGGAGCAGGGAGCGCTTGAGGAGTTCGCGCAGGTCGCTGGTGCTCATTTGGACCTCGGCTTGGCGTTCAAAAGCTTCTGGCTCAGGCGGGACACCAGCTCATCCTCGGAGAGCTCGTCGAGGTCGGCGCCGACCGGGCTGGGCGGCGCGGGCGCGGCGGCGGGCGGCGGCGGCTCGGGCGGGGTGCTCAGACCCAGCGCGGTGAGCAGGTAGCTGGTCAGGGCGGCCAGGTTCGGATAGGTGAACAGCAGCACGGCGGACAGACTCACCCCGGTGCTGGCCTCCAGGCGATTTCGCAGCTCGAAGCTCATGAGCGAGTCCAGGCCGAGCTTCTTAAACGGTACCTGGCGTTCGATGCGCGTCGGCTCCAGGCGCAGGACCTGGCTGAGCTGGCGCCGGAGGTGCTCCTCAACACGGGCGGCGCGCTCGGCCGGCCGCGCTCCTACAAGCTCCTTGTGCAGCGGTGCTCCGCCGGCGCTGCCCGGGGACGGGGCGCGCTCGCGACCGAGCTCCTGCCACAGGCTGGAGCCGACCAGGCTGGGCTGCGCCTCGAGCAGCTGGCGCACGTCCAGGTTCATCAAGGTTAGCCGCGCTGGGGCGCCGCGCAGCAAGCGGAACAAGCCCTGCCTGGACTTTTCCCCGGCTGCCCCGGGCGACGCCGGCGCGGCGCGGTCGGCGCGGTCGGCGTCCCGAGCGCTCGCCGGGACCTCACCCCAGCGGACGCTGACCGCAGGCTGGCCGCGGCGCTGACGATACTCGGCCAGGGCATCGAAGAAGGCGCTGGTGGCCAGGCGGAGCTGGCGGTGACTTCCGCTGTCCGGCGGCGCGAGGGCGGAGTAGCAGATAAAAAAGTCCAGCGGCTCCTCGGTCGTCAAGCTGTGCAGGCAGAAGGCGCGCTGCAGCTGCGCCGCCAGCGCCTGGGGGAAGGGAGCCTCGTGCAGGCTGCGCGGCGAGGCCGGCGCCGCGCTCTCGCCGGCGAGCACCACGCCGCGCAGCGGCAGCCGGCGCTGGCGCAGCTGGCCGAGGATCGCCGCCACCGCTTCGCACGGGGCGAGCTCGCGGCACTCGGTCACGATCTGCGCCCCGGCCGCCTGCAAGCGCCCTAGGACTTGGCGCTCGCGCGCCGCCGGCTCGCCGTCCGCCCATAGCACGAGGTGGCGAGCGCCGCGCTCGACCAGCCACTGCGCGGTGGCCAGGCCCGGCTCGCTCAGACCGCCCTCTATCAGGTAGGCTCCGTCTTCCGCAAGGGGGGCCGGCTCAGCCTCCGACAGCGCGCCGCGCCCGCTGCGGACCAGGCGTGGGACATAGGCGACGGCGCCGCGCAGCGCGAGCTGATCCTCGGCCAGGCCGGGCCCGAGCACCTCGCTGACCAGCGCCGCCGCTTCCTGGGGACTTGGGGCGGCGCTCAGATCGACTGCAGTGCACACCAGCTGCGGGTGCTCGGTGCTGATGGCCTGACCCAGCCCCCACAGCGGCGCCTGCGCCAGCGCGCTGGCCGCATCGCCGCGCACGACCCCCTGGGTCCCCCGGCTCACGAGCCACAAGCGCGGCAGACTTCGCCACCCGGTCTGGAGCAGCGCCTGGACCACCAGCAGAGCGCTGCGGCTCCCCCGCAGCTGCTCGGGGTCCAGCCTCTCCAGGGTCGGCGTCGGGTCCTCGCCAAGGCTCCACAGGTGCAGCACGCCCGCGCACTCCCCGTCGCTTCCCGCTTCCCGCAGCACCGCCAGGTAGTCCTCGGGCCGGCTGGGATCGAGCTGCAGGCGGCCCGCCGCGAGGCGCTGAAAGTGGCCGCCCGGCTCGACCTGCAGGCAGTTCATTCCCGCGGCGCGCAGGCCGGCCAGCACGGCTTGACCGACAGGGCTGTCGCCGGTAAAGACGAGCCAGGTGCCGCCTGTCGTCCGGCTCACTTGCCGCTGCGCTGGGTCGGCCAGTGGCCGCCACTCTACCGTGAGGAAGCTGCCTGCCTCGCGGCTCGTCGGCGACTCGGGCGGGGGCGGCGCGGGCTGTGGGGTCGGCAAGCTGGGTGCGGCCGGCGCCGACGGGCCGGCGGCCTCGGTGATCCAGTAGCGCTCTTTCTGCCAGGGGTAGGCCGGCAGCTGGATGCAGCGGCCGCCCGCGGGGTACAGCTGCGCCCAGGCCACCTCCTGACCGCGGACGTAGAGCTCGCCCAGGGTCTCCAGCAAGCAGCGCCGCTCCGGCTGTTCCCGGCGCAAGCTCCCAAGCGCCGTGCCGCTGCGCCCGGTCGCTGCCAGTCCTTCGTGAAGCGCCGGGACGACAATGGGGTGCGGGCTCAGCTCGACAAAGAGCTCATGGCCGTCCTGCATCAGCCGCTCAACCGTCGGCCAGAACAGCACCGGCTCGCGCAGGTTCCGCCACCAGTACGCCGCGTCCAGCATCCCTTCTGTGACTTGTGTGCCGAGCACGGTCGAGTGCATCGGCGTCGTCACCGCCTGCGACGCAACTGCCGAAAGCGCGGCCAGCAGGTCGGCGCGCAGCGGCTCCATCTGCGGGCTGTGAGAGGCCACCTCGACCTGTACCCGGCGGAAGAACCGCTTCTGCTGCTCGACCTGGACCAGCACCTCATCCAGGGCCCGGGGGTCGCCCGACAGGACGGTCGAGCGGGGCCCGTTGACCGCCGCGATCGCCAGGCGGTCCTGGCGGCCCCGCAGCAGCGGCTGCGCTTCGGCGCTGCCTAGCTCGATCATGGCCATCGCCCCCTGGCCGCTCAGGCGCTGCATGAGCTGACTGCGGCGGCAGATGATGCGCAGGGCGTCTTGCAGGCTCAAGGCCCCGCAGACCTGCGCCGCCGCGACTTCCCCCATGCTGTGGCCGACCACCGCGGCGGGGGTCACGCCCCACGAGCGCCAGAGCGCGGCCAGGGCAATCTGCAGCGATACTAGCGCCGGCTGAACGATCTCGATCCGCTCCAGCCGCGAGTCGGTCGGCGCGGCCATCAGCTCTGCTACCAGCGACCAGCCGGCTTCGGCCTGGATGATCCTGTCGCACGCCGCGATGACGGCGCGAAACTGCGGCTCCTCGCGCAGGAGCTGGCGGCCCATGCCCAGCCACTGCGAGCCCTGGCCGGAGAACACAAACACGACCTTGGGCCGCTGACCCGGCGCCAAAGGCGGTGCCGGCGACCCTTGGGCGCAGTAGGTGGCGAGCGCGGTCTGCAGCTCTGCCGGCGTGGCTCCGACCAGCGCCAGGCGATGCGAGTGATGGCTGCGGCGGACGCTGGCCGTGTACGCGAGATCCTGCGGGAGCGTCTCTGGGCTGGCGGCGAGGAGCTTTTGATGCTCGCGCCCCAGCTCGAGCAGGCTCGCCGCGCTGCGCGCCGACAGCGGCAGCAGGTAGGGCGTCGCCGCGGCGGCTGGCTCAGCGACGGCGCCGCTCGGCTCGACCTGACAGGGCTGCGCAGACTCACCGAGTCCACCGGGGCTCGGGCTGGGCGGCTTCAGGCTCTTTTCGAGCGGCTGTGGCGCTTCTTGCAGCACCACATGGCAGTTTGTCCCCCCCAGGCTGAAGCTGCTCACCCCGGCCAAGGCGGGCCGCGCCGACGTCGGCCACGCGGTCAGCGTCTGCTGGACCTGCAGCCGGAGCTCCGCCGGGATCTGCGGGTTTGCCCGCTGGAAGTGCAGGCTCGGCGGCAGCTGACGGTGCTTGATGCTGAGCGCAGTCTTTATAAACCCGGCGATGCCGGCCGCGGGCTCAAGGTGGCCGATGTTGGTCTTTACCGAGCCCACGCGCAAGGGGCGCTCGGCCGGGCGCCCGCTGCCGGCGACGTGGCCGAGCGCGGCCGCTTCGATGGGATCACCGAGCGGGGTGCCGGTGCCGTGCAGCTCTACATAGTCGACCTCTGTAGGGAGGATGCCGGCGCGCGCGTAGGCCTGGCGCAGGACGTCCTGTTGCGCCTGCCGGTTGGGCGCGGCAATCCCTTCGCTTGGACCATCGTTATTGATCGCGCTGCCGCCAATGACGCAGTAGATCGGGTCGTTTTCCGCCAGGGCCTGGGCGAGCCGCTTCAAGACCACGACCCCGCCGCCTTCCCCGCGGACATAGCCGTTGGCGCGCGCATCGAAGGTATGGCAGCGCCCGTCGGGCGACAGGGCGCCGGTCTTGGCCATCATGATCATGCTGCTCGGGTGCAGGTTCAGGCTGATGCCGCCGGCGAGCGCGAGGTGGGTCTCGCCGCGGCGCAGGCTCTCGCAGGCCAGGTGCACGGCGACCAGGGACGACGACGAGGCGGTATCGACCACCAGGCTTGGGCCCTGCAGGCCGAGCGTGTAGGAGACCCGATTGGCGGCGAAGCTGTGAAAGGCGCCGAGCACCGTGTGCTGGGTGAGTGCGCCCAGACCGGCGGCGTGAATGAGCAGCAGATAGTCCACCCACATCAGGCCGAAGTAGACGCCGGTCCGGCTCTCCTTCAAGCTGTCGGGGGGGATTCCGGCATCCTCCAGAGCTTCCCAGGAGAGCTGCAGCAGGAGCCGCTGCTGCGGGTCCAGCTGCACTGCTTCTTTAGGAGAGATGCCAAAGAACAGCGGATCAAAAAGATCTATCTGGTCAACAAAGCCGCCCCACTTCGAGTTGCAGCGGCCAGCGGCGAAGACGTCGGGGTCATAGAGGCTGGCCGCGTCCCAGCGATCCCGGGGCACTTCGGTAATCGCATCGCCGCCAGCGCAGAGCAGCTGCCAGAATGCAGCGATACTGGAAGCTTTGGGAAATCGGCAGGACATGCCGACAACGGCAATGGATTCGTCAGCTGATGACGCTGACTGCCGCGCGCCCGCCCCCAGTTCTTCAATACTCATAGGCCAACCTAAAGTCTAACTACATCGTGGCTGCCAGGCCCCCGGGCATGGCGGGCCGAAGGTCGAGACGCAGTCGTCAGGCCTGAGATGCCCCGGCGCAAAATCTGCAAACTGCCCTGGCGGGCGAGCGCGCCGCGCTCGCGTCTGCGTCTCTAGCGTAACCGCCTCACTGCTCAGTGGCGAACCGGCGAATCTCTGCTAGCGCGTATTCATAGCCGCCAAACTCAATCTTACGCCGGGCCTCGGCAAAGTGCCGCTGGGCAGCTGTCTCGTCGCCCCGCTCGCGGCAGATGCGGCCCCACCACAGCTCGGTCTGGGAGCTGTTTTTGATCTGTTCGGTGCTCTGGCAGATCGCAAGCGCCGTCTTGAAGTGAAGCTCGACCTCCGACATCCTCCGACCAAGACGCGCCAGTGCGCACGCCCAAGCCCGCTCGGCAACCGCTTGCGAGAACGGCAGATCCGCCTTTTCCGAGCTGGCCGCAACCTTTTGCGCCTGCAGCAGCGCGTCCTCCGGGCGGCCGGCGTTAAGGAGAATCTCGGCCTCGCCCGCCTCGAACCAGTCGCCGATGATGCCGCCGCCGATGGCGCGTCGCATCTCGGCCGCGCGGGTGCGGTTCTCCAGGGCCTGCCGATGCAGGCCGAGGTGGCTCTGCGGCCACGCTATCTGGTCAAGCGCCCCGAAAACGTACAGCGCCTCACTGGTCTTTTTCGCGTGCTCCAGCAGCTGCTCGGCGACCTGCAGGGTCTTGGGCCAGTCGCCAAGGATCAGGCAGGCAGTGGCGTAGATGAGCAGGAAGTTGGCCTTATACGACTGCTGGTCGCTGCGGTCCGCCCACTGCTGGGCGCGCGCCAGACCGTCGAGGGCCTGCTGGCCATGGCCCGTAGCCGCAAGGGTGACGCAGTGATAAAGCAGGCAGCGCAGGGTCTCGATACTGGGCCCCTGGTGCCGCAGCATCGGCTCGATGGCTTGCTCGAGCATGGCTTGCGCCGTACCAAAGTGACCCTTGAGTAACTGCGCCCCACCGATTGCATAAGAGGGCATGACCAGCAGCTCCTGGTCGGCGAACTCCCTGGCGACCGGCAGCACGCGCTGATAGTAGACCAGCGCATCTCTGGGCTGGCCGCCGTAGTGGTAGACGCGGCCGTAATAATAGTCCACCCGCGCCATGCGCAGCCGGTCCGACTCGACCGCAGCACCGGCCGTGGTCAGCGACTCCAGCAGGGCCCGCGCCTCGGCGAGACGGCGGAACTGCGTCTGGCTGGCATCATTTATCAGTCCGGCATGGACCTGCTTGAGCAGCAGATCGATGTGCAGGCGCTGCAGCTCTGGAGTCTGCGGGAGCTGTTTCAGCAGGCCCTTGGCGCTGCCGTAGTGCGTGCGCGCATCCTCATAGAGGTAAAGTGTCGTCGCGTTATCGCCCGCGCGCACGTAATAACGGAGCGCTCGCTCGATCAGGCCCGCCTGCTCGAAGTGGTAGGCCAGCGTCGCGCTCTGGTCATTGCGACTATCACCCAGCTGGATGTACTCGAGAGCCTCGCCGACTTCCTGGTGGAGGCGCTTGCGGCGCTCCGGGTTGAGGCGGCGCAGGATGGTCTCGCGCAGCTTGTTGTGGGCGAAGCGCCAGTCGGTGCCCTGGCTCTCCAGCACGGCGGCGTTGGCGCACTCGATGAGGAACGAGCGCAAGGGGATGCTGGGAAACGCTCGTTCCAGAACCAGCGGCTCCAGCTTTCTTCCCAGAGTCGCCGAGAACTCGACCCACGGTCGGAAGGAGTCGGGGAGGTGGTCGATTCGGCGCTCGATGATGCGCTCGATTCCCAGCGTCAGCACCGACTCGGGCAGCTCGCCCTGGCCGATGCGGGCAAGCTCGCCGGCATTTTCCGCCAGCGTGCGGACAATCTCGACGATGAAGAAGGCATTGCCTTCGGTCTGCTGCTCCAGATAGGAGACCAGCTCCGGCCGCTGGCCTACCGTGCCCAGGATGGACTCGCTGAGCTGCGCGATCTGGGCGGCACTTAGCCGCCTGAGCTGGAGCAGGCTCATCTCGGGCAGGGAGTTCGGGAGCGTCGGGCTCTCATCAGAGCGAAATGTTCCAACGACCAGCAGGGGCACCTGCGGCGCCAGCTTGCTGAGCCGCTGCAGCAGCGCCAAGCTCTCGCTGCGTATCCAGTGCAGGTCCTCTAGCACGAGCACCAGCGGCTTGGTGATGCGCTGCAGCAGGCCGCTTATCGTGGCGAAGACGCGCAGCGGCGCGTCCTGGGGACTGGTCGCCAGCGCGTCTGGTACTTCTCGGCCAAGGAGCCGGTCAATATCGGGCAGCAGACCTTTTAGCACCGCCGCCTCGGCATCGGTCAGGTCGACGCGGAAGCACAGCGCGCGCAGCAGCGGCAGCCACTCCTGATAGTAGTAGCCGCCTTCGCTGACGCTCTGACCTTCCCCCACCCAGGCGCCGTAGACCAGGGCGAGCGTGCGCAGCTCGGCGATGAGGCGGGACTTGCCGACGCCGCTCTCGCCGCCGACCAGGAAGGCGCTGCCGGTGCCGCTGCGGGCGTGCTCGATGCCCTGCTTCAGCGCCGCCAGCTCGGCATCCCGGCCGACGAGCATGGTGGCGCGCAGGAAGCTCTCGCGGGTGGCCACGGTCTCGACCGGGAGCTCGAAGGTCACCGCCGCCGACAGGTCGCGCAGGACGTCGTTGGCGCTGGCGTAGCGGTCCTCGACCTGCGGTGCGAGCAGCTTGCTCAGGATGGCGCGCAGCGGCGCCGCGATCTCGGGCGACAGATCTAGCGCCGGCGGCGGCGGCTCGGGGCCGCCCTCGAGATCGTCGTCCAGCAAGCCCGCCAGGCGATCGTTCATTGCATCGAGATCGGACGGCGGCGCCGCGTCCGCCTCCCCAGCCGCGCTCACATCGTCATCGAGCAGCGACTGCAGCACCCGGCCCATGCTGGGCGTATTGGTGGGCAGGTTGCCGGTGAGCATGTGGTGAAACAGCAGGCCCACCGCGTATAGGTCAGAGGAGACGCTCGGCTGGCCGCCGCGCAGCAGCTCGGGAGCCATGTACTCAGCGGTGCCGGCAAACTCCGCTTTTTCAAACTTTTCTACAGAGATTCCGAAATCGAGAAGCTTTAGCTCGCCATCGACGACAAGGACGTTGCTTGGCTTGATATCGCGGTGGATGACGCCGCGCTGGTGGATATACGAGAGGGCGCGCAGGAGCTGCGCGATAAGGCGAATCTGCGTCTCATCGGACTGACCCAGGCCGGCCTCCAGCGGCGTCTTTGGCGCCACCAGGAGCTCCATGATGTAGTACGGCCCGTAGGTCTGATCGAAGCCGTAGTTCAGCACCCGGATGACGTTGGGGTGGTGCAGCGAGGCCAGGGTCTGGAACTCGCGGGCGAGCGCCAGTCGGTACTGGACCTCCAGGTCTTCGCTTAGCTCATCGCCGCTGGCCAGCTGGCGTGGGACCAGCTTGAGGGCGACAACCTGCCGATCTACCAGCTGTGAAGCCCGGTATACGGTCCCCATCGCCCCTTCGCCCAGCTGCTCAAGGAGCAGATAGCCTCGGTCGACCGTACCCATTTGCACTGACATCTATTACTCCAGCTATAAAGACCGGCGCCCCGCGTTGTTAAGCAAATCCGCCGCCTATTTTTCACATCAATCCCAATGCCTGGACCCTAGCGCGAAACTGAGTTGATTCCGCCCGCGGAATCTTGCCGAGGCCTCCGTGTCAGGTACCGAGATTGATGATGTAGTCACATGAGAGTTTGTTGTTTTCGAGCTGCTCGTGCGCACGACGGATCGTGCAGCGCTGCGCCCCAGTCATGATCATAAGCTGCTCAAGATATGCATGCATGGTCATCGCATACACCGGATAGCTGGTCTCCAGATCGCGCATCTGCAGGATCGGCTGCAGCGGGTCCTGGCCGGGCTCTACGGGCGCCAGGACCAAGCTGCCGCTGTCGAAATAGGAGGACCAGATGGTCGAGGACTTCTCGAGCACGCCCTGCGGCGAGGTCTGGGCTATGTAGCTGCGGTACAGGGTGCTAAAGTCGCGCTTGCAGACCGCGCGCATCAGGCGCCGGAACTGGTGCTCGTCCTTGCGGCAGATGTACTCGAAAATCGTCTGAACAAACGGCGCCCACTGGTCCAGCGCCACCCACTCCACGGCGATCAAGGTGCGCCGAATGAGATTCTGGGTCGGCGGTGGGCAGAGCGCGACGATTTCCTGAAACCGAGCAACACCTAATACTTCGCGCAAGATGCCGATAGTATTGATAAGTGATGCACCTTTAATCCGAGCAGCCATGTGACCCTAGCATCTTGGTTGGCTATATTACTAGGGATTGCAGGGCGTGTAAAGGCTGCTTGCTGCCGATCTAGCGTGGGTCGTTGCGGGGTTATTGCGTTCCGCAAGCGAGAATAAAGAGTCTGCTAATTCTCCTTTTCCTTCCGTGAGCCAGATCACGGCGCGCTGGGTAGGCGCAGGGAATTGCTGGAGGCCCCTATCGTGCGGGGCGCTGCGCAAGCAGATTCCTTTTGGGATGTAGGGCGTTGCAGGGCCCGGTATGAGGGGCGAACACGGGAGCTGGGTTCCTCCAGGTTGCAGCTGCTGCTGGTGATGTCGGAGCGGTTTGTTAAAGTACGCCTTCTTCACCATCAGGAGACTGTCATGAAGCTCATTCCGACCAGAACTGGCCCCGTGCTCTTAGCCGCTTTCGTCCGTGCAGCTTGGGGACCCTGGAGCGGGGCGCTGAGCGTGGCGTTGTGTGCGGCCTGCGGAGTCGGCGAACCGGAAGCCGCGCTGCTCGGCGCGCCGACCGAGCCTGCCGCCCTCGTCCAGCCGCTGATTGGGACCCCGCCACAGCTTGTCGCCATGGCGCCCAATACTGCTTCGGCGACCGGTGGCATCTCGGTCACCCTGACCGGCAAGAACTTTCGCCCGGGGGCCAAGGTCAGCGTCGCCGGGATTGACGTCGGCTGGGTGAACCTACGCTCCAGCACCGAGCTGTCCTTCTATCTGCCGGGCAAGCCGGGGGCGTTCGGCCGGGTGCCGGTCACCGTGACCCACCCCGACGGCAAGTCGGCTACCCGCAGCGATCTATTTTACTACTACTCCGATCACATGCAGGCGCAGGCGGCCAATGTGCTACCCGTGTCGACTCAGCTTGGCGATGTGGTCACCGCCGATCTCAATGGGGACGCGAAGCCGGACGTGCTGTCGATATCTGGCAATCAGGTGGTGGCCCTGCTCAGCAACGGCGATGGCACGCTGCAGGATATCAAGCTGACTGCCGCCGGGGCCTCGCCGCTCAATCTGCTTGTTGCCGATTTCAACGGGGATGGCAAGCGCGATGTCGCGGTGACGCAGTACTACGGCGCTACCGTCACCGTGCTTTTGGGCAACGGCGATGGAACGTTCAAGGCGGGTAGCGACATCGCGGTGGCCAGCCTCAGCAACATCCTCACCTTGGGAGATCTGAACGGCGATGGCAAGGCGGACCTGCTGGCCAGTCCTGCGAGCTCATTTTCATTCACGGGCTCGACCGCCCTGCTCAGCAAGGGAGACGGCACCTTCACCAGCGTGCCGCTGTCGGCGCTTAATGATTACAGCGGTCAGACTGCGATTGCCGACTTCAACCGGGACGGCAAGGCGGACTTTCTGACCTTCTCTTCCAGCGGCGATGTCAAGGTCTTCTCCGGCAAGGGCGATGGGACCTTTGATACGGCGGCCCCCAAGCGCTCGGCCTTCTCCGGCTACATCCACGGCCTGATCGTGGCTGATCTTAACGGCGACGGCAACCTCGACCTGGCGATCTCCAAGAGCTCGGGCGGGGCAGCCGGCCTGATGTTCGGCAAGGGCGACGGAACCTTCGCGGCGATGGTTGACGTCGGGCCGAGCGGTGGCAGCCAGACGCTGGTCCTGGGCGATGTCACAAGCGATGGCAAGCCGGATCTGGTGGTTGGCTCCTATGGTTCGACGCAGTATGTGCTGCCGGGAAATGGCGATGGGACCTATGGCGCGGCGCTCTTTTTTCAGACCGACGGTCTCGACCAGTTCCAGCTCGCCGACTTCGACAGCGACGGCAAGCTGGACATTCTGACCGCACCGAGCAGCTCCGGCGGGACGCCCGGCGGCTTGCGCGTCCTTTATGGCAACGGCAGCGGCAGCTTCGCCGACCCGCAGTTCCTGCCGGGCGGCACGACGCTGTCAGCGCTCAAGGTCGCCGACCTCAACGCCGACGGCAAGCTGGACGTGCTGGCGGCCAGCTATGACACCGGCACCGTGAGCGTCCTGCTCGGGGGGCGCTTGTTCCGCTTTGCCGCGGGCAAGACCGTCACGGTTGGCAAGGGGCCGGGGGCAATGGAGCTCGGAGATCTGAACGGCGATGGCAAGACCGACCTCGTGGTCAGCAACTACGACAGCTCTAACGTCAGCGTGCTGCTCGGCAACGGCGACGGGTCCTTCCGCAGCGCGGTGAGCTACGCCTGCGGCAGCAGCCCAAGCGGCGTGGTCATCGCTGATTTCAACGGGGACGGCAAGCCGGACGTGGCGACCAGCAACTTTGACGCCGACAGCGTGAGCGTGCTGCTCAACACCGGCGGCGGCGCGCTCGGCGCGGCCAAGAACTACTCGGTGGCCAAGTCGCCGGCGGCGCTGGCGGCCGGCGATCTCGATGGCGACGGCAAGGCCGATCTGGTTGCCAGCGGCTCGGACACCAGCGTGGTGAGCGTGCTGCTGGCAACCAGCACAGGCTTTGCCACCGCCAAGAGCTACGCCGTCGGCAAGACGCCGGCCGGGCTGACCATCTCTGACCTCAACGGCGATGGCAAGGCCGACCTCGCGGTCACCAGCAGCGATGGCAACAGCATCAGCGTGCTGCTCGGCATTGGGGCAGGAAAGCTGGCGACCGCGGTCTCGTATGCGACCTGCAGCTATCCCACCAGCGTGTTCGCCCGCGATCTCGACCACGACAACCGCGTCGATCTGGCGGTCTCGTGCGAGGGCTCGCCCCAGGTGGGCCTGCTCATGGGCTTTGGCGACGGCGCCTTTTTCCCCTCGCAGCTGTGGCTGAGCAAGCGCGGCTCCGGACCGCTGGCGATGGATGACATGGACGGTGACGGCAAGGCCGACTTCATCATGGGCGCAGAGAGTCAGGGCCTGGTCTCGATCCTGCTAAACCGTTCGCCCTAGCGGATGCCCGGCCGCGCGGCTCCGGACTTGCCCGCAGGGGTCTGGGGAAAAGCTCCGCACCGTGATATAGGAGTCAGCGCACAAGAAGGAGCGGCTCCTATGGAACTTGGCCCGAGCGTTTTTTCCCAGACCCCCGATCCCACCCAGCGCGCCCGTCGTCCCGATATGCTCACCGCCGCGGCCACCGTGCTCGGAGTCGAGAGCTGCTTGCTCGTCCTGCTCGGCCTGCAGAGCACGATGCTCATGCAGTGGCGACCGCCGTACGACAAGGCGATCTATGCGCTGACCGTGCTCGGCGCGACGACCGCGGTGGTCGCCTTCCGGGTGGCCCGGGTCGAGCCGCGCACCCAGAAGCTGGCCATCGGTTATTCGGTGGCGCTGGCGCTGCTGGTCGCCGGCTGGACGCTGTTCAGCTTCTTCTCGGGAGTCTTTTCCATCCTCAGCGTCTTCACGGTGCTGGGCGCGATCAGCGCCACCCTGCTGCTAAACGAGTCGCTGCCGGCCTGCCGGGACAGCTACGCGGCGCGCGAGCAGCTGCGCAGCGAAGGGGTCGAGTTCAACCTGTAGGTCGCAAGCGGTCCGGCTAGGCGCCGGCGCTGGTCTCCGCGAGCCCCCACTCGGCGGCCAGCCGCAGCGCGGTGGCGCAGTGCGGGTTGAGACAGAGGTAGCTCCGCCGCCACACCGGGTCGACGATGTCATCGGCGCGGAGGCGGATCTGCTCCAGGGTGGCGCGCAGCTCGGCGTGGGCGCGGGCGAGCGCGCCGGCGGCATGGAAGGCAGTGCTGGCGGCCAGCCGCAGCTCCACCTCGGCGTAGCCGGCTCCGCCGTAGGCGGCGATCACCGCGAGCGCCTTTTCCGCCACGGGCAGCGCCTCGGCCGGCGTGCTGCTGGCCAGCAGCGACCACACCAGAGTCGCGGCGGGCTCCACGCTGTGCAGCGGCGCCGCCTCCAGCGCCTTATACGCCAGGGTCGCTTCGCTCACTGCGGGCTGGTTGCGCTTGAGCTGCACCCGCGCCAGCGTGTTATGGGCCATGCCGACAAACATCGAGGCGCTGCCGGGGCTGTCGATCGCCGCCTGGCCGTAGCGGACGGCCTGGTCCAGCGCCCCCGGCTCGTCCGATTCACACAGCACCCGGGCCAGGGTCTGGCGGGTCAGCTCGGACACAAAGCCGTCCACCTGCGCCGCCTCTTTCTCGGTCTCGCGCAGGGTGCGCAGCGCCGCTGGGATGTCCCCCAGCTCGAAGAACTTGCAGGCCCTCTGGGTAATCGACAGCGACACGTGGATCAGGCGGTCGCCGGCGACGCGCGCCAGGGCGATTCCCTCCTCGGCGCCGATCAAGGTGCTGTAGGGCCGCGGCTCGCGGTAGTGGACGTTCTGATAGTAGGGCAGAAGATACCAGCGCCTGAAGGTCGGATCGTGTTCGGCCTTCAGCTCGACCACGGACTGCAGGCGCCCGAGGACCGGCTGGATGACGGCTCGCGGCGCGACCGCCGCCAGCGCCAGCGCCATGAAGGCCAGCGCCTCGGCATAGGGCACGCGCGCATCCGGCTCGGGCGCGGCGCCGAGCAGCATCTGGATAAGCTCGGGCACCTTGGCTCGCCAGGCCGGCGGTCCCAGGGTCGCCGCCAGCACCGCTACCGACAGGGTCCGGCTCCAGGCGCGGGTGCCGGCGCGCAGCAGCGGCAGGGCGGTGGGGATAAGCTCGTACAGGCGGTCGAAACGGTTCAGGCGCCGCCACGCGGCTACCTCGACGCTGCGCAAGAGCGCCAGGGTCTCGGCATCGGCGTCGCAGGACAGGCCGCGCGCGACGTGCTGCAGGGCGCTCTGGCTGTCAGCGCTGCTCAGCGCCTGCTCGGCGGCGCGCGCGTAGAACCGGGCGGCGGCGGCCCGGTCGCCACCGCGCTCGTAGTGATCGGCGATGAGCGCCGGCGCGCGCGCGCCGGCCGCCACCAGGAACTCGGCCGCCAGACGGTGGCCGGTGAGCAGGTCCTCTGGCGTGAGCAGCCCGTAGGCGGCGTCGCGCACCAGCCCGTGCCGGAAGCCGTACTCCTCTTCTGCGGCCAGGCGGGTGGCGGCGTGCGGCTCGATGACCTCGGCGCCGACCAGAGCGGCCAGCCAGCTTCTAAGCTCGGGCGCCTCGGGGCCGCAGCCGAGCAGCTTGGCGACGCCGCCGCGCCAGAAGGTCTGGCCGAACACCGCGGCGGCCCGCACCACCCGCCGCGGCCCGGCCTCCAGCTGGCCGATGCGCGCCTGCAGCATGGCGACCACCGTCTCGGCGTGGCTGTCGGTCTTGCCCTCGGCAGTGGCGCGGATAAGCTCCTCAAGGAACAGCGCGTTGCCGGCCGACTGCTCGACAATCCGCGCGATCACCGCCGGGGCGACCTGCTTGCCGAGCATCTGCTGGACGAGCCGCTCGCACGGCCGGCGGGCCAGCCCCTTGAGCTGGATCTCCTGTAGCTTGTGCCCGTGCCACAGCCTGGGTAGGGTCTGATAGAGCTCGGGCCGGGCGAACGCCAGCACGCACAGCGGCGCCCCGGACAGCTCGCGCAGCGCTTCGTCGATCAGCGCCGCGCTGAGGCCATCACCAAAGTGGAGGTCGTCGATCACCAAAAGGACCGGCGCGACCGCACACTCCGCCGTCAGCCAGTCGAGGAAGGCGCGGCGGATGCGGTCGCGCAGGATCTTGGGATCCTGGCGCGCCGCGACCAGCATCGGATTTTCTTCTTCAGGAAACGGCAGGCCGCACAGCTCACCGAGGAACAGGACCACCCGCTCGGCATCGGCGCGCGCTTTAGTCCACAGGTGCTGGCCGATGCGCTCGCGCAGCTTGCGCCGCTGCACCTCGGGCGGCTCGCTGCCGGTCAGGCCGCTCAGCCGGCGCAGGGCGTCGCCGAGGATGCCGTAGGGCGAGCTGGTGCCCATCAAGTCGCCGCGGGCGAGCCACACCGCGGGGTGGGTCTCAAGCTTCTCGATGCGGCGCAGAAACTCGTGGCGCAGCCGCGACTTGCCGATGCCGGGCGCCGCGGTGATAATGACGGCGCGGGCCTCGGAGTCCTCGATGCAGCTTAGCAGCTGGCTCTCCAGCACCGCCAGCTCGGCGTCGCGGCCCACGCACGGCGTCGGCTTGCCGAGCAGCGGCCGGCTGGCATCTGCATCTTTGGCTTCGCCCAGTAGCCGCGCGGTGGCGCTGACCGCAAGCACCTCAAAGCGCCCGGCGACCAGGCGCGCGCTCAGCTCATCCAGATATACCCCGGTCGAGCCCGGATCGGCCGGCGGCATCTCGCTGCGCAGCATCCCCGTAGCGCGGTCGACCACCTCGCCCACGGTGGCGCCGCTGTGCGCCGCCCCCCGGCCGGTCGCGACCGCCACCGTCGCCCCCGGCCAGCGCTCCTTGATGAGCAGCGCCACCCGCGCCGCCAGCGCCACCTGGTCGGTCGCGCTGTCGCGCGGCGGGATGGTCACCACCAGCAGGCCGCCGACCACAAAGTCGGCCCGCACCCCCAGCGTGCGCAGGGCTGAGACAAGCTCGCGCTCCGGCTGCACCACCGACTCGGTCGGCCGCGCGGCCTCTTCCGCGGGCGCTAGGCTCGCCACGACCAGGGTGTACAGGACCTGCTCGTGGTTGGCGAAAGGGGAGGGCGGCGGCGCATCCATCACGGCCGGCGCCAGCGCTGGCAGATCGCCCAGGCTGGCCAGCGCCACCACGAGCTCACCGGCGTCGGCGAAACGGTGGACCGGGTCCTTCTGCAGCATGCGCCGCAGCAGCCCGACAATCGACTCGGGGACCGTGGGCAGGCGCTCGCGCAGGGGCACCGGCTCTTCAAACAGGATGCGGACGAGCAGCGCCGCGATCTGCTCGGCCCCAAAGGCCGGCTTGCCGGTCAGGCACTTGTAGAACACACACCCAAGCGAGAAGATGTCGGCGGCGGGCAGGAGCTCGCGCTGCCCGCGCACCTGCTCGGGCGCCATGTACTCGGGAGTCCCGATGACAAGTCCGGTGTGGGTCACCGGATTGGTGCTGCGGCGGGCGATGCCGAAGTCGAGCAGCTTGACGCTGCCGAGGTCACCACCGGGCAGAAACAGGTTGCTCGGGTTGACGTCGCGGTGGACGATGCCGCGCTCGTGGGCCAGGGCGAGCGCGGCGGCGGTGCGGCCGAGCAGCAGACACGCCTCCTGCAGCGACAAAGGTCCCCGCTTGAGCCGCTGGTTCAGGTCTTCCCCCTCCAGCCACTCCATCGCCAGATAGCTCTGGCCGGAGGCGCTCTGCCCGTGACAGAGGTAGGACACGATGCCGGGGTGGCGCAGCTCGGCGAGGATCTGGACCTCGCGGCCAAAGCGTGCGCCCTCCTGCGGATCGGCGCCGGCCGAGTTGAGGACCTTGAGGGCGACGATCTGGCCGGTCAGGCAGTCGCGGGCCCGGTAGACGACTCCCATCCCGCCGGCGCCGGCGGTGCGGTCGATCTCAAAGCGGTTGGCAAAAAGGACCCCCTTTTGCAGCTGCGCTATCATCAAAGTCCTCGGCAGGTCCGTTCAGAAGCGCACTGGCAGTCTGGTGACGCCGCGCAAGAAGTAGCTGCGGATCCACTGCAGCTCGGCGAGGGAGACCGCCGGCTGCAGCTGGGGGAAGCGCCGCAGCAGGGCGCCGAGCGCGATCTTGCCCTCCAGGCGGGCGAGCGGAGCACCCAGGCAGTGGTGGATGCCCAGCCCGAAGGCCAGGTGTTCGTTGGGAGCGCGGCTCAGATCCAGGGTTTCGGCACCGGCAAAGCGCGCCTCGTCGCGGTTGGCCGAGGTGAGCACGAGGATGACCAGATCGCCGCGCCCGATAGTCTGGCCGTGCAGCTGAATCTCCTCGCGCGCCCAGCGGCGGTTGGCGGTCTCCACCGGGCTCTCGTAGCGCAGCAGCTCCTCCACCGCCGTCTCGATGAGCGCCGGATCCTGGCGCAGCCGGGCGAGCTGCTGCGGGTGCTGCCACAGCGTGAGCAGGCTGTTGCCAATCAGATGCACCGTGGTCTCGTGCCCGGCCACCAGCAGCAGCACCACCATGCTGCACAGCTCCTCTTCACTTAGTACATCGCCGGCTTCCTGCATGCCGATGAGCGCCGAGAGCAGGTCGTCCCCCGGTGCGGCGCGCCGCGCAGCGATGATCTCGCGCAGGTAGGCGGCGAAGCTTGCAAGCTCGGGGGCGACCCGCTGCACATCGGCGTCCCGAGTCATCTGGCTGGCCGAGACGATGAGCGTCGACCAGTCGCGGAAGCGGAAGCGGTCGGCGGCCGGCACCGCGAGCAGCTCGCAGATGACGGTGATCGGCAGCGGAAACGCGAAGTCGGCGATGAGGTCCATCTCCCCGCGCGGCGCCACTTCATCGAGCAGCGCTTCGGCCAGCTCGCTGATGCGCGGCGCCAGCTTGTGGATGCGCTGCGGGGAGAACGCCTTGCCGACCAGGCTCCGCAGCCGGGTGTGGCGCGGCGGATCGGCGTGGAGCATGTGATTGGTGAGGAAGCGATGGGAGGGAGCCGGCACCGGCAGGCGCGCCAGCTCCTCAGCGGTCAGCGCGCTGCGCATGTCGTTGACCAGACGCTTGTCGCGCAGCAGCGCGGCCACGTCTTCATAGCGCGTCACGTACCACAGCGGCTGCCCGGTCGGGGTGGTCAGGCGGTACAGGGGCGCATCGCGGCGCATCGCCGTGTAAGTAGGATGCGGACATGCCCTGACCCCTGGCGAGAAAAGATTGTAGCTTACGGTATCAGACATTTCTTTCATCATACCCTGTTCGGGCCTGGGTCCTGAAGAGCTGTCGGGAGTCGGCCGCGCCGCGGCACTGGGGGGGCTCGGCGAGTCAGCTCGGGGAGGTGCTGGGTCCGTCCCAGGTGTCGCCGAGCGCTATCAGCTGGCGGTGCTCGGGGACCGAATCGAGGAAGGAGCGGCGCAGGGTCAGGTCTCCGATCTTGTCGGCCTGGCGCAGGAGCCGCTCCAGGGCCTGCTTGATGATCTGGCGAGCGTGCGGACGATTCCCGGTGGCATCAAGCGCTTGCGCATACACCAGGTGAACCGGGGCGCCGCGAAATCCAAAGGAGCCGATGAGCTTGAAGCGCTGCATCGCCTCCTGGGCGCTGGCCAGCGCGGTGGTGGCGCGGCCGTCGGCCAGCTGGACCCGGGCGAGCAGCCCTTGCACGGCGGCGCTGTCAAGCGGCGTCTCGACAAACGCCCGCAGCGCCTCGTGCAGCGACTGCTCCGCCGCTGCGTACTCACCCCGCCGATAGTGGATCTTGCCGAGCGCCCACAGCGCCCGGCCGCGCGTCAGATCCGCCGCCTGCGTCGTGTCGGCCAGCGCCCGCGCCTGCTGCTCGGCTTCATCGAGCTTGCCCTGGTCGCATAGGACTTGAATAAACAGCAGGCTGCGCAGCGACGACACAAGCCCCAGATCCTCACCCATCGCCAGCGTGGCGCGCAGCTCACGCTCGGCCCGCTCGGTCGCCCCCAGATACCAGGCGTTCATGCCGATAAAGACCTGCGCGTCCAGGGCGCCGCGGGTGTGGCCAGCCTCGGTAAAGCTCGCCCGCGCGGCCTCTGAGTAGCACAGCCCGGCCCACGGGTCTTCGTGCACCCAGGCCTCGCGGTGGGCGTGGGCGCGGTTCATCCAGGCGCGCGCGATGGGGTTGTAGTCGGCGACCGGCTCGACGATGTCGTGCAGGCGCTGCAGACAGCTGTCGGCCAGCGCGAACTCGCCCGCCGAGTCCAGCAGATAGATGCCGATGGCCAGCGCGAAGGCCATGGTGCTCACCGCGTCGATCTCGGGCTCGACCTGACGGATCGCCTCCAGGGCGCTGAGGAAGCGGTTGCGGTGGACGTAGCGGGCGTCGACCAGCTTGGCCGTCGCGGCGATCGCCCACGAGGGGCTCCCGGGCGGGGACAGCCGCATCACCTCCTCGGCAAACTCCGCCGCCTGATCCCACTGGTTGCGCCACAGGTGCACCTGGCACAGCACGACCAAAAGGCCCAGGCGGGCGATCTCGTCGGGATCGCAGTCCAGGCCGCGGCGGGCGCGGGTGACCGCGGTGTCGGCGTCGCCGCGGTGGTGGGCGAGCTCGGCGGCGCGCAGGTACAGGCTGCCGGCGCGCGTCAGATCGTTGCCGCGCTCGCAGTGCTCGGCCAGGACCAGCGGGTCGACGTCGTCCATCTGCTCCAGGTACTGCACCGCGAGGCGGTGGCCGAGCTGCTGGCTCTCGACGGTGAGCAGGCTGTAGGCGGCGTCGCACAGGAGGGCGTGGCGGAAGCGGTACTGCGGATCGTTGGGGAAGCGGCTCTCGCGCTGGGTCTCCAGGATCTCGGACTCGACCAGGCGGTGGATCCAGCGGTCGACGTCGATCGTCCCCGGCTCGGAGCGCAAGAGCACCTGCAGCCCGCCGCGCCAGAAGGTCTGGCCGAAGATGCTGGCGGCGCGCAGCAGGCGCCGGGCGCTGGGATCGAGCCGCAGCAGGCGGGACTGCAGCATCGCCAGCACCGTCTCGGGCATCTCGTGGCCCTTGCCTTCGGCCACTGCGCGCACGAGCTCTTCGAGGAACAGCGGGTTGCCGGCCGACTGCTCGATGATGCGCTGCACCACCGCCTCTGGGGTCGCGCTGCCCAGCACCTGGCGCACCAGGCGCTCGCTGGCCTTCTTGCTCAGCCCCTCCAGGCGCAGCCACTGGCAGCGGCGCTCGGCCCACAGGCGGGGAAACAGCGACTCGATCTCGGGCCGCGCCAGCGCCAGCACCATCAGCGGCTCCTCGGTCAGCTCGCGCAGCGCCGAGTCGATGAGGCGCACCGTCGGCGCGTCGCTCCAGTGCAGGTCCTCCAGGACGAGCAGCACCGGCCCCTCGGCGCACTCGGCGCGCAAAAGCTCGACGAAAGCCCGGTTTAGCTGGTCGGTCATCATGCGCGCGTCGTTGCGCGCCGCCCGCAGCTGCACGCTCTCGGTCTCGGCGAAGCCGATGCCGCACTGCGCGCCGATGAACTCGACGACTCGCCGCACCTCGGTCTCGGGCAGCCGGTGGTGGACGTGCTGCCACAGCTTGGCCTGCTGCGCCGCCGGATCGTCGCGCTCCAGGATGCCGCACAGCTGGCGCACCGCCTGCCCGAGCAGCGCATAGGGCGAGCCGATGAGCAGCGGATCGCCGCGGCCAAACAGCACCTTGACCGGACCGTGGCGCGCCTTGAGGCGGCGCAGGAACTCGTGGCGCAGGCGCGACTTGCCCATGCCGGCCGGCGCGGTGACCACGGTGATGCGCGCGGTCGAGTCCTCTTTGCACTCGGTAAACAGCACATCGAGGATGGCGAGCTCGTGATCGCGGCCGACACACGGCGTCGGCTGCCCGAGCAGGGAGCGGGTCTCATCGACGCTCACCCGCTCGCCGCGCAGGACGTAGACGCCGGCGGCGAGGCGCCGCACCTCGAAGCGGGCATCGAGCAGCCCGGCGGTGACCCCATCGAGGAAGATGACCTCGCCGGCAGCGCGATCGGGGGCGTTTTCAGCGCTCAGTCCGACCTGGCGCAGCCGCGCCGAGCGCTCGAAGGCGGCGCCGAGCGGCAGGCGGCCGCCGAGCAGCGCCCGGCCGGTGGTCAGGGTGCTGAGCGAGTCGGGGTAGCGCTGGGTAAGCGCCAGCGCACAGCGCGCTGCCTGGCTCGCCTGATCCGTGGCGGTCATGTGGTTGCGCTGGGTGAGCACCGTCACAATCGAGCCGTCGGCGAGGATCTCGACCTTGGCGCCGTAGATGGCCAGCTCGCGCTGCAGCTCCTGCAGCGGCTCCAGATCCGCCGGCGCGGTCATGGTGGCATCGGTCTCCCAGGCCGGGATGAGGCTGGGGACGGTGGACAAAAGGACGCTCACCAGCTGCTGCTCGGCCGGCGAGCTGACGCTGCGCTCCAGCACCACCTTGGGCAGCCGCAGGGATGAGATGGTGACAGAGTCAGAGTCAAGCTCGGCCAGCGCGGCCAGCAGCTGCCCGGCATCTTGCAGGCGCGCCGAGGGCTCCTTCTCCAGCATGCGGGCCAGCAGCTTGTCGATCGACTCCGGAATCCCCGGGTGGATCGCGCGCACCGACGGAGCAGGCTCAAACAGGATCTTGGCCAGCACCCCCGCGATGACATCCGAGACAAACGGCGGCTGCCCGGTCAGGCACTCAAAAAGGACGCAGCCGAGCGAGAAAATGTCGGCGCTGGCTTCGATGTCGCGCTGGCCGCGGGCCTGCTCGGGGGCCATGTACTCGGGAGTGCCGATGACAAGGCCGGTGCGCGTCATCGAGGTCGCGTGCAGGGCGCGGCGGGCGATGCCGAAGTCGAGGATGGTGACCTGCTCGATGCTGCCGTCGCGCAGAAACAGGTTGGAGGGCTTGAGGTCGCGGTGGATGATGTGCTGCCGGTGCGCGACATCGAGCGCCTCGGCGACATGGCGGATAAGGGGAACTATCACTCAGTCAAAGTCCATATAGGTCAGGCTTGGATGAGCGGCCCGGCCAAGCCGAGCTAGCGTGACGATTTGGGTTTCTTGGGGGGAACAGGTTCAGGCTGAGGGACAGGTGGGGCAGACGCGGCGATGCGCAGGGCTTGCTCTAGCGTGAGCGGCCAGAGTCCCGGCACCATGAGGTCGTGCGCTGCTGCGCTGTGCGGCTTAGTATCGGTCTGCGGCTTCTCAGCCTGCCTGCGCTTGGGTTTGTTCATGATTCACCTTGCGGCACTGCCGGTACGTGAGCCGGCAGCCTTCCGCTTGCTTGAGCGCCTGTAGAATCCGCTCGCTGTCGGACACTTTACGATAATCCCAGCGGAACGCAACCTCTCCGACGTAGCGCGGAAGGTGCTTTTCGCTGACCGCGTGCCACGCGCCCATCAGGCTGCGCTTCAGAAGCGCGTTAAAGCTCTCACAGCCCTGGATATGGACCACGCCGCGGACGTATTCTTTGGCGTCGTGGTTGACCGTCTCATGGCCAGCATAGCCTTGCACCGCCGCCGGGAAGTGCGTACCGCCATCGGTGAAGATCTCGGCGGTCGGCTCAACAAAACGCTTCAGCGTCGCCTTGATCGTCTTGTGGTCTACGCTAGTAACTACGCGGGCCTTCATGTTGCCATCCCGAGATACCAGGCTAACAACGGGCACTTTCTTAGGTACGGGTTTACCGTTATGCGCATTCTTCGCCTTGCCGCCCACATAGGTTTCATCTACTTCGACAACGCCGTTCAGCTTCTTGAAGTTTCCATTCTGCATAGCATGGCGGATACGATGGCACATATGCCAAGCGCTCTTATACGACAGTTTGAGCATACGACTCATCTGCAAAGCGCTGATACTCTTCTTGCTAGCGCACAGAATCGAAAATGCAATCATCCACTTATCAAGTCCGACTTTAGTATTTTCAAAGATGGTTCCGCACGTAACGGTGTACTGCCCTTCGCAGATCCGACACTGGTAGAGACCAGTGCGGCAGGATCGGCCTTCCAGCTTGGTGGACTCGCCGACGGTGCCGCAGTGATGACAGATCGGACCCGACGGCCACAGCACGCTTTCTAGGTAGGTGCGCGCGGTGTCGGAATCGGGGAAGCGCTTCACGAGATCAATCAGATTGAGCGCGCCGTCGGTGTCCATGCGCGCAGTCATACCCCGACGGTCTGACAACGACAATATCGAGAGATCAGCGACGGGGTTTTTGGGCTCGCCACTTCGTCATGATTTGTCGGGGTGTTTCTGACGCGGCCTCTTATGCCTCCTCCCGTCGGCCGGGTTTTCTTCCAGCAGTTCCAGCCCTACGTCGGCCCACGACAAGCCCAGCGCTGGCACGGCAAGCAGCGCTTCGATCGTCTTGCGGGCGATGAAAATTCGGGTCCGCTCGACGTTCGCGATCGTCTTGTCGTCCAGACCAGCTAGGCGCGCGAGCGCGATCAAACTCAAGCCCGCAGCCGTGCGGCGCTCCCTGACCAGCTCGCCGAATATGGTGCGGCTGTCTTTCTGGAGGCCGACGATCGCCGCCTGGGTGACGGCGAGCCACCGGCGCCACTTCTCTACGCGGTAGCTCATGTGCAGCGCCTGGGTCAGGTACGCCTTGCATGTTTCCCTGCCGTCGGAGTCGGACCTTTGCGAGAAGCGGTGTGCCTCTTGTCGCCAGCGCTGCATGCGCGACCAGTCGCGGTAGATGCGACGCTCTAGCCAGCCCGCGTCGATGTACGGCAGGCCATCGACATCAAAGACCGGCATGTCGTCGCCGGCGCGACCCCTACGGCGCGGGCGGGCCATGATTCCCCTCGCTCGTCTGCGCGGACAACACACGGCGAGCTGCAATCCGCCCACACAGGCGAATCAGCAGCCGGACCTGGCGACGAAGGGAGGGGAAGATCTTCAGGCGGCGACGAAAAATAGGGCGAGTTGTTGTGTTCGGCATGCCGTGAATGTTGATGCTAAATTTAGCATCGTCCAAATTTTAATGCGGAATTACGCATCAGATTCGATGTTACAGACGCAAAGTGACCCGGAAGGCACCGATGGACGTTCCGCTCTCTAGCAAGCTCAGCCAGCGATTAAGGCTGGCCCGAGAGAAGCGCGGCATTTCTCGGCGCGATCTGGCTACTCGTCTCGGCGGGGATAAATACTCAACCCTCTCGAAGATCGAGGAAGGCGACAGCATGCCGGGGATCGATACCGTCGAATTGCTGGCGCGTGCGCTGGGAGTCTCGGCGGGATGGCTGGCTTACGGGGAGGGAATCACCCCGGATTGGGAAGACAAGAAAAAAGAATCACCGACGGTTTAATAAGGCTTGACAAGAAATTAGTCCCCTTGGGAAGGTCTGCTTCGGCGGCCTTCTTTTAATCGACAAATGAAGGCGGCAGATGAATCCAAATCTAACGACAGAGGAATTTAACGAAATGGTTGCTGAACTTAATGATGAATTGAATAATTCAATCAATCTTTTTAATAAGTATGCGAACATATTTTACAAAATAATAGATAAAATTCATGACAGAATCCCAGACGGAGATGGAAAGCGCGGGGTGTTATTGTCTACGAGGGAGAATGATAAATTAAGATCATTATGGATAGCATCAGGACCAATGGGACCAATTCTATATGAAAGAACATACACCGCAGAGGGTGATAATACATTCGCTACTCATATTGAAATTGTTAATCCCCATGAAGTATTCACGTTCTATAATGCAATTGAATGCATCAACATTATGATTGCCACACTTCAGGGCAAGAGGGACTATATTATCGATCAAAAGATCGCACGCATGGAACTTGAAGCGAAACTACCCGAAATTAAAGAACAATATAATTAATTCATTCAAGCCAGTCGGCTTGGCCGTTCCTTGGTTACTTCTGTTTCTGTGGTTATCTGTGCGACCAGCACCTACGTACTCATACATCGCCCACCGCTAAACTCCCACCCGTCGGTGACTTTGACTCAGTGATAGTTCCCCGGATAAGGCTCAAGCTCTCTTGTGGGGTCATCGGCGCGCGGTGCATCCGCTGCGCCAGCTCTTCCCCCTGCAGCCACTCCATCACCAAGTACGGCTGGCCGTTGCCGATTACGCCGTGAGCGACATAGGAGACGATGCCCGGGTGACATAGCTCGGCGAGGATCTGGACCTCGCGGGCGAAACGCTCGTTTTCATCGGAGCGTAGAAAGTTGCCGTCGAGAAGCTTGATGGCGACAGTCTCGTCGCGCAGCACGTCACGCCCGCGATACACCGTCCCCATCCCACCGTGCCCGGCTGCGGCTTGGACGACGAAACGCTGGCCAACCAGCGTTCCTGGCTCCAATACGGTGTTCATATTCTGTTAGCTTCGGATTCTATACCGCATGGTTTATTTGTCACAATGTAGACAAAGCTAGGGGACAGTCGCTTTCGTAGGAAAGACGGCGCTCAGGACCGACGGTCCGGGTGAGAAAAATCTTCGGCGGCGCGATGTATCCCGCTGGCGTTGCGTCGGCGCGGGCGCATGCAAAGCCCGCGCGAAAAAATCAACCCCAGCGGCCGCGCTGGCCCCCACCGCCCGCGCCAGGCACCTGCACGGCGGCGAGCCGATCGCCAACGAGAGCTGTCGTTGCGAGCGGGGCGTTCATGCCTGTTAGGAGTCGCTGCGCACTCGGTATCTCGCCGGGAGTATTGGCAGTCCGCGGTCGCCTGCGCAGCGCCTTGGGCGTTCTTGTATGCTCAGGGGATGCGCGCGCTCACCGCTGCCCTGCCGATGTCGCTTCTTCTTGCCGGAGCTGGCTGCTCGCCGGGAACCAGCGCCGCGGCGGCGGACGCCGACGCCGGCGGCGGCCCCGATGGTGGAGCGGATCTGGCGCCGCCGCCGCCGCCGCCTGTGCCGAGCGGCTGCATCGACAGCGTCAGCGCTGGCGATCACGTCTACACCTGCGACGGCCTGCGGGTCGACGCGACCATTCCGAGCAGCTGCCTGGCCCCGGGCTGTGGCCTCATCGTCGAGCTCCACGGCGACACCGGCACCGGCCTGTTCATGGACGGACACACCAACCTGCGGGCGCTCGGGCGGCAGAACGGGTACGTGGTCATCGCCCCGACCGGGCCGCCGTTTGGCAACCCTTATCCCGGCTCGACCTGGACGCCGACCGAGGATGCCAAGCTGCTGGCGATGACGCGCCTTTTTGCCAGCGTGTTCCGCATCGATGCCAAGCGCATCCACCTGACCGGCTTTTCCCGCGGCGGCTTTGTCACCTGGCGGCTCCTGTGTGACGCCGCGGATCTGTTCGCCTCTTTCGCGCCGGCCGCGGCGGGCGAGGGCAGCTCGTTTGGCGAGGTCACCTGCTTTGCTGGCGGCCGCACTCCCAAGCGCCAGGCCGATATCCTGTTTTTGCTTGGGCGGACCGATATGTCGGTGCTCTACTCGACGATGGCGAGCATCCGCGACGCCGCCATCGCGCAGTACGGGGCCACCGGCAAGCAGGTCCTTAGCGGCGACGCCAGCTACACCCACAACCGCTGGACCAGCCCCCAGGGCGCGGTCATCGAGACCTTCGATCACGCCTACGAGACGGTCTCCGATGGCCCCTTCGCCAGCGCCCGCGGCCACTGCTTCCCCGGCAGCAAGAGCGACCCTTACGCCCCGCAGTACGCGGTCCCCTGCAAGGCCCCCAACGCCTTCACCTGGGGCGATGAGGTCATGAAGTTCTTTCTCGCCCACCCGATGAAGTAGCTCGCCAAGACGGCGGCCGCGCCGGCCGTCATCCGGCTGTCATCCAGCGGCTCGCTGGCGGTTCGCGTCGGGCGACGCGTGCCGCTGCAGCGCTGCCGGATTGCGGCTCTGGCCAAGTGCGCGAAAGCATTGAGTTTGCGGCGACGCCGCAGCAGAACAAGTGGTTCAATCGCCAGAGCGGCCGCTCCGAAGCGATGATGTTTGACCCCGGCGCCAAGGTCCTGGGCGAAAAGGACGGCGGCGCGGAGGACGAGACCTCGCCGCGGAACCTGCTCGGGACGACGATCTTTGACGAGCTGCGGCTGGCCAGTCCGGCGGCCAAGGTAGTTGCGATCGCCCTCAAGGGGCGGGGGGCGCTGCTGCTCGGCGGGCAGACCGGGACAGCGTACTTTTTCTCCGATCAGTTTGGTGGCTTTACGACCACCAGCTACTACGCCGCCGAGCCGCCGGGCTGGGTCAAGGCGTGGAACGGGCGCAAGCTGGCTGATGCGGCGTTTGGCAAGAAGTGGGAGCGCCTGCTGCCCGCGGCGAGCTACCAGGGGGTCGATGACTCGCCGAGCGAAGACAACGTAAAGGGCCTGGGCCGCACCTTCCCGCACCCGCTCACCGGTGGCCAGAGCGCCCCCGGCCCGGCGTTCTACGAGGCGCTCACCCACTCCGCGGTCGGGCTGGACCTGGAGCTCGACTTCGCGCTGACCGCGCTCAACGAGGAGCGCCTGGGCCAGCGCGGGGTCACCGATGTGCTGGCGCTATCGATCAGCAGCACGGATCTGGTCGGCCACGCCTACGGCCCCTTCAGTCACGAGTATCAGGACATGCTGGCGCGCCTGGATCGCGCGGTGGCGCGGCTGGTCGGCGAGATCGATCGGCGCTTCGCCCCCGGCGAGGTGGTCATCGCCTTTACCGCCGATCACGGCGCGGTGCCGGTGCCCGAGGATATGCTGCGCGAAAAGGTCCTGGCCGGCCGGATCAAGAAGGCGGCGCTCAAGGCGGCGGTGCAGAAGGCGCTGAGCGACAAGTTTGGTCCCGGCGAGTGGATCGTCGCTATGGAGGACCCGAGTCTTTACCTGGATCCGGCGCTGGTCGCCAAGGCCAAGGTCGACCCGCAGCTGGTGGAAGAGGAGGCGGGCAAGGCGGCGCTGACGCTGCCGGGGATGCTGGGCTTCTTGACGCGCTCGCAGCTGCTGCGCGGGACGGTGCCGCCCACCGAAGCGGCGCGTGCCGTGGTTCGCTCCTATTTCCCGGCGCGCGGCGGCGATGTGGTGCTGATGACGGCGCCGTTTTACTACTGGGGGAAGTATGGGGAGAAGAACGCCGGCTCCACCCACGGCTCGTTTTATCGCTACGACACCGATGTGCCGGTGATGCTGGTCGGCCCGGGGTTTGTGCCGGGCGACCATGGGGTGGTGGAGATGGTGGATGTGGTGGCGACGCTCAGCCACCTTCTGGGCCTGGTGCCGCCGCCGAGCTGCGAGGGGCGGCCGATCCTGCGCATGCTGAAGTAGGAATCCGGAGTCCGAATTCCTACCCCGGCCGGCCGGCTGCGGGCTTAGTAGCGGTAGTTCTCGGCCTTGAACGGTCCATCGACGGACACGCCGAGGTAGCTGGCCTGCTCGGCAGTGAGCTTGGTCAGCTCGACCCCCAGCTTGTTCAGGTGCAGCGCCGCGACCTTCTCATCAAGCTTCTTGGGCAGGACGTGCACGCCGACCGCGTACTTGCTGGTCTCGGTCCACAGGGCGATCTGCGCCAGCGTCTGGTTGGAGAAGCTCGACGACATGACGAACGAGGGGTGGCCGTTGGCGCAGCCCAGGTTCACCAGGCGGCCGCGCGCCAGCAGGGTGAGGCGCTTGCCGCCGGGGAAGATGAACTGATCGACCTGCGGCTTGATGTTCACCTCTTTCATGCCGGGGTGGCTGGTGAGCCAGGCGACATCGATCTCGCAGTCGAAGTGACCGATGTTGCACAGGATCGCCTGGTCCTTCATCGCCAGCATGTGCTCGGCGCGGACGACGTTCAGGCAGCCGGTGGCGGTGACGAAGATGTCGCCGAGCGGCGCCGCCTTCTCCATCGTCGTCACCTGGTAGCCCTCCATGGCCGCCTGCAGGGCGATGATCGGATCGATCTCGGTGATGATGACCCGCGCGCCCAGGCCCCGCAGCGACTGTGCGCAGCCCTTGCCGACGTCGCCGTAGCCGGCGACCACCGCGACCTTGCCGGCGAACATGACACCGGTGGCGCGCTTGAGGCCATCGCCCAGCGACTCGCGGCAGCCGTACAGGTTGTCGAACTTGGACTTGGTGACCGAGTCGTTGACGTTCATCGCCGGCACCTTCAGCTCCCCGCGCTTGTGCATCTCGTACAGGCGGTGCACGCCGGTGGTGGTCTCCTCGCTGAGGCCGCGGATCGGATCGGCGCCGGTGAACAGCTGCGGGTACTTCTGGTGGACCACGACGGTCAGATCGCCGCCGTCATCGAGCAGCATGTTGGGTCCCTTGCCGCCCTTGAATGCGAACAGCTGGCGGTCGATGCACTCGTAGTATTCCTCTTCGGTCTCGCCCTTCCAGGCGAACACCGGGACGCCGGACTTGGCGACGGCGGCGGCGGCGTGATCCTGGGTCGAGTAGATGTTGCAGCTGGTCCAGGTGACCTCGGCGCCGAGCTCGATGAGGGTGTCGATAAGCACGGCGGTCTGCACGGTCATGTGCAGGCAGCCGGCGATGCGGGCACCTTGCAGGGGCTTGCTCTTGCCGAACTCCTGGCGCAGGGCCATAAGGCCGGGCATCTCGCTCTCGGCGATCTCGATCTCTTTGCGGCCCCACTCGGCCAGCGAGATGTCTTTGACTTTGTAGGGGAGGGTTTCGCGGGCGGTGTCAGCCATGACGGACTCCTTTTTCTGAGCGGTGAGCTTTGGCTTCTTGCGAAGGCGGGTTGGCGCCCGGGGACTCGGGCGCAGCGTCGGGCCGGCGGGCGCACAGCACCTGCCAGGGAAGGTGGTGATCGGGGCCACTGCCGCACAGCGCGGCGGGCACCCGGGTAACGGCGATCGACTCGGGGGCAAAGCCGGCGGCTGCGGCGAGCTTGGTCAGCTCGGCGGTCGAGAAGCCGAGCCAGAGGTCGGCGCGCTCGCGCATACTCTCGTCGGTGTGGTGGGCGTAGTCGAGCACGCACAGGGCGCCGCCGGGGGCGCACAGCGAGAACAGCTGGCCCAGCAGCAGCGCCGGCTTGGCGGCGTGGTGGAGCAGGCGCGCCGCGAACACCGCATCGGCCCCCGCGCCGCCAGAGCGCGCCGCGCCCTGGACCTCGGGTCCATCGAGCTCGCCGTGGACGAGCTGCACGTTGGGGTAGCCGCGGCGGCTGATCCGGGCGCGCGCGGCATCGAGCTGCGCCGCCGAGCGATCGACGGCGATGACGCGGTGGAACACCGGGGCCAGCACATCGAGCAGGCCGCCGTCGCCGGTGCCGGCGTCGATGGCCAGCGCGCGGCGGGGCAAAAGGGGGGCGAGCGCCATCAGGTAGGCGCCGAGCTCGCCGGCCGGCGCGGGCACGCCGCCGCCGCCGCGGGCGACCTCGAAGTACTCGCGGGTCACTGCATCGCGGGCGCGGATGACCTCGGCCACGCGGCCCAGGCTGCCGTCGGCCTGACAGAGGGCGCGGCCGCTGAGCAGCGCGTCCTGGGCCACCGGATCATCCCCGACCAGGGCCCGCAGCAGGGTGCGCGTGCCCTGCTTGCGCACCGCCAAGAGCCCTACTTGCTTAAGGGGTCCGGCGTGGCGCGAGACGTTGGGCTGGCTCTCGGCGAGCAGCTCGGCGAGCTCCCCGATCGCCAGCTCCTCCTCGGCGGCGAGCGCGAGCAGGCGGAGGCGCACCGGCTCGGCCAGCACGCGATAAAGTTCGCAGCGCTGGATCGGCGAGCTGGTGGCAAGCTGGGCTGCGGGGTCTGCTACCTTCTGCACGAATCAAGGTATATACGAATATAAGTATTGATGCAAATAGATCTCGCAAGCGAGCGAGATCATGGGCGCAGTGCGGGTGGGCAGCTCGGCGGTGACTTCAGACGCGACGGTCGGGGGGCGGGGCAAGCGGCGGGGCAGGGGGAGGACCGCCTGGCGGCTGGACAAGCGATGGGGCAGGGGGGGCGGACCGCCTGGCGGCCCGCGGTCGGGCTAGCGATAGGGCGGCAGCGGCAGATCGCGCCCGACGTCCCCGTCTGGGCTGATCGTCTTGAGCTTCAACAGGCCCCGCACTTCCACCTGGCGAATCCGCTCGCGGGTGAGGTTTAAGATCTCGCCGACTTCCTCTAGCGTAATGCCGCCGCGGTCGGCGACATCCAGCGAGCAGGTGTCCTTCATCTCGGCGATGTCGAGGTCCGGGAAGTTCAGCTTGATGCTGCCGGTCTCCTGATTCACATCGAGGTACAGGTGGTGCTTGCACGACACCCACGGGCAGGGGCGCTGCCCACCGGCGCAGTCCGAGCGCGTGCGCGGACGATCGTTCTCATCGAGGACCGGCAAAAGCGCGCCCTGGCGCAGCTCCTCTTTGGTCAGTCGGCGGGGCGCAATTGTCTTACTCCGCGAGCGCTTGCGGTGCGGGCGTACTTTGCGGCTAAGTTCCGGAGTCTCGGTCGCGGCGTCCTCAGTGAGAGTGTCCTCTGCCTGGTCCGCGTCCGTGTAGATGGTGTCCTCTTGCATACGTCTCCTCCCAAAATCGCGAAATGCTGTGCCCGTGCCGGCCTGGCCGACGCGGGGGGTTCAAAGAAGCTCGTCGGCGCCGCCCTTGGCCCCGGTGCCGAGCGCGCGCTCACGGGCGGCGCGCTCCAGCGGTGAGACCAGCTGGCGTTCTAGTGACTCGATGCGCTGTCCGAGCTGCTCGGCCAGCGCGCGCGCGGACTCGATCTCCCGCGACAGAGCGCGCCGCCGCTCGGCCGGGAACTGCCCGGCCTTCAGCTCGACTACAAAGCCGTCGAGCAGCTGGGTGATGCCGCGCTTCTGCGCCTCGATCTCTTCGGTGAAGCGGAGAAACGAGCGCTGGATGTCTTCGATGGTGTAGTGGGCCGCCATCATCTGCTTGATCGCGTTGACCCGTCGCACCGTTGTCGCCGGGTACAGGCCGAGCGAGCCCTGGTGCTTGCCCTTGCGGCCGATGCGCCGGCTGCGCCCGAGCAGGCCGAGCTGCACGTACTTGCGGAAGCTCGCCTCCGACAGGTGGATGCCGCGGCGGACAAACGCCTCGATAATCTGGGCGGCGGTGAGTCCGCTCGGGCTCTGCTCTTCGATCTCGGCCAGGACCTTCTCGTCAAGAAACCGGGCCTCCGCGGGGCCGCGCCGGGCTGCGCGTCCTTCCGCCGCCTTGGCCCGCACCGCGGGAGCGCCGCCGAGCAGCGCACCGCCTACCGGCCGCTGACTGTCGCGGCGGGGCTTGGCGGTGGGGGTGGGGGCTCGGCTGGTCATCACTGCTGTTGTCCTGGCGTTTTCTGTCCTGGCGTTTTCTGTCCTGGCGTTTACCGTCCGGGCGCGATCCAGTTCGACCGGGGAGCTGCTGGTGCTTGCCGGCACGTCTCCCAATAAGTCCATCTCTGCAATCGCCCCTTCGCAGCTCCGCTTGCGCTTCGGTCAGATTCCCTGCTGCCTGCCTAGTCGCCGCCGGAATCAGACGAGATTCTGTCGGCAAGGAGCGCTCTGTCTAAGTAATCTGAGTGTATTCCACTCAGTAGAATCGCGGCAAGCGAAAAATGCGAAGAATTCTCACGCTGTGTACCTGAACATTGACGCAGACTCAGCGCTTTTTTTTCGCGCCCCGAGCGCGCGCCGCCGGAGCCGATTCAGCGTCGGTGGTACCGCGAAAAATGGCCTAGGCGGTCGCCGGTCTTTCAGCGCGCCCACAGCGGCCTACCTGGGAGCCTTGTCTGGTCAAACAGGACACCTGCAGAATCGAGCGCTCGGGCAAGCGCGCGCTGCGGCGGCCGGGCGCGGCGGCTTCTCGTCTGAGCGGCGACGGGCCAGGGCGCGCGTCAGGCGCTCTTTTGTGAAGCCGAACCCATCAATAAATAGCTCATCAGTAATATAGGTAGATATGTAAGCGCCGGGCCGCTGCCGGCCCGCGCGGCGGATGTGGTATGGTGCGGTCATGCTTGGGGCCCACCGCTTGCCTGCCCAACTGCGTCGGAGACGGCGCTGGTGTCTGGTCCTTGCCGGCGCGCTGGGCATCTGGACGGGGCTCGGCGGGCGCGAGCTCGGGTGGCGCGGGCTCGGCTCGCCCCTGCAGCGCGGGTGGGCGGCACCACAGGATGAGATCTCGCGGCGCGACTTCGCCATCGCCGGCTTCAAGCCGCCGCCGCGCTGGGAGGTCCTGCCGAGCGAGCGGCGCAGCTACTCGCAGCTGCTCGCCTGGGCCAGCCGCGGCGAGGGGGCCGAGCGGGCGGTGATCTCGCTGGTCGGCAAGCGGCTGCCCAAGGGGGCGACGCTGCAGACGATGATTGGCGAGGCGCTGACCCTGCGCGCCGACTCGCGGGCGCAGAACGTGCGCGCCCAGCTGCAGCTTAGCCCCGGCTGGGTTCCCAACCAGCGGGTCCAGGTGGACGCGGTGCTGGCAGCGACCAAGTCGCGGCGCGCCCAGGTGGTGCGGCAGCTCATCTACCTGAACCTGCCGTTTGCCTATGTCCTCACGCTGGTCTGCCCCCAGGAGCAGGCCCTGGCGCGCTACCGCGACCTCGACGACACGGCCGCCAACCTGACCCCCCTTCCGGTCCCCGGTGCTGAGGCCCCTGCCGGGGCGCCTGCCGCTCCCGTGCCCCCTTCCGGCGCGGCGGATCGCCCGGCGGCGCCTGCGGGGACGGCGCGAGATGCAGCGGCGACCGGTGGGAGCGGCCCCTCAAGCCCCCGGTGAGCGGTGAGCGGTGAGCGGTGAGCGGTAAGCGGTTGCAAGGGAGCTCTCTACCCAGCGGACGCCGCGGTGGCCGGTCGGTCCATTGCTTCGTCAGGCGCCGAGCAGCCGGACCCCCAGGTGACAGCCACAGTGCCCCCGGTGAGCCTGCTGGTCAGCCCCCCGCGCCCGGCGCCGCGGCCGACCGTCCTTTTTTGTAGAGGGGCGGCCGGGGGCGGCGCTTTTTGCCGCGCGAAACTTGAACTCGGCGACGGGATCGGCTGGTCAAAAGGGGCCAGCCGGCAGCGCTTGAAAAAGGCCCGCAAGAGGAAAAATCGCCTTTCCGTTGCACGAAATCCTTGCTCAGGGTCGGGCTGGGTTGATAGCTTGCCCTTCATCATGAGCAAGTCCCGTATCTTTCCGCTCGCCTTGGCTGCGCTCACGTTGGGGTCCGCCTTGGGATCGACCGGCTGTGACACGCTGCGGGCGCGGGCGCGAGCGCAGAAGGGAGTGGACAAGTACCGCAACGGGGACATCAAAGGCGCGGCCCAGCTGTTCACCGAGGCCGCGGCGATCGATCCCACGGTCCCCCCGATCATCATCAACCGCGGCTACACCCACCTGGCGCTCTATCAGCAGTTCGCGCGAACCAAAGAAGGTCAGGAGGCCGCCAACATCGCGGTCGCCTCGTTCAAGCAGTACATGAACATGCCGGACCTCAAGCCCGACCAGCGGCAGCGGGCGCGCGACTACCTGCTGCAGACGTTCGTGGACGCCCGCAAGTACGATGATGCGGTCGAGTTCTTCAAGCCGCAGGTCGATCGCGACAATCCCGACCTCGAAGCGCTGACCATCCTGGGCAACATCGCCAAGAGCATCGGCAAGACCGAGGCCTCGCGCATGTGGCTGGAGCGGCGGATCAAGGCCAACCCCAAGGATACCGACGGCTACGTAGCGCTGGCGATCATGAGCTGGGACGAGCTGTGCGCCGACTCGCAGTGCCGCACGCCGGTGGATCAGCGCCGCAACAACCTGCAGCTGCCGCCGGCCGACCGCATCGCCAAGGTGAACGTGGCGCTCGAGCTGCTCGACCAGGCGCGCGAGCTGTCGCCCAAGGCACCGACGCCGGTCACCTACGCGAACCTGCTCTTGCGCGAGCGCTCGTATGCGCAGCCAAACGATGAGCTGAAGCGGCTCGACCTCGACGAGGCCAATAAGCTGCTGCAGATCGCCCTGGCCATGCAGAAGGCCGCCACCGGGGTCAGCTCGGCCGCGGCGAGCGAAGCCCCCAAGCCTGACGGCGGCACCAGCCCGGCCGATGGCGGGGCGGCCAAGGCGACGACCCCACCGGCGGCTCCGGGCACGACGGCTCCGGCTGCCCCGGGCACGCCGACTCCGGCGGCGAAGGCGGCCCCGGCAGCCCCCGCGGCGCCCGCCGCGCCTGCCGCGCCTCCCGCGGTGACCGCTGCGCC
>JBGANQ010000153.1:0-12347 GCA_044222245.1 Polyangia bacterium | reverse complement strand
GGTTCCGATCCATGTTTATTTCCTCGACAGAATAAGGGTCCTAGGGGCGGGAGGGAGCCAGCGAGCGGCGGTTTTTGGGCGGCTCGCCCTGCTCGGCCATGCCCCGCCCGAGCAGCGTGAACAGATCGTCGGGCAGCGGCCGCGGTCGGCCGCTCTTGTTGACGGTGGCGTGGCCGGTGTGCCCGCTGACAAGCAGCTCTCCACTTTGCTGGCAAGCGACCTCATAGCGAAACAGCACCCGCACGCGGCCGGGCAGCTCCAGCCACGCCGACAGGTTTAGCAGCTGATCATACAGCACCGGCCGGTGGTAGCGCACCGCAACCTCGTAGATCGGCATCATGATGCCGCCCGCCTCGATCTCGACGTAGGTGCAGCCGAGGCGCCGCAGCCACTCGGCGCGCGCCTGCTCGAACCAGCGCAGGGCCACCGCGTGGTTGGCCACGCCCATCTGATCCGTGTCTGCATACAGCACGCGCACCGAGGAAAGCACCATGGCAAAAGACCCTACCAAGCCCGCGCGGTGCGGCACAACTAAAGATCCCGGCGAGCCTGAAGCCGGCCCTTTAGCATGCGGCTTGTCAGAGCCATAAGCAAGATATATACCGAGATTAAGAAATTGACCTACCCGCCGAGAAGTCCCGGTGATAGGGTTACTAATCAGGTGCCGGTCGCGGGCCGGCACCGCTTGAGCCAGGGTTTTTCGATCGAGCCAAAAACGGATCAAAGAGCAAGCGCCAAAGCAAGCTTCAAAGTAACTGGGGACCAAGGGAAGGTAGAGCCATGTCCATGGAGATGAAGCAGAGCCTCAAGCTGTCGCAGCAGATGGTGATGACACCGCAACTGCAGATGGCGATAAAGCTCCTGCAGGTGTCGCGCATGGAGCTGGTCGAGCAGGTCCAGGAAGAGCTCAAGGAGAACCCGCTGCTCGAGGACACGATCGACACCTCGGCGGAGCTCGCGCGCGACGATCAGATCGTCCGCGACGAGCAGAGCCTGATGGGCGAGACCGAGCAGCCGATCGAAAACGTCGCCGCCAAGGAGCAGGTCGAGACCGAGAAGGAGCTGCCCACCGACGGCCAGACCGCCGGCGATGTCGACTGGACGACGTTCTTGGAGAACTCCGCCACCGCCCCGAGCGCCCCGGCGATGCGCACCGACAACGAGGAGCTGCCGTCTCTCGAGCAGACCCTGACGCGGCGGACCTCGCTGTGCGATCACCTGATGCGCCAGCTCAAGATGGCGGCGCTATCGCCCGAGCAGGAGGCGTGCGGGGCGCTCATCATCGGCAACCTGGATGTCGATGGCTACTTCAAGGAGCCGCCGCTCGCCGAGATCGCCCAGGAGGTCGAGTGCGAGCTGGCCGATGCCGAGAAGGCGCTGGCCAAGGTGCAGCGCTTCGATCCCTGGGGCTGCGCCGCCCGGACGCTGCAGGAGAGCCTGCTCGTGCAGGCCGAGATGCGCGGCATCGACGACGAGATCCTGGTCAAGATGCTCACCGAGCACCTGGGCGACCTGGAGAAGCGCAACTTCGCCCGCATCGCCCAGAAGCTCAAGGTCGATATCGAAGAGGTCTACGAGGCGGCCAAGGACATCCAGAGCCTGGACCCGCGCCCCGGCCGCGAGTACATGACCGAGCAGCCGCAGTACATCACCCCCGACGTCTACGTGCACAAGGTCGGCGACGACTACTTCGTCCAGGTCAACGACGACGGTCTGCCCAAGCTGAAGATCTCCAGCTATTACCTGGACATGATGAAGAAGAAGGACAAGGACGCCCGCGAGTACGTGCAGGAGCGGCTGCGCTCGGCCAAGTGGCTCATCGACAGCATCCAGCAGCGGCAGCGCACCATCGTCAAGGTCACGCAGTCGATCCTCAAGTTCCAGCGCGACTTCTTCGAAAAGGGCATAAGCCAGCTAAAGCCCCTCATCCTGCGCGACGTCGCCAACGACATCGGCATGCACGAGTCGACGATCAGCCGCGCCACCAGCAACAAGTGGGTGCACACGCCGCAGGGGCTGTTCGAGCTCAAGTACTTCTTCAACGCCGGCATCAACCGCGAGGACGGCGGCGAGGACATCGCCTCCGAGGCGGTCAAGCGGTTCATCAAGACGATCGTCGGCTCCGAGGAGCCCAAGCGCCCCTACTCCGACCAGAAGCTCGTCGAGCTTTTGCGCTCGCAGCACAAGATCGACATCGCCCGCCGCACGGTCGCCAAGTACCGGGAGCAGCTGGGCATCCTGCCCTCGGCGCAGCGCAAGAAGTCGTTCTAGGCGGTCCGGCCAGCTGATCAGCTGAGCCGGGAGCGCGGCCCGCGCAGGCTCCGAACACGCCCGAGAACACAACCGAGAACGCGGCCCAGGACGCGGCCAGAAATGGCGAAGAAGTTCATTTGGCAATTGACCGCAAGACGAGAAAGACGTAGAGACAGCAGCGGCGAACGCGACGGCACGGCCGGGCGGTAGCGCCGGGCTAGACCGAAAAGTGGCTCTCGAAAGGGGACAGCGATGCAGCTCTCACACACGTTCCGCAATCTCGACTCTTCGGACGACCTCAAAGAGTATTCGCGGGAGAAGCTCGAACGCATCAATAAGTACTTCCCCGACCCCATCAAAGCACACATCGTCTACTCCCAGCAGCGCGGCTACCTGTCGGTGGTCGACGTCCAGATCACCCTGCACAACGGCCTTCTGGTCAAGGGCATCGAGTCGACCGAGGACTTCCACTCGTCCATCGACCTGGTGATGGCCAAGATCGAGCGCCAGCTGCGCCGCTACAAGGATCGCATCCGCGATCACAAGCCGCAGTCCGGCCCCGAGCGCGCGGTGCGCCACAGCGTGGTCAGCTACGAGCCGGCCCAGGCCAGCGATGAGCAGAAGCCCGCCGCCGCCGCCGCCGCCGCCGCCACCAGCGCGGCGCCGGCCGCCCCGGCCGCGGCGCCGAGCTCGACGACGCCGATCGGCTCGCGCCTGATTAAGGAAGAGAAGTTCATCGCCAAGCCGATGACCGTCGAAGAGGCGATCATGCGGATGAACCTCCTGCACGAAAACCTGGTGTGCTTCAACAACATCGTCACCCACGAGGTGAACGTCATCTACCGGCGCGAAGATCACACCTACGGCCTCATCGAAACGACCCACGAGCCGGCGCCCGAGCCGGTGCGGGATCAGGCGACCGACAAGATCGCGGGGCTTCCTTCGGGAGCCAATGGCAACGGCTAGTAGCAGCCCCTGCCAAGGGGGCGCCTGCCGTCGGCCGGGCAGCCGACCGGGTGGTAGGCTCGAGATGTCTGCGGGAGCGCATGGCAACGGCTAGCACAAGCCCCGCGTGGGGGTGCGGCCAGGGCAGTGGCACGGGCGTGGGGCCCGCAGCCGCGGCGGAGGGTCGATGAGGCTGGTAGATTTTATACGGCCCGAGCTCATCCTCTCGGAGCTTGCCGGTCAGACCAAGCCCCAGGTGCTGGCCGAGCTCGCCCGCCACCTCGCCCGCACCCAGCCGGGCCTGGACGCCGAGGCGCTGGCGCGGGCGCTTTTGGAGCGCGAGGCCCTGGCCAGCACCGCGATCGGCGAGGACATCGCCATCCCGCACGCCAAGGTCGAGTCGGCCACGCGCATGGTCGGCTGCGTCGGCCGCTCCTCGCACGGGGTGGCGTTTGACTCGATCGACGGCAAGCCCACGCACCTGTTCTTCGTCCTGGTCGCCCCCGAGAACTCGACCGGCCTGCACCTCAAGGCGCTGGCGCGCATCAGCCGGGTGTTCAAGGACAGCGAGTTCCGCGCCCGCCTGCTCCGCGCCCCCTCGGCGGCCGAGCTGTTCCGCACCATCGCCGAAGAAGATGCCAAGCACTGACGCGCCGAGCAGCGACCGCAGCCCAGGCAGCGAACTCGCAACGAACGGGCAGCGCTTGAGCGATAATACAAGGTGGCGCTCCAGGTCGGCGATGCTCCGGGGCGATGCGGCGATGGCAGTGAAGAAGCAACCCTAGGGCGAGCGCCCGGCGCCCCGGCCGACCGCGCGATGGAGACAAGATGGCTGGCGTATCTGTGCAAAGTCTGCTGGAGCCGGAGGCGGGGCTGGCGCTCACGGTGGTCGCGGGTCGCGCCGGCCTCCTGCGCAAGATCGGCGGCGCCCGCATCCAGAAGCCTGGCCTGGCGCTCACCGGCTTTACCCAGCACGTCCACCCCGAGCGCCTGCAGGTGCTGGGCCTGACCGAGATCGCCTACCTGCGGAGCCTGGACGCCGCTTCCCGGCTGCGCGGGGCGCAGGCGCTCGGCAGCCTGCGCCCGTGTGTGATCGTCGTCACCCGGGCGCTGGAGGTACCGAGCGAGCTCACCCTGGCCCTGGACGAGGTCGGCGTGCCGGTGCTGTCCACGCCGCTCATGTCGTCGGTGTTCATCAGCCGGGTGCAGAAGCTGCTCGAGCTCAAGCTGTCGCCCTCGACCCAGGTGCACGGGGTGCTCATCGACGTGCTGGGGGTCGGCGTGCTGCTGCTCGGCAAGTCGGGCATCGGCAAGAGCGAGGCGGCGCTCGACCTGGTGCTGCGCGGCCATCGCCTGGTCGCCGACGACATCGTCGAGATCCGAAAGCGCCAGCCGGACATCATCATCGGCGCCTCCAGTGAGCTCATCAAGCACCACATGGAGATCCGGGGCCTGGGCATCCTCAACATCAAGGATCTGTTCGGTATCTCGGCGGTGCGCGACTCCAAGCGGGTCGAGCTGGTCATCGAGCTGTCCGACTGGAACGAAGACGAGGAGTACGACCGCCTGGGCGTCGAAGAGCGCCGCTACGCCCTGCTCGATGTGGCGCTGCCCATGCTGCGCATCCCGATCCGCCCGGGCCGCAACATCGCCTCGATCATCGAGGTCGCGGCGCGCAACCAGCTGCTCAAGCAGCAGGGCAAGCACTCGGCGCGCGACTTCCAGGATCGCATCACCCGGGCCCTGGACGAAAATGAGCCGGTGTCCGATCCGGGCGTCACGGCCGACGTCGGCCCAAGCTCAAACCCCGGCATCTCGCCAAGCGGCCACTCCGGCGGACGTACCCCGGTGGTCGTCTCGCCCACGGATGAAGTCGAGTGAGCCGGCGTCACTCAGCTTTTGCCGCCGCTCACCGGCAAGCCCTTGCACATTGCCCGGCGACGTGGCATCTCCCATGAGAGGGATACTAGCCACGGACCGCGGCGGCGCCGCGCCAAAGCCGGCAAGCTCGCGTAGCGGCCAAGGAACGCCATGAACCAGACTGGAGCCGCCACCCCGCTGGCCGAAAAATCGATGCGCATCCTCGTCGTCACCGGTGTCTCGGGCGCCGGCAAGTCGACGGCGCTGCGGGCGCTGGAGGACATCGGCTTTTACTGCGTCGACAACCTGCCGCTGCCGCTGCTCGGCCAGTTCATAGGCCTCCTGCAGCAGACCGGCCAGCGCCAGGCGGCCCTGGTCATCGATGCCCGCGAGGGCGAGTTTCTAAGCGGCTTCCGCGACGCGATGGCGGCGCTGCGCAAGGGCGGCCACCTGCCCGAGGTGCTGTTCCTCGACGCCGCCGACGACGTGCTGCTCCGCCGCTTCTCCGAGACCCGCCGCCGCCACCCGCTGCACGGCGACAACCTCCGCGCCGCCATCCTCCACGAGCGCCACGAGCTCCTGCCGCTGCGCGAGGAGGCCCACGCGGTGGTCGACACCGGCGACCTCAACGTCCACCAGCTAAAGGGCGTTATTCAAGAGCGCTACGGCCGCGCCGGGCAGCCGCTCATCATCACCCTCCTGTCGTTTGGCTACAAGCACGGGGTGCCGGCCGAGGCCGACCTGGTGCTGGACGTGCGCTTTTTACCAAACCCCTACTTCATCGCCGAGCTGTCGGCGCAGACCGGCCTGGCCGAGCCGGTGGCGCGCTTTGTCCTGTGCCACCCCGACGCCGAGGCGTTCTTTACCCACGCGGTCGAGCTTCTTGGCTTCTACTTGCCGCGAGCGCAGCGCGAAGGCAAGGCTTACCTTACAATCGGAATCGGCTGCACCGGCGGGCGACACCGCTCCGTCGCGGTCGCGACCGAACTTTTCAATCGACTCGGGACGCATTATCAAATTACTGTAAGACACCGCGAGCTCAGTCGAGGGAGACAACCATGAGTGCCCCGCTTACTGCTGTGGTAGTCGTAACACACGGTCGAGCCGGTGCCGACATGCTCGACGCCGCCCAGCAAATCCTGCATGTCCAGCTGCCGCTGGTCGCGGCGGTGGGCATCGACGTTGAAGATGATCGCAGTACCGTAGACAACAAGCTCAACCAGGCGGTCCAGGGTCTGGGCGTCGAGTCCTGGGAGGACGTGCTGTTCCTGGTCGACCTGGTCGGCTCGACGCCCGCGCGGCTGTGCTGCGGCAAGTGCGTGGACAAGGGCCATGTAGTCACCGGGCTCAACATGCCGATGCTGGTCAAGCTGGCGACTGCCGATCGCTCGCGCCGGCCCGCGGCCCTGGGGATCGATCTAATCGCCACCGGCACCAAGTCCATCCACGCCGAGTAACCCATGGTCAAATCCGCCACGCTCAAGATCATCAACAAGGCCGGGCTGCACGCCCGCGCCTCGACGCGCCTGGTCCAGAGCGCCAACAAGTACCGCTGCGAAGTGACGGTCAGCAAGGATGGCCAGGACGTCAACGGCAAGAGCATCATGGGCGTCCTGCTGCTGGTCGCCGCCAAGGGCAGCACGATCACCATCACCTGCGATGGCGACGACGCCCAGCCCTGCCTCGAGTCGCTCAGCCAGCTCGTCCAGACCGGTTTCGGAGAGGACTAGGGCGCATGGCCTTGGTCGATGAGAGCGGTCCCGTCGGCCCCGTCGGGTTGAAAGGGCCCCTCTCACGCCCTTCGAGCACCGAGGTCCGCGTCGGCATCGCCGCCTCGCCGGGCATCGCCGTCGGCCGCGCCTTCGTCATCGATCGCCGCCGCCAGAAGACCCCCAAGCGCCACATCGCCAGCGATGAGGTCGCCTCGGAGCTGGTGCGCCTGGACGAGGCGGTCACCCGCGCCGACCTGCAGCTTGAGCGGCTCAAGCGCAAGCTCAAGCAGAGCGACGAGAGCGACAGCGGCGTCATCCTCGAGGCGCACCAGCTGATCCTGCACGACGAACACCTCATCGGCCCGACCCGCCGCCGCATCCGCGACGAGAAGCTCAACGCCGAGTGGGCGCTGCGCAAGACGGTCGAGGAGATCCAGCAGCGCTTCGACGCCATCGATCTGGAGTACTTCCGCGAGCGCAAGAGCGACGTCGAGTTCGTCGGCGAGCAGGTGCTGCGCAACCTCATCGACAGCACCGACGCGCCGCCGATGCAGCCGCCGCACGGGGCGATCGTCGTCGCCCACGACCTGTCGCCGGCCGACACCGTGCACCTGCACCGAAACAGCGTCGCCGCCATCATCACCGATGCCGGCGGCCGGACCTCGCACACCTCGATCCTCGCCCAGGCGTTCGCCATCCCGGCGGTGGTGGGCCTGGAGCACGTGACCGAGGCGGTGGGCACCGGCGACCTGTTGATCGTCGACGGCACCCGCGGCGAGGTGATCCTGTGCCCGACGCCCGAGCGGGTCGCCGAGTACCGCCAGATCGCCCACAGCCAGCACCGCCACATCGAAGAGCTGCTACGCGAGCGCGACGAGCCGGCCGAGACCCGCGACCATGTGCGGGTGCGCCTGCTCGCCAACATCGAGCTGCCCGATGAGGTGCCGCACGCCCTGGACTACGGCGCCGAGGGCATCGGCCTTTACCGCACCGAGTTCCTGTTCCTCGACCGCGACGACTTCCCGCGTGAGGAAGAGCACTTCATGAACGCCCGCGGCGTGCTGCGCCGCATCGCGCCGTTCCCCGCCACCTTCCGCACCTTCGACCTCGGCGTCGACAAGGTGGCGCCGTTTCTGAGCAAGCTCAATAGCGCCAGCAGCCACCCCGCGGTCAAGGAGCCAAACCCCGCCCTCGGGCTGCGCTCGCTGCGGCTGTGCCTGAAGGAGCGCGCCTTCTTCAAGGCCCAGATCCGCGGCCTCCTGCGCGCCAGCATCCACGGCCGCATGCGCCTGATGTTCCCCATGGTCTCGGGCGTCATCGAGCTGCGCGAGGCCAAGGCGGTGGTCGAGGAGTGCAAGGCGGAGCTGCGCCGCGAGGGCCTGCCGTTCGCCGAGGACATCCCGGTCGGCATCATGGTCGAGATGCCGTCGGCGGTGATGGTCGCCGACCACCTGGCCAAGGAGTGCGACTTCCTGTCGATCGGGACCAACGATCTCATCCAGTACTCGCTGGCCCTGGATCGCCTCAACGAACACGTCGGCTACCTGTACCAGCCCTTGCACCCCGCGGTGCTGCGCATGATCAAGCACACCGTCGAGGCCGGGCACGCCGCCGGCCGCCGGGTGGCGATGTGCGGCGAGATGGCCGGCGAGCCGCTGTTCGCGCTGGTCCTTTTGGGCCTGCAGCTGGACGACCTGTCGATGAACGCCGCCTCGCTGCCGCTGGTCAAGCGCGCCCTGCGCAGCGTCACCGCCGCCGACGCCGCCGTCCTCATCGAGCACGTGCTGACCCTGGCCAGCGCCGAAGAGGTCGCCGCGGTGGTAAGCGAGCGGATGCGCGAGCTTGTGGGAAAAAATCCCGTCGACGCCACCCGCCCCGGAGCCCCCGGAGTAAGCGATTAGCTCGTGTCCGGCGCGGCAATCGGTAAGCTGACAGGGTGAGCCTGCAAGCCTGCACCCTGAGCAGCCTGAGCGAGGTCGCGGAGGCAGAGTGGAACTCGCTGCTGACCCCGGCCGACAACCCGTTTGTCGACTGGCGCTGGCTGGAGGCGCTGGAGCACAGCGGCTGCGTCGGCAAGGACGCCGGCTTTATCCCCTGCCACCTCACGGTGCGGCGGGCCGGGGCGCTGGTCGCCGCCGCCCCGGCGTACGTGAAGTTCGACAGCGATGGCGACTTCGGGCGCGACTGGGACTGGGCGGCGGCGGCCGAGCGCGCCCGCCTGCCCTACTACCCCAAGCTGGTGCTCGGGGTGCCGTTCACCCCGGTCACCGGGCGGCGCATCCTGGTCGCCCCCGGTGAGGACGAGCCGGCCCTCTGCGCGGCGGTGGTGGCGGCGGCGCACAGCTTCGTCCAGCGCCACGGCCTGGGCTCGCTGCATGTGCTGTTCCCCACCGCGCCGCAGCTCGAGCTGCTCACCCACACCGGGCTCATCCCGCGCATCGGCATCCAGTACCACTGGCAGAACCCCGGCTACCGCACCAGCGAGGAGTTCTACGCCCGCTTTTCCGCCAAGCGCCGCCACGCCCTGCGCCGCGAGCGCGCCGCCGCCGCCGAGCAGGGCATCCGCGTGCGCACCATCGCCGGGGCCGAGCTCCAGGCGGCGCCGCAGCAGTTCGCCGATCTCGCGCACGCCCTGCACCGCTCGACCGTGGACAAGCTGGTGTGGGGGCGGCGCTGGCTCAACCAGGCGTTCTACCGCCGGGTGTTCGCGGCGATGCCGGCGCCGATGCAGCTGGTCGCCGCCGAGCGCGAGGGTCGCATCATCGCCGGCGCCTTCAACGTCGCCGCCGCCGGGCGCCTGTTTGGCCGCTACTGGGGCTGCTTCGAGGAGCACCCCTTCCTCCACTTCACCGTCTGCTACTACCACTCGATCGACGAGTGCATCGCCCACGGCGTGCAGGTGTTCGAAGGCGGCGCCGGCGGCGAGCACAAGATCGCCCGCGGCTTTGAGCCGGCGCCGACCTACAGCGCGCACGCCTTCAGCCATGCTGGCTTTGCCGAGGCGCTCAAGAAGCACCTTGCCGACGAGGCTGCTCACCGCGCCGCGGCGCTGGCCGCCTGGGCGGCAGAGGCCAAGGTTTTAAAGCCTTTGCCGCAGCTTGGCGGCGACGCGCAGCCCCAATAGTCTCCGGCGGGAATGCGCTTGCGCAGAAGCGGCCTGGAGAAGACAATGAAGGGACCAGATGTTGCGTTCGAAGAGGCCTCCCATGCGCGTGTCCGCGTCGCTCGGCCTGGTCGTGCTGCTCGCCTCGCTCGCCGGCTGTGAGCAGCGAAACTTTGACCGCTGCCTGCCCGGCAACGCCGAGTTCGCTTGCGAGACCGGCAAGTTCTGCAAGCCCATCCCCAATGACCCAAACGGCGTCGGCATGTGCGTCACCTCCGAGTGCACGGTCGGCGCCGCGGTGAGCACCTGCCCTGTCGACACCCCGGTGTGCAGCGGCGGCCGCTGCGTCGCCTGCACCAGCGATGACGACTGCAAGGCGACCAGCGCCACCCAGCTGTTCTGCCTCAAGGACAAGGGCCGCTGCGTCGAGTGCCGGACGCCCAGCGACTGCACCATCGGCTCGGCCAAGCCGGCCTGCGACCAGAGCGACGGCATGTGCAAGCCCTGCACGCGCCACGACCAGTGCTCGACCCAGGTGTGCGTAAAGGACGAGACCCTCAACGTCAGCAGCGTGCCGGCCGCCATGCGCCTCAAGACCGGCGACTGCGTGAAGTCCGACGGCATCCTCCTTGTCGACGTCAACTGCACGAGCTGCGGCAACCTGCAGACCCAGATCAACGCCGCCAGCATCGACAAGCCCTACGTCCTTGTGAAGACCTACGACGAGAAGACGCCGATCAACGTCCTGCCCAAGGTGGGCCTGCCCGAGCTGCACATCGTCACCTCGACCGCCGACTCCAGCCCCGCCCTGCTCACCCAGGCGCCGCCGGCGACGATGCACTACCAGAACATGACCACGCCGCTGCTCACCGTGCACGGCGGCGCCAGCCTGACCCTGGAGGGGATGCTGATCTATAACTCCAGCACCGGCATCCTGTGCGACAGCGACAACGGAGCCGGCGCGGTGCCCACCGGCCTGACCGTGCGCCGCTCGATCATTGGCCTTACCGATCATGCGATCAAGACCAAGCCCAAGTGCCAGCTCACCCTGGAGCAGACCTATATCGGCATGGGGCCGGCCTCGTTTGGCAGCTTCACCGGCGGCAACTTCGAGGCGCTGAACCTGGACGCGACGAGCTTTGACATCTCGAACAGCGTGTTTAACCACAACGTCGGCATGCCGCCCACGATCTTTGGCGGCATCACGGTGAGCAACTCGATCAGCGCCCCCGGGCTCACCGGCCGCATCGTCAACTCGACGTTTTATCGCCACGAGCCAACCATGCCCGGCGTGCCGCTGGCCATCCAGTGCTCGGGCACCGCGCCGACCTTCAACATCTTCAACACGCTGTTTGTGAACACCGCGACGTTCCCCATGGCCGGCCGGACCTATGTCGGGTCGAGCTGCCGCACCGCCAGCACCTTCGACTACATCGCCACCGACGAGACCCTGCCGATCACCCCCGGCGGCAGCAAGATCATCGCCGCCAGCGAGAGCGCCCTCACCGCCCCGCTTGGCGGCGACGTGAGCCTGGTCAAGACCGCGCAGGGGATCGCCACCGGTGGCGCCACGACCTTCAACGGCATCGCGAGCCCCGCGGTCGATGTGCGCGGCGCCGCCCGCGGCGCCACCACGGTCGCGATCGGCGCCTTCGAGGCCAGCCCCTAGTGACCCTTGCCGGGCGTGGCCCTCACCCTAGCTACGACGCTGCCTCGGGCGCTGATGCCACCGCCGCCGTGTCCCGCCTCCCCCCGGCCAGCTCCGCAGGCGTGCGGAACCTGCAAAGCCGGGTAGATGATGGTAGCCTGATAGACGTGGAGAGGATATAAGGGCGTTTCCGTGGGGCAGTGCCGAGCGGGGCTCGCGCTGCCCGGCCAGCCTGCGGGCGGCTGCCGGCGGTAACTACACGCAATGAGAGAGTGAGAGCCGGCCAGGGACGCGCAGGTTGGTCTCGCACGCACCAAAATAGGAGAAGGCGCATGTTGGGTCTCGGCCCGATGGAACTTGTGTTGATTCTGGTGATCGTCCTTGTCATCTTCGGGGCCGGCAAGCTGCCGCAGATCGGCGATGCGCTGGGCAAGAGCATCAAAAACTTCAAGCGCGCCGCCGACGGCAGCAACGAGCTCGACGTGACCCCGAAGAAAGAGCTGGAAGGCGAGCACAAAAACCCTAGTGACAAGGGCTAGGGGCCGCGGATGTCCCAGCCCCGGGTCATCAAGCGTTACGCCAACCGCAAGCTCTACGACACCCAGAGCAGCCAGTACGTCACGCTCGACCAGATTGCCCAGATGATCCGCGCCGGCGAAGAGGTGCGGGTCCTGGACAACAGCAGCAAGGATGACCTGACCTCGGTCACCCTGGCGCAGATCATCTTCGAGGAGGAGAAGCGCCAGAAAAGCTTCATCCCGCTGCACGCCATGCGGCACCTGATTCAGTCGGGCGGCGCCTCGCTGCAGGAGCTGGCGCAGCAGGC
>JBGANQ010000047.1:0-70397 GCA_044222245.1 Polyangia bacterium | reverse complement strand
TCCAGGTCGCCCGCCCGCCCGAGCGCCGCCCGCCGCCGCGTGGTGTGCGTGTAGACGACCAGCGCCGTCGCCACCGACAGGTTCACGCTCTCCGAGAAGCCGTACAGCGGGATCGCGAACTCTTCGTCACATAAGGCGCGCGCCTCAGCCGACAGCCCGAAGTGCTCGTTGCCGATGAGGAACGCCGCCGGCACCAGCGGATCCAGCGCCTCCAGCGGCCGCGCCGCCCCCGGCACCGCCGCGTAGAGCCGGAAGCCCCGCCCGCGCAGCCCCCGCACGCAGTCCGCCGTGCTCGCGTGCTCGCAGACCTGCAGCCACTTGTCGCAGCCCTGCGTCACCTTGGCCGAGGTCCGGAAGCGCTCGCGGCGCTGGATGACATGGACCGTCAGCACCATCGCCTCGCAGCTGCGCAGCGCCGCGCCGCCGTTGTGCGGGTCGTGCAGATCCTCAAGGACGATCGCCACCCCCCCAAGCCGCGCCGCCGCCACCGCGTCCAGGCGATCTGCCCGCTCGGCGCCCAGCGTCGGCCGCAGCGCCGCACTAACCTCGGCCGGTGCGCCCGCCGCGAGCGAAGCCTGCTCTTCGGCGCAGCTCGGCGCCACCCACTCGGCGTTGGCGAAGGCCGGGAAGCTGATGGCCCCACTCAGGGGCGGCCCGGCCCATGGTCCTACAGTCTTAGCCCGTCAAAGTGGGTCAGGTGGCGAAGGCGCGGAACCGCTCGTCGATGCTCTTACTGTCGAGCGAGACAAAGCGGTGGAGGCTGAAGTCCTCGCAGCAGAAGCTGGCCATGGTGCTGCCGCAGATCATCGCCCGGCGCACCGTCATGCCGTCGAGCGAGTCGCCCGTCAGGTGGCGCAGGAGGTAGCCCATGAAGCCGCCGCCGAAGCCGCCGCCGGCCCCCGTCGGGTCGACCACATCCTCCAGCGGCATCGCCGGCGCCGCGAACACCTGATCGCCATGGAACAGCAGCGCCCCCGCGTCGCCGCGCTTGATGATGACGTTGCGCGGCCCAAGCTTCTGGATCGCCCGCGCCGCCAGCACCAGGTTGTAGATGCCGCTGAGCAGCCGCGCCTCCTCGTCGTTGAGGAGCAGGAAGTCGATGCGCAAAAGGACCTGCAGCGCTGCTCGCGGCTGCCGTTGATCAGAAGTTCATCGTGTCCAGGCCGACCAGCGCCGGGCCTCCATCTGGTCCAGGACGCGCAGCTGCAGCACTGGATCGATGTTGCCGAGAAACAGCAGCTTGGCCTGCCGGGCGGCCGGCGGCAGCTTCGGCTCGAACCCGGCGAACACGTTGAGCTGGGTGTCGAGCGAGGTGCGGTGGTTGAAGTCCTTGGAGTAGCGCCCGTGCCAGCGGAAGGTGCGGCCGGCGCGGCGCTCCAGCCCCTCGGTGTCGATGCCCAGCGTGCCGAGCAGGGTGGTGTGCTCGGCGGGGAAATCGTCGCCGACCACCGCGACCAGCGACACCGCGCCGAAAAATGACGCCGCGGCGGCGAAGTAGGCTGCCGACCCACCGAGGATCTCGTGCCGGGTGCTCTGCGCCGTCTCGACCGTGTCGAGGGCGACCGAGCCGACCACGAGCAGTCCTTGCTTCTGACTCACGCGCTCTTGAGGTTAGTTTTGCTAAAAGCCACGCGCACCCTGGCCGAGAGCGACTGCCGCCGACCTGCGGATGCGTGCAGCCCGCGCTCCATGCCTATGAACCGGGCTGCGCTCCGGGTCCCGCCGCCGGCTTCTTGATGTAGCGGCCGATGATCAGCTCCAGGCGCGCGTAGGCGGCGGGCGAGATGCGATCGGGGGCGGTCATGACCGCGTGCTTGACCGCCGAGCTGCAGGGGCAGCTGCGCGGCGGCGCGGCAGCGAGCAGGCGGGCGGTGGCGACGATGATCTTTGCGCCAGGGCGACGTTTCGGTGCAGCACCGCGACCACCTGATCGACGCTGACCGCCGCCTCGTCCTCGTGCCAGCAGTCGTAGTCGGTGCACAGGGCGAGCTGTCGCGTAGCACAGCTCGGCCTCGCGGGGCGAGCTGGCCTCGGGAGGGTTGGTCATGCCGATGGTGTCGGCCCCGAGCGAGCGGTAGACCAGCGACTCGGCGCGGGTGGAAAACGCCGGCCCCTCCATCACCACATGCGTCGCGCTCGGGTGGACCTCCACCGGCCGGGCGGCCGCCGGGCCCTGCGCCACCACCTGCGCCGCGGCCTCGCCGGCCAGCCGCCGCAGCGTCGCGCAGACCGGATCGGCAAAGCCGACGTGACCGACCACGCCGTCGCCAAAGAAGGTCGAGCGGCGGCCCCTGGTGCGATCGATAAACTGGTCGGGCAGGATCACATGGCCCGGCCGGATGTGCTCGCGCAGCGAGCCGACCGCCGAGACCGACAGCACGAACTCCGCCCCGAGCTGCTTGAGGCCGTGGATGTTTGCCGCGTAGTTGACCTCGCCGGGCAGGAGGCGGTGGCCCCGCCCGTGACGCGGCAGGAACACCAGCCGCACGCCGTACTCGGGCAGCTCACCGACTATATAGGAGTCCGACGGGGCCCCGAACGGGGTATCCAGCGCGACCTCGGTAACACCCTGCAGGCCGGCCATTTCCCCGCTCATTTGCCCGCTCATTTGATAGAGCCCTGAGCCGCCGATCACCCCAATGGTCTTGCGCATAGACATTCGTGGCGCTCTTAGCACGCTGCCGCCCCGCGGGTCAACGCGCATTTACGAGGCAGAGCGAGCGGCCTAGAGCCGGAGGCGGCAAGGCAGCTTCCCAGCCAAAGCTTGAGCAAAGACGGTCCCCAAAGCGTGTTTATTTTCGCATCTGGAAATCACGAACGTTCTCGCGATTACATTCCAGAACCGACGGCAGATCCGCGGGCTGGGGTGGTCGCCCGGAGGCATAAGATCATGGGAAAGATAATCGGAATCGACCTGGGTACGACCAACTCAGTTGTCGCCATCATGGAAGGCAAAGAGCTCGCCAACGAAGAAGGCGGCCGGTTTACTCTGTGGTCGGGTTTGATGAGAAGGGCGAGGTCCTCGTCGGCCAGATCGCTCGCCGGCAGGCCATCACCAATCCGGAGAATACGGTCTATTCAATCAAGCGCTTCATGGGCCGCAAGCACGGCGAAGTCGGCGAAGAGTCCAAGCGCGTCCCCTATAAGGTCATCGCCGCCCCCAACGGCGACGTCGCGGTGGAGATCCGCGGCAAGCGGCACTCGCCGCAGGAGATCTCGGCCAAGGTGCTCGGCAAGCTGAAGCGAGCCGCCGAGGAGTACCTGGGCGAGAAGGTCAGCGAGGCGGTCATCACCGTCCCCGCCTACTTCAACGACGCCCAGCGCCAGGCGACCAAGGACGCCGGCCGCATCGCCGGCCTGGAGGTCAAGCGCATCGTCAACGAGCCGACCGCGGCGGCCCTGGCCTATGGCCTGGACAAGGGCAAGGACCACCTCATCGCGGTGTATGACTTCGGCGGCGGCACCTTCGACATCTCGATCCTCGAAGTGGGCGAGAAGGTCGTCGAGGTGGTCTCGACCAACGGCGACACCCACCTGGGCGGCGACGACATCGACCAGCGCATCATCGACTGGCTGATCGCCGAGTTCAAGCGCGAGCAGGGCATCGACGTCAGCCGCGACAAGATGGTGCTGCAGCGCCTTAAAGAGGCGGCCGAGAAGGCCAAGATCGAGCTGTCGACGGTCATGGAGAGCGACATTAACCTGCCGTTCCTCACCGCCGACCAGACCGGGCCCAAGCACCTGCAGATCAAGCTCTCGCGCAGCAAGCTCGAGCAGATGATCGGCGACCTCGTGCAGCGCTCGCTGGAGCCGACCAAGAAGGCCCTGGCCGACGCCGGCAAGAAGGTCGAGGACATCGGCGAGATCGTGCTCGTCGGCGGCTCGACCCGCATCCCGATGGTGCAGAAGCTGGTGCGCGACTTCTTCAAGAAGGAGCCGCACAAGGGCGTAAACCCCGATGAGGTCGTGGCCCTCGGCGCCGCGGTCCAGGCCGGCGTGCTCTCGGGCGAGGTCAAGGACATCCTGCTCCTCGACGTCACCCCGCTGACCCTGGGCATCGAGACGCTGGGCGGCGTGATGACGCCGATGATCCCGCGCAACACCACCATCCCGACCAAGAAGACCGAGGTCTTCTCGACGGCGGCCGATGGCCAGACGACGGTCGAGGTCGTGGTCACCCAGGGCGAGCGGCAGATGGCGCGCGACAACAAGATCCTCGGGCGCTTCCACCTCGATGGGATTCCGCCTTCGCCGCGCGGCATGCCGCAGATCGAGGTCACCTTCGACATCGACGCCAACGGCATCGTCAACGTGTCGGCCAAGGACAAGGGGACGAGCAAGGAGCAGAAGATCACGATCTCGGGCAGCTCGGGTCTGACCGAGGCCGAGATCCAGAAGATGGTCAAGGACGCCGAGGCCCACGAGGCCGAGGACAAGGCGCGCAAGGAGACCATCGAGGCGCGCAACCACCTGGACAGCGCCGTCTACCAGGCCGAGAAGCTGCTCACCGAGAACCGCGAGAAGCTGCCCGAGGCCGAGCGCGGTGAGGTCGAGCGCGAGATCGAGTCGGCCAAGAAGGTCCTTGAGAAGAACCGCGAGGCCAAGGACGCCGCGGCGGCCAAGGAGCTCAAGGACACCGACGAGAAGCTCAAAAAGGCCCTCTACAAGATCGGGGAGATCATGTACCGCAACGTCGGCGGCCCGGGTGCCGAGGGTCAGGCGGCGGCGGGCGGCGCGGCCGGTGGCCCGGCCGGCGGCGGCAAGAAGGACGACGGCGTCATCGACGCCGAGTTCACCGAAGAGTCCAAGTAGCCGCCAAGCAGCCCGGTAAGCCGCAGCGCGGGCTGCGGCAGACCTCAGCGCCAAGGTCAGTTAAAGTCCCCTTTCGCCTTACCCCTAAAAGGGTGGCGCGAGGGGATTTTTTTTTGGCCGCGCAGGCAGTCTAGCGATGCCGCCCAGCGTGCGATAATGACCCCGAAAACCCACGAGCTGGCTGCTTCTTTGGAGGACCTTTCATGCAAGCGGAGTCCCGCAATCCCCTGGTGCGCTACATGCACTGGCTGCACACCCGCTGGCCGGCCGGCACCGTCGAGCGGCTGCCCGAAATCCGGTCGGACTTCAGCACCCGGGTGCCCGGCGTCTACATCGTCGGCGATCTGACCGGGCGATCGCCGCCGATGCCGGCTTCCAGGCGGCGCGCAAGTCGCGGCCGAGCGAGGTCCACGAGCTGGTGATCGTCGGGGCTGGTGTCGCCGGCATGGCCGCGGCGCTGCAGGCCAAGAAGCTCGGGCTCGACTACGTGATCGTCGAGGCGACGCAGGTCTTCTCGACGGTGGTGAACTTCCCCAAAGGGAAGCCGATCTACACCTACCCCAAGGAGATGACGCCGGCCGGGCCGCTGCAGTTCCACGCCGAGATCAAAGAGGCGCTGCTCGACGAGATGCGCGCCCAGAGCGCCGAGGTCACGGTGCGCACCGAGCGGGTCGAGGTGGTCGCCCGCCACGGCGAGGTGCTGCACTGTGTGCTGGCTGGCGCCGGCAAGGGCAAGCCGGGCGAGGGCAAGGCCGCCGAGCTCAAGGCGCTGCGGGTCATCCTGGCGATCGGGCGCAGCGGCAACTTCCGCAAGCTGGGGGTGCCCGGCGAGGACCTGGACAAGGTCTATAACCGCCTGCACGACCCCAAGGACTACGCCGGCAAGCGGGCGCTGGTCGTCGGCGGCGGCGACAGCGCGCTGGAGACCGCGATCGCCCTTTGCCAGAGCGGCGCCGAGGTCACCCTGTCGTACCGCAAGCCCGAGTTCGCCCGGCCCAAGCCCGACAACCTCGATCGCATCGCCGCCCTGGTCAAAGATCCGCGCGCCCCGGTCGACGTCGAGCACCCGAGCTCCGAGCGGGTCACCACCGCCACCGGCCAGTTCATGGCCCCCTCCAAGGTGGTCGGCTCGCTGCGCCTCATGCTGCCCTCCGAGGTGCGCGAGATCCGCGCCGGCGAGGTGGTCCTCAGCGACGAGAACAAGGCGACCGTCACGCTGCCAAACGACGTCGTGTTCAGCATGATCGGCCGCGAGGCGCCGCTCGACTTCCTGCGCCGCTCGGGCCTGCGCATCGCCAACGAGACAAGCCCCCTTGGCTGGGCCCTGCTCGGGCTGTTCTTCCTGTTCTGCACGTTCCTTTACACCTGGAAGTCGGGCGGCCCCACCGAGAGCTGGCTCAACCCCAGCGACTGGGCCAACAAGCTGGTGGCGCAGTTCCACGATCGCTCTACGCTGCTCGGCACGCTGGCGGTGTCGATGAAGTCGCGGTCGTTTTACTACACGCTGCTTTACTCCAGCTGCATCTTCATCTTCGGCCTGCAGCGCATGGCCCGCCGCAAGACGCCCTACGTCAAGCTGCAGACCTGGTCGCTCATCGCCGTGCAGGCGATCCCGCTGTTCATCCTGCCCGAGATCATCCTGCCCTGGCTCGGCTACAACGGCCTCTTCACCCACGGCGTCGGCAAGAGCATCGCCGACCACCTCTTTGAGCCGTACATCTCGGACGCCGCCTACGCCGCCGGGCAGTGGCCGGACTGGGGCCACCCGCGCGCCTACTGGCGGGCCTACGGCTTCATCCTGGCCTGGCCGCTGTCGGTCTACAACGTGTTCACCGACAAGCCGATGGCGGTGTGGCTTTTCATAAGCTGCCTGCAGACGTTCGTGCTCATCCCGCTCATCGTCTGGCGCTGGGGCAAGGGCGCCTTCTGCGGCTGGATCTGCTCGTGCGGGGCGCTGGCCGAGACGATGGGCGACACCCAGCGCGAGAAGATGCCGCACGGCCCGCTGTGGAACCGCCTGAATATGATCGGGCAGGCGATCCTCGGGGTGGCGTTCGTGCTGCTGTTCATCCGCGTGTTTGGCTGGCTGTCGCCGGGCTCGTGGGCGGCGCGCTGGTTTCACCTCATGCTGGAGGGTAAAAACCACCAGGGGCAGCTGGTCACCTTCCTCAGCTACAAGTGGGTGGTCGACGTGCTCATGGGCGGCATCCTCGGCGTCGGGCTGTACTTCAAGTACTCGGGGCGGGTGTGGTGCCGGTTTGCCTGCCCGCTGGCGGCGCTCATGCACATCTACGCGCGCTTTTCCCGCTTCCGCATCTTCGCCGAGAAGAAAAAGTGCATCAGCTGCAACGTCTGCACCTCGGTCTGCCACATGGGCATCGACGTCATGAACTTCGCCAACAAGGGCCTGCCGATGCAGGACCCCGAGTGCGTGCGCTGCTCGGCCTGCGTCCAGAGCTGCCCCACCGGCGTGCTGAGCTTCGGCATGGCCGACCAGAAGGGCCAGCTGGCGCGACTCGATCGGGTGCCGGCGAGCCTGGTCCAGCTGCGCGAGAACCCCGCCGCCCGCAAGAAGGCCGCCGCCGTCTGAGCGGACGGCCCCGCGCGCGCACCGATCGGCAGCGGCCGCGCGGGCTGCTACTATGCCCGCCGCATGCTCACCTACCTACGCATCAGCAATTTCGCGATCCTCGACGAAGTGGAGCTGACCTTCGGGCCCGGAATGACGGTGCTCACCGGCGAGACTGGTGCCGGCAAGTCGCTGGTCCTCGATGCGGTGGCCCTCTTGCGCGGCGGCCGCGCCAGCGCCGACCTCATCCGCACTGGCGCTGACGAGGCGCGCATCGAGGCGGTGTTCGCGCCGCCGCCGGGCAGCGCCGCCGAAGACGGCCTGCGCGAGCGCCTGGCCCGGCTGGGGCTTGACGCGGTGGCGCTTGGCGACGAGGGTCTGGTGGTGCGCCGAGTGCTGGGGCGCGGCGGCCGCAGCCGCATCCACATCGCCGGCCAGCTGTCCACCGCCGCCGTCCTCGGCGAGCTGTGCGGGGGACTCATCGACATCAGCGGCCAGCACGAGCACCAGAGCCTGCTCGAGGTCAGCCGCCACCTGCGCCTGCTCGATCGCTCGGGCGTGCCGGCCGAGCGGCTGGATCAGATGGCGCAGGCGTTTTCCCGCCTGCAGGAAGCCAGCGCCGCCCTGCAGGCCGCTTCGCTCGACGAGCGGGCGCGGGCCGAGCGCGAGGAGTTCCTGCGCTTCCAGCTAAACGAGCTCGACAGCGTAAACCCCCAGGCCGGCGAGGACGAGACGCTGCGCAAGGAGCAGAAGCGCCTGCGCTCGGTCGAGAAGCTCCTCGGGGCGGCGCAGCGCGCCGAGACCAGCCTGTACAGCGGCGAGGCGAGCGTGCTCGAGCAGCTGGGCGTGGTCACCCGCGAGCTGCACGAGCTGGCGGCGCTCGACTCCGAGGTCGCCGGCTTTGCCACTCAGCTGTCCGAGGCGCAGGCGCTGCTCGAAGACGTCGCGCACGGCGTGCGGCGCTACGCCGATACCCTCGGCGCCGACCCGCAGCGGCTGCAGGAGATCGAAGACCGTCTGCACCTGCTCGGGCGCCTTTTGCGCAAGCACGGACCCGATCTGCCGACGCTGCTGCGCAAGCGCGACGAGATGGCCCAGGCGCTGCAGACCCTGACCCGGCACGAGGAGGCGCGCGAGGCGGCGCAGGCGGCGGTGAACAAGGCGCGCACCGCCGCCGCCGCGGTGGCCGGCGAGCTGTCGCGGGCGCGCCAGCAGGTGGCGACCGAGCTCTCGCACAAGGCCAGCCTCGCGCTCGCCGACCTGGCGATGAAGGGGGCGCGCCTGCTGCCGCAGCTTGAGGGCCGCACCGCCCAGAAGGGCGACGACCCGGCCCTGACGTTCACCGCCGCCGACGGGACCGTGCGCCGGCTCGGCCGCGACGGCTGGGATCGCTGCGAGCTGCTCTTGGCCGCCAACCCGGGCGAGGAGCCGCGGCCCCTGCACCGCATCGCCTCGGGCGGCGAGCTGTCACGCGTCATGCTGGCCCTGCGCCGCATCCTCGGCCAGGCCGACCGCGTCGCCACCTGCGTCTTTGACGAGGTGGACGCCGGCATCGGCGGCGCCGTGGCCGACCGCGTGGGCAGCCAGATCCGGGCCCTTGGCCGCAACAAGCAGGTCATCTGCATCACCCACCTGCCGCAGATCGCCGCCTACGGCGATGACCACTTCCGCGTCGAGAAGCACGTCGCTGACGGACGCACCACGACCCGCGTCCGCCACCTCACCGCCAGCGAGCGGCGCGAGGAGATCGCCCGCATGCTCGGCGGCGCCAAGATCACCGCCAAGAGCCGCGCCCACGCCGAAGAGCTCTTGCGCGAGGCCACCGGCGCCTAGCCGGGGAGCCTAAGAGCGCACGCCCCAGTGCAGCTTGGTCCGCAAGAGGTCGAAAAACGAGCGCGAGGGGGGCCGGAAGATCGACAGCGGCGCGTCGGCGCAGGTGACCTGCACGACGTCGCTGCGCTCCAGCGTCTGGCTCCACTGGCCGTCGATGGTGAGCAGGGTGTTGTCGGCGCCGCGGCCCGGCCGCACCTCGACCAGCGAGTGCAGGCGGGTGACCAGCGGCCGCGCGGTCAGGGTGTGCGGGCAGATCGGCGACAGCACCAGCGCGTCCAGGTTGGGCATCAGGATCGGCCCGCCGACCGCCAGGCTGTAGGCGGTGGAGCCGGTCGGGGTCGAGATGATGAGGCCATCGGCGCGGTAGGTCGCCACGGCGTCGCCATCTATATAGGTGTCCAGCTCGAACAGGCGCGCCTGCGCCGGCTGGCTCAGCACGACGTCGTTTACCGCCGTCCGCTCGACCAGGAGGTTGCGGGTGAGCAGCGGCCCCGCCGGCTCGCCCTCGGGCTGGCGGTAGACGCGGCAGCGCAAGCGCTGGCGCGGCTCTAGCGGCAGCTGGTCATCGAGCGCGGCGTGCAGCGTCTCGACCGCCTCGCCCGGCGAGCAGCAGGTGAGAAAGCCCAGGTGGCCGAGGTTGATGCCGAGCATCGGCACCCGCCGATCGCCGAGCAGGCCCGCCCCATAGAGCATGGTCCCATCGCCGCCGAGCACGACCAGGAAGCGCAGGTCGCGCGGCAGCTCTTCCTCGGTGATCATGGTGATGCCGGCCAGGGCGACGGAGCGCGCATCGGGCGGCGGCTCGTCCACCGGGCGCAGGCTGGTGCCGCCGGCGGCGCTCAGCGGGCCGGACAGCAGCACGCGGTCGCGCAGCACCAGCTCCCGCTCGCCGCGCGCCCGCAGGGCGGCCACCAGCTGCTTGCACAGGTCCACCGCATCGGGCTGATCACGCTTAAGCAGGAAGCCGATCGCGCTCATCGTGGACTCATTGTGGACCTATTGAGGGCGCTTGGGGAGCCGCTCAAGCAACCGCGCTGCGCTTGCCTGACGCCGCCCGCGCGCGACTGAGGTCGGCGCTGCCGCGATCCCGCAGGTACTCCAAGAAGGTGAGTGCTGCGGGCAGCTCGACGGCCGGAATCTGCTCGATGAGCTCGCGCACCTGGCGGCGCAGCACATCGCTTGGTCCATCGGTCGGCGGCGCCGGGCGCGGCAGCTGGACGTCCATGTCGGGCGGCGGCGGTACCTCACCCCACGGCGGCGCCTCGGCCGAGGTCAGGTTGTCGCGCTTGAACCACTCCTGGATGTGCCAGTGCAGGAGCTCGCCGCGGTAGGTGAACCAGCGCTCGCGCTCGGTCGGGTAGTTGAGCAGGGCGTCCTTGAAGCGCCGAAATGCCCCCTTGCCGTCGATGCTGATGATGAGCCGCTCGCGCAGCACCGGATCGACCACCCCGGCGACAAACCGCTCCATCCACTTGTACTGCTCCCTGGATGAGGCGGGCTCGACCCTTAGAAAGGCGTCGCCGCCGGTCATCACCCGCGTGCGCAGCTCTTGCGCGCCCGGCGCTGACTCGACCAGGGTGATCACCTCACCGCTGCGGGTGTCGAGGAAGCTCTCGGTGTCCGGAGCGTTGCGCTCCACGGCGGTCTCCAGCTCGGCCCATCGAACCGCAATCACACGCATACAAACTAGCTCCGCTCCGAGAGGCCGCGAGGGTCGCGGCGTCGGAAAAAAATAAGGCCTATAAATAACCTAGTGCAAGCTTCAGGCTATGCGCAACGGCCAGTGATTTCAATCACTCGAGAGAAGAAGTAGGGGAAACTGCCTGCAAATTGCCGCCGCGGCCGTCCACTCTGCCCGGCTCGCCGGCGGCGGCGCTGGGGGCAGACGCCGCGCTCAGGACTGGCAGGCGCCCTTGTCTTTGGCCTTCTTGGTCAGCTCTTTGATCTGCTCGCTGGCGTCGTTTTTGAACTGGGTCTTGGGGTAGCGCCGGATGAGCTCCTGAAAGTAGGTCTTGGCCTCGCTGCAGTAGCGGAGGTTGGAGAAGGCCTTGCCGTTTTTGAACATCGCCGACTCGACATCCTCGGACTTGGGGAAGTTGTCGATGACCTTGGTGAAGGCACCGATCGCGTTGGCGAACTTGCCCTCGGAGAAGTAGGCGTCGCCGATGAGGAACTGCGCCTTGCTGGCGCGCTGGTCGCTCGGGTAGCGGTTGACAAAGGCGTCAAAGACGCGCCGCGAGTCGTTCCACTGGCCGGCGACGAACTTGCGCTGCCCTTCGGCGAACATCGCCTCGGGGTTGTCGGGCAGGGGCGGCGCCTTGGCGACGGTGGTGGCGTTGACTAGCTGCTCCAGCTTGGTGTCCGACTGCGCCCGGTACTCGGTGAAGCTCTTCTGCAGGGCGTCGAGCTGGCGCTGCATGTCGTCGAACTTGCCCTGCACCGCCTGCAGGTCGCTCTGCGCCCGCTCGGCCTTCTGCGAGGCGTCGGCGAGGGTGGTGGTGAGGCGCTTGGCCTCATCGAGCAGGCGCCGCAGCTCCTCGTTCTGCTGCTGCACCTTGGTCGCCAGCTCGGCGCCGCCGACCTCGGTCTTCTTGGACTTCTCCAGCAGCTGATCGATCTGCTCCTGCATGCGCCGACCCTCGTCGGTGGTCACGCAGCCGCTGAGCACAAAGCCAGCGAGCGCCGAAGGCAGCGCCAAAGACCGGCCCAGCCAGCCGGCCCGCCGCGCCCCGGTTCGATATAAAGAGCCGGTCTGCCTGGTCATCGGAAGTTTACCTCCACGCGGCGGTCCTGCGACCATGTAGTCTCATCGGTGCCGGTGGCGTCCATCTCGCCCCGCGGCACCAGGAACATGTTCTGGTCGGGGATCCCCAGGTCGCGCAGGCGCCGCTTGACCGACTGCGCCCGCTTGTCCGACAGCGCCAGGTTGTACTCCGGGGTGCCGCGGGGGTCGGTGTGGCCGACCAGCGTCACCGCGCGATTGAGCCGCTTGATGCAGTCGGAGTTCTTGTCCACCACCGACGAGTTGCCCGAGCCGAGCTCGAACTCGTTGAGGCCGAAGTACACGGTGTCCAGGCGACAGTCGCCGTCCTTGGGCACGTACTTGGTGCCGCGGCCGGCGGGGGTGCAGCGGCCGCCTATGCAGTCCTCGTTCTCGGCGCACTCGTCGCTGCTCTTGCACTGCTTGCGGCTGTCGGGCTCGCACTTGCCGGCGTTGCAGCGGCCGCCCGCCGGGCAGCCGGCGTCGTCCTTGCAGGCGACGCAGCGGTTGCGCTCGCAGACGCCGCTCGGGCACTCGCCGGGCCGGCTGCAGTAGCCGGGAATCGGCTGGCAGCGGCCGCCCACGCACGAGCTGCCCGCCGCGCAGTCGTGGCCGTCGGGACGGCACTGCTGGCACTGGCCGTTGACGCAGAACTCCTTGCCCTGGGCGTTGCCCGGGCAGTCGCTGTCCCCCTCACAGCCGGGGTACTTGGGCTTGCAGGCGCCAAGGAAAAGGGCGCTCACGCTCAAGCACAACAGCAACTTTATCGACGACTGGATCCGCAACCAGCGCATAGGCCAACCTTTTTTGCAGAGATGCCGGAGTGTCCTAAATGCAACGACTTGCCCCATCATATACCACGGTTCGCCGGGGGGGCCATGCTCCGTAAAAAGCTACCGGCGCGAGCGACGAGGCCAGGCGGCGCGGGCCAAAAGCCGCGGCCGGCCGAGCCCTCGGCTGCGGGTCCGGCGGCGACTTGCCCTTGCCCCTGGGAAAAAGCCCGCGCGCAGGACAATGCGGCGGCGGCTCAACTTTGATAAGGTGACATAACCGGGATGTGCTAAAACGGCACGCGCACGACTGAGGTCGGCGCTGCCTCACGCAAAGGCCCACAGCGACATATGTCCCTTTTCGACCCAGCCATCAGCCGCCGCATCATCGCCCTGTCGTCTCCCGTCATGCTGGCGATGCTGTCGCAGACGTTGATAAACCAAGTCGACCACATCCTCGTCGGCCACCTCCCGCTTGCCGAGGCGACGCCCGGCCAGACGGCGGTGCAGATCAGCCAGATCCTGCTCTGGGCCTTTGGCGGCTTCCTCGCCTCGATCAGCGTCGGCACCCAGGCGCTGGCGGCGCGCCGCATCGGCGCCGAGGATGTCGAGGGCGCCGGCGCGGTGTCGACCAACTCGCAGCTGTTGGCGGTGCTGGCGTCGCTGGTGGTCACCATCGGGACCTACGCCGCGGCGCCGTTCCTGTTTCACCTTATGAGCAAGGATCAGGCGGTGATCGACCTCGGGGTGCCGTTTCTGCGCTGGCGCTTCCTGCAGATCACCGGCATGGTCGTCACCGCCAGCCTGAAGTCGTTCTTCGACGGCCTGGGCAAGACGCGGGTGCACATGGGGGTGGCGCTGGCGATGAACCTGGCCAACTTCCTCCTGTGCGTCGCCCTCATCTTCGGCCCCGAGCACCCGGGCATCGCCGCGGTCAACCAGGTCCACCAGGGGCTGATGGTCCTCACCGGCGGTCAGCTGCCGCGGCTGGGCGTCCCCGGCGCCGGCCTGGCGTCGATGATCAGCTCGTACATCGGCCTGTTTCTGATGATCGCCTGGAGCCTGCGCGGCGAGTACAAGCCCTACCACATCCGCCGCCTCGCCAACGCCTCGACCAAGACCATGTGGCAGATCGTCAAGCTGTCGGTCCCCTCGGGGCTGGCGACGATGTTCGCGATGGGCGGCTTCGGCTTTGTCCTGTTCGTGGTCGCCAAGCTCGACCACAACGCCGCGCGCGGCGTCGGCCGCACGATCTACTCGACGGCGACCTCGAACATCATCAGCGTGCTGCAGCTGGTCTTTATCAGCTGCATCGCCTACGGCACCGCCACCGCGACCCTGGTCAGCCAGAACATGGGGGCCAAGGCCTACGACCTCGCCCAGCGGTACGCCTACACCGCGGCGCGCATCGGCGTCGTCCTGTTCCTGGTCGTCGGGCTGGCCCTCACCCTGCTGGCGCGGCCGATCCTGCTGTTCTGGAACCCCGACCTGCAGGTGGTCGCCGCCGGGGCGCCGATCCTGCGGGTGCTCGGGTTTGTCTGTCCGCTGATCGTGGTCGCGCTGGTGTTCACCCAGGCCCTGTACGGGGCCGGCAACACCGTGTTCGTGATGGCGGCCGAGCTCATCCTCCACTTTACCTGCCTGGTGCCGCTGTCGTACCTGTGCGGTATCACGCTCGGCATGGGGCTGTGGGGCGTGTGGGGGGCACTCATCTTCTACATTACGGCGCTGGCGCTGGTGATGATGCTGAAGTTCCGGACCGGCACCTGGAAAAAAATCTCGATCTAGAGCCGGGGCACGGGCTCGCCTGGCGACCCGGCAAGAGCCACCTTACTCATGCACGTTCGCGTCCTTTATCACGACAACTGCTTTGATGGGGCCGCCTCGGCGGCGCTGTTCACCGAGTTTTACCGGCTGTGCCTGGATGCGAGCGCCGAGTTCAGCTACGTCGGCCTCGCCCACGGCCCGGGAGACGTCATCTCCGGCGCGTTCGCAGCGCCGGCCGCGGGCGGGGGACCGGTGCGGCGCGACCTCGAGCACGCCTGCGTCGACTTTCGCTACTCGCCCGACGCGCGCCTTGACTGGTGGTTTGATCACCACCAGAGCGCGTTTGTGACCCCCGAGGACGCGGCCTACTTCGCCCGCCAGCACAACCCGCGCCACTTCTACGATCCGGCGGCGCAGTCGTGCTGCAAGTTCATGGCCCAGCGCTGCGCCGAGGTCTACGGCTTTGACGTAACGCCCTACGGCGAGCTCATCGCCTGGGCCGACCTCATCGACGGGGCCAAGTTCAAAAGCCCCGCCCAGGCGGTCGAGTGCAAGGAGCCGGCGCTGCGCCTTATGATGTGGGTCGAGGCCAACCGCGACCCCGAGCTCAAGCTGCGCTTCATCCGCGACCTGCGCCGCTTCAGCCTGACCGAGATCGCCGACAAGGACTACATCCGCAGCGGGCTGTCGCCGCAGCTGCGGCAGAGCGAGGCGGTGCTGGCGCTACTGCGCGAGCGGGCGCAGTGCAACAGCGGAGTCGTCACCTACGACGTCGCCGACCAGAAGCTGACGGCGGTAAGCAAGTTCGTGCCCTACTACCTGTTCCCCGACGCCCACTATGTGGTCGGGGTGTCGCTGCTGCCCGGGCGGGCCAAGATCTCGGTGGGCAGCAATCCCTGGCGGGCCGAGCGGCGCACCGCCAACATCGCCACCCTGTGCGGCCGCTACGGCGGCGGCGGGCACCCGGCGGTGGGGGCGGTGTCGCTCGCCAGCGAGGAGCTGGCCCGCTTGCGCGAGATCGCCGCCGAGATCACCGCCGAGCTGCGCGCCGCGGCGCTAAACGAGAAGACCTGACCCGGCTCGGGTTATAGTCGCGCCATGCGTACAAGCTGGCTGGTCGGTTCCGCGCTCGTGCTCCTGCTCGGCGGCTCGCGACTCGGCGCGGCGGGCCCGCTGCCGCGCGAGGCGCAGGTGGTGCTGAGCCACCCCGACGAGTTCGCCGGTGATCGGCGGGTCGGGGCCTACGTCTCGCGCTCGTGGGGCTTCTCGACCGTCTCGTACTGGATCGAGGGGCCAAGCGGCCTTGTCTTCATCGACACCCAGTTCCTGCCTTCGGCCGCCGAAGAGGCGGTGAGCTGGGCCGAGCAGGTGACCGGCAAGAAGGTCAAGCTGGCGGTGGTGCTGCATCCAAACCCCGACAAGTTCAACGGCACCGCGACGCTCAAAAAGCGCGGCATCCGCGTCGTCACCTCGGCGCAGGTGCGGGCGCTCATCCCGGCGGTGCACGACAGCCGCCTCAAGTCGTTCTACGAGCGCTACAAGCCCGACTATCCCAAGGAGCTCACCCTCCCCGACAGCTTCGGCGACAAGACCACCGAGCTCAGCGCCGGCGGCATTACCATCAAGGCGCACGTCCTGGGGCCCGGCTGCAGCGAGGCCCACGTCGCGGTCGAGTTCGACGGCCACCTGTTTGTCGGCGACCTCGTCGGCAGCGGCGCCCACAGCTGGCTGGAGATCGGCCGCACCGACGAGTGGCTCAAGCGCCTCGCCGAGCTGGCAGCGCTCAAGCCCGACTTCGTCCACCCCGGCCGCGGGCCGAGCGGCGACGAGCGGCTGCTGACTCAGCAGGAGTCCTACCTGCAGTTCGTCATCGCCGCCATCGCCGCCGAGAAGCCGACGCTGCAGCTGGACCCGCCGCGCGTCGAGCAGGCCCTTGCCCGGGTGCGCAAAAAAGTCGACGAGCGCTTTGTCGGCTACCGCTTTGGCGTCTTCCTCGACATCGGCCTGCCGGCCGAGTGGCAGCGCCAGGCGCAGGCCGCCGCGGCCAGCCGGCCCGCCGCTGGCAAGTAGCCGCGCCCCGTCCCTTGGGAAACGGCCGCGGGGACGGGCGCCGGATGAAACCGCCGCCTACTCGCGGTAGGCTGGGTGAAACCATACGCGGCGCGACCGCCGCTTATCGAGGTGTCCTTTGACCTTCCCCCCGCAGACGACACAAGACTATATCGACCTTGAGGACCGCTACGGCGCGCACAACTACCACCCGCTCGACCTCGTCGTGCACACGGCGCAGGGGGCGTGGGTGACCGATGTGCAGGGCAAGCGCTACCTGGACTGCCTCAGCTCGTACTCGGCGCTCAACCAGGGCCACTGCCACCCGCGCCTCATCGCCACGCTCATCGAGCAGGCGCAGCGGGTGACGCTGACCTCGCGGGCGTTCCGCAACGACCAGCTGCCGCTGCTCGGCAAGGAGCTGTGCGAGCTGCTCGGCCTTGAGCGCATGCTGCCGATGAACAGCGGCGCCGAGGCGGTCGAGACGGCGCTCAAGGCGGCCCGGCGCTGGGGCTACACCAAAAAAGGAATCCCCGCCGACCAGGCCGAGGTCATCGTCTGCGCCAACAACTTCCACGGCCGCACGGTGACGATCATCAGCGCCTCGACCGACCCCGACTACCGCGACGGCTTTGGCCCGTTCACGCCCGGCTTCGTCGTCGTCCCCTTCGGCGACCTCGCGGCGCTGGAGCGGGCGATCACGCCCCGCACCTGCGCCTTCCTGGTCGAGCCGATCCAGGCCGAGGCGGGTGTGCTGATCCCGCCCGACGGCTACCTGCGGCAGGCGGCCGAGCTGTGCCGGCGCCAGAATGTCCTGTTTCTCGCCGATGAGATTCAGACCGGCCTTGGGCGCACCGGCAAGCTTTTGGCCTGCGACCACGAGGGGGTGCGCCCGGACGCGGTGATCCTCGGCAAGGCGCTGTCGGGCGGCTGCTACCCGGTGTCGGCGGTGGTGGCGCGCAGCGAGGTGCTGGAGGTCTTCGCCCCGGGCAGCCATGGCAGCACCTTCGGCGGCAACCCGCTCGGCTGCGCCGTGGCGCGCACCGCCCTGCAGATCCTCGCGGACGAGCAGCTGGTCGAGCGCTCCGAGCGGCTGGGCAGCGCGTTCCTGCAGCAGCTGCGCACCCTGCGCAGCCCGCACATCAAGCAAATCCGCGGCCGCGGCCTGCTCATCGGCATCGAGCTGACCTCGGCGGCGCGGCCGTTCTGCGAGGCGCTCATGCACAAGGGCGTGCTGTGCAAGGAGACCCACTCCACCGTCCTGCGCATAGCCCCGCCGCTGGTCATTGCCGAGGCGGATCTGACCTGGGCGCTGGAGCAGCTGCGCCAGGTCCTGCAGGCGCAGGCGGTCAGCGCCGCCGCCTAGCCGGCTGCGGCAAGACGCCTGACGCGGCCGCTCGGGGGTGCTCGCAGCTCGGCGGCGCGGCGCGCCAGGCCCAAGCTCGGGTCGCTCGCTACACTCTGCCGCAGCCGGCTCGACCGGCGCGCGGCCGGCCGCAGCGGCCGTCAGTCCTCGCCTGAGACTACCTGGGCGGGACTGGCGAGCGGCGCCGCGTCCGCCGCCGGGCGGTAGCTGCGGCAGAACTGCTCGGCGGTGCGCCGGCGGCTCGCCGCCCCGTCGGAGTCGTCGCGCTGATCGAGGTAGCGGCGGAGGCTGCGGTAGCAGGCGTCCAGCCGCTGCGCCGCCTGGGCCGCCGCGGCGAGGTTCCAGGCGTGGGCGGCCACCGTCGGCTCCAGCTCCAGCGCCCGCTGCAGGGGCGCGAGCGCCTCTTGCGCCTCGCCCAGCCGCAACAGGCACAGCCCGAGCGCGCTGTGCACCGCCGGCTGCTCGGGAAACTCGGGCAGCAGCCGGCTCAGCCGGCGGCGCGCCTGGGTCAGCTTGCCTTCATTTAACAGGTTCAGCGCCTGCGCCAGCCGGGTCAGCACCCGCTCGCGGGCCGGGGGCTGCCGCCGCGCCGGCGCCGAGCGCGGCAACAGCGGCGTCGGTCGGTACTGCGCCATCAGGTGGCCGGCAAGCTCGGCGGGTAGCCGCGGATCGGCGATGAGGGCCGAAAACAGCGGCCGGGCGAGCGCCCCGCCGTGGTGCGCGACCTCATCCAGGAACTGGCGCAGCTCGCCGGCCGGCACCTGGGAAAAGATCAGGTCCAGGGCCTGCTCGAGGTCGGCGGCGCTGTCCAGGCTGCTCAGCAGCTCGCGCACCGAGCCGGCGAGCAGCGCGTCCGGGTCCTGCAGCACTACGTGATCGCCGAGCGGCGCCCCCAGATCCGACAGCAGCGCCATGACGCGCGCCTTGACCGCATCGGGGTGGCGCGGGCTCTGCAGCAGCTGGTTGAGCCGCTTGAGCACCCGCTCGCGCGGCGGCTTGCCCGGCGCCGCCACCGCGCGCAGCAGGCAGTGGGCCCAGGCCGCCTCGAAGCTCGACTCGGCGCCGAGCGCCCGCAGCAGCGTCGGCAGCACCGCAAGTCCCGCCCGCCGCGCCTGGCGGAGCAGCCGCTGCCGCTCAAGCCCCGTCGGGCAAGCGCCGCCGCGCGCCCGCCCGAGCGAGCCGACCACCTCGCGCAGCGGGGCGAGCGAGCCGGAGATCTTGGCGTCCGCAAGCCGGGCCCGGGGCGCCGCGTCACCGACGTCAGGCAGCGTCGCAGGCTCGTGGTCCGCAGCGCTTGACCCCAGGCTCCCTTTGAGTCCGGGCAGGCACACAAGCGTGGGACGGCGCGGACCTTGGTACGGCTCACTGGCGGCGGTGTTCATGCAGCGGCTCCAGTCTGTAGCGGCGGTGAATGTAGCTACATTGCATGTATGGTCACGTAGAGTCAATCGGGTAGCGGCGCCCGGCTCCGCTGTGGGCGCCGGACGCGCCCAGTTGCCGCCTACTTGGCCCGACCTTTTGGTACCCGCGCCTGCCCTGCCGGCCAATGTGGCAGGCAGTGGTGTAAATTGTTGTAACCTCACGAAAACTCGTACTAGGGTTGCTTTGTTGGAGGACCAGCAATGTCTACCGGTAGAACTTTCGGTCGCACCGCTCCTGACTCGACTGTTCCTCTGGATCGCCCAGAGGGTTCCCTAGGTACGTCGGCGCCTCCCTGGAAGCTGCCCGACCGGACGCGACGGCGGCGCGGCCTGCGAGCCGGGCTCATGCTGTGGAGCTGCCTCGGCCTGGCCTCGGCGCTCAGCTGCGGCAACGGGCGCGACGGCGGCGAGCAGAACCTCGACCCCGACGATCCCAACATGCCGCACCTGGTGTCGCTGACGCTCAAGCCGAACAACGACGTGCTGCTCGTCGACCTCAAGACCGAGGCGACCAAGCAGTTCACCGTGCGGGGCCTGTTCTCCGACGGCAGTAGCTCGGACTTTTCGCGCAAGGTGAAGTTCACGCTCGACAACAACGCGGTGGGCAAGTTCGCCGGGCCGACGTTCAAGAGCGCGGTGCTCGAGCAGAACAAGGTCGACTTCGCCAAGGTCTACGCCAAGTTCAACTACAACGGCCGCGACCTCGCCACCGTCGCCAACCTGACCATCGTCTGGCTGCGCACGAGCGGCAACTCGCAGGACTTCTTCTTCAACCTTCCCTATAAGATCAATCCCCAGACCAAGCCCCTCACCTTCTCGACCGAGGTGCAGTCGCTCGACGTGTTCTTCGGCGTCGACACCACCGGCTCGATGGGCGGTGAGATCAACCAGCTCACCCGCAGCCTGCAGACGGTGATCATCCCCGGCGTCAAGGCGGCGGCGGCCAAGGACGCCTGGTTCGGGGTCGGCGCCATCGACGACTGGCCGACCGGCAGCTACGGCAGCCCGAACTGCGGCGGCGGCGGCGATGATCAGCCGCTCATCCTCATCCAGTCGATGACCGACGATGTCATGAAGGCGCAAAACGGCGTCCAGCAGCTCTTGCGCGGCAGCAGCCCGCGCGGCTGCGGCAACGACCTGCCCGAAGGCCAGATGGAGGCGCTCTACCAGATCGCCACCGGCAACGGCCAGATGGGCGCCGGCGCCAACATCCCCGCCAACCACAAGGGCATCGGCGGCGTCGAGTTCCGCGACGGCGCGCTGCCGGTCGTGGTGTCGATCAGCGACGCCTCCTACCACAGCAAGAACGACATGCCGCAGCGCTCGTGCTTCGGCACCAACGTCGACTACGGCTCGGACGTCTCGATGTACGCCCACACCCGGCAGGAGACCGCCGAGGCGCTTAACAAGATCTGCGCCAAGGCAGTGGGCATCTCGGCCGAGGTCAACAGCGACCAGAACTGCATCGCCACCAAGGACATGATCTACTTCGCCAAGGAGACCGGCGCCATCGTCCCGCCCGAGGCGTGGGATGTGCCGATGCGGCCGGCCAACTGCGCGATGGGCAAGTGCTGCACCGGCCAGAAGGGCGCCGGCGAGGAGCCCGACGAGAACGGCCTGTGCCCGCTGGTGTTCAAGATCCTCGGCGACGGCGCCAACGTCGGCGAGCAGGTCACCGCCGGCATCGCCCAGCTCGCCCGGTTCGCCAGCTTCGACGTGACCACCCAGGTGGTCGGCCAGACCATGGGCGAAAAGGGCGAGGTGCTGCCGCCGCCTACGACTAGCGCCGACTTCATCAAGGACATCGTGCCGCTCGACGCGCTGCCGCCGCCGCCGCCGCCGTTCTTCAACCCGCCGGTCATCCGCCCCGACGGCAAGGGCTTCTCCAAGGTCGTGCCCGGCGGCTTTGTCCGCTTCAACGTCACGGCGCAAAATGAGATCGTCAAGGAGACCACCGCGCCGCAGGTCTTCCACGCCACCATCCGCGTGCGCGCCGGCGGCTGCGCCAACCTCGACTCGCGCGACGTGATCATCCTCATCCCGCCGATCGCCCCCACCCCGGGCTAGCGCCCAGCAACCAGCGCCAGGGCTGGCCGAGCGCCGAGGGGAGCTTCCTTTCGGCGCTCTTGTTATTTTGGGCCGGCGGACGGGGAGCGGCAGCCTGCTGGGGCAAAACGTAGCGAGCGGCCCGAGCGCAGGACCTGGCGCGGAGCGGCCTCGGGGCCGTGAGCACGGCAGGTCCTGGGATCGGTCGGGTCGCGGGGTAGTCTTGCGGCAGCCGGTTAGCGGATCTGGACCAGGCCGGCGGGCCGGCGGGGACCCGACAGGACCAGCTTGTAGACCGACTCGGCGACGAGCTGCGCCGCTTCCATGAAGATCTTGGCGTGCTCGCTCTGCGGGGCGCCGATGACGATCGGGCGACCGATGTCGCCGCCGTAGCGCACCCGCGAGCTGATCGGGACTTCGCCGAGGAACTTGACCTTCAGGGTCTCGGCGAGCTTCTTGGCGCCGCCGCGCGAGAAGATCTCGTCGTTGTGGCCGCAGCTCGGGCAGATGTAATAGGACATGTTCTCGATGACGCCGAGGATCGGCACCTCGACCTTCTTGAACATGCTCACCGCCTTCTCGACGTCGATGAGCGCGACCTCCTGCGGGGTGGCGACGATCACCGCGCCGGTGATCGGGATGAGCTGGCTCAGCGACAGCTGCGCATCACCGGTGCCGGGCGGCAGGTCGACGATCAGGTAGTCGAGCTCGCCCCAGTCGACGTCCTCGAGGAACTGCTGCAAGAGCTTGTGCACCATCGGCCCGCGCCACACCACCGCCCCCTCGCGCTCGGTGAAAAAGCCCACCGAGATCACCGGGATGCCAAAATGGATCGCCGGGCCGATCTTGTTGCCCGGGTGCGTCGCCGGCTGCTGCTCGGGCTCGCCGAGCATGGTCGGCACCGATGGTCCGTAGATGTCGGCATCGAGCAGCCCGACCCGCGCCCCGTGCTCGCGCAGGGCCAGCGCCAGGTTGGTGGCGACCGTCGACTTGCCCACCCCGCCCTTGCCGGCGGCCACCGCGATGACGTTGCGCACCGAGGGCAGCCGGGTCGCGGCGCCGCGGTTGCCCATCGGCACGTTGACGTTGAGAAGGACGCGCGCGTCGGTGATCCCGGGCGCCTTCAGCGCCGCCAGGCGCGTCCGCTCCTCCAGGCCGGCGCGGTCGCGGTACACCGGGGTCGGGATCTCCAGGGTGATGTAGGCGGCGTCGCGATCGACCTCGATCTTTTTGACCATGCCAAGCGAGACAATGTCCCGCTCGAGCACCGGCTCGATGACTTCTTTCAGGGCGCTGCGCACGCTGTCTACGGTTGGGGTCTTGGTCGCCATCGCGGGGTATCTCCTAGCTGTGATGCCCGAGCTTCTTGCGCTTCACCGCCAGGTAGTCGCGGTTGAACTCTTGGTCGGACACCCAGTGCGGCAGGCGCTCGGCGACTTCGACGCCGGCCTGCTCGAGCGCCCGCAGCTTGTCGGGGTTGTTGGTCAAAAGCGTCACCGAGGCCACCCCCAGATCCTTGAGGATCGCGGCGGCAAGGTCATAGCTGCGCAGGTCGGGGGCGAAGCCGAGCTCGGTGTTGGCCTCGACGGTGTCTTTGCCCTGGCTCTGCAGGGCGTAGGCGCGGATCTTGTTGCCAAGACCGATGCCGCGGCCCTCCTGGCGCAGGTAGACCACGACGCCGGACCCGGCCTTGACGATCGCCTCTAGGGCCGCGTCGAGCTGCTGGCGACAGTCGCACTTGAGCGAGCCGAGCGTCTCGCCGGTCCAGCACTCGGAGTGGACGCGGCACAGCACCCGGCTGCGGCCGGCGACCTCCCCCGCGACGATCGCGATGTGCTCGTCCTGCAAGGGGACGATGAGCGGCGTCGGCTCGCCGGCAGCGGGCCTCTGTCGATAGATGACCGTACGCAGCTCGCCGTGGAAGGTCGGCATGCAGGCGTCGGCGTAGCGGTAGAGCATGGGTCGTTTGGCGGAGGAGGTCACGGTGAGATTGCTGGCGTGCTTATCACGAAGGGCAGCGCTTGGCCATGCCTGGCCCCAGGGTCGGCCACATTCGGCCCGTTCAAGGCAGCAAGCCTGACCAAACGTTAGATTAAATCGGCGGTCGAGCGCAACCGGCGGCGCGACAAACCCCTGGGCCATGGCGCGCTTTGTCGCGCCCGCCGGCTGGCGGCGGCACCCGCCCGGAAAGGCCCGTCCCAAGGGGGTGCTGCCGCCGGTGACCGCTGCGAGAAAGTTGTCTTTCCGGAAGCCGCACGCTACGGTTCAAGAAGCATGGCCCTACGTAAGATTGTCCGATTTCCCCAGCCCCTCCTGCGGCAGCCGACCCACGAGGTCAAGGCGATCGACAAGCACATCCGCACCCTTGTGGACGACATGATGGAGACGATGTGCGACGTCAACGGCGCCGGTCTGGCGGCGATCCAGGTCGGGGCGCTAGAGCGCATCTTCATCATCGAGGCGGTGGCCGCCGGCTGCGAGAAGACCGATCCGCCCAAGGTCTTCATCAACCCGGTGCTCGAGGTGCTCTCGCCCGAGACCGACGTCAAGGAAGAAGGCTGCCTGTCGTTCCCGAGCATCTTCATCCCGGTCAAGCGCTCGCTTAGAGCGACGGTGAGTGCCCTGGACCTGGAGGGCAAAAAGTTCACCATCGACGTCGAGGACTTCTACGCCCGCGCCATCCAGCACGAGCACGATCACCTGATCAACAAGCTGCTTTTTGACCACGCGGGGCCGATCAAAAAGCAGATGATCAAGCGCAAGCTCGACAAGATGACCGACGAAGAAGCGTACCGGCTGCTCGCCCAGCACGGCGACTAGCCGGCCCGCTTCAGCGCAGCTCCAGCTCGGTGCGGGCGCTGTCGCCGGCGACGAGCTCCAGCTCGGTGCGGGCGCTGGTGTTGCCGGCGGCGGCGCGGATGCGCAGGTTCCCGGCGGGCAGGTCGGTGGCGGCGAACTCGCCGCGCTCATCGGTGACCAGCTGCCCCAGGGGCCGCTCCTGGCCGCCGGGCAGGCTCAGGGTAAGGGTCACCACGGCGCCGGCGGCCGCGCCGTCGGCGCCGCGCACTCGGCCGCGCAGGCTGGCGCTGCGCGTTAGCTCCAGCCGCAGGTCGGGCAGGGTCACCTGATCCTTGGACTCGCCGGCCGGCACGCGCAGCGGGACGACGAGCGGCGCGTAGCCGGGGGCGCGCGCCCGCAGGGTCAGCTCGCCGGGGGCAAGGCCAGTGGCGAGAAAGCGCCCGTCGCCCGCCAGCGCCAGCGTCTGCCGGCCGCTGCTGCTCTCGGCGGTCAGCTGGGCGCCGGGCGGCAGCCCGCCGACCCGAGCATCGCGCAGCGTGCCGGAGATCCCGCCGCCCGGCTGCAGCTGCAGGCGCAGCTCGCTGCGCGGCCGGTCCGCCGGGTGGTTTACGGTGAGCGGCGCATAGCCGGGGTGCCGCACCACGATCGTCACCGCCCCCGCCGGCAGCCCGCGGGCGGAAAAGACCCCGCGGGCATCGGCGAGCGCCAGCGTCCGGGCGCGGCCGCTGGTCAGCTCCAGGCGGGCCCCGGCCACCGGGAAGCCGCGCCCGTCCTCGACTCGCCCGGCGACCTCGGGCCCTTCGCCGGTGGGCGCCAGCGGCTCGGGTCCGTCCCCGGGCTCGGCCGGCAGGGTGCACACCGACTCGGGCGGGGTGCCAAGGCGCAGCACGATGCGCAGCGCGGTGGCCTCGCTCTCGGGCGGGGCGGCCGGCGGCAGCGGCGGCACCACCAGCTCGGCGGCGGCGCTGCGGCTGTCCAGGCTGGCCAGCAGCTGCACCCGCCCCGCGGGCACCGGATACAGCCGCGCCCCGCCCTTGCTATCCGTGGTCGCGGTGACCCCACCCGCCTCCCCGCGCTGCACGGCCCCCGGCGCCTGGTACGAGCCGCTGATGATTTCCTCGGGAAACGGCAGCGGCCCGCGCAGCACCCCGAGCTCGCCGACCGGCGCCGCGGCGGCCGGCGCGCGCGCCGCCGCCGGACTGCCGAGCTCACTTGGCTGCAGCTCAAGCCGCGCCACCACCTGGGCCCCGGCGACCGGCTGACCGCGTCCGTCGAGCAGGAGCACCCACACCGCCCGCCCGCCCGCGTCCATGCCGCCATCCCGACCGCCACCCGGCCGCGCGCCGCCATCGGCGGCCATCCCCGGCCGCGCGTCGCCGTCCGCAGTGAGCCCCGGCCGCACGCCGCCATCCGCAGTGAGCCCCGACCGCACGCCGCCGTCTGCTGCGACTGCCGCCCGGTCAGGGCGCGCGCGCTCGGGGGCCGTCGTCTTTGCAGGCGCCGGTCGCGACCCCGCGCCGCGCAGGCGCAGCGCCCGCGCGCTCAGCCCCAGCAGGACCCCGCACAGGGCGCAGAACAGCAGGATGGCGGCAGCGCGCTCACGACTGCGTTGCGGCGAATGAGCCATGACTGCAGGTTAGCCTCGCGGCCCGCGGGAGGCCGGTGCGGACAGCGCGTCCACCGGCGCCGGCTAGCGGTGCTCTTTGTGACAGGCGCGGCAGGTGTCGCGCATCTGCTGCAGCGCCGCCGACGACCGCGAGGCGTCCTTGGCCTCGGCCGCCGCGGTGAGCTCGCCTGCATACTTGCCCAGCTGCTCGGCAAAGGCGGCGAAGCTCGGCGGGCGCTTGGCGCTGTGCTTGGTGCGCACGACCTCGGCCGAGGTCTGGATGCGCTGGCCGGCGCTTACGAGCGCCGTGTAGTCGGCATCGCTGAACTTGGTGTTGCCGATCTTGCTAAACTGCGGGTCCATCGTCGCTGCCTGCACCCGCATCACCTCTTCCAGCGAGTCGACCTGCTTGAGCTGGTCGTTGGTGTACTCCTGCTTCGGCTTGGGCAGACAGCCCACCACCGCGACCCCACCCAGCATCATGATCCCGAGCCCAATCGTCACAAAGCGCATCACAGCCTCCCAGGTTCTCTCTAGTTTATACGCTCACTTGGCTGGTCAGGACGCTGCATCGCCCCGCGCCGGCAGTCCGGCCACTTGTCTGATGCCGCCTGCTAGTCCGCCTCTCCGAGCGCCCGCCGCGCGTCCGCCGTGTAGCCGCCGCCGGCCTCGCGCACGTAGAGCGGCGGCTCGATGCACAGCCCGCCGCGGCCGCCCTTGCGCGCCTCGACGATGGCGCGCTGCGCGGGCTCGCCGGGGTGCGGGTGGACCAGGCGCAGCCGCGTCGGCTGCAGCCCGCTGGCGAGCAGCTGGGCGAGCAGCTCGGACAGCCGCGGCGACGGATAGACCACCGCCACCCGGCCGCGAAATCCGATAAGCCGGCGCGCCGCCCGCACCAGGTCGGGCAGCGGCAGGCGCAGCTCGTGCCGGGCGATCGCCTCCTCGCTGTCTGGGTTCACATCGCCCTGCCCGAGCGGGTAGTAGGGCGGACACGACACCACTAGATCGAAGCAGGCCCCGGGCAGCTGCTTCTGCGTCGCCGGCGCCAGCAGGTCGCCCTGAATGACCGAGCAGCGGTCGGACAGGCCGTTGTACGCGGTGTTGCGCAGGCACAAGGCGGCCAGCCGCGGCTGCAGCTCGACGAGCGTCACCTGCGCCGCAGGATCGTTCTTGGCCAGGGTGAGCCCGACCACCCCCACCCCGGCGCCCAGATCGACCAGGCGCCCGAGCGGCGGCGCGCCGACGAAATCGGCGAGCAGCAGCGGATCGATGCTGAACCGATAGCCGACGCGCGGCTGCAACAGGGTCAGGCGCCCGCGCAGGATCGGATCGCAGGTCAGCTCGTCGTCCTCCGGGCTGCGCCGCGGATCGTCGCCGCTGCCGCGCGGGCCGCCGAGCGCCGGCTCTGTCGCCGCCAGCGGGCCGGAGCGGCGCAGGCCGTCGTGCGCGACATCGCTGGCGATGCGCGGCACCCCGCGGGGGTCGGTCGGGTTTGCCACCTAGGCCGCCCCCGCAGGCACCGACTCGGCCGGATCGAGCGGGTTTAGCACCAGGCCCGAGGCGATCTTGGGGTAGAAGTAGGTCGACTTCTGCGGCATGACCTCCCCGGCGTCCGAGCACGCCATGACCTGAGCGACCGGCGTCGGGTTCATCAGGAACACCGCCTGCACGTCGGGGGCGCGCGCCGCCTGCAGCGCCTGCTCGTTGTCTTTGATGTAGCGCAGGTAGGTCTGCGCCTCCTGCGCCGCGCGGTCGATGCCGAGCGCCTGCTCGAGCACCAGGGCGTGCAGCAGGGTGACATCGAGGGTGCGCAGCACCGCCGGGCCCGACAGGACCGAGAGGTCGGCCCCCGGGCGCAGCGTCAAGTAGACTGCCCGGCCGCCGCTCACCACGAGGAAGCTCGGGCCGCCGGCACCGCGCTGCTGCAGCTCCCGCCGCACCTCGGCCCCGCTCGCCGGCGGCGCCGCTTCCTCGAGGCGAAAGTGGGCGACCAGCTTGGCGAGCAGCGCGTCCAGCGAGAAGCCTGGCAGGCTGTGCAGCACGCGGTGGGTCGGGAACACCAGGAGCCCCGGATCGGCGACGTTGCACAGAAAGATCGAGCCGTACTCGACCGCCGAGTTCTCGCCGCAGTAGCCCGGCTCGCGGCGCAGCTCGTCGCGCAGCGCGAGCATCGTCTCGTAGCGGTGGTGGCCGTCGGCGATGTAGATGCTGCGGCCGGCCAGCACGCGCTGCACCGCCGCCACCGCCGCCGGGTCGGTGAGCCGCCACAGCCGATGGGTCACGCCATCGCTGGTCTTGCCCTGCAGCGCCGGCTCCTCGCGCTCCAGCTCTTCGAAGGCGGCGTCGGCCTCGCGCTGCGGGTCGTCGTACAGGCCAAAGACCTGCGACAGGTGGGTGCGGGTGGCGCGCTTGAGCTTGAGGCGGTCGGCCTTGGGCCCGGCCAGCGTCCGCTCGTGCGGCAGGATGATCCCCTCGCTGAAGCGGTGCAGGCGGACGCGGCAGATAAAGCCGCGGCGCACCACCGGCGGCGCGCTCGCCTCCCCGGGCGGGGTGAAGATCTGGTGGTAGCGGTAAAGCGCCGGCTGCTCGTCGCGCGCCATCACGCCGGTGTGCAAAAAGTCGCGCAGCGTCTCGGCGGCGACCTGGTAGCGATCGTCGGTGCCGCGGCCCGGACGGTCCTGGGGCAGGATGAGCTGCACGCTGTTGTGCGGGCTGCGGGCGGCGAGCTCCTTTCGCTCGCGCTCGCTGATGACGTCGTAGGGCGGGGCGATCAGCGCCGAGACGTCGTTGCTAGCGGTAGGGCCGGGCTTATACAAAATGCCGCGAAAGGGCGCGATCTCAGCCATGAATAATCTCCCGAGACAAGGGTTCGATTCTGGCTCAACTTTGGCCCCGCTGCGCTCAAAAAGGAAGGCCGGCGGGCGCCTGAGCCACGGGTGAGTCTGCAGCTTGCGTCGCCGGCAGCGCCACCGGCAGCGCCACCGGACGATAAAGCATGCGCCACACCGGCAGCCCGCGGGCCAGCACCCGCTCCTCGCGCAGCGAGCGCGCCGGGTAGGGGCTTTTGCGCACAAACGACCACTCGCCGGCGACGTTGCCAAGGCCCGGGGTGGTCTCCAGCACCGCCATCGCGTCGAGCGCCAGGCTCCACACGTCGCTCTGGAAAAATAGCTCGCCGTCGGCGGCGAGCAGCGCCGTGAGCTGCGCCGCCAGCTCCGGGGTGATGAGGCGGCGCTTCTTCTGCGCCCGCTTGAACCACGGGTCGGGGAAGTTGATAAAGAAGCGCCGCACCTTGCGCCCGGAGAGCAGCGTCGCCAGATCGATGTTGATGTGGGCGAACACCGCCCGCAGGTGGCTAAGGCCCTCGGCGGCGGCGCGCTGGTTGACGTCGGCGACCAGCGGCTCGCGGATCTCGATGCCGAGGTAGCTCGTGTGGCGATCGCGACGCGCCAGCTCGAACAGGAACTGCGCATCGGCGCAGCCGAGCTCGATGTCCAGGGGGCGCGGCGCCTCGGCGGGCAGCACCAGCGGACCGGGCGCGATGTGGAGCAGCTTCGAGCGCAGCGGGTTTACGTGGTGGCGGATCCGCACCGACATGAGGGGGCGAATCTAGCCGAAAAAACGCGGCGCGCAAACCGGCGACCGCCGGCCCCGGCTCAGCGCAGGTAGGCCGCCGACGCCGCCGGGTGCGCTGGCAGCCCATCGGGGTGGGCCCAGTAGCGCTCCAGCTCTTGCAGGCGCGCCGCCGGGTCATGGGCGATGAGCGCCAGGTGGCTGACCAGCTCGGGGCTCGGGTTGCCGGCGCCGGCGCGCAGGCGCGACAGGTAGCCCTGAGACAGCCCGAGCAGCAGCTCGAGCCGGCGCTGCGAGATGTGGCTGGTGACGATGTCGATCGCCTGGCGGGCCCGCTGCTGCAGCGCCCGCCGGTAGGCCGCGCGCAGCGCCTCTTCCAGCACCGCGGCGGTCTCGGCGTCGATGTACTCGGCGTGGCAGCGGCTGCAGGTCGGGATCGGGATGTCCTCCGGGACGGCGAGCGCGTTCATGTTGCGGTAGCGGATTGTCCGCCCCGGGCGCATGCGCTTGCGAACCGTCTTGCCGCCACACTTCACGCATTTGCGAGCTGCTTCTTGACTCATCTGTCGATACAGGAGCTGGCGACCGCGCCGGCCCAAGAGTCATCGCTGCCGCGATTTGCGGAGTCAAGAGAATGTTATTCGCCTTACTATATTCGCTCTTTGGGGTGGTTATTGCTCGCTAAGTGTGGCTCTCCCGTCTCAGGCGCCCGGGGCGCCGCGCGCTTATGCATGAGTGCGGTATTTCGGATTTTGTCGAGCTTGTCTGGCGACTTGTTGGACCACGTACAACGGAATTTATTGGTTGATATTACGTTCCGTCGGGCTAATGTCCTTTCCTGCTTGCCTGAAGGCTCACTTGCAGAGCCGTGCTGCGGCTGGACCCTGCCTCATGAAGAATTCTTCCGATAAAGAAGCCCTTAAGCCGGCAAAGTCCGGGCCTCTGTGGCCGTTAGACTTAATCAGAGCCATCGGGGGCAGGGCGAAGTATTTTGAGAAGACCGCCGGGCTGCAGCGCCTGCTGGCGGTCCTCGCCAGCGCCCCGCCGCACCAGCTTGCCGAGCCGGCGATCTGCGCCTACGGCTGGGCCCTGGTCGCCGCCCTAGTTCCCGCTGACTTTGTCGCCACGCAGGTCCGCGGCGACCAGCGGTACGACGTCTATGAGCTCGGCTGGCGCGAGCAGCGGCTGCAGCTCGCTCTGAGCGTGTACAGCTTTGCCGGCCAGCCGCCGCTGCTGCTCATCGCCATCGACCCTGACCCCGCGCCGCCGCGCTGACCCCTGCCCCCGCGCTTAGGCGACACCGCGCGCCGGTTTTCGCCGATAATGATCAGGACCGGCGGGCGCCCTTTCGGCGGCCCCGGGTCCAAGGAGCCTCTCCATGTCGATGAAGCTGGACCAGAAGGCCACCCCCGGCGCAGACAAGGACCCCTTTGCGCAGCTGAGCCTGCACATCGAGCGCAACATCCGCAAGAAGAAGGCGGTCAACGACGACGATCTGGCCCAGGAGCACCCCGAGACGCTCAAGCAGCAGGGCCGCGAGGTCGCCGAGCCGGCGCAGAGCAAGGCCTCGGCGGCGGCGGCGGCGGTCCTGATGTCGCACTGGTCCGAGCAGAAAGCGCCCACCGCGGCGCCGATCGACACCCTGACTACGGCCGACCGCCAGCGCCTGCGCGACAAGCGCAAGGTGACCACCGCCAACGAGCCAGCCAAGGGCGACAAAGCCGACCCGGCCGCCAAGGCGGACGAGCCGAGCAAGAACCAGTCGCACGAGTAGCCGCTGCCGCCGGGCCCAGGCGCCCAGCGCGCGGCGACGCAGCGGCCCGGGCTAGCAGGCTGGGGCAAGACGTGGCGAGCGGCCCGAGCTCGGGTTCGGGCGCGCGGCGCAGCCTCTTGGCTGCCAGCACGGCCCGACCCGCAGTCGGATCGCGGAGTAGCCTTGCCGCAGCCTGCTAGGGCTGCGGGCCGGGGATGCTCACCAGCTCGACGTCGAACACCAGCATGCCGTGCGGGCCGCCGGGTCGGCGCGGCTTGTCGCCGTAAGCGAGGTTGGCGGGGATCCACATCCGCCGCTTCTCCCCCACCACCATCAGCTTCAGCCCCTCCTGCCAGCCTTTGATCAGCAGATCGAGCGGGAACTTCGCCGTGCTGTTGCGCTTCTGCGAGGTGTCAAACAGCTTGCCGTCGATCATCCAGCCGGCGTAGTTGACCTCGACGGTGTCGCCGGCCTGCGGGTGGGTGCTGCCGGTGCCCTTCTGCAGCACCTTGGTAAACAGGCCCGAGGGGGTCTTCTGGGCGTCGGCGGGCGGCGCGCTGACGTCGGGCGGTGCCGGGATCGCGGGCAGCGGCGGCTTGGCCGGGGTGGCAGGGGTCGCCGCCGACTTGTCGCCGGCCTGCGCGGCCCCGCCGGTGAGCGCCAGCCCGAGCACCAGCAGCGTAGAGATGACGTGGGTTCGCATAGCAAGACTTTACAGGGGCGACCGCCGCCCAGGCAACGCGCGCCGCGCGAGCGTCGGTGGAGAAGCTCGGCGCCGGCCGCGCCTCAGCCAGGGAAGCGGTCGCAGTAGGCCTGGATCTCGGAGTACAGGTCGGTGCCGCGCAGCACCCGGCAGCCGAAGCCGAGCAGGCCATCGACGCTGGCCAGGAGGATGCGCGCAGTGCCGTCGCCGCCGGCGAGGATGAGGCGGGTGCCGTCGGGCGTAAAGTGCACCCCGCGCACCGGGCCGGAGCGCTCCTCCAGGGCCAGCAGCTGCTTGCCGGTGTGCAGATCCCAGATCCGGGCGTTGCGGTCATCGCCGCCGCTGGCGAGCAGGCTGCTGTCCGGCGAGAACGCCACCGTGCGCACTATCTGTCCGTGCTCGGTGAAGGTGAACTGCTTCTGCCCGCTCGCGGCGTCCCAGACGATCACTGTGCCGTCGGCGCTGGCGGTGGCGATGCGGGCCCCGGCGGGCGAGTAGGCGGTGGCCAGCACGTCCTGGGTGTGGCCCTGCAGCACCAGCAGGCTCTTGCCGCTCATCGCGTCCCAGACCTGGGCGTTGCCGTCCGAGCTCGCGGTGACAACGCGCGTCCCGTCGGGGGAGAAGGCGCAGCCGCGCACCTCGCCGGTGTGGCCCTGCAGCGTCTGCAGGGTCTGGCCGGTGCGCGCGTCCCAGATCCGCGCCGTGTGATCGGCGCTCGCGGTGACCAGCTTGCCGCCGTCGGGCGAGTAGGCGACGGCGTAGACCGCGCCGGCGTGGCCCTGCAGCGTCAGGGCGGTGCCGCCCGACTTGGCGTCCCACAGGCGAACGGTGCGATCGGCGCTGGCGGTGGCGACGCGCAGGCCGCTCGGCGCGAACACGCCGCTAAAGACCTCGCCGGTGTGGCCGGCGAGCAGCAGCTGGGCGCGCTCGGTGCGGGCGTTCCACACCAGGCCGTTGTGATCGACGCCGGTGGTCACCACGCGCAGGCCGTCGGCGGAGAAGGCGGCGCTGTTGATCTCCGACTTGCTCTGGAAGATCTGGCCGCTGCGGCCCTGGCGGATGTCCCACACCCGCGCCGTGTCATCCCCGGCGCCGGTGGCGACGCGGGCAAAGTCCGGCGAGAACACCGCGGCGCGCAGGTCCTGGGTGTGGCCCTTGAGCATGAACAGGGCGCGGCCGCTGATCGCGTCCCAGACCCGGGCGATGCGACCGCTGCTCGCGGTGACGATGCGCAGGCCGTCGCTGGAGTAGGCGGCGGTGCGGATCCCCTCCTCGGCATCGTACAGCGTCAGCATGATCCGCCCGCTGGCGGCCTCCCAGACCATCGCCTTCTTGTCGCGGCCGGCAGTGAGCACGCGCTGCCCGTTGGGGGAAAAGATCGCCGAGGTGACGTCCTCGCTGTGCCCCTGCAGCGCCAGCATCGGCCGCCCGCTGCGCGCGTCCCAGATCCGCGCCGTGTCGTCCGAGCTGGCGGTGATCACGCGCCCGCCGTCGGGCGACCAGCCGATGAACAGCACCGGACCCTGGTGCCCCTGCAGGGTGAACAGTACCCGCCCGGTCTTGGCGTCCCAGATCTTGGCCAGGTTGTCGCCGCCGGCGGTCGCCACGCGGCTGCCGTCGCGCGAGAAGGCGGCGACGTTGACCTCCTGGCTGTGCCCCTGCAGCGTGAGCAGGTTGGTGCCGGTGCGGGTGTCCCAGATCTTGGCGGTGCGATCGGCGCTGGCGGTCACCACCCGGCCGCCGTCCTGCGAGAAGGCGGCGCTGTAGACGTCCTGGGTGTGACCTTTGAGGGCGAGCAGGCTGACCAGCGAGCGGGCGTCCCAGATGCGAGCGCTCCCATCGGAGCAGGCGGTGACCAGGCGGTTGCCGTCGGCCGAAAACGAGACAAAGTGTACCGTGCCGTCATGGCGCAGCACCTGCGAGACCACCATCTCCCCGGTCGCCTTGAACAGGTCCTTGACCGCGGCGACGGGCGGCATCTGGCCGCCGGAGACCGGGCGGCCGACGTTGATGATCGCCGTCTGCAGCACCGCCTGCCGGTTGCCGATGTTGTTGAGCAAGAGATCGTTCTGCGCCTCCAGGGCCTCCAGGCGGGCGCGCAGCTCCGGGTCGATGGTGCTCTGCGGGGTGGCGGCATCGGGAGTCACGCCGCCGTCGGCGCTCGGGGGCGTCGCCAGATCGAGGCTCGGCTCGGGGGCCGGCGGCGGCGCTGGCGGGTCTTTAGTGGCGGCTGGGGCGGGGGCGGCGGCGGGCGGACTGGCGGCGGCCGCCGGCGTGGTCGCCGGGCCGCGGCTCGGCGCCGGGCTGGGGACCGCCGGCGGCGTGTCCGGGATCGAGTCGCCCGGCGCGTAGCCGCCGCAGCCGCGCCTCGCCCGGCAGCGATCGCCCGAGCCGCGCCACCAGCCGACTCCAGCGCCGGCCAGCCAGAAACAACAACAAGAGCAGCGCCCCGGCCGCGCTCAGCACCACCCCCACAAGCGCCCTCTTGGGTGAGCGCCACCGACGGGAGCTCTGGGCTCGGCGGGGGCTCGGCTTCGCGTCGAAAAGGCTCGCTCGGCGCGGTCTTTTCCACTTTCGCAACATATAGGGCAGGATACCAGAGTGCCGCGGCCCGTGCTCCGCGTCGGCGTCTATCTCAGGCGGGCAGCACCACTGCCGCCCCTGCCCGCCGCGCCGGCCTTGAGGCGCCAGCCTTCACCCCGCCGACAGCCGCGCCAGCCTTCACCCCGCCGACAGCCGCGCCAGCCTTCACCCCGCCGACAGCCGCGCCAGCCTTCACCCCGCCGACAGCCGCGCCAGCCTTCGCTCCGCCGCGGGCCGCTGCGCCCCTGCGAACCGGCAAAAAAAACGTCGCCACAGCCCAAGTTCAGCCGCAGCGACGGTTCAAGGTAGCGACCCCAACGGGATTTGAACCCGTGTTACCAACGTGAAAGGCTAGTGTCCTAGGCCAGCTAGACGATGGGGTCAAGAGCAGTTCATGCTCAGCGATTTGGCATTTTCCACGCGCCCGCTGGAATGTCAATGCTCCAGGCGGATTGGCAGGCCGGGGCAAGCTTTTTTCTCGGGCTGGGTCCTGGCTCGCGGGCGGGGCGGGCGACGGCGCGGGGCGCCGCGCGCAGGCGGGCGCTTTTGAGCGGCGGGCGACCGCGTTAAGCTGCTGTCATGACCAGGTCGATCGCCGCCATCACCGTAGTCTTTGTTGTCGCGACGCTCGGCTGGATGATCCTCGGCGGCACCATCGACGCCCGCACCTCCACCCAGGACCGCGAGCTGCGCGCCAAGGTCGGGCAGCTGTGGGGCTCGCCGCTCGATCAGAGCGCGCCGGCGGCGACCCTGGACGTGCCGCGCCTCGTCGAGACCCAGGAGCAGGACAAGGACGGCCGCACCGTGGTCAAGCACTCGACGGTGATCGACCACTTCCCGGTGCCGCTTGTGGGCAGCGACATCCAGGTCAACCTCCACCTCGATCAGCGCAAAAAGGGCCTGCGCTGGTACGCCACCTACCGCGCCGAGTTCACCGCCCGCTACGAGCTGCAGATCCCCGCCGAGCCCACCGGCGACCTCGCGGTGGGCTTCTCGTTCCCGTCCCAGAACGGGCAGTACGACGACTTTCGCTTCGAGCTCGATGGCACCTCGATGTCGGTGACCCGCGGCGGCGCCGGCGTCTCTGCGATGCTCAGCCACCCGGCACCGCTGAGCCGCCACGTCCTTGTGCTGCACTACGTATCGCAGGGGCTGGAGACCTTCACCTACCGCTTCGCCGACGGCATCGCCGAGGCGCGCAACTTCCAGCTGACCGCCACCACCGACTTTGACGACTACGACTTCCCCGGCAACACGATGTCGCCGACCCAGAAGAGCCGCACCGCGACCGGCTGGGAGCTCACCTGGAAGTACAAGAGCCTGGTCACCGGCAACGGCATCGGCGTCGCCATGCCGCAGAAGCTCGATCCGGGGCCGATGGCGGCGCGCATCGCCTTTTTCGCCCCGGTGAGCCTGGGCTTCTTCTTCTTTCTCACCTTCGTCATCGCCATCCTGCGCGGCCTGCGCATCCACCCGATGAACTACTTCTTCCTCGCCGCGGCGTTCTTCGCCTTCCACCTGCTGCTCGGCTACCTGGTCGATCACATCTCGATCCACCAGGCGTTCGCGGTCTGCTCGGCGGTGTCGATCTTCCTGTGTGTGTCGTACTTGCGGCTGGTGGTCGGCACTCGCTTCGCGTTCCTGGAGTTCGCGCTGGCGCAGCTTGTGTACCTGGTCGGCTTCTCGTACGCGTTCTTCTTCGCCGGCTTTACGGGGCTGACCGTCACCATCGGGGCGATCGTGACCCTGTTTCTGGTGATGCAGTTCACCGCCAAGATCGACTGGGCGGAGAAGTTCAAGTAGGCCCGCCGGGCCACCGCCCCGACTCGCCGGCAGCGGTGGGGACCGCGCCGCCGGCTGAACCACCTCAGGCGATGGAGCTAGCCGGGCCAGCCGCTCGCCGAGTACAGCGCAGCGCCGGTTTGGTCAGCCCGGCTGCGCGGGGTACAGATTGGCCCGGACCTTTCCTTAGCCGCTCGCTGAGCCGTAAATCCGCAGCGCCAGTCGGACCAGCTCGCCAAGCTCGCCGCGGGTCAGCGCCTGCCGCGCCGCCTCGCCGTCGCGGGGACTCGCCCCCGCCACCACCCGCAGCGCCGCCAGCACGTCGCCAAGGCCGGTCAGCGCCTGCGCCTGCGCGTGCTTTTGCACCCGCTCCAGGAGGAGCGGCCGCAGCTCGCGCAGCAGCTGCGGCTCGGCCTGCAGCCGCTGCAGGCAGGGGGACAGCACGGCCACCGCCTCGGCGCGGGTCACCGGCCCCAGGTCGGGAGCAAGCGCGCCGGCGCCCGCCGGCGGCTCGGCAGGCGCCGGCGCAAGCGGCAGCGCCACCCGGTGCCGCTCCCCGCTGCCTGCGACCTCCTCGTCCAGCTCACTGGCCGGCCCAGCCGCCGTCTCGACGCGCCCTGGGTCAGCTTGCCCGTCACCTCGCGCGACCGCAGGCGTGTCCGCGGCTCCCTCGGGCGCTGCCGCGGCGTCGGGCGGACCCTGCAGCAGGGCCTGCAGCCGCTGCGGCGCCTGGGCCTTGACCCCGGGGATCCACAGGGCGGCCGCTGCCTGGACCAGCGCCGCCAGCTCGGCCGCGCTCAGAAAGTGGAGCAGCGGCTCGCCGGCACAATAAAGGTGCAGCGCCCGCAGCGCGGCAAAGTGGGCCTGCCCGAGCTCGGCCGTGAGCTCGCGCCGCAGCCGCAGCCGCAGCGGTCGGGTCGGATCGCACCGCGCTGGCGCTGGCTCGGCGACCGCCGCCGTGCCTCCTAGCGCGCGCCCGAGCGGCTCGTCCGCACCGGGCAGCTCGTCGACGAGGGCGACGTTCAGGCGGGCGATGCCGAGCCGCTGCGCCAGCGGCAGCAGGCGCGTCCCCCACTCGGGCGACAGCGGCAGGTCCGCCGCGGGCAGAGCCACCAGCAGCCGCATGAGCAGCGCCAGCGCCCGCAGCCACGGCGCCTCCTCATCGGCCGGCTCGCTCGGCGCGGCCACCGCGGCCAGCGGCCGCGGACCCACAGCAGCGAGCCGCGCCTCCGCCGCCCCCCCGGGAGCCAGGAAGGCCAGCAGCGCCAGGTAGACGTGCTGGGACGGAGCGCTCGCCCGCTCGGCCTGCCGCGCCAGCGCCTGCAGCACCCCGACCTGGAGGCCTTCGGGCAAGAGCAGCCGGCGCCGCAGCGCCTCGGTGAGCGCCGCCGCATCGCCGGCGAAGGCCGCCTGCGCCTGGGCAAGCGGCGCATCGAGCGCGCTCAGCCCCTCCATCACCGGGAGCTGCCCAGAGGCAAACGCGGCGGCCAGCGCGCTCGCACTCTTGACTGGTGCCGGCGCATCGCCAGAGGCGCCCGCCACCGGCTCGACCTGGGCCGCCGACGCCAGGCTCGCGGCCCCGGGGGGCGCGGGCGCGCGCGTCAACGCCCCGCCCACCTGCTGCCCCGGCCCGCCCGGGGATGGCGAGTCCAGCCCGCCTCCAGCGGCCCGTCGTGCCAGCTCGGCCAGCCGCTTCAGCGTCGGTCCGTCACCGGGGCTCTGGCCGAGGATCTGCTGGTAGTCCTGGGTCGCCTGCGCCCAGGCGCCGCGCTCGCTCAGCAGGGCCGCGCGCTCGCTCAGCCACTCGCCGCGCTCGCGCGGTGAGGCCGCCCCGGCGATCAGGCTCTCCAGGGTGGCCAGCGTCTCCTCATCGTCCCGGCGGGCGGCATAGATCAGGTAGAGGCGGCGCAGTGCCTCGCGATTGCCCGGCTGCTCGTCGAGTACGCAGCCGAGCTGCTGCTCGGCCTCGGCCAGATCGCCGCCGCGCTCCGCCGCCTCGGCGATGCGCAAGCGCAGCGCCACGCGCTCGCGCAGCGCCGCCGCTGCCGAATCGGCGGCCGGCAGGTAGAGCAGCCGGACCTTGAGCACCGCCGTCACCTCGCCGAACGCCCCGCGCTGGGCAAGGAGCTCGGCCAGCGCGGTGCTCGCCGTCAGCACGGCCTCCGACTCCGAGTCGTGCTCGCCGCGGGTAAGCAGCTCGCCGTAGGCCCGCTCGGCGCCCGCTAGATCGCCGCGCCGCACCCGCAGCTCGGCCAGGCAGCGCAGCAGCGTCCCCGGTCGCTCGAGCATCTCGGGCACCGCCGTCACCCCGGCCAGCAGGGCCTCGGCCTCGTCCAGGCGGCCCTGCCGATAGGCCTGCTCGGCCAGCGCGCACAGCGCCAGCTCATCGCCGGGCTTCTGCGCGAGCAGCGCCTCCCCGTAGCGACGGGTCGCGCCCTCATCCCCTTGGGCCCGGCACAGGAGCAAGAGCCGCGCCAGCACGTCGAGGTAGCCGATCCCCTCGCTGACCTGCTGCAGGCGGCGCTCCAGCATGCGCCGGCGCTCACCGGCATCCGGACCGCCATCGAGCTCGAGCAGCAGCGCGCGCGCCGCCTCGCTCGGCGGGCCGCCCAGCGCCACCGCCTGCTCCAGGTGGTCGCGGGCGCGCAGCTCGTCATCGGCGCGCACCGCGAGCTGCGCCGCCTCGACCAGCACCGCGCCGCGCTCGGCTGCGGGCAGCACCGCCGCCGCCCGGCCCAGGGCATCGGCGGCGCCGAGAAACTCCCGCCGCCCAAGGAGCTGCTCGGCGAGCAGCCGCCACGCCGCCGCCGAGCCGAGCTGGCCGGCGCTGCGGAAGGCCTCCTGCGCCGCCGCCAGATCGCCGCGCAGCTTGTGCAGCTGCCCAAGCTCCAGGAGCAGCGCCGCGCGCGCCGGCGGGTCGCTGGCCGGCTGCGCGTGCAGCTCGCGCTGCAACAGCGCCACCGCCTGCTCGAGATCGCCGCTCTGCCGCACGAGCAGGCGCAGCGCCCGCAGCGCCGGTGGGTACTCGGGGATGAGCGCCAGAGCCTCATCGAGCAGGGCGTGCGCCGTCGACTCCCCCCCGGTGCGCAGAAGGACGTAGGCTTTCTCGACGAGCAGGCGGGCGCGCTGGCTGGTGCTGCGGGCGAGCGCCAGAAGGCGATCGCAGTACGATAGCGCCTGACCGTACTCGCGGGCCGACCAGGCCAGCGCGAGCAGCTCCTCCAGGGGCCGCGGATCGGCGGGCAACAGCGCCGCCGCGTGGCCGAGCAGCGCCCGCGGCTCGGCCGGGGCCCGCGGCAGCTCGGGCGGCTGCGGCGGCGGCTCATCGCTGACCGCGTCGGTCGCGGCGATGCCGGGGCGGGTCGGGCTGACGGTGCTCGGGACCCGCGGCTCGCCGCTGCTGAGGGCCTCCTCGAGGAAATCCGCCGGCACCGCCACCCAGGTCCCGGCGGCCGCGCGGCCCAGGTAGCTCGCTGGTGCCTCGACGCTCTCGGCGGCGGCAGACCGGGGGCTCGGGGCCGCCAGTCCGCCCGGCGCCGCCGCCGCGGTGAGCAGCGCGGCGGCGACCAGCGCGCACTCGCCGGCCTCGGCAGGCTCGACATCAGGCGCGTAGGCGGCGAGCAGCAGGTGCTCCAGGCTGCGCTCGGCGTCGCCGGGGTCGGCCGAGCTGGCCAGCAGCAGGCCGAGCACCGCGTGGGCGGGGCCGAAGGTCTCCGCGCGCATGAGGACCAGCTCCAGCTGCGCCAGCGCCTCGGCCGGCCGCTGCAGGAACACCAGCAGCTCGGCCTGGATGACGCGCAGCCCGCGGGCGCGCCGCGCGGTGTCGCGCCGCAGCTCGGTCTCGCACAGGGCCAGCGCCAGCGGCGCCTCGCCGGCGGTGGCCAGGCGGCGCAAGAGCCGACGACAGCGCGCCAGCGCGTCGCGATCTTCGGGGTCGGTGGCGCACAGCCGCAGCCAGCGCGTGGCCGCCGCGACACTGTCGCCCAGAAGCTCGGCCAGCTCGGCGGTCTGGCGCAGCAGCTGAGCGCGACCGCTGCGCTCGCGCGGGTGCTCGGTGAGCAGCGCGAGCTGGCGATCCATCCGGCTCAGCAGCTCGCGCAGCCGGCCTCTTTGCAGCAGCAGGTCGCGCAGCTGCTCGCCCAGCGCCTCGGGCAGGGCGCCGCTGCCGCGCCGCTCGGCGGTGAGGAAGGTCAGGGCGGCCAGGGCATCCTCGCCGCTTGTGGGCAGCGAGTCGCTCGCGCCGGCCTCGCCCGCAGCCGGGGGACCAGGCTCGCCGGGCTGCAGGCCTTCAATAATTGCAATGTGGGCGCGCGCTGCCGCCACGTCATCGCCCAGGCGCCCGGCCAGCTCGCGCAGCTCGCGCGCCACGGTCAGGCGGCGCAGCCCGCGGCTCTTGTCGAGATCGCGCAGCAGCGCCCGCAGCAGCGCTGCCGGCGAGCCGGCCTGGCGCAGGCGGGTCTGGATGCGGTCGCGCACCGCCTCATCATCGGCGTCGAGCCGGGTCAGCTCCTGGTCGGCGCGCCCGAGCAGGCTGGGTCCGCACAGGGCGGCGGCCTGGGTCAGCAGGGCGCGGCGCATCTCGCCGGTCTCGTAGTCGGCCCAGCCGAGCAGCGCCGCCCCCAGGCGCGGCCCGTCGCCCTGGGCGCGGAACAGGGCCGCCAGCGCCGGCCAGGCCAGCGCCCCGCCGCCCGCTTCCACCGCCGCGGCGAGCTCGCGCTCCTCGGCAGCGGCATCGCCGTGCTCGTGCTCGATCTCGGCCAGCCGCAGGAACACCTGCGGCCGCTCGGCCGGCGGGACCTGGTCGGCGGCCAGCGCCCGCCGGTAGGCGTCGGCGGCGCCCTCCAGATCCGCCTGCGCATAAGCATGGTGCCCGAGCGCCAGGAGCACGAGCGGGGTCTGCTCGCCGCCAAGCTCCAGGGCGCTGCGCAGCGCCGCCTCGGAGCGGTCGTAGCTGCCGTAGGCCTGCCAGAGGTGGCCGGCGTGTGCCCACAGCACCGCGGCCTCGGCCGGACTGTCGACCAGCGCCGCCGCCGCCGTCTGCCACAGCGAGGCCGCGCGCGCCGGGTCGGCCAGCTGCTGCTGCGCCACCCGAGCCGCCCGGCGGTAAAGCTCGGCCGCGCGCTCGGGCACGAGCCGCGCGTGGACGAGCAGCGCATCGACCAGGGCGCGCGGCTGCCCGGCCGCTTCGAGCGCCCCCAGCAGCTCTTCCGGATCGCCGCCCGCCGCCCGCTGCGCCGCGAAGGCGTCGCGGTGCTGCCCGCGCGAGGAGTGCAGCTGCGCCAGGGCGACGAGCTCGTCCCGAGTCGCCAGGCCGCGCCGCGCCAGCCGCTGCAGGACCGGCAGCAGATCGGCCGGCTCGCCGGGCTCGGCCACCGTCAGCTCGGGCAGATCGAGCTGGACCCGCAGGTGCAGCGCCTCGGGGTGCTCGCCCGCTTGCTCCAGGTACAGGCGCGCGCGGGCGATCTCGCCGCGCTGCTGGCACAGCCGTGCCCCGCCCAGGCACAGCCGCAGCCGCGCGGGCCCGCCGAGCGTGCGCAGGGCGCGATCGATGCGCGCCACCGCCGCCGGGAGCGTCTCGGACTCGGCCCGCTGCAGGATCAGCTCCGGCTCCTCGACGATGGCGTCGCCTTCGGCCGGCTCGGCGGGTCCGGCGGCAGGCAGCGGCTGCGAGCGGGCGAGCGTCTGCACCAGCTCGGCCGCGAGCTCCGCCGCCTCCTGAGCCACTGCCTCGTCACGCGCGGGGGCCGCGGTGAGCAGCGTCACCGCAGCCTGGGCGGCAGCGGCAGCGGCTCGCAGCTCGAGCGCGGTGAGGCAGCGGGCAGCGGTGAGCAGGGCCAGGGCGCGCTCCTCCGGCGAGCTGTCCGGTGCTCCAGCGCCCGCCTCGCCGAGCTCGCCGAGCAGGCGCGCCGCCGTGGCCAGCTCGCCGCGGGCACCGGCGAGCAGCGCCAGCGCCAGCCGCGCCGCGCCATCCTGCGGTGACCGCCGGACGACTTCGCCGAGCTGCAGCTCCGCCTCCTCCTGCCGCGAGGGCGCCGTCAGCAGCACCTGCAGCCGCCGGGCTTGCATCATCTCCGCCACCCCGGCCGCCGACCCGGCCAGGGTATAGATCGCCAGCGCCGCCGCGCAGTCGCCGGTCTGCAGCAGGCGATCGCCCAGGGCCAGCACCTCGGGGACGGCAAAGCCGATGGGCGCCGCCGGCGGGGCCGACCACTCCTCAGGCGACTCATCGCCAAAGACGTCGCGGCGACCGATCGAGCGGTAGCCGAGGTAGAGCCGCCCGTGCTCCACCCGCAGCGTGCACAGGCTGGCGGTGCTCGGGTCGGCGGCGCGGTAGCCGGCGCGCGGCAGCGTCGCCATCAGCGCGTCATGCAGCAGCTCGACTCCGACCACCCACAAGCTGTTTTCCCAGATCGGCCGCAGGCCGACCGGCGCCTCCGCGGCCCCCATCGGGGGCGTCAGGGGCGGCGCCGGCCGCCGGTGGGCGCAAAGCCCGAGGGCCACCACCCAGCGCAGCAGCAGCCCAAGCAGCGGGGCGGGCGTCGAGGTGAGGCCGAAGACGCGCAGCTCTTCCTCGACCAGGCCGAGCGCCAGCGAGTCGGTGCTGCGCAGAGGGCCGGGGTCCGGCTTGCAGCCGCGCAGCCGCGCCCGCAGCGAGCACCACAGGGCAGTTCCCTCGTCGCGCAGCCGTCCCAACACGTGCAGCAGCGGGCCGCTCTCATCCTGCAAGAGCCGCACCTGCACCCGCTCCACCACCGGCCCGAGCGGTGGCAGCAGCGGCAGCAGCGACCCCAGGTGCTCAGCCAGCTCGCGGTTGAGCCGCGCCTCGTCAATCACCAGCTCCGCCCGCTGGACCCGGCCGCGCCGCCGGCTCGCCGGCTCGCCGGCGCGGCCGGTCAGGTCGAGCTCCAGCTGGGTCAGCTCAGCGACGCCAAAGTGCAGCGGCGCGGTCAGCGACAGGCGATTGTGGCCTGGGCCACCCAGGCTAAAGCGCTGCTCCCCGACCGGGCGCGGCGTCGCAGGGAAATCCGAGGGAGTCAAAGCGCCCAGGTTTTACCACGGCCCGCGGGCCAGCTAGGCATGCGCGAGCTTGTCGCCCGAGCGCTGCGCCGGCTCATAGCGCAGGTGGTTGCTCAGGTAGTGGCGGAGGCGGCCGATCACCAGATCGATGGCGACGTGGTTCTCGCCGCCTTCGGGGATGATGAGATCGGCCCAGCGCTTGGAGGGCTCGACGAACTGCAGGTGCATCGGCCGCACCGTCTTATAGTACTGCTCACGCGTGGCCTGGAAGGTCCGGCCGCGCTGCTCGAGATCGCGGCGAAGCCGCCGCAGCACCCGGATGTCAGCATCGGTGTCGACGAACAGCTTGATGTCGAGCAGGCCGCGCAGCTCCGCCTCGACAAAAAGGAGGATGCCCTCGACGACGATGAACGGCGCCGGCTCGACCCGCCGCCGCACCTGCAGCCGCGAGTGCGTCTTGAAGTCATAGACCGGCATGTCCACCGCGTCCCCTTCGCGCAGCGACCGCAGGTGCTGGATGAGGAGGTCGGTCTCCAGCGAGTCTGGATGATCGTAGTTGAGCGCCTCCCGCATCGCCTGGGTAAGGTCCGAGCGATCTCGGTAGTAGCTGTCATGGTCGAGGATCGCCACGGTCCCCCGCGGTAAGCCCTCAACGATCTTGGCAGCGACGGTTGACTTGCCAGAACCGGTACCGCCAGCAACACCAATAACCAAGGGACTCACGGGGTGCACCATGTCAAAGTGACGCGCGGTTTTCAAGCCCCCCTCGCTTTATCTGCAGCGCGGCGGACGGGAAGCAGCCGCTGCGGGGAGATCTCTGCCTCATGGCGAGGGCGGCGGGCGCGAGCTGCGGCCCGGCTCCGGCCGCGGGGCGGGCAGGGTCAGCGGCGATTCAAGGTGGCCGTGCTCGGCGAAGCTGTAGTGGCCGCCGCGCGCGACCACCACATGATCGAGCAGCACGATGCCGAGCAGGTGGCCGACCTGGGCCATTCGATAGGTGAGCTCGCGATCCTGCTCGCTCGGCGTCGGCTCGCCGCTTGGGTGGTTGTGCGAGACCAGGGCGGCGGCCATGCCCTCGCGCACGAGCGGCCGGTAGATGTCGGCCAGGCTCACCTGCACCCGGTCGACCTGGCCGATGGCAGCGATGTGACGGCAGCGGATGCGGTGACGGGCGTCGAGCCCGAAGACGTGGATAGCCTCCTGCTCACCGGGGGCGAGCTCGATGCGCAGCATCTCGGCGATATCGGCGGCGCGGCGCACCCGCAGGCCGCTCAGCGGCTCGGGCAGCAGCGAGCGCCGGCCGATCTCCAGCGCCGCCTTGATCTGACAGACGCGCGCCGGTCCCAGTCCCGGCAGCTCGCACAGCGCATGAGCGCCGGTCCGCCGCAGGCCGGTGGGTCCGCCGGCGGCGTCCAGGAGCAGCCGGGCCAGCGGCAGCGCCGCTCCCGAGCCGAGGACGAGCGCCACAAGCTCATCGTCGTTTAGCTGCTCCGCGCCAAGAAACAGCAGCCGCTCGCGCGGTCGCTGGTGCAGCGGCCGCAGCTCGAAGTCGGTATCGCTGCCCGGCTCGCACGCAAGCGAGCTGGGCGCTGCGGCAATTGCGGGCGCTAAAGGAACCCCGGGCGCTACAGGAGCCCCGGGCACCTCGGCGGGAGCTGCGGGCACCTCGGCAGCTGCGGGCACCTCGGCAGCTGCGGGCACCTCGGCAGCTGCGGGCACCTCGGCAGCTGCGGGCACCTCGGCAGCTGCGGGCACCTTGGGAGCCGCAGGCGCTTCGGCAGCTTCGGGCCCGCCGGGTGAAGACACCGCGAGCGTCATGGCCCCACCTTCGCTGCCGCCGCAGAGCCAAGCGGACCGCCCGCGCCAGCGCGAGTGACCGGATGCCGCGCAATCTGCTTCCCCATTGGCTTAAGCTGCGCTAGGAGCAGCTGTACATGTCGGTCCTTCATTCGGTCTGCTGGGGTGCGATGCTCATGGCGGCGGGTTACGACGGCGCGCGCGCCGACCCCCAGCCTTCCGGCGCCGCGGGCCGACCGGCGGCGCCACTGCCAGGCGGTGCCGCCGCCGGGGCGGAGTCGATGGTCCTGGTCCCGGCCGGCCCCTTTGTGCGCGGCGACAACGCCGGAGAAGCTGACGAGCGACCGCAGCAGCGGCTGGAGCTGCCGGCCTTCGCGATCGACCGCACCGAAGTGACGCGCGGGGCCTACGGCGAGTGCGTCGCCCAGGGGAGCTGCTCGCCGGCTCTGGCCCCCGGACAGACGGCCGAGGCGGCTGGTCGGCTGCCGCGCGAGCTGCCGGTGGCCCAGGTGAGCTGGCACGACGCCGCCGCCTACTGCGCCTTTGTCGGCAAGCGCCTGCCCACCGAGGCCGAGTGGGAAAAAGCGGCGCGCGGTCCCAGCGGCCGGCGCTACCCCTGGGGCGAGGAGTTCGCCTGCTCCCGCGGCAACTTCGGCAACTTCGCCGGCGACGGGCGCTGCGCCGAGGAAGGCGCCCCGGGGACGCTGCTGCCGGTCGCCAGCTTCCCAAGCGGCGCCTCGCCCTACGGGGCGCTCGACATGGCGGGCAACGTCTGGGAGTGGGTCGCCGATGTCTACGCTGCCGACGCCTACCTGCACCCGCTGCGCCGGCCGCCGTCCCCCGCCGCGAGTCCTGGGCCGAGCCGCGGCAAGGTCGCCGGTCCGGCGCAAGAGCGGCGGGTCCTGCACGGGGGCGGCTGCTGCTCGATCTTCGGGCTGCCGCGCAGCGCCGATCGCCTGGCCTTGCCCGCAAGCTATAAGGACGCCGACATCGGCTTCCGTTGCGCTCAGGATCGGCCGCAGCCCGCCCGCAAGTGGTCCCCCTAGGCGACCTGCCAGGCGACCTGCCAGCCGGAGTGCGCGGTCCGCCAACCGGGAATTCGCGGTGCACCTTGACGCGCCGGAAAAGACCAGCGATAAAGCGCAGGAGCAAGGCTCAGTCAGCCGCCCCGGACAGCCCCCGCGCCGGACCCTGCCCCTCGACGGTCCCAGGCCCTGCGGCCGCGCCCCGGTCCGCGGCTGCCTGGACGCCTCCAAGCCAGGCCCCGCCGACATGAAAGTGAAAGAGGAGTCCCCCGTGAACATTGCACCCCACGAGATCTGCCAGCGCTTGGGTGAGACCAAGTTCAAGGAGATGTTCCTATCGCTCAATGCCGCTGCCATGAAGGCCTCCCTGTCCGAGGTCGGGCTGTCGGCGGTGCGCCTGCCCATGCACCACAGCCTGCGCAAGCGCAACGAAGACTGGGCCCGCCGCCTGTGGCAGACCGTGAGCTCGCCGCGTGGGGCGGGCTGCAAGCTGCTGCTCTTCGAGTGGCTGCGCCAGACCAAGAGCGCCATGCTCGCCGCCTTCCTCGACGCCGCCGAGGTGCCGCACCAGAAGGGCCTCACCGACGCCGACTTCATGAAGGATGTCCCCGAAGAGAAGCTCTTGGCGGCGGCCACCATGCTGCTCGGCCATCCCGACTTTGACCGCCGCGATGTGGCGGTCTACCTGCTCTTCCTCGACTACTCGAACGAGACCGAGAAGTTCGCTTCGCTCAACCTCGCCCAGAGCCTGCAGCCGTAGTCCGGCTCTCCCGTCGCCCGCCCCTGGCCCGAGCCGCGACCCACGAGCGCGGAGTCGGCGCCCGATCTTGCGCCCGCTGCGGCTTCCCTTAAAATCGCGACGGTGTTGAACTGATTGGCCGGTCCGATGATTGTCATCGCTGAGCAGCGCATACCGACCCAGGGTGCCGGGAGCGAGCGACGCCCCCGCGGGTGGCTGCGCGCGCTGCCCGGCCTCTTGGCGGCGGTCGCCCTCGCCGGCGCGCCGGTCGCTCGGACGGCCCGGGCAAGCGAGCCCACCGCGCCTCAGAGCGCAGCGCCCCAGAGCGCAGCGCCCCAGAGCGCGGCTCCCCAGAGCGCGGCCCCCCAGAGCGCGGCGATCGCTCAGCCGACCCCGCTGTCCCGCTTTGCACGGCTGCGCAAGCAGCTGGAGGGCCTGCTCCACAGCGGCCTGCTGAGCAAGCTGCGCGTCGGCCTGACCGTGCGCGACGCCGGCACCGGCGAAGAGGTGATAAGCCACAACGCCGGCACGCCGTTCAACCCGGCGTCGAACACCAAGATCTTCACGACCGCGGCGGCGCTGTCGACGCTCGGGCCGGACTTTCGCTACCAGACGGCGCTGCTCACCCAGCGCGGAGCCGACCCCGGGCCCGAGCCGCCGGTCGAGACCAGCACCGCCGCGGTGCCGCTGCTGCTGGCCGAAAAAGAGGTCATCGCCGGCGACCTGTTCCTGCAGGGCAGCGGCGATCCGTCGCTCGGGCCGACCGGACTCGCCCAGCTCGCCCACGAGCTGGCCCGCCGCGGGGTGCGCCGCATCCAGGGTGATGTCCTTTTGGACGGCCAGTTCCGCGACCTGCAGGCGCTGCAGAAAGAGGCGACGCCGGCGACCTACGGGGCCGGGGCGCTCATCCTCAATCGCGACGCCTACACGGTGCGCGTCGAGCCGGGTCGCGCCGGACAGCTGGCCAGCGCCTGGGTCGACTCGCGCTCGCCGTTCTTCGTCGTCCACAACCTGGTGCGCACGGTGCGCGGCAAGAAGGGCCGCATCCTGGTCGATCACGCCCTGCGCGGGGATCGGCTTGCAGTGACGGTGCGCGGCCGCATCGGCGTCGGGCGCGGCCGGGTGGCGGTGCGGCAGCGGTTCGGCTTCGCCACCACCTGGGCGGCGGCGATCCTGCGGCAGGCGCTGACCGACGCCGGCATCACTGTGGGCGGCACGGTGCGGGTGGGGCCGCCGCCCGCCGGACCGCTGCGCGTGGTCGCCACCCACCTGTCCGAGCCGCTGGCCGACATCTGTCGGGTGGTCAACAAGGACAGCAACAACTACGTGGCCGACGCGGTATGGAAGACGCTGGGTGCTGAGCGCTTCGGGCTGCCGGGGACGCTGGAGAAGGGCGCCCGCGCCGTCGATGAGTGGCTGCAGCCGCTCGGCCTGTCGCCGTCGCGCGTCCACCTGGTCAACGGCTCGGGGCTGACCTACGAAAACCGCATCCGCCCCGAGGATCTGGGGCAGCTCCTGTACAAGCTCTATCATAGTCTCGACCTCGGGCCGGTGTTCATGCAGACCCTCGCGGTGGGGGGGATCGATGGCACCATCCACTCGCGCTTCCGCGGCGCGCTGAGTGGCCTGGTGCGCGGCAAGACGGGGACCCTCAACGGGGTGTCGGTGCTCTCGGGCTATGTAGGGGCGCAGCCGGGCGTGCTCATCTTCACCATCTTTGTCGAAGGCTTCCGGCCGCGCCGGCTGCCCGCCATCCGTCAGGCCCAGACCGACCTCGTTGAAGAGATGGTGCGCTGCCTGCGCGAGGGCGGCCCGGGTGTGCCGGGCGCCGCGCCGACCGCTGTGCCGGCCGCCGCGCCGATCGACAAGTCCCCCGACCTGGGACCGGACGACCAGCGAGCGACGCCAGAGCCCGAAGCGGAGGAAGTAGAAGCCGGCTGAGCCGCCCGATGGCTGACCGGGCGGCGCCGGCGCCGCGCCGCGCGCGCTCCCAGCAGCATGAGCGAGTCAAACCGCCGCGCGTCGACAAACCCCGCCGCCAGGGCCAGATAGCAGGCCAGCCGCAGCCGCCGGCATGGGGTGCGCAGAAGCCGCTCCCTTGGCGCCCGAGCTAGCGGGGGTCCGGACGGCAATCGCCACGGGGGCCGCCACGGGGATTGCAACGGGGGGACGCCGGCCAGGCCGCTGGTCCTGGGGAGCAGGTCGGCGGACTCGATGTGGTGGTGCAGGCGGGCCCGCTCGCGCAACAGGCCGCTGCGCAGCGTGGCATCGTCGGCCAGCAGCCCGATCAGCTGATCCAGGCGGGCGAACAGCTCGACAATAATCGGATGGACCTCAGACAGCCCCAGAGGCCCCAGAGAGCTGGGAGACTTGGGAGACCCAAGAGAGTAGCTCGTCGCCCCGAGCGGACTGGCGACCTGACGCGGCTTGGTCATGCTCGGGGTCAAAGCAGCCCGCGTGCCAGCCGCGGCCCGCGCCTGCTCCGTCGCGGCCTGCGGCAGCCGTGAGTTTTTCGCCGCCGCGTCCGTCCGAACTACGAACGGCCGCCCGGATCCTGGCCGCGCCACTGGTTCACGCCCGACCCGCCGCTGACCACAAGCGGGCTCGGCAGAAACGAGACCGCACAACACCTATGCTAGGATAGAGCAACGACTGTGGCCGATAAGTATCCGCGACCCTTTGGTCGGTACACGCTGCTAGCGCCGCTCGCGCAGGGGGGGATGGGGGCCCTATACCTGTGCTGCGTCGGCGACCGGGGGCTGGAGAAGCTGTGCGTCATCAAGACGGTGCTGCCCCACCTCGCGGATCCCGAGTACGTAGCGCGCTTTCGCGATGAGGCCAAGGTCGTCGTCAAGCTCTCGCACGGTAACCTGGTGCCGGTGTTCGACGCCGGGCTCGTCCAGGACGAGCTGTATCTGGCGATGGACTACATCGAGGGCAAGGACCTGCGGGCGGTGTGGAACCGCTGCGCCAAAAAGGGCATCGCCTTCCCCATCGATGTCGCGGTGTACATCGCCCGCGAGCTGTCGCGCGGCCTGCACTACGCGCACAACTTCGGCGGCATCAAGCTTGTGCACCGCGATGTGTCGCCGCCCAACGTCCTTGTCGGCTTCTCGGGCGAGGTCAAGCTCACCGACTTCGGTCTGGCCAGCTCGACGCTGAAGCTGGAGAAGACGGCGGCCGGCATCATCTACGGCAAGGTGTCGTACATGTCGCCGGAGCAGGCGCGCGGCGAGCTGATCGACGGCCGCACCGACATCTACGCCGCCGGCATCATCCTGTGGGAGCTGCTCACCGGCCGCCAGCTGTTCCCGCAGAACCAGAGCGACGGCACCGAGCTTATCGAGCGGGTGCGCAACCCGGTGATCGATCCGCCCTCGGTGCGCGCCCCGCGCGTGCCGGCCGCCCTCGATCAGATCGTCCTGCGCGCGCTCGCCAGAAACCCCGATGAGCGCTACCTCACCGGCGAGCAGTTCCGCGCCGAGCTGACCGCCTTCCTCGCCAGCAACCGCGAGTACGTGGCGACCGACGCCGAGCGCGTGCGCGCCTTCATGAAGGACCTGTTTGACGAGGACATCGAGCGCGAGCGCCGCCAGCGCGACGAGCTCCTCGAGACGGTCCACGAGAAGCTGCAGGAAAACCAGCGCCAGGAGCTCGCCGAGCGCGAGGCCGCCGAGCAGCGCCAGCAGCGCAAGGCCGACATCCTGGCCGCCATCGAGCGCAAGAGCAGCGACGGCATGCCGGTCGCCGACGTCGGTCAGCTGCGCGAGGGCGAGATCCCCGGCCAGGTGATGGAGCAGCTGTCGGCCTACGACACCGCCAAGATGCTCGGCAGCATCATCGAGCGCTGGAAGATCCTGCGCAAGATCGGCGAAGGCGGCATGGGCCGGGTGTTCGAGGCCGAGCACACCGAGATCGGCCGCCGGGTGGCGATCAAGATCCTCCACCCGGTCTACTCGCGCACTCCCGAGGTGGTGGCCCGCTTCCGCATGGAGGCGCGCGCCGCCTCGCGCATCGGCCACCCCAACATCATCGAGATCACCGACAGCGGCACCACCATCGACGGCAGCTTCTACTTCGTCATGGAGATGCTGGAGGGCATCGACCTCGCCGAGCGGCTCAAAAAAGAGCAGCGGCTGCCGGTCGAGGACGTGCTCACCGTCGCCACCCAGGTGGCGCAGGCGCTGGGGGCGGCGCACCAGATCAACATCGTCCACCGGGATCTCAAGCCGGAGAACATCTTCCTCATCAACCGCGACGGCAACCCGAACTTCGTCAAGGTGCTCGACTTCGGCATCGCCAAGTCGCTGGAAGAGGAGAAGATCCGCAAGCTCACCACCCCCGGCATGGCCATGGGGACCCCGGAGTACATGGCCCCCGAGCAGGCCTCGGGCAAGGGCAGCGACGCGCGCAGCGACATCTACTCGCTGGGCGCGATCTTGTACGAGATGCTCACCGGGCGGGCGCCGATCCACGGCGAGAACATGATGGACATCCTCATCCGCAAGGCCACCGAGGACCCGGTGGATGTGGCGCTGCTGCGCCCGGATGTCCCGCCGGCGGTGGCGCAGCTGGTGATGCGCACCCTGTCGCGCAACCCCGAGGGCCGCCCGCAGAGCATGGGCGAGCTGGCGGCCGAGCTCAACAGCCACCTCGCCGACATCCATGCCGGCATCGTCACCGTGCCCAAGGTGCCGCCCAAGCTGCCGGTGCTGCCGCCGGCGCGCGGCAGTGAGCGGCCCGAGCCGGGCGAGGCGGAGCAGCTGCGCTACCGGCGCTTCCTGCTCATCGGCGGCATCCTGCTCAGCGGCGGCCTGCTCGGGGTGGGCGTCATCCTCTACATGCTGTTCTTCCCGATGACGACGCTGCCGCCGCGGCCCGCCGATCTGGCGGCGACCACCGGCCCGCGGGTGCCGCCGCCGCCACCCGACGCCGGCACCGCGGTGGTGGTCGCGCCGGCGCGACCCGACATGGCCAGCTCGCGCACGGTCGAGCCGCCGCCCACCCAGCCGCCGCGCGACCGCCGCAACTGGATAAACGGCAAGCCCCCGGGGCCGCCCATCGAGCGCAGCGCCGCCTTCGCCAAGATCCAGGAAGGCCGGCAGCAGATCGACAGCGGCCGCAGCGACCTGGGCTACGTGCAGTGCTACGCCGCGACCGGCAACGCGCAGACGCGCGGCCCCGCCCTGACTTGCATGGGCGAGGCCGAGTTCGGCCGCGGCCGCTACAGCGAGGCGGTCAAGCTCGGCAAGCTGGCGCTCAAGGAAAAGGGCGCCGGCCGCGACACCTTCCTCCTCCTCGGCAAGACCTACGTCAAGCTGAAAAACTGCAAGGAGGCGCGGCCATTCTTCCTGCGCGTCCTCAACGCCTCCAGCGGCAACCCCGAGGCCCTGGCCGGCCTGGATCGCTGCCCGCAGTAGCCGGCCGAGCGGCATCGCGGTTGACTCGCTCGGCCGCTCATTCTTTCTTATAGATTATTGGCGAAAGGCTGGCGCAGGCCGCAGGGCGGTCTTACGTAGGCTTGGTAGGGTTAGACAAGAGGGTGAACTTTGGGCCTAGCTGACTTATTTTCGAAAGAGGCGCGCGCGCGCAACAACCTGAAAAAGACCATCGCCCGCGCCGCCGACAAGCATGCCCAGTCGGGCGACCGCTTCCGCGCCTTGGAGCTACTGCGCGATGACGGCAGCCCGGCGGCGATCGGCGGGCTCTTGCGGCGCTTCAGCTTCGTCTACGACAAGTCAATCGAAGACGAGCAGGAAAAAGAGTGGGTCTATCAGACGCTGGTCGAGATGGGCGCCAAGATCCTGCCCGAGCTGCGCAGCTACCTGCGCGACAGCGATACCCTGTCGTGGTCGCTCAAGATCCTCGAGCATGTGGCTACCGGCGCTGCGTTCCACGAGACGCTGCAGACGCTGTGCGAGCAGAACGACAACAGCTATGTGCGCGACCCGAGTAAGAAGATCCAGCTCGTGCACTTCATGGGCGAGCACCGCGATCCGGTGATCGCCGCCCTCATCGTCCCCTACGTCGATGACGTGGATGAAGGCGTCCGCTTCAAGGCGGTCGAGGCGCTGTTGCACCAGGGGCAGCGCGAGATCATCGTTGCCCCGCTGGTGTCCCGGCTGCTCAACAAGAGCGAGGAGTCGCGCCGCATCAAGGTCCGCATCGTCGAAGGGCTGAGCGAAGCCGGCGTGCCGATCAGCGACCGCACAAGCGAGGTCGAGCGTGCCCTCGGCGACCTCGGTCTCGACGGCAAGCTCGACTCGCAGAAGCGCCTCAAGCTCAGCTCCAGCTCGCGCGCCTAGGCTCGCGCGGACCTTCCGCGCAGAGGGGCTCGGGCAGCTCAGCTCCAGCTCGCGCGCCTAGGCTCGCGCGGGGCGTCGGCGCACAGGCGGCTCAGGTCCAGATCGGGGTGGCGCGCAGGGTGGCGCGACCGTCTTTGATGTGGACGTGGAACTGCACGGTGTGGCAGCTGTGCTGGGTCATGATCTGATCGCGGCTCTGCTGCAGGCGCTGCCGGAACAGCTCGAAGTTCAGGCCCTCGACCGACTCCTGGCAGCGCTCGCGGGCGAGCACGAACTCCTGGTAGACGCGGTAGTAGGAGGTCTGCAGGTCGTCGTCGGCCGTGGAGCCGACCGCGACGCGGGTCTCGGCGGTGTGAATATGAGTCGCCACCGGCGTCGGCACCGCCACCTCGGGCAGGTGCGCGCTGGCGGCAAAGGCCCCCTCGGGCGTCAAAGGGGCGGACGGCGGCGCCGCATGGACCGGCGGCAGCGCGCTGGTCGGAGGCGCTGCGCTTAGCGGTGACACTGCACTGGCCGGAGGCACTGCGCTGGCCGGAGGCACTGCACTGGCCGGAGGCACTGTGATAATCGGCAGCGGAGCGGTGGGCTGGGCGCTGCTCGCCGGCGGACTCGACTTCTCTAGAGCTTGGGGCCCGCGCTCGCCCCCGCCCGGCCAGGGCGGCGGCGCGGCGGCGCGCAGCGCGTCGTTGATGGCGCGGGCGAGCTGCCGCAAGGGGCCGCGGAACAGCGTCTCGGTCAGCGGCACCGCCCGCACCGGCGTGGCGGCTGAGGACAGCGCCGCGGCGGTCGGCGGCTCCAGCCGTCGCACCGCTTCCAGCAGCCGGCCAAGCGGCGTCTCTACCTCGGCCCGCAGCAGGAGCAGGCCGATCGCGAAGACGACCGCCATGCCGGCGATCAGGGCAAGGAGCAGCGGCGCCGGCAGACCGCGCGCCGCCGCCGCTCGCGCCAGCTCCAGCGGCGAGGTGCCGGCCATGCTGCGGCCGATAAGGACCAGCGCCGCCCCCTGGTTGGCGGCGGTGCCCGGCAGCTCGACCACGGCCACCGGCTCGCCGCGCGCCGAAGAGGTCCTAGGCGGCTCTGTGGCCGCGGCGGCGCGCAGGCTGACCAGCTCCGCCACCGCGATCCGCTCGCGCGGCAGCGAGGCGCCGACCACCTGGCCGGCGCACAGGAACACCGCCTCCAGCCCGGACAGCCGGGCCAGCGTCTGCGCCAGGTCATTGCCCACCACCTGGGCCACCAGGATCGCGCCCACGTAGCGATCGCGCGCCGGCGCCACCACCGGCGCCGCGGCCACCCGGTAAAGGGTCCCCTGCCACAGCCACAGGTCGTCCAGGCGGTAGCCGCGCAAGGCGTCGCTGACCAGCGGCCAGCCGTCCAGCGCGTCGCGGTAGACCGCCTCGTCCTGGCCGACCCGCGCCAGCACGCGGCCGCGGGCATCGGTGGCGATGAGGAACGCCGCCGCCAGCGCCTTGTCCCGGCTGAGCCGCTGCAGCTGCAGCTGGGCCGTGCTGTGCAGGATCGCAAGCTCCGCCTGGCCGCGGCCCATCTCCTCCAGGCTCGTCGAGAGGACGGCATCGCTGGCGAGCTGGGTGGCGGCGGCGACCAGGCGCTGCGCCTGCTCGGCGAGCAGCAGGCTGGCGGTGCGCTGCGCCAGCTGCATGCTGGCCGCCTGATCCTCGCGCCGCACCCGCTGCAGCTCGGGCAGCACGACGAGCAGCGCCAGCAAGAGCAGGCCGCCGCCGAGGGTCACCAGGAACAGCCACAGCTTGGACAGCGTGGTCATCGCGGCCCGCCCTCCGCCGCCGGGCCCGCTGCAGGCGTCCCCACCGGCGGCACCTGCAGCACGAACTCGGCGCCGCTGGCGGTGACCATCACGGCCGCACTGGCGGCGATCCGGCCGGCGAACAGGAGCTTGGCCTGATACACCCCGGGCGCCGCTTCCAGGTGGGCTACCCCGACGGTGCCAAACTCGCTGAGGGTGAGCCGACTGGCCAGGCCGCGCGGCACCAGCACAAGGCCCCGCAGGTGCGGATACTCGGGGCTGTCGATGACGAACTCGCCGACGCTCGGCAGGGTGATGGCCAGCTTGGCCCCGGGCTGCAGCGGCGTGCTCGGCAAGAGCGTCTTGTCGCTCTCGCAGCGCAGGGTCACCGGCAGGCGATCCTCGTTGCGCACGACCACCGTGGCCCCGGGCGTGGCGAGGACCACCGGGGGCAATAGCCGCAGGCCGTACAGCTTGAGCTCCAGCGGCGCGCTCGCCGCCGCCGCCGGGGCGGCGCTCGCCGCGAGCCCGGCGGGCGGCTCCAGGATTAGCACCGCATCGGCGCGTGGATCCTGCAGCGGCGGCGCGATCGGCAGCACGCCATTTTGCACCCGCACGTAGCCGAGCCGGGCCGGCCGGCTGGTGTCGGCCAGCGCCCCCAGGCCCTGCCGGAAGTGGACGATGGCGTGCACCGGCGCAGCGGCGACTCGGGTCGCGCCCAGGCAGAGCGCGGCGCTCGTCGCTATTAAGATGCCAACTCGTCGCGTCACAGCGTTTGTGGGCGGTAGTGTATCGCGTCGAGGGGGCGCGTCAATTGACTCCTGCGGTGGCGGCCGCTTAATCCAGCGCCCGCGAGCTCGTGACCACCGCGGCGCCGGGCATAAGTTCGCAGGGCCCCGGGACTTGCGCCACCGACGCTGGCCAGCAGAGCGCTCAGCAACAATCGCCGCCCGGGACGCCAGGCTCCACGTTCGCTGGCAGCGGGGCGCTCGGCGCCTTGGGGCCAAGTAGCTGGGGCATCCGGCGCAGCGCCACCAGCAGCGCCAGCCAGCCGGCTCCGTGCTGCATAAGGCGCGGCCAGACCGCCTCGTGGAAGCCGAGGCCGGCGAAGTAGCCGGGCAGCGGCAGGTAGGCCAGCGGCGCCAGAGCCGCCATCAGGGCGATCGGCGGCAGCAGGCGCAGCCACAGCACGCTCAGCGCCAGCGGCCACAGCTCGTACCAGGGATGCAGCACCGGGGTGAGCAGCTGATAACCCAGCAGCAGCCCGAGCGCCAGCTGGGGCGGAGCGAGCCGGCGCCGCAGCCCCTGCCAGGCGAGCCAGCCGAGCGCCAGCAGCACCGCGCCGCGCGCCAGGGCGCCGGCCAGCTCATCGGGCCAGACGGTGTCGCGCGGCCGTCCGGTCACCGCGCGCGCCAGCGTGGGCAGGCGCCACGGCTTGTAGTAGGGCGGCCAGTAGACCAGGCGCACCGCCCCCTCGGTGACGACCTGCAGCACGGCGAAGGCGCCTTCGTTGCTGCGCCAGCGGCGGCCGTACTCGCCCAGGCTCGGCGGCAGCGCGCCGCGGCGGCCGTAGGGCAGCCCGGCCAGCATCATCGCCAGCAGCGCCCCCAGCGCCATCGCCAGCAGCGTCCGCCGCGGCAGGCGCAGCGCGGCGGGCAGGAGCACCCCGGCGACCGGCTTGACCAGCACCGCCAGTCCGCCCAAGGCGCCGATCAGCACCGCCCGGCCTAGAGCGCGCAGCCGCCGCTGGCCCTGCTCGCCGACGTCCGGCAGCCCCCAGCCGGCGCGCTGCCACAGGCGCAGCGCCAGCAATAGGGGCAGCACGCCCAGGCTCTCCAGGTGACCGTTATAGGCCAGCTCCACCGCCGGCAGCGGTGCCGCGCCCCAGACCATCGTCCACCGCCGCTCGCGGCCGGCGCCGCGGCACAGGCCGCCGAGCAGCGCCAGCACCAGCAGATCCGCCGCCACCACCACCAGCTTCCACCGCCGCAGCACCGCGCCAAGCTCCCACGCGCCGTCGGCCAGCGCCGCCGGCAGGCGGAACAGCAGCTGCGCTACCGGCGGGTAGACCGTGGGCAGCTCGCGGTGGTTGATGCGCGCCGGCAGCTCGGGCCGGGCCGCTCGCACGTCGGCATACTCGGGGGAGTCGGGGGGACCGGCGTACGGGCTGTGCCCCGCCTGCTGCACCGCGCCATCCCACAGGTAGCGGTACACGTCGTCCGAGTGGCCGACCGGCAGCAGCAGCGCCGGCACCCGCAGGAGCAGCGCCACCGCCCACACTAGCCCCAGCGCGCGTCGCTCGGCCGGCGTCCCCAAGGCGAGCGGCGCCGCCTGCCGCAGCGCCCACAGCGCCAGCAGCCAGAGCGCCCCCGCGAGCAGCCATAGGCCCAGCTGCGCATATACGTGCGCCCGCAGGTCGCGCGAAAGCCACAGGCCGCCAAGGTGCGGCAGCACCGGCAGCGCGACCAGCAGCGGCCAGGCCCGCCCGGCTCTCGCCGCTCGCTGCTTGGCGCCGCTGTGGCCGCTCAGCCCGGACGGTGGGAGGGGCTCGGCTGGCACAGCAGTTTATGCAGGAGCCTGGTCGCAGCCAGGACTTCGCTGGTCGGCACCCAGAAGGTCACCCGCAGCGGGCTGGTGGTCAGCCGCCGCGGCTGCAGGCCGGCGCGCTGCAGCTCGGCGCGCAGGCTAAAGAGCAGCGCCGGATCGCTGCCCAGGCCGGGACCGACCCCAGTAACCGTGCCCGCGGCGGCGCTGACCGTGACTGCCCCTTGCGTCGCCGTGGTCAGCGCCGCCAGGGTGCGCGTCCAGTCGGGCACGTCGTCGGTCAGAACCGACGCGCTCAGCGCCGTCTCGCCGCCCGGCAGCTCGCGCATCTCAAGGTAGCGCAGCGGCACCGCGTGGGCGCCCAGGACCTGCAGCGCCTCGGCCGCGTGGCGCGCCGTCTCTACCTCGAGCACGCAGGCAGTGGCCGCCACCGCCCGGCCCAGCGCCTCGCGCCCGAGCGGCGCCGCCGGAGAGCTGGCGGGCGCGGCGGGGCCGATGCGCGTCTCGCGCGCCGAGCCGACGGTCTGCCGGGCGTGGATGACGATGCCCGCCTGCTGCGCCCACTGCACCGCCTGGGCGTTGAGCACCTTGGCCCCGTGGTCGGCGAGCTCCTGCATCTCCAGGTAGGACAGCGCCGGCAGGTGGTGCGCCTCGGGCACCAGGCGTGGATCCGCCGAGTACACGCCATCGACGTCCGAGTAGATCTCGCAGCTGTCGGCCCCGAGCGCCGCCGCCAGCGCCACCGCGGTGGTGTCCGAGCCGCCGCGCCCGAGGGTGGTCACCTCGCGCTTGTAGCTCATGCCCTGGAAGCCGGCGACGATCACCACCCGGTCGCGCGCCAGCTCGTCCTGGATGCGGATCGGCCGCACCTCGATGATGCGCGCCCCCGAGTGGCGATCGTTGGTCAGGATGCCCGACTGCGAGCCGGTGAAGCTGATCGCGTCCAGGCCGAGCTCGTGCAGCGCCATCGCTAAAAGGGCCATGGCGATGCGCTCGCCGCTCGACAGCAGCATGTCGAGCTCGCGCCGCGGCGGCGCGCTCGCGATGGCCCGCGCCAGCGCGTACAGCTCGTCGGTGGTCTTGCCCATGGCGGACACCACGACGACCACCCGGTAGCCGGCGCGCACTGTGCTGGCCACCCGCTCGGCGACGATCTTGAGGCGCTGGGGGTCGGCGACCGAGCTGCCGCCGTACTTCTGGACGATGATCTTGGGACCCGGCTCGGCGGCAGGCTCGGGCCACAGGCCGTTATGGGGATTGGACCCGGAGTGCGTCACGCCGGCCATTTTCGAGGAGCAGCAGGTTCCCCGCAAGAAATTGCCCGCCCCGAGCGCCCCGCCCGCCGCCCGCGCCCGCGCGGCAGCGACCCGGCGCGGGGCCTTGTGCCTCATGCCTCATGCCTCATGCCTCATGTATGATGACTGCCGAGCCGCGAAAAAATGCCGTATTTTCGCCGAGGAACTGCATGACGATGCCCCCCGAGCTGCGCCCCGCTGCCCTGGCCGCGCTGCGCCACTACGATCGCCTCGCGCCCCTGCCCGCACAGCCGCCCGCCGCAGGGACCGGCACCGCGCCGCTGCTCGCCGGGCTGGCCGATGCGCAGGTGCCGGCCGCGCTTGTAAGCCCGCTCGGCGGGGGGCTCATCAACCACACCTTCCTCGTCGACACCGCGGCGCTCGGGCAGGAGCCGCCGGTGCGCGCGGTGCTGCAGCGGGTAAACCCCCTGTTCGGGCTGGCGGTCAATAAGGACATCGCCGCCGTCACCGAGCACCTGCACGCGCGGGGCATGCCGACGCCGCTGCTCTACCCGACCCGCGAGGGCGCGCCGGCGGTCGACCTCGGGCCGGGTGGGGTGTGGCGGCTGATGACGCTCATGCCCGGGGTGGCGTTCGCCAAGGTCGATCCGCCGCTGGCCTACGAGGCGGGACAGCTGGTCGCCCGCTTTCACCGCAGCCTGCTCAAGCTGCAGCACCGCTTCTATTTTACCCGGCCGGGCGCCCACGACCTCGGGCGCCACCTCGCCACCCTGCGCGCCGCCGTCGCCAAGGCCCCCACGGTGGAGGACCTCCCCGCCGACTTCCTGCCGCTCGCCGCCGAGATCCTCGAGCGCGCGGCCGAGCTGCCGCTCGACTTCGCCGGGCCGCAGCGGCTCTGCCACGGCGACCTGAAGATCTCCAACCTGCTGTTCCTGCCCGACGCCGCAGCGGCCCCGCGCGGACACTGCCTGGTCGACCTCGACACCCTGGCTTACCTGCCGCTCGGGCTGGAGCTCGGGGACGCGCTGCGCTCGTGGTGCAACCCCGACGACGAGAATAACCCCGCGGGCCGTTTCGACCTGGAGCGCTTCACCGCTGCCGTCAGCGGCTACGCGGTGCACGGCGCGGCGTTCGTCACCGCCGAGGAGCAAGCGCTGCTCGTCCCCGGCACCCTGCGGGTCGCGCTGCAGCTGGCCGCGCGCTTCGCCGCCGACGTGGTCAACCAGAGCTACTTCGGCTGGGATCCGACCCGTTTCGAAAGTCGCGCCGCCCATAACTTGGTCCGCGCCCGCGGCCAGCTCAGCCTCGCGCGCAGCCTCTCTGACCAGCGCGCCGCCGCCGCCGCCGTGGTCGCCCGCCTGTTCGCGGCGCCTGCTTCCCGGGCCGCCCAGCCGTTATGATAAGACCCGAGCATGCGCTTTTTTAAACACGAGTCCGCATACGTAGACGACGGGGCCGAGGTCGGCGATGACACCCGCATCTGGCACTTCTGCCACGTCGCCGCCGGCGCCCGCATCGGCCGCGGCTGCGTGCTCGGGCAGAACGTCTACGTCGCCCCGACCGCCGTGCTCGGCGACGGCGTGCGTGTCCAGAACAACGTTTCGATCTACGATGGAGTCGTGCTTGCGGACCAGGTCTTCGTCGGGCCAAGCGCGGTGTTTACCAACGTCGTAAACCCGCGCGCCGCCGTCTCGCGCAAGAGCGAGTACAAAAAGACCCACGTCGGCTGCGGCGCCACCCTGGGCGCCAACTCGACGGTGGTGTGCGGCCATGACATCGGCCGCTACGCCTTCATCGGCGCCGGTGCCGTGGTCACCCGCTCGGTGGGCGACTTCCAGCTGTGGCTCGGGGTGCCGGCGCAGCTCGCCGGCTGGATGTGCCGCTGCGGCGAGCGCCTGCGCGGCGAGCCGGCCGCGCCGCGCTGCACCGCCTGCGGCGCCGGCTATCGCCGCGAAGGAGAGATTCTATGCGCACTGTGAGCCCTCTGTTGCAAATCCTGGGGGTCGTCCTTTTGACCACGGGGGTCGCCTGCAGCGGCGGTCTCAAGTCGACCCGGGCGACGGTGCTGGAGACCGAGCTCGAGCTCGCCTACGACGACGGCCAGCCGACCGAGCGACCGATCCTGGCCGCCGCCGACTTCGAGTGGCTGATCAAGTTCGAGCCCAACCTGCCCGCCTACTCGCCGCGGCGGCTCCGGCTGCTCTTGGCGCAGCCGGGCGAGCTGCGGCTGGTCGTCTACCGCCACGACGAGGCGACCGGCCGTCCCGGGGCGCGCCTCGGGGCGGTCGAGCGCAGCTACGACGCCACCTTCACCTCGGGCGGTCGCGACGGCAAGTGGCTGTCCGAGCCGCTGCCCGGAATCGGGGTGCAGAGCGGCCCGCTGTGGGTCGGCATCTCGGTGCCTCGGCCCGACGGGGGCGCCGCCCGGCTGTGGGCGAGCAAGAACGAGTCCCCCCAGGTCTTCCAGCGCGACGCCGAGCCGACCACCGCCCTGCAGTCGGGCCGGCTGCCGGTGACGCCGCTGCTGCGGCTGCTGGTCGTACCCGAGGCGCCGCCGCCCGCCGCGCCGCCCGCGGCGAGCCCGCCCAAGAAGTAGGCCCTGGCCGACCCCTCGGGCGGAGACCGGGCACCGCTCAGGGAGCGCTCACGGTCTCGATCACGGGCTCGCTGCCGGGTGGGCCGGGGCGCAGGCGCAGCTCGATCGCCGGGCAGTCCCAGAAGCGCAGCTCCTCTTGGCTGTGGGTGACGTAGATGACCGGGATGGCGAGCTCTGATAGAAGCTCGCGCAGGCGGCCCAGCAGCTCGCGGCGCTGCCCCAGATCGACGGCGGACAGCGGCTCGTCCAGCAGCAGCGCCCGCGGCGCCGGGGCCAGCGCCCGCCCGAGCGCCACCCGCTGGCGCTGGCCGCCCGACAGCTCGCCGGGTCGCCGGTGGAGCAGCGGCTCGAGCTCCAGCCGCGCCGCCAGCTCGGCGACCCGGCGCGCGGCGCGCGGCTGCGCGAACAGCCCGAAGGCCAGGTTCTGCTGCACCGTCAGGTGGGGGAACAGCGCCTGGCTCTGCAAGACGTAGCCGATGCGGCGGCGCTGCGGCGGCTGATTGACCGTGGCCGGCTCCCCGGGCGCGCGGCGCAGCAGCGGCTGGCCGCCGAGCGTCACCTGCCCGTGCTCGGGGAGGAGGTGCCCGGCGATGACATCGAGCGTCGTGCTCTTGCCAGAGCCCGAGGGACCCAGGAGCACGGTGACGCCGGGCGGCGCGGTGATGCGGATCCACAGGGCCGCCGCGGCCGGCCGGCGCACCATCGCCGCGACCTCGAGCAGCGGGCTTTCAGAAGGAGCGGCGTCAGGCGCGCCCATCGCTCACTCGCCCTGGCCGACGTCGGCCGCCGGGCGACCCGCCGCCAGCCGGTTTACCGCGTACACGATGGCCAGCGAGATCGCCGACAGGATGACGATCAAAAAGAGCGCGTCGCGCTCCCGCCCCGCCTGCACCGCGTCGTAGATGGCCAGCGCCGCAGTCTGCGTGTAGCCGGGGATGTCCCCGGCCACCATCAGCGTCACGCCAAAGTCGCCGAGCGCGCGCGTGAACGCCAGCATCACCGCGGCCAGGATCTGGCGCCAGCACACCGGCAGCGACACCGTCCACAGCGTTCGCAGCTCGCCGGCGCCGAGCGAGGCGGCGGCGCGCAGCAGCAGCGGATCGACCTCCTGCAGGGCGGCGCGCGTCGACTTGGCGATCGCCGGCAGCGCGTGCACCATCGCCGCGACCACGGCGCCGGTGGGCGTGAAGGTGAGCGGCGTGCCGGTCACCGCCTCGAAGGCGCGGCCGAGCGCGCTGTGGCGGCCGAGCAGCACCAGCAGGTAGTAGCCGAGCACCGTCGGCGGCAGCACCAGCGGCAGCGACAGCGCGGCATCGACGAGCTCGCGCCCGATAAACCGCCGACGGGCCAGCAGCGCCGCCAGCGCGATGCCGAGCCCGCTCGACAAGCCGGTGGCCAGCAGCGCCACCACCAGCGACAGGGCGAGCGGATGCCAGAGCGGCGCCAACGCGGCGCTCAGTTCACCTGGTAGACGTAGTCGACGTTCATCGCGCCGCCGCGGAACTTGGGGAACACCGCGGTCTTGAGCTGCGAGCGCATGCACACGCCGATGTCGGCCTTGTCAAACGGCGCCGCCAGCGAGATCGCCGTCAGCTTGCCGGCGCCGCCGATGGTGACCGCGACCTTGGCGGTGCCGCTCGGCTCGCCGAACTCGACGTAGCACTCGTGGATCTTGGCCTGGATGGGGGCCAGCACCTGATCGATCTGGTGCGGCAGCAGGCGCTCGGGCAGGGCCGCGAACTCCTCGGCGCGCTTGAGCTCGGCCTGCGACAGCTCCTCGCTGCCCTTGGGCGGGCAGCTGCGGTCGGGGGTCACCCGCACCGGCATCGCCTGCTCGGGCGAGGCCGCCGCGATCTGGCCGGTGCAGCGGTCAAAGACGCGGTGCCCAAGCGGCACGATCTGCACGCCCTTGGTCGCGACCGCTGGGGCCAGCGGCGCCGCGGGGGCCTTGCCAGCGACGCTGGCGGTCTTGACGGGAGCCGCCTCGCCGTAGGGGCTGCCGAAGCGGAACACATGCTGGACGCGCAGCCGCGGCACCACCCGCTCGACGAAGCGATCGGCGCCGGTGCGGTCGGGCAGCGAGATCTCATGGCTGGCGACCAGCTGCACGATGGCGCGCCCCTCGGCGATCCGCTGCGGTGGCCGGGTGGTGACGTAGCGCGGCTCGCCGGCGACGGTCGGCGGGTACTTGCAGGCGACGCAGCCGGCGACCTCCATATCGACCTGCTTGGCCACCGTGTCGTAGGGCGTCGTCTCAGGCTGGACATCGGAGTCGGCGACGAAGGTGTGCGACTTCAGGTAGTCAAGGAGGTAGCCGCGCGTCCCCTCGCACTGCCGCCGGATGAGCGCGTCGCCGTCGTCGCACTTGGCGTACAGCGGCTCGATGAGGGTCGCCAGGTCCCTGACCGGCACCGCGTCCTTGAGCAGCTCGTCGAACGAGGCCGGCGCCGCGACCTTGGCCGTCGGGGCCGCCGGGACGTTGGCGAAAGCATCGGGCAAGGCGCCGCCGGCATCCTTGGCCTTGGCCGGCTCCCCCTTGGCCGCGGGGACCGCGGGGGCCGCGGGAGCTGCCGCGGCCTTGCCTTGCGCCCAGGCGCTGCCGCCGCCGGCAAGGGCCAAAAGGACCGTACCAAGCAGCAGCTGCCCCGACAGCGTCGCGCGCCGCGCCGCGCCCGCTACAGGCATCGCAGCTGATTGCCTGGGAGCTGCCGCGACCCTCCCCGTGCCGAGCGTGGAGCCAGTGAACCGACCAGCAAACGGACCCGCGAACTGAGTTAGGAGCAGCGAAGGCATTTGCGCCCTGTTTAGCACCATTTATCGGCCGCACGGAAAAAGTTTTCCGCGCCCCGGCAGGACCGCTGCGGCCCCGGCCAGCCTTAGTAAACCGGCCGCCGCCGCGGCCCCGCCAGCGGCCCGGCAGCGACTTTTCCCTGCCCCGGCAGGACCACGAGTTTGTATAGTGACCGGCCGTGCCTGCCTCCGACCTGCTCAAGCTCTCCGGGGTGAGCTTTGCCTACGAGGGCCGCGCCGTGCTGCGCGCGGTCAACCTGGCGGTCGGCGCCGGCCAGATGCTGTGCGTGCTCGGGGAGAACGGGGCCGGCAAGTCGACGCTTTTGCGGCTGTGCGCGGGGATCTTGCAGGCGCAGAGCGGGCGCGTCGAGTGCGCCGGCATGCTGCTCGGCGAGCGCGGCGGTCTGCCGCGGTCGACTATCGCCCGCCACATCGCCTACCTGCCGCAGGACAGCGGCCACATCTTCCCCTTCACCGCGCTCGAGGTGGTGCTGATGGGCCGCTACGCCCGCGCCCGCCACAGCTTCGAGACCGCCGAGGATCTGCAGGCGGCCGAGGCGGCGATGGCGCAGACCGACGTGCTGCCGCTGCGCGACCGCCCGCTGTCGCAGCTGTCGGGCGGCGAGCGGCGGCGGGTGCTGCTGGCACAGGCGCTCGCCCAGGACACCGAGGTCGTGCTCCTCGACGAGCCGACTGCGGGCCTGGACCCGGCGCACGCGATCGCGCTCGGCCGGGCGATGGAGGGCATCTGCGGGCGCGGCAAGGCGCTCGTGTTCACCACCCACGACCTGAACCTGGCCGCTCGCTTCGCCCCCCAGGCGGCGCTCGTTCACGACGGCACGCTGGCGCTTACCGGCGCCACCCTGGAGGTGCTGGCAGCGGCCGGGCCGCGGCTCGGGGTCGAGCTGCACATCGGCCGCCTGCCCTCGGGCATCCCGTTCGCGGTGCCGGCATGAGCGCGCCCGCATCGCCCCCGCGCCCCAGCCCGGGGCCTGGCCAGCAGGTGAGCCGAGCGCGCTTCGCCAAGGTGCTGCTGGCCTGTCTCGGGCTGCTGCTGCTGTCGCTGCTGCTGTCCCCGCTGTTCGGCTCGGCGCACATCGACCTCGGCGCGGCGCTCGACCTGCGGCGGCCGCTGGCCGATAACCCGGCGGCGCGCGTGTTGCTTTACGGGCGGCTGCCGCGGGTGCTGGCGGCGGCGACGGCGGGGGCCGGGCTGGCGGCGGCCGGGGTGGCGTTCCAGGCGCTGCTGCGCAACCCCCTGGCCTGCCCGTTCACGCTGGGCGTGTCCTCGGGCAGCTCACTGGGGGCGGTGCTGGCGATCCGCTTCGGGCTGGAGTCGCTGAGCCTGTTCGGCTTCGCCCTGGGCGAGCTGGCGCTGCCGCTGATGGCGTCGCTGTTCGCGCTCTTGGTGGTCGGGCTGGTGTTCTGGCTGGGCGAGCGCGGGGGGACGGGACCGACGACGCTGCTCCTGTCGGGGGTGACGCTGGCGGTGCTGGCCAGCGCGCTGATCATGGCGGTGATCTACACTGCCGACTTTGGCCAGACCTACCGCATCGTGCGCTGGCAGATGGGGGACCTGGACGTCATGCGGCACGACCTGGTGCTGCGCATGGCGCTGCCGGTGGCGCTGGCGCTGGCGCTTTTGTGGCCGCGGGCGCGCGACCTCAACGCGCTGTCGGCGGGGCCGGACGCGGCGGCGGGCCTGGGGGTGGACGTGCGGCGGGCGACGCGCTGGGTCTATCTGGCCTCGTCGCTGGCGGTGGGCGCGGTGGTGGCGGTGGCGGGGCCGATCGGGTTTGTCGGGCTGCTGGTGCCGCACGCGCTGCGCTCGCTGCTCGGCCCGGATCACCGGCTGCTGCTGCCAGCCTCGGCGCTGTGCGGCGGCAGCTTCCTGGTGCTGTGCGACCTGCTGGCGCAGGTGGTGGCGCGCCCGGCGGTGCTGCCGGTAGGGGTGGTGACAGCGTGCATCGGCGCGCCGTTCTTCATCGGCCTGCTGCTCTCGCGCGGCCTGCGCGCCAAGCTGTGGAGCTAGCGGCCTACTGCCGCAGCAGCGAGTCGAGCAGCTCGGGGTGGGGCCGGGCGATGAGCTCGTGGCCCAGGTAGAGGCCGGGGGTCAGGCGCTGCTGCACCGCCGAAAGCGCCGCTTCGACCATGTCCTGCTCACCGGTGAGGATGGCGAAGCCCTTGCCGCCCAGGCCGTCGCACAGGCGCAGCTCGGACAGGGTGACCTCGGCCGCCTTGCACGCGGTGTCGGCCCCGAGCAGGGTGGCGGCGGCGCTAAACGTCTCGAGGATCCCGAGCGCCAGGTCGGGATCGAGCGGCCGCCGCTCGGTGCGGCGCAGCACGGCCAGCACCTCTTCATGCACCTGGGTGAGGAGCAGCTCGTCGCACAGGGTGGTGCCGGCGCGCTCGCGGCCGGCGAGCATCGCCTCCTGCACCTCTGCGACCTCGCCGCTGCACAAAGACAGGTGCTTGCCCGGCGAGACCGGCCGCGTCAGCACCAGCTGCACCGCGGCCCGCTTGACCATGGCATCGGAGACGGTGACGCCGCGGGCGATCGACTGGACCTCGATCAGGCCGAGCGCCGGGCCGCCAAGCTCGATGGTCTGGCCCGCTCCTTGGCGCAGCGGCCCCACGCTAGCCCGCCCCTTGCCGAGTCGCCGCCCGGCCGGTCGCCGCGACGCCCCCCGCCCACCTCGGGCGAGGCGGCTTCTGGCAGCAGCGGGCGATTGCGGGATGCGGCATGGCTAACAGCTTAACGCTTTGATCTCGCGGCGGTGCAGCCTAGACGAAGCGGAAGGCGTCCTTCATCGTGCAGCGGCGCTCGCGGGTAAACGACAGCGCCGTGGTCATGCCCTCGCCGGTCGGCGAGGCGATGGTGAACGAGGTGTAGCCCTCGCCGTTATAGCCAAGGCCGGCCAGGCTGCTGCCGTTTTTGACGTAGATGCTGACGTTTATCACCCGGCCCATCGCCGACAGCGCTTCGACCGTCTGCGAGTACATGACGGCGGTGTGGCCAAAGCCGTGCTCGCAGCGCACCGCGCCGGCGATCGCGGCGCTCACGTCGGGGTAGCGGCACAGGCCGAGCACCGGCATGAGCAGCTCGTGCTGGATGAACGGGTGCTGCTCGGGCACGTCGGCGATGAGCAGGCGGCACTCGTCGGGCACGTGGACGCCGATCTGCTTGGCGATCAGGCTGGCGTTCTTGCCGACCCAGTCCTTGTTGACGTGATCGCCGTCGAGGACGACCTTCTCCAGGGCGGTCACCTGGCGATCCGACAAAAGGTAGCAGCCAAGGCGGGCCAGCTCGGCCTTGAGGGCGTCGGCGATCTTGTCGACGGCGCAGATCTCTTTTTCGGCGACGCAGACGATGTTGTTGTCGATCGAGGCGCCTTCGATGATGCCGCGCGCCGCGACGTCCAGGCGCGCCGTGGCGTCGACCACCGCCGGCGGGTTGCCCGGTCCGGCGCCGATCGCCCGCTTGCCCGAGGTCATCGCCGCCTTGACCACCGCCGGGCCGCCGGTGACCACCAGCAGGCGGACGCCCTTGTGGGTCATCAGCTTCTGCGCGCTCTCGATCGTCGGCTCGGCGAGGTTGCACAGCAGGTTGGGCGGGCCGCCGCTCTGCACCACCGCCTCGTTGAGCAGGTGGACAAACCAGGCGCAGGTCCGCCAGGCGTAGGGGTGGTTGTTGAACACCACCGCGTTGCCGCCGGCGAGCATGCCGATGCCGTTGTTGAGGATCGTCTCGGTGGGGTTGGTCGTCGGGGTGATCGCGCCGATGACGCCGTACGAGGCGCGGTCGATGACGGTAAGACCGTTGTCGCCGGTAAAGGCGATGGGGCGCAGGATCTCGGGCCCGGGGGTCTTGTTGGCGACCAGGGCGTTTTTCTTGAGCTTGTCCTCGACGCGACCAAGGCCGGTCTCGGCCACCGCGTACTCGGACAGGGCGCGCAGGTTGTCGTGGGTCACCTTGCGCATCGCCGCGACGATCTTCTCGCGCGTCGCCACCGGCACCGCGTGGTACAGCTCGAAGGCCTTGCGCGCCGCCACCACCGCCGAGTCCATGTCCTGAAACAGCCCGAGGCTGGCGCGGGGAATCTTGGCGTCCGGCCGCCGGCCCGGCGCCGCGGCGCGCAGGTGCGGCGGCACAAAGCCGGTCGAGCTCGCCGGCGGCGGCGCGGCGCTGGCGCCGGGTCGGAAGGCGCCGACGCCGGTGCTCACGCCCCGCTCGGTCGCCTGCAGCATCGCCTGGAGCGGCGGCTTGGTGCTGGCCTCAGAGCCGAGGCGTGAGACCACCTTGTCGACGATCTCTTGGATGCGCTGTTCGTCCAGTTGCACGGCCCGATCTCTCCGAGTTTAAGGGGAGCTCTAGGAGCTCCGGTGACCCCGCCGCGGCCCGGTGATGGACCGCGCCGCCGACTCGCCCGGCGAGCCGACCTGCACGCGCTGCGTCCGGGCCGCGCCGCCACCGCGGCCAGGCCCGGACGGCGGCCGGCGCCGCTCAGCCCTTGGTGTACTGCGCCTTGCCGTCCATATCGACGGCGTCGACGATCGCCATGATCGTGGCGTCGACCGGCCGGTCCTTGGTCGCGACGGTCTGCCGCGCCGACGAGCCCGAGGCGTACAGCACGACCTCGCCGACGCCCGCGCCCACCGCGTCGGCCGCCACCACCGGCGCCGCGCTGGTCGGCTTGCCGGCTGCGTCGCACGGCTTGACGAGCAGGAACTTGAGGCTCCTCAGCTCCTCTTCCTTGCGGCTCGCCACCACCGTGCCCACTACCAGGCCAAGGACCATGGCGGGCTACTTGTCTTTGCCGGCGGTGGAGTTGCCGGCGCGGCCCAGCGGCAGCACCTGATCGATGTTCTGGTGCGGGCGCGGGATGACGTGCACGCTGACCAGCTCACCGACGCGCTCGGCGGCGCGCTGACCGGCCTCGGTGGCCGCCTTGACCGCGGCGACGTCGCCGCGCACGATCGCGGTCACGTAGCCGCCGCCGATCTTCTCGAACCCGACCAGCTCGACCCGGGCCGCCTTGACCATCGCGTCGGCGGCTTCCACCATCCCGACAAACCCCTTGGTCTCAATCATTCCAAGCGCATCAGCCATTTTCTGTATCCCTTGCTCTTTGGTGAGTGAAGCTACTTGTCGACGAACTTATCAAACGACTTGCCGGTGATCGAGTCGAGGGCGGCGTTGGCAGCGGCCGCCGCAGCGTCGATCTCGGCCTCGGGGCCGGCCATGTACAGGCGGCCAAAGGCGCCAAACGGGGTCACCGATACCAGGAACACCCGGGCTGCCTTCTCGGCCTCGTTGGCGGCGAAGGCGACGTAGCCGGCGGGCTCGGTCTCCAGGATGAACAGCGACTGCCCGGGCAGGATCATCATGCCCTGCGAGTTGCGGTTGATGATCTGCGACTGATACGGCTCGATGGCGCGGATGATCTGGTTGGTGAGGATCTTGGGCTTGTAGCGATCGCCCTCGCTGACGCCCAGGTGCTGGAGGATGGCGGCGCCGGCCTGCCGGACCTCGCCCTGGTCGTGCTCGTGCACCTCGAGCAGGCCGTAGGCGCGCTCGACGACCTGCAGCGCCGGGGTCACCCGCGTGGCCTTGAGGGCGACGTCGGTGACCCGGTTGATGGCGATGCCCGGCGCGATCTCGACGAACAGCGAGGCCATGCCGGGGACCGGCAGGAAGCCGCGGGCGGTCTTGCCGATAAAGCTGGCGAGCTGCGGCTGAAGCGCGTCGAGGAAGGTATAGGTACGCAGCGTAGTAGCGGCCATGGCTCCGATTCCCAAAAGGTGGCGCGACGTTAACAAAGCCGACCCTGAGGGGTCAACGCCGATTGCAGAAGGGGGCGGCGCGGCCGGCCTCCGCGGTGGGCCACCGGCGCAGCCGGGCTTGCGCTACGGGGCGCTATTGGGCGCTAGGAGCCGCTCGTGTCGGCGATGTCGACGAGCTCGATCGGCCCAAGGTCGCGGCCGAGGAAGCGCGCCCCGACCTCGGCCACGCGGGCTTCGTCGGTGACAAAGCAGCGCAGGCGATCGGTGGCGCGGCGCTGTGGCCCCTCCCCCGCGACGGCGGACGCGGGCGGGAGCTCCTCGGCCAGCAGAGCCCGGCGGGCGAGCTCGGCGGCGGCGGCCTCGGCCATCGCCTGCGCCGAGTCGACGAGAGTGATCGGGTGGGCCCACAGCTCGTCGGCGATCCGCTGCAGCAGCGGCGCCAGCAGCGGGTAGTGCGTGCAGCCGAGCACCAGGGTGTCGAGCTCGGGGGCGCGCCCGCGCAGCTCGATTAGGTAGCGGCGCACGACCAGCTCGCTCACCGGATCGTGGTCCGCGGTCCAGCCCTCTTCGATGAGCGGCACCAGCAGCG
>JBGANQ010000152.1:0-12575 GCA_044222245.1 Polyangia bacterium | reverse complement strand
GGCGATCAGCGACCGCGACTCGGCTGGCCAGCGGCGGGCGACCCGGCGACCACGGCCGGCGCCGCGCAGGCGATCCGCCTGGGCCTGCAGGCGGCCGGGCTCCTGCCTGCGAGCCTCGATTTCATCGTCGGCAGCGGCAACGGCACGGCGCTCGACGGGCTGGAGACGCAGGCGCTGCGGCAGGCGCTCGGGTCGGCCGCTGAAAAGGTGCCCATTGCCTCGGTGCTCGGGCAGTGTGGCGAGTGGCTGACCTCGGCCGGGGCACGGCTTGGCGCCGCCCTGTACGCGCTGCAAGAGCAGGCGCTGCCCGGCACGACGCTGTGCCGCGACCCCGACCCGCAGGCCGCCCTGCCCGGCCTGGTCCTTACGCCGCGGCCAGCGACCGCGCCGCTGCGCCATGTGCTGGTCCCCGCGCTCGCCCAGGGCGGCGGCAACGCCTCGCTCATCCTGTCGCACCCAGAGGCGGCCTAACCAAAAAGTCGGTTCGCGCCGCCAGCTTGCGGTTTGGACCGAACCGGCAAGTACAGCGCACCGCAAGTTCGTGACCCTTGCGGCACCGGACACCAGCTTGTGGGGAACTGCACCAAGCGGACGCCCCCAGCGGCGCTGAGATAGCCCTGCAGGTGGGAGGCTCACCGCGGGCGGATGGGGATATATTCCGCCCATGCACAGCTCCGCCCGCGCGGTCCGGGTTCTTTTCTGCCTCTGCGTCGCCGCCTGCAGCGGCTCGCCCGCCGCCGTCGGCCCCGAGCCGCCGCCGATCCTCGGGGCGACCACCCAGATCGCCCCCGGCCCGGGCCTGCCCCGCGAGTATCAGGACCTGCGCACCGCCCTGGCCGCCAGGTCGAACAACAACCTCGATGTGGTCCGCCACCAGGGCCGCGTGTATCTAGCCAGTCGCCTGTCGCGCGATCACTTCGCCTCGCCCGACACCAGCCTGCTGGTGTTCAGCTCCAGCGACGAGCAGAGCTGGGACTTTGAGGCTCGCTTCACCCTTGGCACCGACCTGCGCGAGCCGCGCTTTCTGTCCTACCGCGGCCACCTGTTTCTCTACTTCGCCAAGCTCGGCCAGAGCCCGCTCACCTTCGAGCCGCAGGGCATGGTGTACAGCGAGCGCCAGGGTCCCGGCCGCTGGTCGCCGCCCGCCGGCTTCTATCACCCCGACGAGCCCTACATCCCGTGGCGAGCCAAGGAGCGCGGCGGCGTCGCCTACCTAGTCACCTACAAGCACGGGGAGCACATCTACGATTTCACCGGCCTGCCGATCGACCTGGAGTTCCTGCGCAGCGACGACGGTCTGACCTGGTCGGCGGTCGCCGGCGGCACTCCCGTGGTCGAGTCGGGGGGCGGCTCCGAGACCGACTTCGAGCTGGACGAGCGCGGCGACCTGTACGCCGTCACCCGCAACGAGCCCGGCGACAGCACCGGCTGGGGCAGCAAGCTCTGTCACGCCAGCGCCGCGGCGCTCGCCAGCTGGAGCTGCGTCCACGACCCCAAGAAGTACGACTCGCCGCTCACCTTCACCCACGCCGGCCGCATCTACCTCATCGCCCGCCGCAACCTGACGGGCAGCGGCGACTACGAGCTTACGGGCGGCCTGCCGTGGTCGGCGCAGGAGACCCTGAAGAACCTCGCCGACTACTCGGCCACCCCCAAGCGCTGCAGCCTGTGGCGGCTTGAGCGCGGCGGCCCCGCCCTGGGCCTGGTCCTGGATCTCCCCGGCTGGGGCGACACCTGCTTCCCGGCGCTGCTACGCGACGACGCCGATCCCGACCACCTGATCGTCTACAACTACAGCTCGCCGCTCGACGACCCCGCAAACGGCGAGCTGTCCTGGCACAGCGGCCAGCTCGGCGAGACCCGCATCTACCGCACCGAGCTGCGCTTCCCGCCCGCCGCCAAGCCAGACTGATCGCCACGCTCAGGTCGACAGCAGCCCCGGCAGCGGGCCGCTGGAGGCCTGCCCGAAGCTCGGCAGCCGCTGGTTCATCGCGTGGGCGATGCTCAGCAACAGATCGCTGTGCCGCCGCCCCGGGTAACTCAGCAGCCGGCCCGGCAAAAGGGCGCCGCCGCCGCGCCCGCACAGGAGGAACGGCATGTTGTCGTGGCTGTGGGTGTTGCCGTCGGAGATCTCGCTGCAGACGAGCACCAGCGAGTAGTCGAGCATGTTGCCATCGCCCTCCGGCCGCGCCTTGAGCTGCTCTAGCAGGTACGCCACCTGAGCGACGAACCACCGCCGCTGCAGCACGTAGTCGTGGAACTCGCGCTTGCCCGGATCGTGGCTCGGGCCGTAGTGCGAGGCCTGGTGGCTGCGCATGTCGAAGTGGGCGTCGTACATCTCGGTGCCGGGGAAGCGGCTCATGATGAGCTCCGAGGTGTGCATCGAGCACTGCAGCACCCCGACCTGGGTGAGCCCGCACGCCATCGCCTGCACCATGAGATCGGTCTGCGCCCGCAAGAGCTTGGGGAACAGCGCCGGATCGGTGGCGTTGCTGTCGTCGACGCCGCCCAGGTCCAGGCGCGGATCGGTGCAGCTGGCCGGCGGCGGCGTCATCCCCTGCACGCGCCGCTCCAGCTCGCGCAGCGCTTCCAGGTGCAGGTCGAGCTTGGTCTTCTCGGTGTCGCCGAGCCGCCCGCGCAGGTCGTTGAGGTCGGCGAGCGCCGCATCGAGGATGCTCGCCTCGGGGTTGTCGCCCGCGCCGCCGCCCGCCGGCTTGCCGAACAGGCGCGCGAAGGCCAGCCACGGCTTGTCCTCGGGCGGCGCGGTGGTCCCGGGGCTGATGTACGAGATGTGCTTGTCGCCCGAGGCGCTGTTCAAGGTCGCCATCGCCCCCAGGTACAGGTGGCGGAACGGCGCCGCGGCGCCGGCGGTGCGGGCGAGCAGGCGGTCGATCGACTCACCGTTGCCGCCGTCTACACCGGTGAGCAGCTTCTTGGCGCCGCCGGGGTGGCTGCCGCTGTCGGTCGCGCCCATGCTCAGGCCCTTGAGGAACACGCACTGGTCGCGCAGCGCCAAAAGCGGCTGCAGCTGGTCGGCCAGGACGAAGCTGCGCTCGGAGCCGGTCGGCTCCCACAGGCTCGGGCTGCCGTCGGCGCTCATGCCGGCGACGCCATCGGGGAAGTAGAACACAAGGAGGCGCCGGGCGCCGCCTTTGGGCTCGGCCCAGGCGGTGCGCAGGGTCTTGTCGGCCAGCCGATAAAACGGCAGCGCCAGCGCCCCGGCGCCCAGCGCCTTGATGAAACGCCGTCGGGAGAGCGGGTGATGGCTCATCGCGGACTCCTTTCCACGCCGCCCGCCCTAGCGGCGGGTGACAAACTCGGGGCTCTGGGTGATGGCGATCATCAGCTCGGGGATGCGGCGGCCGCTCGCCTGGAAGCGCGCCACCAGGCGGTCGAGCGTGCACAGGTCGGCGGCCACGTCCTCGCTGTAGCCGCGGGCGAAGCGCAGGTACTGGCGGACGAAGCAGGCCTGGGCGCGCGGCGACTCGGCCACCAGCTTGCCGAGCTCGGCGCCGCTGGTGTAGGGGGCGCTGGTGCCGGCGCCCAGGGCCTCGCGATCGTTCAGGTCGCCGCTGGCGTCGATCGCCTGGCCATTTTCCTGCTCGCGCGGGGCGCCGATTGGATCAAAGCGCTCAAGGCCGAAGCCGACGCCGTCGATGAACTGGTGGCAGCTCTTGCAGAAGGGGTTGTCCGAGTGCTGGCGGAAGCGCTCGCGGGTGGTCGCGCTCGGGTTGACCTTGGGCACGCCGCCGGCGTTGGGCGGCGGCGCCGGCAGCTCCTGACACAAGAGGCGCCGGCGGACCAGCAGGCCGCGGCGGATCGGCGAGGTCTGATCCGAGTAGGCGTAGCTGCCGAGCACGCTGCCGTGACCGAGCAGGCCAGCGCGGCCCGGCCGGCCGTAGGGCTGCTTTTGCAGGGCGCTGCTGCTCACCCCAGAGACCCCGTAGATCTGGGCGAGCGTCGCGTTGAGGAAGCTATAGTCAGCGGTGAACAGCTCATCGAAGCGCCCCGTCGAGTCAAACGCCACCGCGGCGACCAGCTTCTGCGTCTCCTCGACCATGTCGCGGCGGGCGCCTGGGGTGAGCAGCGGAAACAGCGCTTCACTCTTGGGGCTCTGCAGGATGGCGTCGGCGCCCAGCCACTGCACGGCGAAGCTCGCCAGCTGGTCGCGGCTGCGCGGGTCGGCGAGCAGCCGCCGCGCCTGCTTCTCGATGCCGGCCGGTTCGGCGAGCTGGCCGGCCGCCGCCGCATCAAACAGCGCCTGGTCGGGCATCGTCCCCCAGAACAGGTAGGACAGCTGGCTGGCGATCTCGTAGCCGCTCAGGCGATAGGTCCCGTCGGCCTGCTTGTCGCCCAGCTCCGAGCGGTACAGGAAGCTCGGGGTCTGCAGCAGCGCCGCGACGACGGCGGTGACGCCGGCGGTGAAGCTCGGGCGGCCGCGCAAGAGGGTCAGGTAGCGCTGCTCCTCGGCGGGCAGCAGCGGCCGGCGCAGCGCCCGCAGGCCGAAGCTGCGCACGAACGCCTGGCCGCACGCCGCCGCCTTGTCGCCGCTCGGGTCGCAGGGGACAAGCGCCGCGAGGTTCTTGACCGCCCGCTCGGCCAGGAGCTGCGCCGCCTTGTGGTACTCCTCGACGTGCACCGAGCTCACCACGCGCGCCTGGGCGTGGTCGTCAAAGGGAAAGTCCTCGGGGCGCGAGTCGCTGGGCACGCCGGCGGTGGGATCGGGGTCGGTGGCGCCAGCCTCGCAGGTCACGGTCAGCACCGAGTTCTGGCCGCCGAAGCCGTCGGGCTGGGTGCTGGGGTTACTGGGATCGGTGATCCACTCGGACTCATCGAGCACCAGCTTGTAGGTGTGGGTCCCGACGGGAAGCTTGCGCGACAGGGTCCACTGCTTGCGGTCGGCGGCGTAGCTGAGCGGCCAGCCGCCGGCGGCGACCGTCTGCGGCCAGCCGTTGAAGCTGCCGGCGACGTGGACGCTGCGCAGGGTGCGGCCGCCCGGGTTGTAGACGAAGCTGCTCAGCGGGCAGGTCGCCGGCGGCGGCAGGGCGAGCAGGGTGCTCACGGTGTTCTGGTACTCGCGCTTGGTCAGCAGGCGGAGCTGGCGCGGCCCGGGGTTAGTGGCGACCGCGCCGTCGCACTGCGGCGCCGCCGGGGTGAAGTTACTGAGGATGTAGGCGGCGACCCGCTCTGGGCAGCGGCCGCTGCAGCGGTCCGGGCGCCCGGGGGGCATGCGCTCGTGGATGATGCGGGTCAGCTCCTCGCCGCCGCGCTGCCAGTCGCGCAGCTTGGGCCCGGTGAGCCCCTGCCCCGCTGCGCCGTGGCACACCGAGCACAGCTCGGTATAAAGCGCCGCGCCTTGCGCGACGAGGTTCAGGTCGGCCGGAGCAGGCGGCGACGGCCCATCGGCCGGTGGATCCTTGCAGCCAAAAAGCAGCAGCAGCCCAGCGAGCACGCAGGCGTGTCGGCGCGGTCGGGCGCGATCATCGGGAGCCGAAGCAGGGACGAAGCGGGCCATGGCGGCACTCCTGCCGGTAGAGGAACGGTTGGGGCGGACGACTACTTCTTGCTGTCGCTGTCAGGCTGCGGCGTCTGGCCAGAGCTGATGATCTGGTCGATGTCCTCCCAGCCCGAGTTGGCGGCGCTCTCCCACGAGCCGGACACCGCGCTCGGCGACACGCCCGAGGCCTGCGCCTTGGCCGCTTTATCGGCCTTGGCTTGCTGCTCGGGCGCCGCCGGCTTGTCGGCGCTGGCCGACTGCATCTTCTCCAGTAGCCCCGACAGCGGCAGCTTGTTGGCGAACTTGGCGCCGTCGTTCAGGGCGAGCTCGGACGGGATCTCCACCGCCGCGCGGCCGCGGGCAAAGACCTGATCGCAGGCGGCGCGGAAGCGCTGCCACAGCAGCTCCGCCTGCTCCTTGGGCGCTGGACCTATGTGCCGCCACTCCTGCTGCAGCTGCTTGCACTCGGCCTCGGCGTCGTCGGGCTCGACCTCGTCGCGCTTGCTGAGCTCCTCGGCCTTCTCGCACAGCGCCTCTTTCTTCTTCTGGTTGCCGAGGCGCTCCTCGTCGAGCTTGTCGAACGCCGCCTTGCGCTTGTCAAAGAACGCGTCGCAGGCGGCGCGAAAGCGCTGCCACAGCTCTTCGTTGTGCTCCTTGGGCGCGGGGCCCAGGGCCTTCCACTCCGCCTGGTAGCCCTTGATGAGCTCCGAGGTCGCCTTCCAGTCGCTGGAGCTGCGCAGCCGCTCGACCCGGATGCACAGCTCCTCCTTCTTGCGCTGGTTCTCGGCGCGGTCCTCCTGGGCCTCGGCGTACATGACCTTGCGCTTCTCGAAGAAGGCGTCGCAGGCGGTCTTGAAGCGCTGCCACAGCGCCTCGACCTGCTCGCGCGCCGCCGCCGCCGCCGGCCCGGTCGCCTTCCACTCCGCCTGCAGCCGCTTGACCGTCTCGGCCGCCGCCTTCCAGTCGCTGATCTCGCCGAGGCCCTGGGCCAGGCTCTCGGCCTGGGCGCACAGCTCTTCCTTCTTCTTCAGGTTCTGCGCCCGCTCCTCGTCCGAGGCGGCGCGCGTCTTCTCGTACACCTGATCGGTCGCCAGCTTGAAGCGCTGCCACAGCGCCTCGGACTTCTCCTTAGGGGCCGGCCCGACGGTCTTCCACTCGGCCTGCAGCTCCTTGAGGTAGCCGGCGACGTCCTTGATGTCGACGCCCTCCTGACCGCAGGCGGACAGCAGCAGCTCCGCCTTCTCGCACAGCGCCTGCAGCTTGGGCACCTGGGCGAACCGCTTCCAGTCCTCGCCCTCGCGCAGCTCGTGCACGCGGATGACCAGCTTGGCGCGCGCGGCGTCGTAGCGCTCGCGCAGGCGGCTTGCGTGCTCGCGCGGCAGGGGGTTGCAGGCGACGACCACGTCGTGGGCCGCCTTGAGCGCCTGGTCCGCCCGCTTCAGGGTCAGGCTCTCCTCGGCGGCCAGCGCCTCGATCTTCTCGCACTCGGCGGTCAGACGGTCGCTGTTTTTCTGCTGCTGCTCGCTGCGCGCCTTCTGCTCGGCGCTGCGCTTCTCTTCTTCGGCCCGCAGCAGCGCCGCCTGCTCGGCCTTCTGCTGCTGGCGCTCGGCGTCGCGCAGGGCCTTGGCGGCGTCGCGGCGCTGCTGCTCCTGCTCGCGCTGCTGCGCCTCGGCCTGCTTGCGCGCCTGCTCGGCGGCGCGCGCCTCGGCGGCGGCGGCCTGGCGGGCGAGCTCGGCTTCAGTGGGCGGGGCGGGTGGCGCGGCCACCGGCGCCGGGCGCGGCGCTTCCGGCGCCGGGACCTGCCGCCCCGGCCGCGGCTGCGCCTGCTGACCCTTGTTCTTCTGCTGCTTCTTGACGAAGGCGTCGTGCCGCTCGTGGTAGCGGGCGGCGGCGCGCTCAAAGCGCTTCTGCAGCGGGTCCGCCGACGGCAGGGTGCCCAGGGCGTGCCACTTCTCGCGCAGGCCGGCGAGTAGCCCCTCGGCGTCCTCGAAGTCCTGCGTCTTGGCCGCCGCCTCCAGGCGCTGGCACAGCTGCTCGCGCGGGCCGGGCTGACCGCCGGCCGCCGCCTTGCCCTTGTCCCCGGCGGCAGGACCGCTCACCCCGGGGGCCGACGGCGCGCGCGGGGCGAGCGCCTCGAGCCGCTCCTTGGCGGCGGCGCGCACCGCCTTGACCTTGGCGCGCTTGACCACATACTCCAGCTGCGCGGCGTCCTTGAGCTGGCCCAGGGCCAGCAGCGCGATCTCCTTGACCGCGTCGCTCACCGCCAGCTCGCGCAGGATCTCCAGATCGCGGATCTGCTCGGCCGCCGCCAGGCGCAGCTTGGCGTCGCTGCTGCGCCGGGCGACATCGGCCCGCCACTTGTCATCGGTGAGCCGCTCCAGCGCCTGCCGCTGCACGGTCTCGAACGCGGCGCGACAGGCGACCTCGGCCAGGGCACGCTGGCCGCTGAGCAGGCCGACGGCGGTGAGGCAGCGCGCCTCATCGTCCTCGCCCAGGGCGGCGTCCAGTAGCAGCTCGCTCGCCTTCTCGGCGGCGTCGCGGCGCAGGCTCTCGTCGGGATCACGCACCGCCAGCTCGCCGAGGAGCTCGGGGTCGTCGATCTTCTTCAAGGCAACCCGCCGCACCCGGGGGTCGCGATCCTGCCGCACCACCTGCGCCAGCTGCGCCGCGTCTTCGGTCGTAAAACCCTTTACCGCCTCGAGGCGGACACTCGGGTCGCTGTGCTTCCACTTTGGTCTGAAAAGATCAAGAAATCCCATAGGTTGGTCTCCAACGGGCCCCAATGTAGCGCGGACGCCGCCCCGGCGGCAATCCACAACCCGGACCGGCAGCGAATATCCCCGCGGCCGGTCCAGGCGCTGCGCAGCGCCTGATTAGCACCTCAGCAGCACCTCGGCAGGACCTCAGTAGCACTGGGTCAGCGCCCGGTCATGAGCGCCCAGTACGTCACGCCGGCCGCGGCGAAGCCGACAAACCACGAAAAATCAAACAGCGGCTTGAGCGCCGGCAAAAGCAGCCCGCCCCAGGCCAGGGCGCAGCCGACCGCGGTGGCCGCCACCGCCCGCAGGTTCCAGCCGCGCGAGTACCTGTAGGCGCCGCCGGGGACATACAGGTCGTGCAGCTTGAGCACGCGCCGCCGGATGACCCAGTAGTCGATGATCATCACCGCCGCCACCGACCCCAGGCCCCCCGAGTACAGGACCAGCCAGTTGACGATGTACGAGTGGGCGTCCTCGGTCAGCCGCCACGGCATAAACAGGATGCCGAGGACCCCGGTGCACAGGGCGCCGCGGCGGAAGGTGATGTGGCGCGGCCAGGCGTTGGCGAAGTCGTTGGCGGGCGAGACGACGTTGGCGGCGATGTTGACCGCCAGGGTCGCGATGACCAGGGTGAGGGCCGACAGGCCGACCCACAGCGGCTCTTTCAGCTCGCCGATGAGCAGCTCGGGCTTCCAGATGACGCGGCCGAAGATCACCGCGGTGGCGCTGGTGATGATCACCGCCATCGCCGAAAAGCCGAGCATCGTCGTCGGCAGCGCCACCGCCTGGCCGATCATCTGCTCGCGCTGGCTGCGGCCGTAGCGGGTAAAGTCGGGCATGTTCAGAGACAGCGTCGCCCAGAAGCCGACCATGCCGGTCAGCGCCAGCGGGAACGCCTTCCAGAACGCCGCCCCCGACAGCCGGCCCGGCTGGTCCATGATCGGTCCCAGACCGTGCGCCCGCCACACCGCCCAGCCGAGCAGCACCGCCGCCATGATAAGGACAAACGGCGCCGCGAAGTTCTCCAGCCGCCGCACCAGCTCCATGCCGCGGTAGATGACCAGGATGTTCAGGCCCCAGAAAAGCAGGAAGCTCACCCACTGCGCCGGCAGGTAGCCGCCGAGCGGCGCGCTGCCCAGCGCCTGCGGCCAGCCCGCCCACAGCGCGGTGAAGAAGGTGTTTAGCACCGCGCCGCCGATCCAGGCGTTGATGCCAAACCAGCCGCAGGCGACCACCGCACGCATGAGGGCCGGCAGGTTGGCCCCGTACACCCCGAAGCTGCTGCGTAGCAGCACCGGGAACGGCACCCCATAGCGCGTCCCCGGGTGGCTGTTGAGCAGGATCGGCGCAAGCACGATCGTGTTGCCAAGCAGGATCGTGAACAGCGCCTGCCACCACGCCATGCCGCTCTCGATAAGCCCCGAGGCCAGCATGTACGTCGGGATGCAGTGGGCCATCGAGATCCACAGCGCCGCGAAGTTGTAGGTCGTCCACTTGCGCTCGGGCAGGGGGACCGGCGCCAGATCGGGGTTGTACAGCGGGCTGTCCTGCAGGGCGCGCAGGTCGGCGGCGTCCAGCTCTACGCGCCCGTCGGGGTGGTGGATCTCAGCCATTGCGGGGGCCTCTTGGGGTCAGATTTGCGCCGCGGCCACTTCGTAAAGGGCGCTGTCGAGCAGGCGCAGCGCGTCATCGATCTGCGCCTCGGTTACCAGCATCGGCGGGGCGATGCGCAGGGTGTTGCCGTAAAGGCCGCCCTTGCCGATGAGCAGCTTCTTTTTGCGCAGCGACTCGATAAGCAGGTTGGCGCGCTTGCTCGCCGGCTCTTTGGTCTTGCGGTCCTCGACGAGCTCGACCCCCTGCATAAGGCCCATGCCGCGCACATCGCCGATGAGCTTATGCTTGTCCTGCAGCGCGACCAGACCCGCGCGCAGCTTGCCGCCCAGGCGCTCGGCGCGGCCGGGGATGTCCTCGCGGGTCATGACGTGCAGGGTTGCGAGGGCCGCCACCGAGCTTATGGGGTTGCCGCCGTAGGTCGACAGCGTCAGGCCCTTGAACGAGGCGGCGACCTCCGGGGTGGCGGTGGTGATGCCCATGGGCAGGCCCGAGGCGACGCCCTTGGCGAAGGTCATGATGTCGGGCTGGACGCCGTAGTGCTCGATGCCCGACCAGTAGGTGCCGGTGCGGCCCCAGCCGGTCTGCACCTCGTCGCAGATGAACAGGCCGCCGGCCTTGCGCACGGGTCCCAGGACGCGCTGGAAGTACTCCTTGGGCGGGGTGATGAAGCCCCCGACGCCGAGGATCGGCTCGGCGATGAACGCCGCCGGCTGGCCGGTGGTGGTGGTGGCCAGCACTTCCTTGATGTCGTCGGCGCAGCGCAGCTCGCAGCTCGGGTAGGTGAGGCCAAAGGGGCAGCGGTAGCAGTAGGGCGCCGGCATGAGGCTAATGCCCGGCATCACCGGCGCGATCGGCCGCCAGTTGGCGTGCCCCATCGCCGACACCGCGTACATGCCGCGGCCCGAGTAGCTGTGGCGCAGGGCGATGATCTCCTGGCGGCCGGTGTGCAGCTTGGCCAGCATCACCGCCATCTCGTCGGCCTCGGTGCCAGAGTTGGTGAAGAACGACTGCTGCAGGCGGCCCGGGGTGCGCTCGGCGACCTCTTTGCCCAGGCGCGCGATCCACTCGTTCTGGTACAGCGTCGAGGTGTGCCCCAGAGTATGCAGCTGCTCGCTGACCGCGGCGGTGACCTCGGGGTGGCAGTGGCCAAGGCTGACGGTGAGGATGCCGCCGAAGAAGTCGAGGTAGGTCTGGCCGTCGGCATCGGTGACGAACATGCCGTCGCCGCGCTGCAGGACGAGCGACTCGGCGTAGTAGTGGAAGGTCGCCGGCATCACGTACTGCTGGTGCAGCGCCCGCACCGCCGCGCTGTCCATTCCCGAGAGCACCTTGAGGTGCTTTTTGCCATCGGTGCCGGTGTGGACGGCGGCAGCGCTCGCGCCCGCCCCGGGGGCGGGGGCCGCAGAAGAGTTGGCAGGCGGAGCGGGGGCTTGGCTCATCAAAGACTCCTTGAGGCTGGGGAAGGTACTTGATTCGGGGCGCGGCGCCCGGTGCGCTCGGCGGACCAGAGCTGCGCAGGTGGGCGGACAGTAGCAAGGACGCAAAACTCCTGGCAACAAGTCGCGGCGGGGCCGGCCATTTAGCAGCCCGCGCCGCGGCGGGGTCCAGCGACGGCAGGCTGCCGGCACTACGCCAAGTCCGCTCCTGGCGCCCGCAGGAGGATCCTTGCAGAGGTTTGACGGACTCCGCGCAGAGGCTTGGGAGATCCTTAGCAGGAGCGCGGCTTGGCCGACCCTTGCACTTGCACTTGCACTTGCACTTGCACTTGCACTTGCACTGGCAGCTTGCAGGAGGGCGGGCTCGCCGCGTCGGCAGCAGCGGGCACGCGGCGGCGGCCGGCTGGCCAGGACTGTTTCTGTGCGGTAGGGTTCCGCCATGGCCCTCTCCGCCCAGACGCCGACGCCGCGGCCGGCGACCCTCGAGGACTTCCTCGCCATCCCGCCCTACGATCGCTTCCACGAAATCCTCGAAGGGCAGCTGGTCAGAAAGACCATGCCGAGCGGCCGTCACGCCCTGGTCCAGGGCCGGCTGCGCGGGCTCATCGACGGCTATGACGACGGCAGCCCGCGCCGTCGGCCGGGCGGCTGGTGGCTGATGACCGAGGCCGAGATCATGCTGCCGTGGGACCAGCCGGTGCGCCCCGACCTGTCCGGCTGGCGCTGCGAGCGGATGCCGGAGGTCCCGGACGAGTTTCCGATTCGGCTCCTGCCCGACTGGGTGTGCGAGGTGGTATCCCCGAACGACCGGCGGCGGGATACGGTGGTCAAGTACCGCGACTATGCCAGAGCGGGGATTCCGTATTACTGGCTCGTCGATCTGAAGCCGCGGACCGTGACCGCCCTGGCCCTCAAGGACGGGCACTACGTCGTGCAGGCCGAGGCCGCGGAGGGCCGCCCGCTGCAGGTCGAGCCCTTCTCGCTGGTCGAGCTCGCGATCGGGGTGCTGTTCCGCGGCGTGCCCAAGGAGGCCGCCGCCAAGGAGCCGTAGCGCGGCCGTGGCGCTACCCTAGCGCGGCCGTGGCGCTGGCTTGGCCCGGGCCCAGCGCGGCCGGCTCGGACCCACAGCCGACGAGCCACGCTGCGGCCGCTCGGGCGCGGGCTTGACCGCCAGCGGCACGCGCAATTTGCCCGGGCCGCGGGCGGCGAGCTGCGCTAGGATGACGGCCCATGACGATGTCGACCTCGCCCATCGGTGCTCCGCTGCAG
>JBGANQ010000151.1:0-12603 GCA_044222245.1 Polyangia bacterium | reverse complement strand
CGGGTTTCGTTGCCGTGGCGCAGGCCGGCGCCGCCCCCGACCGCGGCGGTCAGCGGCGCGGGGAGCGCTGCCGGCGGCCGCTGCCCGGCAAAGAAGCTTGGCAAGTGCCGCGAATGACTCTAAAAACTGAGGGTCTGAATCGCGCCCCCGAGCGCAGAGCGTGCCGCATGTACCGAGGTCTCCGCGCCGCGGTGGTGGTCCCAGCCTTCAATGAAGAGGCCAACCTCGCCGCGACGATCGCCAGCATCCCTGCCTTCATCGACCACGTGCTGGTGGTGGACGACGGCAGCCACGACGCCACTGCGGCCGTCGCCGAGCAGGCCGGCGGCGCCGCGATCGAGGTGGTCCGCCACCGCCATAACCGCGGCGTCGGGGCGGCCGTGGTCTCGGGGTATCGGCGGGCCCTGCAGCTCGGCTGCGACGTGACGCTGGTGATGGCCGGCGACGGGCAGATGGACCCGCGCGATGTGCCGGCGCTGCTGGCGCCGATCGTCGCCGGGCACGCCGACTATGTGAAGGGCAACCGCTTCGCCTATCCCGAGGTGCTGTGGACCATGCCGCGGGCGCGCCTCCTGGGCAACGTCGCGCTGTCGCTGCTCACCCGGGTGACCTCGGGCTATCGGCGGCTGTTCGACTCGCAGTGCGGCTTTACGGCGGTGACCCGCGCCACCCTGCTGGCCCTGGATCTGGACGGGCTGTTTCCCCGCTACGGCTACCCCAATGATCTGCTGGCGCGGCTGCGGGTCGCCGGCGCGCGGGTGGTGGATGTGCCGGTGCGCCCGATCTACGGGCCCGCCTGGCGCTCGGGGATCACGCTGCGCACGGCCATCTACCCGGTGCTGTTCGTGGTCGTGCGCTCGCTTTTGTGGCGCAAGTGGGCAGAGCGGCGGGCGAGCCGCCTGACCCGCCGCCCGAGCGCGCCGTCCCCGGTCGCCGCCCCGGCTGCCAAGCCGTCGGTCGCCGCCCCGGCTGCCAAGCCGCCGGCCGCGCCGCGCCTCCCCGAGGTCGCCGCGGTTAGCGCCGGTGAGGAAGCACTGAGCGGCAAGGGCTCGTGCGCATCGGCGTGATCACCACCTCCTACCCGCGCTCCCCCGAAGATCCGGCAGGCGGGTTTGTGCGCGGGCTGAACCTCTACCTGCAGCGGCAGGGCCACCAGGTCGAGGTCATCGCCGCCGGTGAGGTGGCGGCCGCCGACTCGCCGGCCGCGGCGCGCTTGTCTGTAGATGCCGACGGGATTGCCGTACTGCGCCTGCCCTGCGCGCTGTTTTATCGCGGCGGCGCCCCCGATGCGCTGAGCCGGGGCGGCGCGGCGGCGCTGCTCGCAGCGGCGGGCTTTCAGGCGCGCCTGCTTGCCGCCGGCGCCGCGCGGGTGCGGCGCTACGACGCGCTGATTTCGCACTGGCTGCTGCCAAGCGGGCTGGCGGCGGCGCTGTGCGCGGCCGGGCGACCGCACGTGGCGATCGCTCACTCCTCGGACGTCCACCTGTTACGACGTCTGCGCCTAGGTGGCCTCGGGCGCTGGCTGAGCCGGCGGGCGCGGCTTGTGTATACCTCGGCGTCGCTGCAGCTGCCCGGGGCGCCGGGCGTGGTCGTGCCGATGGGCGTTACCGTCAGCGAGTTCGCGGCGACGGCGGCGCAGCGGGCTGCCGCCCGGCGCGAGCTCGGCCTCCTGCGACCGACCGTGCTCGCGCTCGGACGGCTGGTGCCGGTCAAGGGCCTCGACTGCCTGCTGGCGGCGCTGGCTCCCCTTGCGGACGTCGAGCTGTTGATTGCCGGCGATGGACCGCTGCGGCCGGCGCTCGAGCAGCAGGCCGCCGGCCTGGGCGCGCGGGTCCGATTTCTCGGCGAGGTGCGCGGCCCAGCGCGCCGCCGCCTCCTGCACGGCTGTGACGCCCTGGCCCTGCCCTCGCGCGTCCTTGCTGACGGCCGCACCGAGAGCGCCCCGGTCGTGCTCCTGGAGGCCCTGGCCGCCGGCCTGCCGATCGTCGCCGCGGCAGTTGGCGGCGTCGGCGAGCTCCTCGGCGACGCCGGTCTGCTGGTTCCCCCCGACGCGCCGGCCGCGCTGACCTGGGCGCTGCGCCAGGTCCTGCTGACCCCCGGGGTCGCCGCCACCTACGCGGCCCGCGCCCGCGAGCGCGCCGCGGGGTTTGACTGGGCGGTCATCGCCCCCCGCCTCCTCGGCCAACCGCTCGGCTGTCCCGCCGAGCTCCCCCCGCCGCGCCAAGCTTAGAAGAGTCCACGCAAGCTGCGGCCCACAGCGGAGCCGGGCCCGGTCAGGGCCGAGCGGTACCGCGCGCAGCGAAGCCGCGCCCAGCCTAGATCCACCCCGCCCCCGGCCCGCCCCGGCGCAGCAGTGTCCGCCTTCACCCGGGCCGCGCCGCGACTGCGCGGTCACAAATTACAGGAAGCAGGCTGCCAGTGCGCTTGGCGGCTCGGCGCGCTTCAGGCTAATCTGCTAGGCATGTTGTTGGGGCTCCTTGCCGTCCTCGCCTTGGGAATTCTCATCATCGTCCACGAGTGGGGGCACTACGCGGTGGCGCGCCTGTGCAACATGCGCGTGGACCGCTTCGCCATCGGCTTCGGGCCGGCGCTGCTGCGGCGGCAGTGGGGCGAGACGATGTTCCAGGTCGGCGTCATCCCGCTCGGCGGGTACGTCCAGATCGCCGGCCTCAACCCCGAAGACGAGGCGATCGAGGGCGACGATCCGCGCTCGTATCCCAACCGCCCCGCCTGGCAGCGCTTCGTCACCATCGCCGCCGGGCCGGTTATAAACTACGCTTTTGCCGTCGTGCTGCTCCTCGGCCTGAACTGGGCGCTGGGCATCCCGACGATCACCGGCACCATGGCCAAGCACGTGCTGGCCGGTAAGCCCGCGGCGGCGGCGGGCATGCTCGACGGCGACCAGATCCTCAGCATCGACGGGCAGTCGATGGCCGATCCGGCGGACGTGCGGCCGGCTATCGGGCGCGCCGCCGGCCGCCCGGTCACCGTCATCGTCCTGCGCGGCGGCGAGCAGAAAGAGCTGCAGATCACCGCCGTCAAAGACGGGGGCCAGTGGCTGGCCGGCATCGAGCTTATCTCGATCGAGTCGCGGCAGCGCCAGGGCTTTATGCCCGCGCTGCGCCTGGCGCTGCACCAGCCGCTGACGCTGACCTGGCTCAACCTCAAGGGCTTTGTCGACATCTTCCGCGGCCGCCAGAAGGCGGATTTCAAGAGCCCGGTCGGGATCATTCGCATCATGAAAGAGCAGCTGAGCCGCGGCGCCGCCGAGGGCCTGCAGTTCGTCGCCATGATCAGCACCCTGCTCGGCTTCTTCAACCTCCTGCCGCTGCCGGCGCTCGATGGCGGACGGCTGGTGTTCCTCGGCTGGGAGCTTGTCACCCGGCGGCCGGTGAACCAGCGCGTCGAGCAGATCGTGCACCTGGTGGGCATGGTCCTGCTGCTTGGGCTGCTGCTGCTGCTGGTCGTCAAGGACCTGCGCGACTGGATCTTCGGCCACTAGGCCGCCCCGGCTCGCTCGCAGCGCCGCTGTGACGCCGCCGCGCCGAGGCCCCCGAGCCTTGCCGCGGCGGTCCGCTCGGTAAGTGGGCTTTTGGCCGGACCTGTGGCGTGGCATAGTCTTTTCATGCGCTTACGGCTGGCTAGCGTCTCGGTCGACCTGGACCCCTTACGTTGCTACTACCAGATCCACGGCCAGGAGCCGCCGGCGGATATTCCGGCGCAGGTGATCCTCGAGCGGGCGCTGCCGCGGCTGCTCGAGCTGTTCGATCGCTTCGCCATCAAGGCGACCTTCTTCGTCGTCGGTGAGGACCTGGCGCAGAGCGCCGCCGGCAGCGCCCTGCTCGCTGAGGCCGCGGCGGCGGGCCACGAGCTCGGCAACCACTCGCAGACCCACCCCTACGACCTCGCCCGGCTGCCGCGGGCGCAGCTGGAGCGCGAGATCGGCGACTGTCACGCCGCCCTGCGCCGCCTGCACCCGCACGGGCGGCCGCCGCTCGGCTTCCGCGCCCCCGGCTATCAGCTGTCGCTGGAGCTGTTCGACGTGCTGGAGGCGCACGGCTACCGCTACGACTCCTCGATGTGGCCGTGCCCGCCGTACTATGTAGCCAAGCTCGCGGTGATGGGCCTGATGGCGCTGCGCCGCGAGCGCTCGGCCTCGATCATCGGCGCCCCGCAGGCCCAGCTCGGGCCGACCCAGCCCTACCGCCCCGATCCGCACCGGCCGTGGCGCCGCGGCCAGGCCGGCATGGTCGAGCTGCCGATCGCGGTCACCCCGGGGCTGCGCCTGCCGGCGATCGGGACCTTCATGCTGCTGTCGAGCCGCCTGCGCGAGCTGCTGCTGGCCGGCATGCAGCGCCAGCCGTTCTTCAACCTGGAGCTGCACGGCATCGACCTCATCGACGCCGCTGCCGACCACATTCCCGCCGCCCTGGTCGCCCGCCAGCCCGACCTGCGAGTGCCCCTAAAGGACAAGCTCAGCGCCCTCTCCGAGACCTTCGAGTGGGTGCGCGACTGCTGCCCGATCCTGCCGCTGCACGAGATCGCCGAAGAGGTCCAGCGCCACGGCTCCCTCTGACCGCCGGCTGCGGCCGCCCGCTGGCACCCGTCAGCGGCGACAGGGGCGCGGCGGCCGGTAGGCCTTTAGCGCGCTTTCCGCTATCCTGCGGCCATGGCCACCGCAGCCCTGGTCGTCATCGGCGACGAAATCCTCTCGGGCAAGACCGCCGACACCAACACTCCGTTTCTCATCTCCGAGCTGCGCGGCCTGGGGGTGGCCCTGCGCGAGATCGCCGTCGTCGCCGATGAGGTGACCGCGATCGCCGAGGCGGTGCGGCGGGTGGCGGCGCGCTTTGACTACGTGTTCACCTCGGGCGGGGTCGGCCCGACGCACGACGATGTGACCATGGCGGGGGTGGCGGCGGCGTTCGCGGTGCCGGTGGTCCGCCACCGCCGGCTCGCTGAGCTCTTGACCGCCTACTACGCCGAGAAAAAGCTGCCGGTGGTCGAGCGCAACCTGCGCATGGCCGACCTCCCCGAGGGCACCACCCTCATCGAGGGGCCGCAGCTGCGCTGGCCGATGCCGCGCCTGCACAACGTCTACATCCTGCCCGGCATCCCCGAGATCTTCCGGCGCAAGTTCCTCGCCATCCGCGAGCTGTTCCGCGAGCCGCCGTTTCACCTGCGCCAGGTCTTTGTGCGCAGCGAGGAGGGCGAGATCGCCCGCCACCTCGACCTGGTCGCCGGCAAGTACGCCGATGTCGCCCTGGGCAGCTACCCCCGCCTTGAGCCCGACGCCGACGGCCACCGCGTCAAGCTGACGCTGGAGGGCAAGGTGCGCGAGCGGGTCGACAGCGCCGCCGCCGAGCTTGTCGAGCTGCTCGGCGCCGAGCTTATCGTTCGTCAGGTCTAGGCGCCGCCCGGCGACGGCGGGCGCGCCGGCGCAGCCGGAGCACCAGCAGCACCGCCAGCAGGACCCCCAGCACCTGAAAGCCGTACAGCTTGAGCAGGTAGAGGAGCTGGCGGGCGCGCAGGCGCGAGGGCGGGTGGGCGCCGGGGGCGAGGCGCTCGGCGACCATGCTGGCGGTCGGCGCGCGGGCCAGCGGCAGCGCCGCGGTGTCGAGCAGCTGGCCCTGCGGGACGCGCGCGGTGACCGTGATAGAGTCGTGCCGGGGGTCGGCGGTCGGGGCGATGCGCAGCAGCATGTAGTGGTGCGCGGCGTCGTAGTGCTGCAGCGCCGCCTCGTCGTGCGGGTCGCAGCGGCCCTGCTCGTAAAGCGGCGCGCCGCCGCCGCCGGAGACGAAGTAGGCGACGCCGTTGCGCTCCAGGCGCTGGTAGGAGTGATCGTGCCCGGCGAGCACCGCGTCGACGTGGTAGCGCTCGAACAGCCCCATCCAGTCGGCTACATAGCGGGCGACGCCGCAGTGCCAGCTCGCCGACAGCGGCGCGTGGTGCATAAGGACAAGGCGCGCCCGCACCGCCGCATCGCCCGCGGCGCGGCGCAGCTCCTCATCGAGGAAGCGGGTCTGCTCGGGATCGCCGGGCCGGTTGCTGTTGAGCACGACCACCAGCAGCTGGCCGTAGCGCACCGAGTAGTAGCCGCTGGCGGCGCGCGGGAACAGCTCCTTGAAGGTCCGGCCCTGGCTGTCGCCGATGAGCTCGTGGTTGCCGAGCGTGGGGAAGTAGGGCAGCTGGGCGAACAGCGGCGCGTGGTTGTCGACAAGGCTCAGCCAGTCGTCGCGGCGCTCGCCGCGCGCCACCAGGTCGCCGGTGCCCAGGACCAGATCCGGGGCATCGGCCAGCACCCCCTGGACGATCGCCCGCGCGGTCGCCGAGACTCCCTGCAGGGCACCGCGCTCGTCCCCGAACACCGCGACCAGCAGCGGCGTGCGCGACCCGGGCAGCGGCGCGGTGCTCAGCTCGCCGTTGGAGTCGGGATGGCCTTCGAGCTGCAGCTGATAGCGGTAGCGCCGGCCGGGAAGCAGGCCCCGCACGCGCAGCAGGTGCCAGGGGGCGGCCGGGCTGTCGAGCTGGACCAGCGGCGGCTCGCCAGCGCGCGGCCGCGCCTGGGCGTCGTAGACGAGCAGGCGTGCGGCGTGCGGCTGGCTGTCGCGCGTCCCCAGGTTCAGCGCGAAGCCGTCCGCGGTGGCGTCGCTGCACAGGGGCCCAAGCGGCGCGTTGTCCTCACGCCGGGTCTGCGGGTGCTCGGCGTCCTGCGCCCGCCCGTCGGCAGCCAGCAAGAGGCCGAGCAGGCTCACCAGCGCCCCCAGCCTCCCCAGCATCCCCCCGGGCGCCCGGCGGCCGGCTCGCGGCTTGACGCCCATCGCTAAAACTCCCCATCAAAGAGCGTTACGCCCATCGCGGTCCCCCCAAGTCCATCGCCGCCGATTGTCACGGATGGCAGCCGGCTCCGGAAAGACCCAACCTCGAAGTCGAGATTTCTGCCGGCCAGGGAAGGACTTGGGCTGCTGGCGGCGGTGCCGGGCTCGGCGCGCTCGCTGCGGTAGCGGCGGGTGAGCAGGGCGCCCGAGGTAAGGCCGATGGCGATGCCGCCAAACGAGCACGGGATGGCGATGCGGCCGGCCTGCGGCCAACTCCCGGTGACCCCATAGCCGACTCCGAGCCCGAGCAGCCCGAGCGCCAGGCCACCGGCCAGCCCGCCCAGGTCGATGAGCGCGACGCGGCCGCGCGGCAGCTCTTGCAGGCCGGGCAGGTTGGCCAGGCCGATGCCCAGGCCCACCCCGATGAGGGTGCTGCCGAGCATCGCCCAGCCGCCCTCACCGGTGCGCCCCAGGGCCTGGCGCCCGAAGAATGAGGTCTCGGGCCGCTCGGTGACAAGATAGGCCCAGCTGAGCGCCCCGAGCTGGGCGCTCCACAGCACCGCGCTGTTGAACACCGCGACGGCGCCGCTGCTCGGGTGGCGGAAGCGCCAGACCGCGGTGCCGATGATGCCGCCGATGAGGCCGCCGCCGATCGACAGCACGTGCGGCAGCAGCCACTCGGGCTGCACCCCCAGGCCCACCCCGAAGCCGAGCAGCGAGCCCCACGCCGCCGAGCCGATGAGCAGCTGCCCCTCGCCGACCGGCATCTCCCAGCCGGCCAGCCCGGCCAGCGTCGCTCCCAGCGCCGCCGGCAGCAGCGCGGCGACCAGGGGCTTGTAGATCTCGCCCGGGGGCATGTTCTCGATGTTCTCGATCTCGCCCTGGAACAGGCGCAGCACCATCAGGCCCAGGCCCGCCCCGGCCAGCGCGCCGCCGAGGATCATGTCGGCGCGGCCGCTCTGGACCAGCGGGATGCGGTAGCGCAGGCGGGTCCCGCCGGGGGCCAGCTCCAGCGGCCGGATCTGCGTCAGGTAGAAGCGGCGCTCCAGCCGCAGGCGGTGGCTGCCAAGCGCCACCGTGCCCTCGTAGGGCGTGCGGCCGACCAGGCGATCGTCCAGGTAGAGGCTCGCCACCGGCTGCGACTCGATGCGCAGAAGGCGCGGCCGCGGGCGCAGCTGGCGGGTGACGAGCAGCGCCTGGCCGACGTGGGCGTCGATGTCCTGCTCTTCGGGGAAGTAGCCGTCGCGGAAGTAGGTCAGGCGGTAGCGGCCGGCCGAGACGGTGAAGATGTGCGGGGTCTGCCCCTGGGCGGTGATCGCCCCGACCGACCCGTCCTCCAGCAGCGGGGCGATCGACACCGAGACCGACTCGGGCACCGCCCCCGCCGAGACCCGCGCCGGCAGGTTGCGCAGCCGCCGCAGCGAGCGCTCGGCCAGCACCCGCCGGGTCTTCTGGCCGTCGGTCTCAAGGTCGGCGGTGGGTGGGCTCTTGAGGAAGCGCTCGAAGGCGGCGATCGCCGCGTCGTAGTCGAGCAGCCGCTCGCAGGTCAGGCCCAGGTTGTACAGGGTGTTGGGGTGCGGGGCGAGGCGGAACGCCTCCTCGTAGCTGTGGCGGGCGGTCTCGTAGTCGCCGCTCTCGAAGGCGCGGTGGCCGGCCTGGAAGGCGGCGGCGGCGGCGGACAGCGGCGTCGGCGTCGGCGTCGGCGTCGGGCGCGCAGGGGAGGGCGGCGCGGCGGCGCGCGCGGCGGGCGGCGGCAGCGCATGGGGGTCTATTGGCTGGGCGCTTGCGCTGCGCGTCGCCAGAATCAGCCAGACCCCAAGGTCGGCCCACCACAGCTGTCGAGATCCTCGTCGCACGCTCCGAGCGGCACACTACCTTGGATCGTCACCAGTGTCATCCGCTGCCGACCCTTGGCGCGGCGTCGCGGGCAGCGCCGGGTTCTGGGCGCGCCCGGCGCTGCCGGCCGACTTCGCGGGCTCGGGGGCGGGGCCCGGCGGCGCCGGGGGGCTCGCGGTCATGAAGGGGTTGGGCGCCTGCTCCTCCAGCAGCAGCTCGTCGCTCGGGCCCGGCGGATGCGGGCTGCCGGCAGCGAGCGGTGGACGCGGCCGCAGCCCGCGGTGCGGCGGGCGATGCGCGCCCGGCTCGCTCGGCGGCGCGACCTGGAGCTCGCCCTGACCCGGCCCGTCCCCACCGGCGGGCAGGCGGCCGACGATCGCGCCGCCCCCGGCCTAGCGCGGCGCAGCGCGGTGATAGGGAAGCCGCCGGTTGGGAGCTGCGCTGAACCGGCGGCGGCAGAGAAGTCGCCGGTGGGAAGCTGCGCCCGGCCAGCAGCGCTGGGGGCGGCAGAGAAGTCGCTGGTTGGGAGCTGCGCCGGGCCGGCGGCGCTGGCGGCGGCCAGAGGTGGTGCTGGCGGGTGTGGGGATGCGGCGAGCGAGCCGGCGCGCACCAAGGGTCGCGGGGCGCCCGCGGCGGCGTGCCCCTCGGTGGCCGCGCTCGGGCGCAGCTCGGATCGCGGCGCGGTGGACACCCACGGCCCGCGCGGGCGCAGCACCGCGGCCACCCCGCCGCCCAGGCCCAGCACCAGCCCCATGCCGACCAGGATCGGCCGCCACAGGTGCCCGAGCGCCCCGCCGCTGTCACTCAGCCCCGGCGGCAGCCCCGGCGGCAGCCCCGGCGTAACCGGCGTCGCCAGCTTTGCGCGGGCTCCGGGCGGCGGCAGCAGCTCCTGCCCGGCGGCGTACCGGCGCAGGTCCTCGTGCAGCGCCTCCATAGTCGGGTAGCGCTCCTGGCGGTCGGCGGCCATGGCGCGCAGGACGATCTGCTCCAGCGCCGGCGAGATCGCCCGCTCGGGGCTGCGCTGCGAGGGCGACTCGGGCACCTCGGTGAGGATCTTGGCCACCACCGCCAGGTAGTTGCAGGCGCCGTGCGGCACGCTGCCGGTCAGGCACTCATAAAGGACGACGCCGACGGCGTAGATGTCGACGCGGTGGTCGAGCGGCTCGCCGCGCACCTGCTCGGGGCTCATGTACAGCGGGGTGCCGAGGATGGCGCCGGTGCGGGTCAGCCGGCTCTCCTCGGGGGCGGCGGCGCGCGGCTCATCGGGCCCGAGCGCGCCCACCGCCTTGGAGATCCCGAAGTCGAGCACCTTGACGAAGTCGCCCTCGCCGGGGTCCTTGCCGTAGGCCGCCGGGGTGCACAGGAAGATGTTCTCGGGCTTGATGTCGCGGTGGACGATGCCGCTGTGGTGGGCGGCGGCCAGCGCCGAGGCCAGCTGGCGACCCAGGCGCAGCGTGTCGGCCTCGGACAGGGCGCTGCAGCGGGCCAGGCGCTGGGCCAGGCTCTCGCCGATGAGCAGCTCCATCTCGACGTAGGGCCGGCCCTCCAAGGTGGTGCCGATGTCGAAGATCTCGACGATGTGCTCGTTCTTGATCGCCGCGGTGTGGCGGGCCTCGGTGTGCAGGCGGCGCACCAGGTCAAAGTCCTGGCCCGGCTGGCCTTGCTGCACGTACTGCGGCGACAGGACCTTGACCGCCACCTGCTTGCCCAGGCCCACATGCTCGGCGATGTAGACCGTGCCCATGCCGCCCTGGCCGATGCGCCGCAGCACCCGCAGCTTGCCGCCGAGGATCTGGCCGAGCAGCGGATCGGCGGCGGCGGCGACCGGCGGGCGCGATGAGGTAAATTCCCCGGCGGCGAACCCGGCGCTGCCGCGCGAGCTTATCGCCAGCGCGCGGCCCGGCGGCGTCCAGCGCGGCCCGTACTCGCCCGGGGGCGGCACCGGCCCGAGCTGGCTGTGGTCAAGCGGGCAGGCCGTGGTGCCATCCGCGTACCGAGTTGCGCACAGGGGACACTGCAGCATGATCTACCGTCGTGTTCGCGAGCCGCCCGGCCGCTTTTTTTGCCTGGCCTGGCCGCGCGTCGCCAGACTGTGGCGAAGTTTTGCCGCGGCCGCAAGCTGCACCTGACCGCCCGGTCGGCCGCCGCCGTCCGCCGCCCGCCGGCACCGGGGGCGATTGTCCTTGCTCCGACCGGCCTTCCGTTGACCCCGCGCCGTGCCCGGTGTTAGCGTCGCTCAGTGCCCGCATTAGGTGCTTTTCGTCGCATCGTCATTGCCGATGATGAACCCAACCTGCGCAAGGTCCTTGGCTCGCTGCTGCGTCGCGAGGGCTACGAAGTGCTCGAAGCGCGGGACGGCGAGGAGGCGCTCAACCTGCTCTCTGCCGAGGTGTCGGTGCTCATCACCGACCTGCGCATGCCGCGCCTGGACGGCATGGCGCTGTTCCGTCGGGCGCTGGCCGAGTACCCCGACCTCAAGGTCATCATCTGGACCGCCTACGGCCGCATCACCGAGTCGGTCGAGGCGGTCAAGCACGGGGCCTTCGACTACATCGAGAAGGGCGTCGACAACGAGATCCTCCTGCAGGTGGTGCGCAAGGCGGTGAGCAGCTTCGAGCTCGACCAGAAGTCGCCGCGTCGCACCTCGGGGCCGGTGCCCACGGGCATGGGGCGCTTTGGCCTCATCGGCACCTCGTCGGCGCTGCAGCAGACCTTCCAGCTCATCGACAAGGTCGCCGACACCCCGTCCACCGTGCTCATCACCGGCGAGAGCGGCACCGGCAAGGAGCTGGTCGCGCGCGCCCTGCACGAGCAGTCCAGCCGCAAGAACGAGGCGTTCATCAAGATCAACTGCGCCGCCATCCCCAAGACCCTGATGGAGTCGGAGCTGTTCGGCTACGAGAAGGGCGCGTTCACCGGCGCCGTGTCGCAGAAGCCCGGGCGGTTCGAGCTGGCCGACCGCGGCACCCTGTTCCTCGACGAGATCGGCGAGCTGCCGCTGGAGATGCAGGTCAAGCTCCTGCGCGTCCTGCAGGAGTCGGAGTTCGAGCGGGTGGGCGGCATCAAGACCCTGCACGTCGATGTGCGCATGATCGCCGCGACCAACCGCGACCTGCTCAAGGAGGTCGCCCAGGGCAACTTCCGCGAGGAGCTGTACTACCGCCTCAACGTGGTGCCGATCGGCCTGCCGCCGCTGCGCGAGCGTGAGCAGGACATCCCGCTGCTCGTCCAGCACTTCATCGGCCGCTTCAACGAGCGGCTGCGCAAGTCGATCACCGGCCTTACCCCCGAGGCGATGGAGCTGCTCTTGCGCCACCCCTTCCCCGGCAACATCCGCGAGCTGGAGAACATCCTGGAGCGCACCATCCTTTTGGCCGAGGGCCCGGTGATCACCGTCGCCGATCTGCCGCCGGCGCTGGTCGGCCCGCCGCCGGCGACCGCCATCACCTCGTCCCCGAGCCTTTTGCCGGTCGCCGCCCCCGCGGCCAGCGCCGCCGCCGCCGCCCCCGCTGCGGCCGCCGCCCGCGGGCCGGCGTCTTCCCTCAAAGAGATCGTCCGCCAGGAGACCGAGCGGGTCGAGCGCGAGATGATCCAGAAGGCGCTGGCCGAGACCGGCGGCAACGTCACCCAGGCCGCCCGCCACCTGCGCATCAGCCGCAAGAGCTTGCAGACCAAGATGAAAGAGCTCGGCCTCCGCGATAAGGACTGACGGAGGCCGCGCGGGTTCAGTCTATCAGCTCGTCGCTGGCTGATCGGTGTCGAACTCTTCGAGCAGCTTGTGCACGACCGCGGTCAAGCGCCCGGTGCGCACGAACTCTGCACGCTGGCGCGCCGCGCTGGAGCCGTGACAGATCATCTGCTTGACGTACAGGAGCTCCTCTTCGCTGTTCAGCTTGCGCGCAGTGGGACGCAGGGTCTCGATGAGCTCCAGCAGATCTTCCGAGATCTT
>JBGANQ010000150.1:0-12813 GCA_044222245.1 Polyangia bacterium | reverse complement strand
GCGTCGGCACCAAGGGGATCGCCGCCGCCGCCGAGGAGCTGGCGAGCTGGATGAAGGCCACTGGTCTTGTGCCGGCCGGCGCCCCCACCGGCAACAAAGGCGAGCGCTCGTTCTTCCAGTCGGTCGAGGTCTTTGTCGGGGTGCGCGACACCGGCTCGCGCTTCCGCAGCGAGGCGCCCGGGCCCGCCGCGGCGCTGCCGGCGACCGAGATGATCGCCGCGGCGATGTCGAGCAGCGGCAAGTTCGCCGGCAGCCTGCGTTTTGCCGGCTACGGCATCACCGCCCCCGAGGCGAGCTGGGACGACCTGCACGGCCTCGAGCTCAAGGGGCAGCTGGCGCTGGTGCTGCGCGGCGTCCCGGCGGACAAGCTCTCCGGCGGGGCGGCGCGCTCTTACTCCGACCTGCGCTATAAGGCGTGGAACCTGCGCGAGCACGGCGCCCAGGCGGTGATCTTCGTCGATCCCAAGGCCGACGGCGTGCCCAAGCTGACCCTGGACGGTCCCGAGGGCGGTGCCGGCATCCCGGTCGCCTTCGCCAGCCGCGCCCAGGTCGCGCGCTGGCTCGCGGCGCCGGCGGCCGGGGCGGCAGCGGCGCCGAGCGACGACCCGCTGGCGGCGCTCATCAAGGCGGCGGAGGCCGGCAAGGCGGCGGAGGTCGCCCTGGCGGGCAAGATTAGCGGCAACATCAGCCTCATGCGCGAGTCGCGGCGCGAGCGCAACGTCATTGGCCTGTTGCCGGCGACCCTGCCGGCGCCGGCCGGGGCGATGGTGCCGGCGGTGGTGCTGGGGGCCCACTACGATCACCTGGGCCTTGGCGGCCGGTCGTCGCTGGCGCCCGGTCAGAGCGCGGTCCACCCCGGAGCCGATGACAACGCCTCGGGCACCGCGGCGCTGCTCGAGGCGGCGCGCCAGCTGGCGGCGAGCCCGAAGCGCCCCGTCGACCTCTACTTCGCCGCCTTTACCGGCGAGGAGCTGGGCCTGGTCGGCTCCAGCCAGTTCACCCAGACCCTGCCCGCCAAGACCGCGCCCGGCCCGGCTCCGGCGCTGAGCAAGGAGCGGCTCAAGGCGATGCTCAACTTCGACATGGTGGGGCGGCTGGCGGCGACCGCCGGCGGCAGCCAGGCGGGCGGGACGCAGCCGCCGGTGATGGTGCAGGGCAGCGACTCGGCGGCGGAGTGGACCGAGCTCGTCACGCCGCAGTGCCAGCGCGCCGCCCTGACCTGCCGGCTCGGCGGGGACGGCTACGGACCGAGCGACATGACGCCGTTTTACGCCGCCGGGGTGCCGGTGCTGTTCTTCTTCACCGGGGCCCACGCCGACTATCACCGGCCGAGCGACACCGCCGACAAGATCAACGCCCTGGGCATCGTCCAGGTGGCCGGCCTGGCCAGCGGCATCGTGCAGTCGCTGGGCGAGCGCCTGCAGAAGCAGCCGCAGGGCCTGACCTTCAAAAAGCCTGGCGGGCCGGCGCCGCGCGGCGGCGATCGCGGCTACGGGGCGTACCTGGGAACCATCCCGGACTACTCGGCGATGCAGGGGGCGCAGGGCGGGGTGAAGCTGTCCGGGGCGCGCCCGGGCAGCCCGGCCGAGCAGGCGGGCGTGCAGGCCGAGGACGTGCTGGTCGGCCTTGGCGAGAGCAAGATCGCCACCCTGGAGGACATGGCCTTCGCCCTGCGCAAGTACAAGCCGGGCCAGAGCGTCGAGGTCGTGGTGCTGCGCAAGGGCCAGAAGCAGGTGCTGCGGGCGACGCTCGCTCAGCGTCAGCAGTAAGCGGGCGCTCGCCTCTATTCGCCAAGATATAGACGGGCAAGCGAAGCACGCTTGGCGGGCTGCGCCGCGGGTCCTGGCGCCTGCGTGGATGCCTCCCCACGACTGCGTCGTGGGGGCCCCATCCACTCCGGCGCCACCCGCTGGGGGAAGTATGTCTGGCTGTCCTGGCTTTTTATTGAAGGGGAAGGGCGGGGGCGGCGCGGCTTGGACGCGCCGCGGGCGGCTAGAACTTCAGCTGGATCTTGGCCTGGAACGCCTGGGCGGTGGTGCCATCGATCGGGATGGTGTGGCTCCAGACCTGCTGGCCAGTCTTGCTGTCGGTGGCGTTCTGCGACAGCGCGCCCAGGTCGAACAGGACGCCGTACTCGATGATGACGTTGAAGCCTTCCTGCTTGTTCTGGTACATGAGGCGCGCGTTGATCTCGGCCCCGAGGTTGATCGAGTGGCCGGGGAAGGTCGCGGGGCGGTTGGCGATCGAGTAGATGAACTCGGCCTGGCCGCCGAAGCTGTCGATCAGCCAGTAGGTCACCGCCGGCTTGAAGTACGTCGCGTTGTACACGGTGCCGAGGATGCGGCGGAACAGGATCATGTCGACGTGATAGTCGGGGTCGAACGTGAAGCGCGAGGCGTTCATGTGGATGAGGCCATCGGTCGACGACGGCAGGCCGGGCTTCTCGCGCGCGCGCCGCCAGTTCAGCTCGCCGATTGGATCGCCGTTCTGCGGTCCGGAGGCGCTGCCCACCTCCAGCCCCACGGTCAGGCTGTCGCGTAGGAACTTGTAGTGGGCGCGCGCCAGGCCGCCCAGCTGCAGCACCTGCATCGTCGCCTTCTGCGAAGTGGTCGAGGTCGCGTCCGAGTACACGCCGATGTTGCCGATGCTGCCAAAGATCGTCGCGCCCTCGGCCTCGATATACAGCTTCTTGTACTGGAGCTTGGACCACAGGTCGATGGTCACCGTCCAGGCGGCCCGCCGCTCGAGCGCCGTCTGCAGGTCCTTGGGGTTATACAGCGACGGCATGTCTCGCGTCTGGGTGGCGGGGTTGGTCTCCACCACCGGGCGCGGGTTGTACGTCAGGTCGTAGTCCTGGTAGCGCGCCATCGCGAAGAGGCCGTAGTTGATGACGGGCTTGTTGTGGCGCAGCGCGTCGGCGATGAACTCGTCGGGGTCGCGGCGGCCGATGGCGAGGGTCCACTGCAGCACCTCGGCGACGTTGTCGATGTTGTAGTTCCACCCGGTGAGCATCTGGTTGCTGACGATCGCCGAGGTCGGCCCCGACGCCGCCCAGTCCCACGACAGCGAGGCGAAGTGGTTCCACATGCGGATCGTCAGCATGATCCGGTCGACGGTCGTGCCGAAGTCGCAGTCGGCGCAGTTGCCGTCGTGGAACAGCATGCCGGTGCCCCACATAAGGGGCATGCGGCCGACGTTTATCTCCAGCAGCGGAATACGCACCTCGCCCCAGGCCCGCTTGGCGCGGATCGACGAGCCCAGCGTGTTGACCACGCTCTCGGGGGTGACCTGGCCGCGCGAGACGATGCGCGGGTAGACGTCGGAGGTGCCGCCCAGGCCGTTTAGGTAGTAGCCCTCGGGCGTGCTGCCGAGCACCAGGTTGTCGAAGATGTCGATCTGGGCCTTGATGCGGATGTGCTCGGACAGGTTCAGCGTCGGGTCCAGGCGAAACCGCATGTCGGCGGTGCGGATGTCGTGGACGACGCAGCTGTTGTTGTTGCGGGCGCCGCAGCCGGTCGTTGGGTGGTTGCCCGAGGAGTCGGGCAGCTCGGAGAACGGGACGGTGAAGGGGTTGGCGCGGATCGACGGGTCGTTGTAGCTGCCGAGGTTGAAGTTGGACCAGAAGAAGCCGCGACCGCGCAGGTAGCCGTGCAGCTGCAGGAACTGCAGCGACTTATCCTTCTTCTCCTCCGGCCACTGCGGCAGCGGCTCGGTGGCGGCGTCGGTGGTTGTGGTGGCGGGCGCCGCCTCGGCCGGCCCTTCCGGCTTGTCGGAGGGGGCGTTGCCCTGGGGTCCGCCCAGGCCGCCTGGTGAGCCACCACCGAGCGGACGCAGCCCGCCGCCCGGCCCGAATTGAGCAAGCGCCTCGTGGGTGCCGCCGCAGAGCAGCGCCGAGAACGCGACGAGCCCAGTAAGATACCGCCCAGATACGCTGACCCGCGTTCCAAGGCGCCGCAGGGCGGAAGTCGAGTGCATCGACTTCGGCTGCGCAGCGTCGGGACAAACAGGGTCAGTGATCCGAGCCGGAGCCAGCCGGCGCATGCAAACCTCCGTGAGTACGATTCGAGAGAGACAATGTAGGACCAGGAAGAGCTCGCGGACTATAGAACCGCCCCCCCTGGGGGTCAACTTCCCATTTCCCGCCAGCGTCGCGATTTGCGATGGCGAGCTATCTATCTGGGAGAACTATCTATCTGGGCGAAGTATCCATCTGGGCGAACTGGGCGGCCTGGGCGAACTGGGCGGCCTGGGCGAGCTGGGCGAGCTGGGCCGACCAAGAAACAGCCAGGGGCCGTTGCGGCAGCTCTTGCGCGCAAGGACAGCTGCGCCTAGTGTTCGCTGAACCGCTGTCATGAGGTCCGCGAAGTCCAAACCACTGGGAGTCGCCAGCGTCCTTGTCTGGGCCGCGCTCGGCTGCAACCAGGGGGGCGCGCCCGCAGCGTCGCCCGCAGCGTCACCGGCTGGTCCGGCAGCGACCGGCCCAAGCGCTGCCGCTGCCAGCGGTGGGGGCGCTGCGCCCGCGGCGCCACTGCCGGCGGTGCCGCAGAGCGGGGCCGTCGCCAGCGGCCGGGCACTGCTTGCCGGCAAGCCGCCGCCTGCCGAGGCCCAGCCGCGCGGCAGTGATCCGTTCTGCGCGGCCCTTGGGCGCTCCGATGAGTCGCTGCTGGTCGATGCGCACGGCGGGCTGCAGAACGTGCTGGTCCGCGTCGTCGAAGCTGCCGGCGGCCCCTACGCCCCGCCCACCGAGCCGGTGCGGCTCACCCAGGCCGCGTGCCGTTACAGCCCGCGCGTGCTCGGGGTGGTGCGCGGCCAGCCGGTGCTGGTCAGCAACTCCGACGGCACGCTGCACAACGTCCACGCGCTGCTCGGCGACCGGACCGTGCTCAACCAGATCCAGCTCAACGCCGAGGCCCCGCTTATCGACCTGCGGCCGGTGACCGCCGCCACCAGGACCAGCCCGCTCAAGCTGCGCTGCGACATCCACCCCTGGATGGCCGCCTACGTCTTCGTCCTGGAGCATCCATTTTTTTCTGTCACCGCGGCCGATGGCACCTTCACCATCAGCAACCTCCCGGCGGGGGAGTACACGCTGGAGGCGTGGCACGAGCGCCTTGGCACCCGGCGGGCTAAGCTGAGCGTCAGCAGCGCGGCCAAGGTGAGCCGGACAGAGTTCCTCTTCACCCTGGAGCCGAGCGCGCCCGCACCACCCCCCGAGCCCAAGAAACCGGCCCCGCTCCCGGCCGCGAGCGGCGGCTGAGCGGCCCCGGCCCGCCGCCCCGGTCCCGCGCATGAGGCAACCGATGCTTACTGACTCCCTGGTCCCCAGCCTGACTCGCCGCCCGGCGACGAGCCCATCTCTGCCGCCGCGCCCGCGCCGCCGGGCGAGCGCGGCCCCCAGGAGCTCGACGTGACTTTCACCCGCGATATCATCGCCCTGCTCAAGCCGCGCATCACGGTGATGGTCCTGCTCACCGCGGCGGCCGGCCTCTACCTGGCGCCGGTGCCGGTGGAGCCGCGGCGCTCGCTCTACCTGCTGGTCGGCACCGTGCTGGTGGTCGCTGGGGCCAACGCCCTCAACATGTACCTGGAGCGCGAGATCGACGGTCGGGCGCGCCGCACCCGCAACCGGCCGCTGCCGGCGGGACGGCTGCAGCCGGCGGTGGCGCTGTGGATCGGCCTCATCCTGGGACTGGGGGCGCTGCCGCTGCTCGCCTTCGGGGTGAACCTGCTGACCGGGCTGCTCGGGCTGCTCGCGCTCATCCTTTATGTGGCGGTGTATACGCCGATGAAGCAGAGCTCGGCCGGAGCGCTGGTGGTCGGGGCGGTGCCGGGGGCGATGCCGCCGCTGATGGGCTGGACGGCGGCCACCGGGCGGCTGGACCTGGCGGGGATCTCGCTGTTCGCGATCCTGTTTCTGTGGCAGCTGCCGCACTTTCTGGCCATCACGCTGTATCGCGGCGACGACTACCACAGCGCTGGTTACAAGATCACCGCCACCGAGCACGGCACCCTGACGGCGAAGATGCAGATCGTTCTGTACCTGGCGGCGCTGACCCCGGTGACGCTGGTCATGGTGCCGCTCGGCGTCGGCGGGCCGCTCTACCTATGGACGGCGCTGGTCGCCGGGCTGGCGTTTTTCCTGGTCGGCCTGTTCGGGCTGCGCCCCGCCGCCGGCCGCCGCTGGGCGCGCACTCTGTTCTCGGTCTCGCTGCTCTACCTGACGGTGCTGATGGCGGCGCTGGTCATCGGGCAGGCGATGCACGGCACCGATGAAGCCGCGGCGGTGCTCGCCGGGACCCGGAGCATCTAGGGTGGCGGCGCGGCGGCCTCGCTGTGGGCGCGCGGCTCGCTTTGGGCGTCCGGCGCCCGGTTCGCGGCGCGCCTCCGCGCCGGCTCAGGCACTGCCGCCGACCGCCAGCGCAGCGGCTGGCGACAAAATCAGACCTTCGCAGAGGACCCCATGAAGATTCCCGAGATCTTGCACCGATTTTTTGATGAGCAGCGCCTGAGCTCGCTCTTTGCGCTGTTCACGCCGCCCCAGGCCGCCGAGCTGAGCGGACCGACCCGGCTGCTCCTCGCCGGCGGGACCATGACGGTGCTGGCCACCGCGGTCGCCGCCGCCGCCACTGCCACCGCGCTCATGCTGCTGGCGGTCGGAGTCATCTATTACCTGCTGACCCAGGTGCTGGGCATGAAGCTCGACTTCGACCCCCAGCTGTTCATGCAGCAGGCGCGGCGCTACCAGAGCTCGACCTCGGCACCCAACTGAGCCCCGCGGGGAGCGCCGACTGCGGCGGCGGCTAGTCCATCAGCGCTTCGATGCACTGGCGGACTTCGTCGCTGTGCCAGATCTGGCGCTCGCTGATGATGTAGTAGCGGATGTTGCCCTCGGGGTCGATGAGGAAGGACTCGGGGAACTTCTCGGTGCCGTACATCGCCGGCGTCGTCTTGTCCTTGTCGAGGACCACGGTCATCGGCGAGCCCTCGGGGAAGAAGGTGCGGACCTTCTCCCAATCGTCATCGACGCTCACCGCCAGCAGGGTGAAGGGCTTGTCGCGCATCTGGGTGGCCAGGCGCTCCAGCGACTGGATCTCGACGACGCAGGTGTCGCACCAGGTGGCCCAGAAGTTGACCAGCACCACCCGGCCGCGCAGCTTGGCGAGGTTGATCTCGGTGCCGTCGTGGTTTTTGAGGGTGAAGTCCGGCGCCTTGTGCGGCAGCTTGCCGAGCGCGGCGTTCACCGGTGCCGGGCGCAGCACCAGGCAGGGGGCCTCGCGGGTGCGGCGGACGCCCTCGCGCCCGCGCTCCAGGGCGTCGGGGAGGCTCATCGCGTAGTGGGCGACCAGGGCAGAGATGCACAGCGCGGCGACGCCGTAGGCGGCCATCTTGGTCTGCGGGGAGATCAAAACCGGCATGGGAAAAGGAGGCTCCTTCCAGGCAGCGATGGAGAGCGACGGCGGCGATGGAGAGCTCGACGCGAGTCGTGACCATGATGCCCCCCAGCATAGCAGAACTTGCGGCGCCGTCCGCTGCGAGGCCCGCCTGCCGCGTCTTAGCGGCCCCTGCGCCGCAGGTCTTCAATCGGCGCCAGCACCCGCCGCACCAGCTGGTCGTCCTCGTCGGCCAGGGCGACGATCTTCAAGGCATACTGAGAGATCGCGCGCGAGACCGCAAAGCGCAGCTCGCGCAGCGTCGCGCTGTCGAGCGGCGCGTCATCGGCCTGCGACGCCTGGGGTCCGTCGGCGCCGCGCGACAGGCCAAGGACCTTGCCGTATAGCTCGTGGGTCCGCCGGACCTCGGCGAGAAACTCGGCCCCGGCGAGCCGGTGGAGGTCGGCGGCGAGGCGGAGCTGCTCGATGGTGCGCAGGCGGTTCTCGCCCTCCTCCCACTGCTTCTCGTAGGGCAGGCGGAGAAAGCCCAGGCCATCGGGAAACAGGGTGCGCAGCAGGTTCTGGGCATGGCGCGCTTCCTGGGTCTGCTCGATCGGCAGCATGGCGTAGGCGCGCAGTCGCTCGTACATCGCCGTCCACGCGTTGTCCACGGCGAGGTCCACCGGCTGGCGCAGCTCGGGGCGGGTCGCCAGCTCGCGCCGCCGGGTGGCCAGGGCGAGCTCGTTCTCGGCGTTGACCAGGCGGCGCAGCGCCAGCTGGATCTCGTGGGACGACAGCGGTGCCGGTCGGCTCGTCCGCTCCCACGGCCGCCCGGCAAGCTCGATGAGCGAGCGCGCCAGCGCCAGCGTGCCCGGCGAGTCGAGCACCGGCACCTCGATATAGTCGGAGGGGTCAAGCCGTGGCCCTGCGGCACTGCGAGGGGCACCTTTTTCCATAGCGCATCAAGTTAGCACACAGCGACTTCTCGTCGCTAGCGCTTGACCGACGGGGCCGGTCGACCCCCGGGCCGGGCGGCGATGGACGGCAGCCAAGCACCCTGCCTCGCGGGCTGCGTCCACTATCAGAATAAATAGACATTGGCGGGCTGCGCCACGGGTCCTGTCGCTTGCGGCACCCCGTCGCTGGCGCGCCGGGGGCCCCGCCTCCGGCGCCACCCGTTCTAGGGCGCGGCTGGCAGATCTTCGCGGCTCTCGATTTCGCCGCGCATGCGCTCGATGATGGCGGCGATCGGCAGCGCCTTGAGGTCGACGCCGCTGCGCAGGCGCACCGCCGCCTGATCCGCCTCCTGCTCGCGATCGCCGACGACCAGCATGTAGGGGATCTTCAGCAGCTGGGCGTTGCGGATCTTTTTCTGCATCGACTCGCGCGAGTCATCGACCTCGGCGCGGATGCCGCCGCCCAGGGCGTTTTTCACCGGCACCGCGCGCAGCCGGGCGACGAGCTGCTCGGCGTAGGCGTTGTGGCGGTCGGCGATCGGCACGATCACCGCCTGCACCGGGGCGAGCCAGGTCGGGAAGGCGCCGGCGTAGTGCTCGATGAGCACCGACATGAAGCGCTCGACCGAGCCGAGCACCGCGCGGTGCAGCATCGCCGGTCGCGCCGGCTGCCCGCTCTCGGAGATGTACTTCAGATCGAAGCGCTCGGGCAGGTTGAAGTCGAGCTGGATGGTCGCCAGCTGCCAGCTGCGATCCAGGGCGTCCTTGGCGGTGAAATCGATCTTTGGCCCGTAGAACGCCGCCTCGCCGTTCTCCTCGACCCACTCGGCGTTGCGCGCCCGCAGGACGCTGCGCAGCTGCTCCTGGGCCTTTTCCCACAGCGCCGCCCCGCCCAGGTACTTCTCGGGGTGCTCGGGGTCCCACAGCGACAGGCGGATCGACAGCTTCATGCCGAAGGGGCGATAGAACTGGTCGATGATCTGGTAGATGCGCAGCGCCTCTTGCTGGATCTGCTCGGGGGTGCAGAACACGTGCGCGTCGTCCTGGGTGATCATGCGCACGCGCGACAGGCCCTGCAGGGCGCCGGGCAGCTCGTCGCGGTAGACCGAGGTGACCTCGCACAGGCGGATCGGCAGGTCGCGGTAGCTGCGCTGCCGGCAGGCGAAGATCTGGGTGTGGTGCGGGCAGTTCATGGGCTTAATGCAGAACTCCTCGCCGCTCTTGCCGCGCACGTGGAACAGGTCTTCCTGAAACTTGTCCCAGTGGCCCGAGGTCTTGTACAGGTCGTTTTTGGTGATGTGCGGGATCTGCACCCGCTGGTAGCCGAGCGGCTCCTGCAGCGACTGCACGAACTCCTCCAGCAGGCGGCGCAGCAGCGTCCCTTTGGGGGTGAACAGCGGCAGCCCGGGCCCGACCAGGTCCGAGAACGTAAACAGGTCGAGCTCCTGCCCGAGCCGACGGTGGTCGCGGCGGCGCGCCTCCTCGAGCATGTGCAGGTGGTGGTCGAGCTCTTCTTGAGTGGCAAACGCCAGGCCATAGACGCGCTGCAGCTGCGGGTTGCGCTCGTCGCCGCGCCAGTAGGCGCCGGCCACCGTGGTGAGCTTGAAGGCGCCGATCTCGGTGGTGGTGTTGACGTGCGGGCCGCGGCACAGGTCGACGAACTCGCCGGTCTGGTAGAAAGACACTGTGGTCGCCGCGGCGCTGCCCTCACCGTCGGCGACCACGCTCTCATCGCCGGTCTCCTTGGCGACCGCGGTGCTGCCGCGCTCCTTGAGCAGGGCGAGCAGCTCCACCTTGAAGGTCTGGTTGCGCTGCTGCATCTCGGCGATCGCCTCGTCGATCGGCAGCTCGCGGCGGACGTAGGCGAGCTTCTTGTTGCGCAGCTCGCGCATCTTCTTTTCGATCTTCTGGAGCTCGGGCGGACCGAGCGGCACCGGCAGCAGGATGTCGTAGTAGAAGCCGTGCTTGATCGCCGGCCCGACGCCGAACTTCGCCTCGGGCCACAGCGCCGCCACCGCCGCCGCCATGAGGTGAGCGGTCGAGTGGCGCATGCGCTCAAGCTGCGCGTCTTCGGAAGAGACAGGGGGCTTCTGGGCGGCCATCTTCGCGTTCTCCTTGAGTCGTTGCAGCGGCGAGCGGCTACAAGCGTTGCCGGCAGGTTCGGCCTACAAGTTTTGGCACAGGACCTCGCGGCCCTTGGCGCCGTCGGCGGCGCTGACAATGCCTTCGCGCTCCATGCGCTCGATCATGCGTGCAGCCCGGTTATACCCGATCCGCAGCCGGCGCTGCACCATCGAGATGCTGGCCTGACGGCTCTCGGCGACCAGGCGCACCGCCTGATCGTACAGCTCGTCGGCCATATCCTCTTCGGGCGCTTCCTCTTCCTCATCCAGGCGCGGCTTGAGGATGTCCATGTCGTAGATCGGCTGGCCCTGCTGCTTTAGGTGCTCGACGACGCGGTGGACCTCAGTGTCGGTGATAAGGGGGCCGTGGATGCGGCGCAGCGCCTGCCCGCGGTCGGTAAACAGCATGTCGCCCATGCCGAGCAGGTTCTCGGCCCCTTGAGCATCGAGGATGGTGCGCGAGTCGATGCGGCTGGCGACCTGGAAGGCGATGCGCGAGGGGAAGTTCGCCTTGATAAGGCCGGTGATGACGTCCACCGACGGCCGCTGCGTCGCCAGGATGAGGTGGATGCCGGCGGCGCGCGCCTTCTGGGCGATGCGGGCGACGCTGATCTCGACCTCCTTGGCGGCCACCATCATGAGGTCGGCGAACTCGTCGATGAGCACGACGATGTAGGGCAGCCGGCGCGGCCGATCCGAGATGTCGTAGTCGCGGTCGCCGAACATGTCGAGCTGCTCCTGCTCGATGTCGAGGATCTGCTTGTCGACCTTCTTGTTGTAGCCGCCGATGTCGCGCACGCCGGCCTTGGAGATAAGCTCGTAGCGGCGCTCCATCTCCTCGACCGCCCAGCGCAGCGCGAGGTTGGCCTTCTTGGGATCGGTGACCACCGGCAACAGCAGGTGCGGGATGCCCTCATAGATCGACAGCTCGAGCATCTTGGGGTCGATCATGATCATCTTGACGTCGTCGGGCGAGGCGTTGCACAAAAGCGAGCAGACCATGCCGTTGACCGACACCGACTTGCCCGAGCCGGTGGTGCCGGCGACCAGCAGGTGCGGCATCTTGGCCAGGTCAACGCACACCGGCGTGCCGGCGATGTCCTTGCCGAGCGCCATGGTCAGCTTGCTCTTGGCCTGCAGGAACACCTCGTCGGCCAGCACTTCCTTGAGAAAGACCGTCTCGCGGGCGCGGTTTGGCACCTCGATGCCGACCGCCGCCTTGCCGGGGATGGGAGCGACGATGCGCACGCGCAGCGCCTCCAGCGCCATCGCCAGATCGCTCGACAGGGCGGTGATCTTGGACAGCTTGGTACCGGGGGCGGGCACGAACTCGTACATCGTCACCACCGGACCGGGGTGGATGGCGGTGACGCGGCCCTTGACCAGGTAGTCGGCCAGCGTCGACTCCAGGCGCTGCGCCAGGTCGAGCATCGCCTTGCGGTCGATCTCCAGCTGCTTCTGCTCCTCGAAGTCGAACAGCGACAGCGGGGGCGGCTCGTAGCTCTTGCTGAGCGGCTTGTAGTGCGGCTGGCTGGGCACCGCGGGCGCGGCGGCGCGGTGCTCGGCGATCGCCACGGCGGCCGCGACCTCATCGGCGGTCTTGCTCTCCGAGGGGGGCAGGACGATCGGCGAGGTCGTCTCGCTCTGCGAGATCGTCTTGTCGATGGCCTCGCCCAGCAGCTCCGGCACCGCGTGATCGAGGCTTGCCGGGCTCGCGGCTCGCGCGCCCGCGGCGGTGCTGGCCCGCGGTCCGGAGGCGATCGACAGGTCGGAAGCCGCAAACGCAGCCGAGGGTCCGCTGCCAAAGGGCGAGCGGGGAGAGAGCGCCAGGCCGCTGGCGTCGTCCTGGGCACTGGTATCAGCGTCTGCGGCCGGCGCAAACGGCGCGGCCAGCGCGAGCGGTGCGGCCGGCTCGACCGCACCGCTCGGCTCGACTGCAGCGCCCGGCTTGACCGCAGCGCTCGGCCTGACCACAGCACTCGACTTGACCGAAGCACCCGGCCTGACCGAAGCACCCGGCTCGACCGACGCGGCCGGATTGAATGAGGCGACCGGCTTGACCGCGCTAGTCGGCTCGGTCGCCGCGGCTGGCTCGCCCGGCGTGGCACCCGGGGGCAGCCCAAGAGCACCTTCAGCCGCCGCCAGGGGGGCACCATTTGCGGCGCTGGGCGACTGCCCCTGGCGATGGAGCGCCGCCTGGGCCTTGGCGCTGCCCGGGGCAGCGACGCTCGGGGTCTGACTGACCGGCGGAGCTGCAGCGGCGGTGGCGGCTTCGGTGGCGGTTGAGGCCGGGCTCTCGCTGCCGCGGACCGTCGCGGGGCGCGGCGCGCCGGCCGGAGCGCGCCGCTGGACGATCAGCGGGCC
>JBGANQ010000046.1:0-72003 GCA_044222245.1 Polyangia bacterium | reverse complement strand
AGCGGCCGGATGGCGACCCCGAGCGGCAGGACGACAAGGGGATTGCTGCGCGTCAGATCCGGCTGCGGGTAGACATTGGTAAAGCGCGACACGACGCGCCACAGGGCGCCGCTGCGATAAGGGGGCGTCGGCTCGGGCCACGGCACAAGGGCCGGGACCTGGATGTAGCCGCGGTAGTGCGCGGCGGTCTCGACGAGTAGAAAGCGGCCGCTCGGCAGCACGCAGGCCGGCGACGGCTCGACTAGCTGCACGGTGTCGCCAAACAGCGCCTGATCGGCAAGCGGCGAGTCCGGCTCGGGACGCTCCAGCAGATCGGCAACCGGGGTGACCACCGCGGCGCGGCGCGCCTGCCCAAGCTTATGCCGCGCGGCCACAAGCTCGGCCGAGCAAGCTGGCGCCGCCCCCGCCCCAGGCAGCTCGCCGCGATCGCGCTTGCTGTCGCAGCCTGCCACTAGAGTAAGGACCGTAAGCCCGGCCAGGCCGCAGAGCCCCCCGAGGTCCAAAAGTCCGCCGCGCGCCCTCATTTCTCCGCTCCTCAAATAGCTCCCGGCAGTGCGTCTCATGTTTTGGCACCCCATACCTTGGTCCTTGGCTTGGCGACCGCAGCGTAAATCCTTACAGGCTTTCGCAATGCAGGCGAGATGGTTTATAGTGAGTCTTATTAATCTGCAGCGCGTTCGATGCATAGGTGCCCCCCTTGCCCCTAGCCTGCTCTGGTCCGCAGCTGAGTCCAGCGGCTTCCTTGTAGATCGGGCCTACACTCACGGGGCGGCGACCTTCAGCCAGGGGGGCTTCGAGTCGCCGTGCAGTAGGAGCCTTCGCCGATGAGGTTTGCCTGCGAGCAGTGTCAGACCAAGTACACGATCCCCGACGAGCGAGTCCGCGGGAAAATCCTCAAGATCCGCTGCAAGAACTGCAACTGTCAGATCACCATTAGCGAAGGCGGCGTGCGCACGGCGCGGCCCCTGGAGGCAGCGGGCGGCGGCGATACGATTATTCCCACCAAGGGCTCGCTGCCAGCGCTTGGTGAGGGCGGCGATGCCACCATGATCGGCGGCATGGCGGACTTCTTCAGCGGTCCGGCCGCTGCAGCGCCCGCGGCAGCGGAGGACTGGTACATCTCGATCGACGGCGCCACCGCCGGACCGATGCCGCTGCCCGAGCTGGCGCAGCGGGTGGTCGCGGAGGAGGCGACGCCGTCCCATGAGGTGTTCGTCTGGCGCGAGGGCCTGGGCGAGTGGCTGCCCCCGGCGGATGTCCCCGAGGTCAAGACGGCGGTGACCCAGGAGCGCCGGGTGCCGGCGCCCAAGCCGCGCATGGCGACCAAGCTCGGCCTGTCGCCGATCCAGCCGCCCGCGGCGTCGCTCCCCGCGGTGTCGCTGTCCGGCGTCGGCGGCTCGCTGCTCGACGAGAACGAGGACGCGACGCAGATCGGCAGCCTGAGCGCGCCGATCGCGCCGCCGGCCCCCGCCCCGCTGGAGAACTCGGGCCTGGCGCTAGAGCCGGTGGACTTCGACATGGTCACCGACCTGCCGGCGCCGCCCAAGCCGCAGACCAAGCCTGCGCCCGCTCCGGCGGCCAAGCCCAAGGGGCCGCCGGCGTTCAAGCCGCCACCGCCCATCCCCGGTCCTGCGGGGGGCGCTGCCGGACCGCGCGGCCCGCAGCCGCCCAGGTCGGTGCCACCGTTCGACGTAACCCCGCCGGTCGGCTCGCCGATGGTGCGACCTGTGGCCAGCGCGCCGCCGGCGCCGGCCATGGCGAGCTCCAGCCCGGCCGTTCCCGCGACGACCAGCCAGTCGTTCCAGCCGCCGCCGGTCAGCCAGTCGTTCCAGCCGCCGCCGCTGACCGAGGATCCAACGGGCGCGCTCCCGGGCGCGGCGGTCGTCGCGCCGCCGCCTGCCGCCGCGGCGCCGTATCCCGGTGCGGACCCGATGGGCAGCAGTCAGCCGCCGATGGGCATGATGGGCGGCGCGCCTGCCGACCTCGCCGCCGCGCCCATCGAGCCCGGCGCCGCCGCGCCGCCGACCAAGCCATCGCCGCTCATCCTGGCGGCGCTCGCCGTGGTGGTGCTGCTGGGGATCGGCACCACGGTCTGGGTGCTGATGCGGCCGTCCAAGACCACGGTGGCCAAGCGCGAGGTGGTGGATGCCGGCCCCATGCCCGACGCCCTGCCGAGCGAGGCCGACAAGGTGGCGCAGGCCGAGGCGCAGGCCAAGCAGCAGAAGGCCAAAAAGGACGAGCTGCTGGGGATCACCGCCGAGCAGCGCGACGCGCTCATCGAAAAGGGGCAGAAGCAGCTGAGCAGCTGTTTCGGCAAGCTGCTAAAGAAAGAGCCCAAGCTGGCCGGCGGCGCCCTGAGCGTCGAGGTGACCATCGGCCCCAAAGGCAAGATCGACACCGTCGAGGTCAGCGCCAAGGACAAAGAGCTCGACGGCAAGAACGCCAAGTGCTTCCAGAAAGCGATCAAGCGCTGGAAGTTTCCCAAGCACAGCGACAAGACCGCCTACCAGGTCAAGTTCAGCCTGCCGATCGAGGGCTGAGCCCCACCGGCCAGCGCCGCGCGGCCCGCTGCCGGCGCGCTGGAGCCGCCGGCTCGCCGCCTCCGCGTCGGGACGGGGGTCGCACCTCGGGCGCGGCTGCCCCGCTCACCGCGCAGTCGCTACCCGGCTGACCGCGACCCGCTCGCCCGGCGGCCTGCCTGCTACTCCAGCGCCTCGAAGTCGTCGTCGCTGAGCTCCATCGAGGCGTCGCCGCCAGGGTGGACCATGCCGCGGGGGCCGTCGCCCTTGTTGGTGTCCTCGGCGAACTCGCTGTCGGCCTCAAAGCCCAGATCGCGCGGTGCCGGAGTGCCTTTTACCGGGGTCGGCAGATCTTCAAACTGCGATGCCCCCGGGACGGTGACCAGCTCCCCGTTGGTGATCGTGTGGTCCGAGGCCTCAAGCGCGGGGCCGCGCGCCACCTCTGCCGGCTGCAGCGTCGGCAGATCGCCGCGATCGCGCAGGCCGGGGCTCGGCTTCTTGATGGCGACCGGCGGCACCGCCGGGCCGGCTCCGCCGCCGGATGGGTGCGACAGCAGGGTGCTGTCCAGGTGCGGCAGGCTCTCCCACTCATCCTCGGGTCCGGGGCCCGCCTTGGTGGGGACGATGGTCCCATCGGAAGAGTGCGGCACCGGGATCGGCTGCTGCAGCCCGGTCAGCGAGCGGATCGGGTGCTGCAACCCGGTCGGTCGCGGCACGACTGGCGCCTGGAGCCCGGTCGGTCGCGGCACGATCGGCGCCTGGAGCCCGGTCGGTCGCGGCACGACTGGCGCCTGGAGCCCGGTCGGTCGCGGCACGACTGGCGCCTGGAGCCCGGTCGGTCGCGGCGCAACCGGCGCCTGCATCCCCGTCGGGCGCGGCGCAACCGGAGGCAGGGGGGCAGCAGGCGGGGCGGCGACCTCGGGACTGGCTTCCGTCGGCACTGGTGCAGGCCGCAGCACGGTCGGCGGCTCACGCTGGCCGGCCCGCGGCGCAACCGGCGCCTGCATCCCCGTGGGTCGCGGCGCAACCGGCGCCTGCATCCCCGTGGGTCGCGGCGCAACCGGTGCCTGCATCCCCGTGGGTCGCGGCGCAACCGGCGCCTGCAGGCCGGTGGCCGAGCGCGGCGGCAGCGACTGCGGTCCGAGCGGTCTCGGGCCCGGCTGCACGCCGGTGGGTGCCCGCGGCGGGGCCGGCGGCTCGGGCTCGGCGGCGCGGGCGGGCTCGGGGGCCGGCGGCGGGCTGAAGGGCCGCGGGCTGGGGGGGGGCGCTGCGACCTCGGCGGCCCGGGGCGGCGGACTCAGCGGCTGACCGACGCCAGCGAGGGCGTTGAGCGACGACGAGTCGGGCATGGGCAGCTCGCTGCCGGTCTCGGGCGACAGCGGGCTCCAGTCCAGGTACGCCGTGCTCGCCTCATGAAAGTCATGATCGAGCGGCGTCAGCTCTAAAGACGGCATCTTCGCCGGCAGCGGCTTGGCCGGAGGAGGAGGCGGCGGCGGCGGACCTGCGGACAAAGGCGGTGCCACCGGGGCCTGCGAGGCCGCCAGCATCGCCGCCCCGCGCTTCTGCAGCAGCTGCTGCAGCTCCGGCGGCAGGTTGCGCGCGTCGAGGATCTGCGTCGAGGCGTCGTGCAGCCCGTCCTTGCCGCGCACCACCTGTGCCGGAGCCAGCGACTCCATCTGCGAGCGCGGCAGGATGCGCGTCTCTTCGACGTGGATGTGATCGTCGAAGGCGAGGTCCGGCAGCCCGGGAATGAGCGGTGCCTTGGCCGGCACCGGCATCGTCACCCCCTGCGGCGGCGTCTGCCGCATGAGGACCACCGTCTGCTGACCCGGCTCGCCATCGTCCCCGAGCGAGTCGCCCAGCTGCATCGCGACTGCCGCCGGGCGCGCCGCAGCAGGCCCTGGGACCGCTCGCGGCATCGTCTGCGCCGACGGCCCCCAGTCCGGGATGGGCTCGGGAATGCCCAGATCCTCCGCCGACAGCCGCGCCTTCTGCGCGGTGGGCATGGCGTCGAACTCCTCGGCGCCGGGCATCGTCACCTCGGACAGGACCCGCATCTTCTGGTTCGGGTTGCCCGGCGGGGCCGGCGGCAGCGCCAGCACCTCGGCGGCTTCCTGGCTGAAGGCGGCGGTGAACTGGGTATACTCGGCGTCGGGTCCGAGCACGTCCGCGAGCAGGTTCTCACCGACGTTGGCGTCGACCTTGGCACCGTCGATGATGTAGTCGGCCAGGACCGCGTTCTCGCGCTCGATCTCCTTGGCGAACGCCGCCCGCAGGTACTGCGACAGCGCGGCCACGCCCTGATTGGGATAGTGGGCGTCGAGGAAGGCCTGCAGCGAGTTGGCAAACTCCTCGCCGTTCTGGAAGCGCTGCGAGCGCGACTTGGCCATCGCCCGGTCGATGACGATCTCCAGCTCGGCGTGCAGGTTGGGGCGCAGCTCGCGGATGGGTCGCTTGCGGGCGTCGCGCACCGCGAAGAGCAGCTCGATCTCGGTGGTCGCTGTAAACGGCGCCTGCAGCGTCAGCATCTCGTACAAGAGGGTGCCGAGCGAGAACAGATCCGAGCGGTGATCGAGCTTGCGCCCCATCGCCTGCTCGGGCGACATGTACTTGACCTTGCCCTTGATGACGCCGGTCTTGGTCTGCGAGCGCGTCCCCGACGCCTTGGCGATGCCGAAGTCGCACAGCTTGACGTCGCCGCCGTACGACAAAAGGACGTTGGACGGCGACACGTCGCGGTGCACGATGTTGAGCTGGCTGCCGTTGCGGTCGGTCTGCATATGCGCCGCGTGCAGCCCGCGCGCCACCTGCATGCCGATGTAGGCGATGAGGTGCTCGGGCAGCCACTCCTGGTTCTGCCGCGCCCGCTCGAGCAGCGCCCGCATGTCCTTGCCGTCGACGTACTCCATCGAGATGAAGTACTCGCTCTGGACCTTGGAGAACTCGTAGACCCGGGCGATGTTGGGGTGCTTGAGCAGCGCCGTCAGCCGCGCCTCGTCGATGAGCATCTGGATGAACTCATCGTCCTCACACAGGTGACCGAGCACCCGCTTGACCGCCACCACATGCAACCGACCCTGGGCGTCGGCGGTCTTGGCGCGATAGATCTCGGCCATGCCGCCAAAGGCCACCCTGTCGAGGAGATGATAGCGGCCGAGTTGTTGCGCGTGTTGCATCTGCTCGTACTAACCTGAGACGGTAGCACCAAGACTTGGGGCGATGCAACGCCCGCTCGGGGGCGCTGCAGGCTTTTGATCTGGCTGGGGAATTTTTTGGTCGGCGACCCTGCCCTTTGGGGCAAGCGATCCCGACCGGGGCTGACCCGGCCGGTCACGAGCGCATAAGGTCGCAGAAAAATCGCAGAGCGGGAAGGCGGGAGGCTGCGGCGCGAGGCTCGGGTGGCTAGAAGTTCAGCCGGTAGCCGAGGTTGGCGAACACGCCGCTCAAGCTGGCGAAGTCGGTGGTCTCGGGGCGGTCGAACACGTAGCGGTAGCCGCCTTCGACGAACACCGCGCCGCGGCGCAGGCGCAGCTCGATGCCGGCCAGCCCGCCCAGGGCGAACTGCGTCTTCCACTGCCCGGCCTCGATGGCGACGCCGTCGCGGGCCAGGGCGCTGAAGTCGGCGACGAACTGTGGCAGGACGCCGATGTAGGGCACAAAGTCAGAGTCGACGTCCTTGCGGATGCGGTAGGTGATCGGCAGGCCGACGGCGATGACGTGCGAGAAGGCGGGATTTGGCGAGAAGTACTCATACTGCGGCCGCAGGTGGAAGCCGAGCGCGCCGTAGCCGAGCTTGACCCGCAGGCCGATCTCGGTGCCGATGCCGATCGCCACCACGTTGTGCTGGACGTCGACGTGGACCAGCGGCATCAGGCTCCACTCGCCGGCGACCCGCTTGCTGCCCGGCTTGGCGGTCTCCTTGGGCGCCGCGGCCGTCGGAGGCTGCTCATCGGGCAGCGCCGCGGCGTAGGTCTCGGCGGCGTTGATCTTGTAGTTCACGCTCTGGCCGGTCTGCCCCTTGGGCCAGTGGACCGTCGTCTCGTAAGTGCCGGTGTTGCCGATCTCGGTGACCGCCTCGGCGCGCGCCCCGCCGGCCCCTTCGGCCTCGACCTTGGCGCCCGACAGCGGGTTGCCCGCGGCGTCGCTCAGCGACAGGCGCACCTTGCGCTGGCCTTCGGTCTCGGTCCAGGTCGCCGTGCCCGGCTCGACCTTGGCGACCAGCGGCCCGCTCTGCGCCGCCGAGATCTTGTACTCGGCAGTCTCTTCCGGGGTCGCGCCCGCCTGCACCGTGGTGCAGCGCAGCGTGTGCTCACGCGCCGGGGTCAGCGGCAGCGGCGTCGTCATCGGCGCCGCATCGCCCCCGTCGAGGCTGCAGAACAGCCCGCGGCCCTCGACCTGGACCGCGGCGCGCTTGCCTTCGCTGCCCGGCCACAGCACCACCTTGGCGACCTTCACTCGCGCGGTCGCACTCGGCAGGCCCTCGGCGCCCTCGGCGTTCACCGCGGTCACCCGCGCCACGTACTCGCCCGGCGGCAGCGGCGTCGCAAACAGCCGGGTCTCGGCGGCCGGCACCCGGCTCTCCCGCACCAGCTGCTCGAACTGATCATCCTGCGCCACCTGCACATGCCACTGCGCCGGTGCCGCGCCCCCTGCGGCGGCGGCGTAGCTGCCGCGCACTTCGACCGGCGTCCCCGTCGAGAACACCAGGCTCTGGGTGCCGCTGAGGGTCGGCGGCGGCGGCAGCGGCGCTGGAGCCGCCGGCGGCGTCTTCAGATCTTGGAGCTTGCTGCCGCTGCCGGCGGCGATCACCACCGGCTTGCTCTTGGGGCCAGCCCCCAGCAGCTCGGAGCTGCCTTCGTACACCGAGACGAAGGTCACCCCGCCCGTGCTGACGCTGACGCGGGCCTTGGCCCCCTGCAGCACCCGGATCTTGCCAAGCGGCGTGGCGACCACGGCGCTGGCCGGCAGCTTGACCGGCGCCACCTTGACCTTCTTGGCCTTCTTGCCCGGCGGCGGCGCGGCAGGTGCGGGCGGCGCCGGCGGCGCCGGCACGATGACGTAGACCTCGCCCTTGGTCAGGGTGTTGCTGCCCGGCTTGAACACCGGGGGCTTTTTGCCCGGCGCCGCGGCGGCCACCGCCCCATACACCGACAGCTGCGAGTTCTCGCCCACCTGGACCCGCGTGCCGTCGGCGAATCCGAGCTCGGTCATCGCCGCGTTGCCGGTCTCCAGCCGCTGTCCCGGCAGGACCACATCATCCTTCTTGGCCTGCTGCTTGCCCGCGGCAGTGACCAGGGTGACCTGATTCTGCACGCTGCGGACCTTGGCTTCGGCCAGGCCGTAGGGGTACTTGGCGGGCAGCGGCGCGACTTGCGCCGGCGCCGCCGCAGTCGGCGCCTTGGCTGCTTTACCTGCCGGCTTGGCCGCCGGGGCGGCGGGCGTCGCAGCGGCGGGCGCAGCGGCGGGCTGCGCGTCTACCACCGGGATCGCACTAACCAGTGCCCCACCACCAACCAGCGCACCGAGGATGAACAAACGAGAGCACGTCATCGAGATCTCCACAACACAAGTTGGGTCTTAGTTGTCTAACCCGTCCCTAATTTTCGCTTTTCGGTCCGCGTTTCGTCATCTGCCAATCTGCGAAATTATTACGTTTTTTTCGCGGCACCTAACATTAATGGGAGGTGAGCGGATCATTTTAGATTTTCGCTGACCAGCGTAGACGGCTGCAAGGGCGGAAAATTATATGCTCTTCCGTCCCTTTTCCGCGAGGGATCTCCGGGAAAAGTGAAGCGGGCGAAAAAAGGGGGATGTCGGGGGATACCGGGGGGGCCGTGCTCAGGCGGCAGCTTGACGGACGCGGGCGGCGGAGCCGGTCTTGGCCGGCAGCCAGGTCGCGGTGGGCAGCATGCGCGGGGCCGGGCGACCGCTGCGCAGCGTCTGGGCGAGCTGCGCCGTCGGGGCCAGCAGGCGGGCGACGACCTGAGCCAGCGACTCGGGGGCCTGCCACCCCGCCGGGGACGGCAACAGCGACAGCGAGGCTGCGCTCAGCTGGTCCTTTACCCAGTCGTTGACGTCCTTGGCGCACAGCTCAGCGGTGGCGGGATCGGGGCAGCGGAAGGTGGCGCGGTCTTCGCCCAGGGCGCGCACCAGCTGCTGCTCCCAGGCGGTGGCCGGCCAGCTGCCCAGGCGGACCAGGGCCCCCCGGCGGCTCGCCTCGCGGACCAGCATGTCGGCGCAGGCATCGAGCAGCCGGTAGAGCAGGCGCTGACCGTTGAGCTGGATGGACCCGGGGAGCTGTCCCACCGCGCTCACCGGCACCGCCGTGAGCGGACTTAGGAGCTCGCCGATGCGCACCACCTTGGCGCGCTGCGCCGCGGTGACCGGCAACGACCGCCAGCGCGCCTCCCAGCCGAGCCGCCCGCCGCCGCGCGCCCGCAACCGCGGCAGCGCCGCCCCGGCGATCATCAGATCGAGCGCCAGCCGCGCCGCCTGGCGAAATGCCAGCAGCTCGCTGCCCTCGTCCTGCTCCTCGGTGGGCGCCGCTAGCACGGGCAGCGCATCGAGCAGCTCGACCAGCACCCCCGGCACCGCCTCGCCGGCGGCCTCGGCGCCAAGCTGCGGCCCGAGCTTGGGACCTATCAGCCGCGCCTCGGCCGGCCAGCCAAGGCGCCGCAGCTCGTGAATGACCCGCGGCTCCGCCACCGCTCCGGCCGGCTCCGCCGCGGCAGCTCGGCCAGTCACAAAAAGCTCGCGCGTGGCAAGGACAAAAGCGATCGAACTCATGCCCGTAACCTAAGAACTACCTCTGACAAACGCCCATGGATGAGCCCCGATGAGTTCCCGATGAGTTCCCGATGAGTTCCCGATGAGTTCCCGATGAGTTCCCGATGCGACACCGACGCGCCACCGATGCGCCACCGATGCGCCACCGATGTGCCACTGCTGCGCACCGCTGAGTCCCCGCTGCGCCGCCGATTGACAACCCGGGGACTGCCGCGCCACCCTGCGCCTGCATGCTCGAATACCCCCACGCGTATGATGTGATCGTCGTCGGCGGCGGCCACGCCGGCTGTGAGGCGGCGCTGGCGGCGGCGCGCCTGGGTCAGCGCACCCTGCTGCTCTCGGGAAACCTCGACACCATCGGCCACATGTCGTGCAACCCGGCGGTGGGCGGCGTCGGCAAGGGCCACCTGGTCAAGGAGCTCGAGGCCCTGGGCGGCGCCATGGGGCGGGCCGCCGACGCCACCGGCATCCAGTTCCGCCGCCTCAACGCCAGCAAGGGGGCGGCCGTGCGCTCGACCCGGGTGCAGGCCGACAAGGTCCGCTACCGGGCCTACATCCGCTGGGCCCTGGAGCAGGAGCCGCGGGTCGAGATCCAGCAGGCGGAAGGCCAGAAGCTACTATATGAAGAGCTCGCTGGACCGGAGGCCGGGGCCAGCGAGGCGCGCTTCCGGGTGTTCGGCGTCGCCACCACGATGGGCGTCAGCTACCGCGCCCCCGCCGTCATCCTGACCACCGGCACCTTCCTCATGGGCAAGCTGCACGTCGGCGAGCAGACCCAGGACGGCGGGCGCATGGGCGAGCCGCCGGCCCGCGGCCTGTCGCGGAGCCTGGCCGAGCTCGGCTTTCGCCTCGGCCGCCTCAAGACCGGCACCCCGTGTCGCCTCGACGGCCGCACCATCGACTTTGCGGGCCTGGAGCGGCAGCCCGGCGACTCGCCCACGCCCGTGTTCTGCCCCGATGGGCCGCCGCCGCCGCTGCCGCAGCGCGACTGCTTCCTCACCTACACGACGGCGGCGACTCACGAGCTGATCCTCAAGAACCTCCACCGCTCGCCGCTGTTCGCCGGCCGCATCACCGGCGTCGGCCCGCGCTACTGCCCGTCCATCGAGGACAAGGTCGTGCGCTTCAGCGATAAGCCGCGCCACCAGATCTTCCTTGAGCCCGAGGGGCTCGACACCTGCGAGATCTACCCCAACGGCATCTCGACCTCGCTGCCCGCCGACGTCCAGCTGCAGCTGGTGCGGTCGCTGCCGGGGCTGGAGCGGGTGCGCCTTTTGCGCTACGGCTACGCGGTCGAGTACGACTTCAGCGACCCGACGCAGCTACTGCCGACCCTGGAGGCCCGCCACGTCAGCGGCCTGTACCTCGCCGGTCAGATCAACGGCACCTCCGGCTACGAAGAGGCGGCGGCGCAGGGGCTGTGGGCCGGGGCCAACGCCGCCCTCAAGCTGCGCCGCAGCGGTGAGGAGCTGGTCCTTGGCCGCGATCAGGCCTACCTGGGCGTGATGGTCGACGACCTGACGACCAAGGGCGTCGACGAGCCCTACCGGATGATGACCTCCCGCGCCGAGTACCGCCTGCTCCTGCGCGAGGACAATGCCGACGAGCGGGTCATGCCGCTCGGCCGCCAGCTGGGCCTGGTCGATGACGCCCGCTGGGCCGCCTTCACCGCCCGCCGCGACGCCCTGGCCCGCGCGCTGGCCCGCCTGCGCGGCACCACCGCCTACCCCGACGCCGCCACCAACGAGCGCCTGGCCGCCCTGGGCACCGCGCCGCTGGGCCGCCCGAGCACCCTGGCGGAGATCCTGCGCCGCCCCGAGCTCACCTGCGCCACCCTGCTGCCGGCGCTGGGCTACGATCCGATCGACCCTGACCTCAGCGAGCGTCTGGAGACCGCCATCAAGTACGAAGGCTACCTCGATCGCCAGGCCGAGGAGGCCCGGCGCTTCCGCGACCTCGAGGAGACGCCCCTGCCCGCCACCCTCGACTACGCCCAGATCCCCGGGCTGTCGCGCGAGGCCACCGAGAAGCTCGGCAAGCTCCGCCCGCGCTCGATCGGGCAGGCCAGCCGCATCCCCGGCATCACCCCGGCCGCAGTCTCGATCCTGCTGGTGATGGCGCGCAGCAAGCCGGCGGCGTAAGGCACAAGACCCCGCGCGGGCCACGCCGCCGCGCCGCCAGCGAGCCGCGGTAGCCGGCGGGCGCTGCGGTCGGGCGCCGCGGGCCGCCTTTTCCGTTGCGGGGCGGCGGCCATTAGCGCTATGTGGGTGCAAGCCGCACCGATTACCACCTCGGGTCGCGGCTCCGCGCCGCCATGCTGACCCGCCTGCGTATTGCTCACTTCAAGTGCTTTGCCGACATCGAGATCCAGCTCGACTCGCCGGTCGTGCTGGTCGGTGGCAACGGGGCCGGCAAGACCGCCGCGCTGCAGGCGCTGGCGCTGTGGGAGCTGGGCCTGCGCACCTTCCATGCCCGCCGGGCGCCGCACGAGCCGGGCCGCGGCCACCGCGCGGCGCGCAGCCCGCGGCCGCTGGGAGTGAGCCTGCAGCGTCGCGATCTGACCCAAATCCCGCTGCCGAGTGCCAACCACCTGTGGCACCGCACCGAGGTGCGCGCCGGCCGGCCGAGCTCGGGCGAGCGCGCCCAGCCGCTGCGCATGGAGCTCGCAGTCGACGGCCACAGCGGCGGCGAGCGCTGGTCCTGCGGGCTGGAGCTCGACTACAACAACGACGACTCGCTTTACTGCCGGCCGCTGCGCCTGCCGGGCTTCCGCGAGTCCAAGGTCCACGGGGCCAAGTTCTCGGCGATCGCCGAGGCGGCCACGGCGGTGCGCGTCGCCTACCTGCCGCCCATGGCCGGGGTCGCGGTCTCCGAGCCCAAGTGGGAGCGCGGGCGGGTCAACGTGCTGCTGGGTGAGGGACAGACCGCGCAGGTCATCCGCAACCTGTGCCTGCACCTTTACAACCAGAAGCCCGATCGCGGGCACTGGCAGCGCCTGTGCCAGCGCATGCAGGCGCTGTTCGGGGTGCGCCTGCACAACCCGGAGTTTATCGCCGAGCGCGGCGAGATCGTCATGAAGTACCGCGAGCCCGACGGCACGCGGCTCGACCTGTCGGCGGCCGGTCAGGGCATGCTGCAGACGCTGCTGTTGCTCTGCCACCTGTACATGAACCCGGGGGCGGTGCTGCTGCTCGACGAGCCGGACGCTCACCTGTCGCCGCTGCGGCAGCGGCAGCTAGTCCGCGCGCTGCTCTCGATCGCGGCGGAGCAGGACAGCCAGGTGATCGCCGCCTCGCACTCGGAGGTCGTGATCAGCGAGATCGCCGGGCGCGGCTCGGTGGTGCGACTGGATGGCGCAGCGGGTCGGGCCCAGGTGATGGCGGCGCTGCCGGCGGGCATGCCAGGGCCGGCGCGCGCTGCCGGGTGGAGCGAGCACCTGCAGGCGGCGGCGGTCGGCTGGGTGCTGTATCTGCCCGAGCCGCTCGATCTTCTGGGCCTGCACGCGCTGGCGCAGCGCCTGGGCCACCCCGCCCAGGCGGCGCTAGAGCAGCCGCTGTGTCACTATATCGGCGACGGGCCGGAGGCGGCCGAGCGGGCCCGCCGGCACTTCCACGCCCTGCGCGAGCTGTGCCCTGCCCTGCGCGGCATCGCGCTGTACAGCCAGCCGGGTCCGGGGCCAGACCGGGCAAGCTCGCCTGCTGCCGGGTCGGCCCTGGCGGCAGCTGCTCCCGACCCGGTTGTCGAGGCGGCGACCCTGCCCCTGCCCGGCTTCGCCTGGGAGCCGGGTCGAGCGGCGCCCTCGCCGCGACCGGCGGGTCCCGTGGCCGCTGCACCATCCCGACAAGAGGCACCCGCGGGGCGGCGGACGCGCGCTTCCCGCCGGGCGGGTTCGGCAGAGTCGCCGGCCAGCGAAGATGGAGCTGCACAGGGCGCGGCGCCGGCGCCGCTGGAACCGGAGACCGCTGCCCTGTACGAGCACACCTGGCAGCGCGGCGATCTAGACAGCTACTACGCGCTCGATGAGGTGCTGCTGGCCTTCGCCCACCACGAGCGCGGGGTCCCCGGCGATGCGGCGGCGGCGGGGGCGGACGCCGGGGGGCCGCCGCGCCGTCAGCTGCAGCTGGTCGCCATGCTCAGCCCCGAGCAGCGCCGCCGCGAGGGGGCGATGCGAGCTGCCGTGTCCGAGATCGAAGCGGCGCTGCGCACCCTGGGCCGCGTGGATCGCCACGGCGTCCCAAGCCGCACCCGCGCCGACTTCCTGCGCCCCGTGCTGCGCCGTTTCGCCGAGCAGCTCGGCCCCGCCGCCGCCCTGCGCGAGAGCGACTACGCCACCCTGATCCGGCTCGCGCCGCCCGAGCGCCTCGACCGCGAAATCACCCATCAGCTCGACGCCATCGCCCAGCTCACCCCGGCACCGCGCCCGGCCGAGCCGCCAGCGGTCGCCGCCCAGGAACTCAGCCTCCCGCTGCGCGCTCCGGTTCCGCTGCCCGCCGCGGGTGCCGCGGTCGCGCGGCCGGGGCGCGCGCCCGCGCCGCCGGTGAACAGCGCCTGGCCGGCGGCGGCAGAGACTCCCCTTGTCGCGCCCGCGCCCGCGCCCGCGCCGCCGCGCCGGCGGGAGCGTGGCAGCACCAGCTTGCTCCCGATCGAAAACGCCGACCCGTCGCCAAAGGTGCCCTTATGACGAACGCCATTGCCCTCCCAGCAGCGCCTGATCGCCGTCTCCTGCTCCGCGCGCGTACCGGGTCTCGCGTCCCTGCGGGGTTCCTGCTGGCGACCGGCCTGGCGCTCGCAGGCGGCACCGCCCACGCCGGCGGCTTCGAGCTGCCCGCCAACGGCACCGAGGCGCTGGGCCGCGGCGGCGCCTTCACCGCCAAGGCCGACTCGCCGCTGGCGCTGGAGTACAACGTCGGCGGGCTGGCGCAGCTGCGCGGCACCCGGCTGCTGTTCGATAACAACCTGTACTTCTCCGAGTACTCATTTCAGCGCGCGGGGGGCGACTCATTCGGGCCGTACCCGACTGTCACGGCCAACGCGACGCCGCCATTTTATGCGCCGTGGTTCGGGCTGACCACCGACTTTGGCTACTTCCGGCGCTGGACCTTCGCGGTCGGCGCTTACGGGCCGTCCTCGGTGGGGACGCGCAGCTTCGGGGTGTTCTCGCTGACCGACTCGGGCACGGTGCGGCCGACGCCGTCGCGCTATGACCTGGAGCAGAGTAACCTCCTTATCGTGTTCCCCACCGTCGCGGTGGCGGTGCATGTGCACCGGGTGCTGGATCTGGGGATCGCGGGGCAGCAGGTGACCTCGCAGCTCAACGTCGCCAGCGCGACCTACGCGCCGACCAGCATCCCGATCTTCCCGAGCAGCGCCGCCTGCTCGCAGCAGCCCGAGGTGGCCGGCTGCGACACGACGACGCGGGTGCAGGTCGCAAGCTACGACAACTTCACCCTGCAGCTCGGCGCGCTGCTGCACCCGCTGCGCGAGCTGGACATCGGCCTGCACGTGCGCAGCGCCGTCAACCTCGGCATGTACCCGATCCGCGGCAAGGGGACGGTGTCGGCCAGCGAGCCGCCGTTCCTGCGCGGCGCGGGGCTCGGCGCCGACCACATGAACGGGCAGTTTGAGACCTGGCTGCCGTGGGTGTTCCGCGCCGGCCTGCGCTACGTCTACCGCAAGGGGGACTTCGAGCTGCTCGACCTAGAGCTCGACGGCACCTACGAGGCCTGGAGCTGGCTGGACGGGACCGACAACCGCCTGACCCTGCTCAACCCGCCGCAGCTGGTCAACAAGGGCATGCCGCTCACCATCACCATCCCGCACAGCTACGACGACACGTTCAGCCTGCGGCTGGGCGGGGCGCTCAACTACCCGACGTCGCTCGGGCAGCTGACCCTGCGGCTCGGGGCGCTTTATGACAGCAGCGCCAGCCGCGACGCCAACCTGCGCATCGACTTCGACACCCTGGCCAAGCTCGGCGCCACCATCGGCGTCGGCATCAACCTGCGCGGCGTCACGCTGAACTTCGCCTATGCCTTCCTGCAGTCGATCCAGCGCACGGTGGACTCGGGCACGCTGCGCGCCATCGACGGCACGAGCGGCAAGCCGGTGCAGCTTGGCGATGAGCTGGCGCCGGCGGTAAATAACGGCGTCTACTCCGGCCACAGCCACATCGCCTCGATCGGCATCACCGTCCTGTTTGACGATCTGGTGCGCGGCCACGGCTGGCTGGCCAGTCACCCGCGCCGCTGACGCCACGCGCTGCCGGCTGGCGGCCGCGGCCGGATCTGGACTTGCCACCGGGGTCGGGCTGCGGTACACGGCGTGCCGGGCGCAAGACATGATCGATCCCGCTGTTTCGACGCACCTGGACGGCCGCGTGCGCGGGCATGACGCCGCGATGATGGAGCTCGCCCTGGCCGCCGCAGAGCGGGGCCGCGGCAGCACCAGGTGCTTTCGCGCGGCCATCATGTGCGGCCGGGACTGGACCACGGGGAGGCAGCGGCGCTGCGCGAGCTCGGCGGCAGCGCGCCGGGCAAGACCCTGTACGTCACGCTAGAGCCGTGCAACCACATAGGTCGCACCGGCAAGTGCACCGAGCTGATCCTGGGCGCCGGCCTCTCGCGGGTGGTGATCGGCATCCGCGATCCGAACCCGCGCGTCGCCGGGGGCGGCGTCGAGCGCCTGCGCGCCGCCGGTCTGGAGGTCACCACGGGCGTTCTGGCCGACCGCTGCCGCCACCAGAACCGCGGCTACCTGCGCTTTCTGCACAGCGGCCGGCCGCAGCTCATCCTCAAGGCGGCGCTGTCGCTGGACGGGCGACTGGGGCCGCCGCCGGGGGCTGCCAGTGGGGTGGGGCCGCAGTGGCTGACCAGCGCGCCGGCGCGGCTGCACACCCACCGGCTGCGCGATCGCTGCGACGCCATCCTGGTCGGCGCCGGCACGGTGGTGACGGATGACCCGCAGCTTACGGTGCGGCTGCCGGCGGGCGAGCCGCGCGCCGACCGCCTGCGCCCGCCGCTGCGCGTGGTCATCGACGGGGCGCTGCGCACTCCCCCGACGGCGCAGCTGTGCGCGCCGGGCACGCTGGTGCTGACCAGCCGCGTCGCACTGGCCGAAAAGCCAGCGCAGGCGCAGGCGCTGCGGGCGCGCGGCGTCGAGGTCCTCGGCCTGCCGCCGCCGTCCTCGCGCGATGTCGCCCCGCGCGGCGGACCGGCGCCGACCAGCATCGACCTTTACGCCGCCCTGCACTGCCTGGGCGAGCGCGAGCTGCTGATGGTGATGTGCGAGGGCGGCGCGACCCTGCACGGGGCGCTGCTCGAGGCGGGGCTTTATGATGAAGCGGCGCTGTACCTGGCGCCGCTGTTTCTGGGCGATGAGGGAGTGCCCCTGCTGCGTAACTTCGCGGTCCCGGCGGTGTCGGCGGCGCCGTGGCTGACGCAGCTGGAGGTTACCCGGCTCGGGCCGGACGTGCTTGTGAGCGGCTTGCTGCGGCGCGGCGCCTTTGCGCCCTCAAGCCCGCTGGCAGCGGCTCCGGAGCGGGAGTCGGCCGCTGCGTCGTTAGAAGATCCGGGCGCGCCGCGCCCCAAGGAGGATGGCGATGTTCACCGGCCTGGTTGAGGACCTGGGAAAGGTCGCGGGCGTGGCCCCGCTGCCCCGCGGTAGCGGCGTCCGCCTGCGGCTGGCGGCGCCGCTGCTCGCCGAGGGGATGCCGCTCGGCGCCTCGCTGGCGGTAGACGGGGTATGCTTGACGATTGTCGCCAGCCGCCCGGCGGCGGCCGAGGTCGAGGTCGAGGCCGGACCCGAGACGCTGGCGCTGACGACCCTCTCGGCGCTGACGGTGGGCCAGCCGGTGCACCTGGAGCGGGCGCTGCGCCTTGGCGATCGGCTGGGCGGCCACCTGGTCACCGGCCACGTGGACGGCGTGGGCAGCATTGCCCTGACGGGCGCCCGCGGTGACAACTGGGACCTGACCATCCACCCGCCGGCCGCGCTTCTGCGCTACATTGTCGCCAAAGGCGCAATCACGGTCGATGGCACAAGCCTCACGGTCAACCAGGTCGACGGGGCCGGCTTCTCGGTGTCGCTGGTGCCGCACACCCAGCAGCACACCCACCTTGCCGGCAAGGCGCGCGGTGCACATGTGAACCTGGAAGTAGATCTGATTGCCAAGCACCTGGAGAAGCTGGTAGCCGGGTACCTGCCCGAAGGGAGCGGCGGGCTGACCCTCGCACGACTAAAGGAGCACGGTTTTGCCAAACGTTAGTGAGCGCAGGATGGAGCGCGAGCGGCGCATCGAGCGGGTCGAGCAGGCGCTCAGCGAGATGCGCGCCGGCCGCATGGTCATCCTCGTCGACGACGAGGATCGCGAGAACGAGGGCGACCTGACGATGGCCGCCGAGAAGGTCACGCCCGAGGCGATTAACTTCATGGCGCGCTACGGTCGGGGGCTCATCTGCCTCACCCTGACCGAGGAGCGCGCCGACCACCTGCAGCTGCCCCTGCAGGCGGCGCGCGCCGGCGGACCGCCGCTCGGCACCGCCTTCACCGTGAGCATCGAGGCGCGGCACGGGGTCACCACCGGGATCTCGGCGGCCGACCGCGCCCACACCATCCTCACTGCGGTGAGCCCGACCGCCAAGGCCGAGGATCTCATCACCCCCGGGCACATCTTCCCGCTGCGCGCCAAGCGCGGCGGCACCCTGGTGCGCACTGGTCAGACCGAGGGCTCGGTGGATCTGGCGCGGCTGGCCGGCCTGCAGCCGGCGGGCGTCATCTGCGAGATCATGAACGACGACGGCACCATGGCGCGCCTGCCCGACCTGCAGCGCTTCGCCAAGGAGCACGGCCTGCTCATCCTCAGCGTCGCCGACCTCATCGAGTACCGGCTGCAGACCGAGTGCCTGGTCGAGCGCACCGAGGAGTTCCCGCTCGTGCCGGCGATCGACGGCGTCCCGCTGCGCGAGTTCCACGGCGCGCTGTACAAGACCGCGATCGAGCCCACCGAGTACCTGGCGCTGTGGCGCGGCGAGCTCAAGACCGACGAGCCGGTGCTGGTGCGGGTGCAGACCGCGAGCCTGCCGGGCGACGTGTTCGCGGCGCTCGGCTGCGACAGCGGCGAGCAGCTGCGGGCGGCCCTGCGGGCGATCGATGCCGCCGGACGCGGCGTGCTGCTTTATATCTTTCCCACGGGCAGCTACTCGCTGCGCCAGGACCTCAGGACGTTCCTTTTGCACCAAGAGCCGCCGCTCGGGCCCGACAGCAAGCTGCGCGACTTTGGCCTCGGCGCGCAGGTGCTGCGCGAGCTGGGCGTGTCGCACATGCGCCTGCTCACCAACAACCCCAAGAAGATCGCGGGCCTGGAGGGCCACGGCCTTACTATCGTGGACAGCCTGCCGCTGTTGCCCAAAGTCACTCCGGTCGCATAAAACCCTCCCGAGCTCTGAGACCCAAAGATGGAAAACTCGCCTAATCCCAAAGTCCTGCACCTGGGCGGTCAGCTCGACGCCTCTGGCATCCGTGTCGCTATCGTCGCCAGCCGCTTTAACAGCTTCATCGTCGACCGCCTGGTCGAAGGGGCGATCGACGTGCTCAGTCGCACCGGCGGCGCGGCGGCGCAGATCACCGTCATCCACTGCCCCGGCGCCTTCGAGATCCCGGCCCTGGCCAAGCGCTGCGCCCACAGCGGCAGCTTCGACGCCGTCATCTGCCTGGGCGCGGTCATCCGCGGCTCGACCCCGCACTTTGACTACGTCGCCGGTGAGGCCGCCAAGGGCATCGCCGCGACCGCGCTGGCGGCGCCGGTGCCGGTCATCTTCGGCGTGCTCACCACCAACACCATCGAGCAGGCGGTCGAGCGCGCCGGGACCAAGGCCGGCAACAAGGGGGCCGACGCGGCGATCTCGGCGCTGGAGATGATCTCGCTGTACCGTCAGCTCGGGAGCGCGACCGCGCATGGGTAGCCGGCGGCGTGCGCGCGCCATCGCGCTGCAGATCCTGTGCGCCATGGAGCGGCAGCCCGATCTGACGGTCGATCAGGCGATCGGGCTGTACTTCCGCCACCTTGCCCCCGGCACCACCCCCGGCAGCGACGAGCCCGAGGAGGATGAAGAGGCGCTCGAAGACGCCGCCACGGCCGCGCCGGCGGCGGAGTCCTCTGACTCGCGGCGCTTCAGCGAAGACCTGGTGCGCGGCGTCAAGGGGTCGGTGGGCGAGCTCGATGAGCTGCTCACCCGCTGCTCGCGCAACTGGCGGCTGGAGCGCATGTCGTGGGTCGACCGCAACCTGCTGCGCCTGGCCAGCTACGAGCTGTCGCGCCGCAACGACACCCCCGCCCGCGTCGCCATCAACGAGGCGATCGAGGTCGCCAAGCGCTACGGCACCACCGAGTCGCCGGCGTTCATCAACGGCGTCCTCGATCGCGTGCTGGGCGAGATCGGCCGCAGCGCCTAGCCAGCGCCGTCCACACTCTTTCCCGAAGCGGCGGGGGGCGCTGGTATCATAAGGGGCCATGCCCCGGCAGCGCGTCAAAGCGCCTCTCAGCGGCGGTCAGTGCTCGGTCAAGGTCGGCCAGCTTGTCGGTAACTACCGCGTCGAGGAGGTCATCGGCAGGGGCGGCATGGGCGTGGTCTTCCGCGCCGTGCACAAGGACATCGGCCGCAAGGCGGCGATCAAGGCGCTCGATCGCGACTTCGCCCGCGATCCCGAGTTTGTCACCCGCTTCCTCAACGAAGCGCGGGCGGTGAACCTCATCGGCCACCCCGGCCTGGTCGAGATCTTCGAGTTCGGCTGCCTGCCCGACGAGACGCCGTACATCATCATGGAGTTTCTGGAGGGGCTGTCGCTGGGCCAGCGGCTGGAGCGCGGCGGCCGCGCGCGCCGTACGGTGGCCGCCCAGGCGCTGACCATCTGCCGGCAGATCGCAGTGGCGCTGGCGGCGGCGCACGACAAGGGGGTGGTGCACCGCGATCTAAAGCCCGAGAACGTGATGCTGATCGAGGACGCGCTGGCGCCGGGCACCGAGCGGGTCAAGATCCTCGACTTCGGGCTGGCCAAGTTCGAAAACCCCGGCGATGCCAAGGGGCCGTCTCTCACCCAGACCGGCGTGACCATGGGCTCGCCGCTGTACATGGCGCCCGAGCAGTGCCAGGAGCTGGCCACGGTCACCGATCGCGCCGACGTGTACTCGCTGGGCGTCATCCTGTACGAGCTTTTGTCCGGGCGGCCGCCGTATGTGTCGGATCTGTCGGCGGAGATCATGGTGATGCACGTGCGCTCGTCGCCGCCGCCGCTGCGCGCGCACGCCCCGCAGGTGCCGGTGCCGGTGGCGGACCTGGTGCAGCACATGCTGGCCAAGGAGCCGACCAAGCGGCCCAGCATGCACAAGGTCGCCGAGGCGCTGGGCAAGCTGAGCCTCACGGGTCCAGCGGCGGGCGCGTCCTCGCAGCCGGGACTTCCGCGCCGAACCCTGGAGCTTGGCGTCGGCGGCGCCATCGCCGTGGTGGCAGCGCTGGCAGTGCTGTTCATCGGCTGGCGGCGCGAGCGTCCGGCCGCCGCGCCGCCGCTGCCCGGACCGCAGGACCGCCTGCTGCCGGCAAGCGAGCGTCAAGCCGCACCCGAGGCGCCCCGGCTGCCGACCATCGAGTGGACGATCCTGACCTATCCCGCCGGCGCCCAGGTCCTCGATGAGATCAGCAGCTACCCGCTCGGGCAGACGCCGCTCAAGCTGCGGCGGCCGCGGCGCGCCGGCCGCCAGACCGTGCGCCTGCACCTGAGCGGCTACCGCGACGTCACCCTGGAGCTCGATGGGGAGCGCGACCTGCTGGTCGAGCGGCAGCTCATCTCCCTGAGCCAGCTGGCGGCGCCCCAGGCGGGCGGCAAGGCGGCGCGCAAGCCGCACAACAAAGACGATCTGCTGGCGCCGCCGTTCTAGCCGCGGCCCGGGTGGCGCCTGGCCTCTCGCCGATGGGCCGCAGCGGGTCGGCGCCGGGCGCCGCAGCGGCTATTCGCTGCTCGTGAGCAGGTGGGCGTGCTGGGCATACGCCTCGGGGTAGCTCTGGCGCAGGCGGGTGAGCACCTCGATGGCGTCGATGCCGAGCAGCGTATCGAGCCGGTTCTGGCGGCTCATCTCGGCGGTGAACTGCTTGTGGATGAGCGGGAAGTGGTGCTGGCAGAACGCCTCGAGATCGCTCGACTCGCGTAGCACGGCATCGAGCAGCCGGCCGAGCGCCCGCAGGGTCGGCGGCTCGATGGCCAGCGGCTCATCCTTGACCGCCGCCGAGACCAGCATCCACACGTTGCCCACCCGATCGCCGGCGCAGATGCGCTCCTCGTCGACACAGACGCAGTCGTAGGGGGCGACGCCGTAGACGGTGTCGATGCAGCGCCCGCTCTGCAGGTCCCAGACCTTGACCGTGTGATCCTCGGACGCCGACACCGCGCGGCGGCCGTCGGCAGTGATCGCGCAGGCGCTGACCTGGGCGGCGTGGCCCGGCAGCGTCATCAGCTCCTCACCGGTGGTCAGGTCCCACACCTTCAGGGTGCGATCGCCCGAGCCGGACAGCGCCCGCCGCCCGTCGGGGAAGACCACGCAGGCGGTGACGAAGTCGATGTGGCTGCGCAGCGTCATCACCTCCTGCCCCGACTGCAGATCCCAGACGCGCAGCGTGCTGTCGCGGGCCCCCGAGATGAGCAGCTCGCTGCCCGGCACCGCCGCCACGCAGGTGATCTGCGCGGTGTGGCCCTCCAGCACGCGCAGCTCTTCGCCGGTCTGCAGGTCCCACACCCGCAGCGTCTTGTCCCACGACCCCGACACCGCCCGCCGCCCGTCGGGCAGGAAGGTGCAGGCGGTGACAAACCAGCTGTGACCGCTGAGCGTGCGCAGCAGCTCGCCAGTCTGCAGATCCCACAGCCGCAGCGTCTTGTCCCACGACCCCGACAGCGCCTGTCGCCCGTCGGACGAGACCGCGCACGAAGTCACCAGATCGGTGTGCCCCTTGAGCGTCAGAAACGCGCTGCCGCCGCTTATGTCCCAAAGCTTCAGGGTCCGATCCGCCGAGCCGGTGAGCACCCGCTGCTGACCCGGCACCCGCGCGCACGAGCTGACCGCCGCCGAGTGCCCCTGCAGCGTCGCCAGCTCCTGCCCCGCGGTCAGATCCCAGATCTTGATGCTGTAGTCGTCCGAGCCCGAGGCGACCTGGCGGCCGTCGGGCAGCGCCGCGCACGCGGTGACCCACGCCGAGTGCCCCTGCAGCGTCGCCAGGGCCTGCCCGCTCTGCACGTCCCACACCCGCAGCGTCTTGTCCTTGGCCGCCGAGACCATGCGCCGCCCGTCGGGCAGGATGGTGCATGAGGTGACCCCGGCGGTGTGCCCCTGGTAGGCGACGAGCTCCTGGCCAGCGGTCAGATCCCATAGCTTGAGGGTGTGATCCTCGGCCCCCGAGATGATGCGTCGGCCGTCGGGCAGCACGGCCAGGGTGCGCACCCCGGCGGCGTGGCCGGTGAGCGTCCCGAGCTCGCGCTCGCTCTCGATATCCCAGATCTTGATCGTCTTGTCCCAGGCCCCCGAGACGATGCGCTCCTCGCCGGGCAGCACCGCGCAGGCGGCGACCCAGGACAGGTGGCCCTTGAGGGTCGCGAGCACCTGGCCGGTGCCCAGGTCCCAGATCTTCAGCGTCTTGTCGCGCGCCCCCGAGACCGCCCGCTGGCCGTCGGCAAAAACCGCGACGCAGGTGATCTCGCCAGTGTGGCTGCGCAGCGTCTGCAGCTCGCGCCCGGTCTGCAGATCCCACAGCCGCAGCGTCATGTCGGCGGATGCCGAGAGCACGCGCTGCTCGTCGGGCAGGAGCACGCAGGCGGTGACCTCGGCGGTGTGCCCCTTGAGGGTGAGCAGCTGGTGGCCGGAGGCCAGGTCCCACACCTTCAGGGTCTTGTCCCACGACGCCGAGACCAGGCGCTTGCCGTCGGAGGTGACGGCGCAGCCGTAGACCGAGCTGGCGTGGCCGGTGAGCGTGCGCTCGTAGCCGCCGACGCCGCGCTGCAGGCGCAGCTGCGGCACCCCCTGCGGCATCGACAAGGCACGGCTGATGCGCGCCCCCGGCCAGCCGAAGCAGCGCAGGCGGTTGTACAGGAGCGATGGCAGGGCGGCGGGATCGCGGCGCAGCCAGTGGGTCTCCTCGCGCACCGCCCGCTGCAGGTCGCGCCACTCCTTCTGGCGCACCGGGTCGGGGCAGCTCGCCGAGGCCATGGCGAAGTCATTCTCCAGCGCCAGGGTGCCGGCCTCGCGGCACTTGGCGATCAGGAACTCGACGTCGCTGCACACCTGCTCGACACCGCTCCAGTCGCCGGCCTCGACGCGGTGGTGGATGGCGTAGCGCAGCGCGTAGCTGCGGTAGAACTCGGCCTCGGCGTCGCTCTGGGCCGGCGCCAGCGGCCAGGCGGCCAGCGACTGCGCGAGCTTGCGGTGCAGGCGCCGCATCTCCTGCGCCCCCAGGCGTGCCACCACCAGCTCGCGGAAGCAGTCGTGCGCCAGGCGATAGCCCGGCCCCACCGCCGTCGGCTCGCTCTGCAGAAAGGGGCTGGCCAGGCGCAGGAAGTCGCCGCTGCTGCCGGTCGCGAACGAGGTCCCGAGGATCGAGCCAAGCAGCTCGGGCGGCAGCGCCGTGCGCGCCGCGCTGAGCAGGCCGAGCGCCGTGCGCGCCGGCGGCTCGGTGCCGACGCTGGCGTCGAGCTGGCGGTCCTCCCACAGCGGCTGGCTGAGGTACTCGAGCATGCCCCACAGCCCGTAGGGCACCGGCTCCAGCACCGCGGCGGCGCGCGCCTCCGGGGACAGCTGCTCCAGGTGGCGCGCCAGCAGGGTCGCGTGCAGGGGGTTCCCCTCGGCGCAGCGCACCGCGGTCTTGATGTACTCGGCAGGCAGCCCGAGCCGCGGGCCGTGGTAGGCCCACAGCGCCTGCGAGGCGCGGTGCTTGCCATCGACGCCGCGATCGAGATCGATGCAGCGGAACGAGCGCTCGGCGAAAAACGACAGGTAGGGGTGCCCCGAGCGGATCGAGCAGACCAGGAACACCCCCGGCGGCAGCGCCTGCGGCAGAAACCGCGGCAGCGGGTTGTCGCTGCCCTCGGCCACCGCCTCGTTGAGGCCATCGACGACCAAAAGGAGCCGCTGGTGCGACGGGATGAGCTGGCGGTTGGAGATCCGCAAGAGCAGCTCGACCAGGCGCCGCTCGGGCCGCGCATCGGGGTTAAACGAGCTCGGGAACAGCGCCTCAATCTGCTGGACCAGCGAGGACTGCACCGCGTACGGGTAGTCCCAGTCGGCGACCCCGCGGCGCAGGAAGTGCTGCGGCACCGGCTGCCCGAGCTTCTCGCGGGCGGCGATGAAGTGCGACAGGACGGCGCTCTTGCCCGAGCCGGGGCTGCCGGTGATGAGCAGCCAGCCGCGGTCGGCGGTGCCGCTCAGCCAGTCTTCCATGAGGACCAGCACGTCCTCACGCCCGCGCAGCTCCGGGTGGCGAGCCCGCTCGCTGGCGAAGGCTGGCCAGCTAGCGACCAAAAGCGACCCCGCAGGTGTTGGGGAGGGCGCTTTGGCGATCAAGCTGCGGGCGCCCCCCCGGGTACAGAGCTGACTGGAAGCGATTCATGACAGGCCGGTCCGTTTGCGGCAATCCTGCCACTTGGCGGTGACCGATACAATCGCTTACCCGCGATCCTCCCCGGCAACGGCGCGCAAAGAGGCTGCTCGCGGGCAGCTGTGCTAGCGTGGCGCTGTGGTGACCACACGGTTTGCTCCGAGCCCCACCGGGCTCCTGCACCTGGGCCATGCCTACTCTGCCCGCTACGCCTGCGAGGCGGCCTGGCAGCACGGCGGGCGGTGTCTGCTCCGCATCGAGGACATCGACCACACCCGCTGCCGCCGCGAGTTTGCGACCGCCCTGGGCGCCGATCTGGAGTTCCTTGGCCTGCGGTTTGATGGTCCGGTGCGGCGGCAGTCCGAGCACCTGGACGACTATGAGCGGGCCCTGCAGCAGCTGGCGGCGCTGGAGGTGCTTTACCCGTGCTTCTGCACGCGCGCCGAGATCGCCGCCGAGATCGCCCAGTCCCCGAGCGCCCCCAACGCCGCGAGCGCCGACCCGCAAGCGCTCGGGCCGCGCTACCCCGGGCGCTGCCGCGGCCTTGACCCTAAGCTCGCCCAGGCGCGGATCGCCAGCGGCCACAGCTATGCCCTGCGCCTGCACGTCGAGCGCGCGGTCGCGCTCGCCAGCGCCCAAGGACCGCTTCTCTGGCACGATCGGCAGGCCGGCGTGGTCCGCGCCACCCCCGAGCTGCTCGGCGACGTGGTCCTTGCCCGGCGCGAGCTGCGGACGAGCTACCACCTGGCGGTCACCGTCGACGATCACCTGCAAGGGGTGACCCTGGTGACCCGCGGCGAAGATCTGTTCCACGCCACGCACATCCACCGGCTGCTCCAGGCGCTGCTCGGCCTTGCGACCCCCGAGTACTCGCACCACCGCCTGCTCACCGACGCCAGCGGACAGCGGCTCGCCAAGCGCAGCGACTCCGAGTCGATCGCCGCCCTGCGCGCCGCCGGGCACAGCGCCGACAGCTTGTGGGCGCGGCTCGGGCTCGGGCCGCTCAGGAGCGCAGCTGGCGATTCAGCTCGGTCAGCGCCTCCGGGCTGAAGGTGGCGGTGATGGCGCGGATGGCCTCTTCCTCGGCGCCGCTCACCCGGCCGCGGAAGCCGAAGATGCCGCCCGAGACCTCGGCGACGTCCAGGCACAGCACGATGAGCTCGCGCTCGAACTGGATCTCGGCGGCGCGGCCCTTGCTCTTGAGCACCGCCTGCAAAAGCTCGCGGCTGTTGTGCAGGAAGGCCTCGGTCGGTCGCGCCTCCAGCAGCGACTCGCACATCTGCCAGGCGCGGCTCCCTTCGACGATCTCGCGCAGGCGCAGGATGCGCAGGATCTGCGCCCGCTCGGCCCGCGACACCGAGCCGTTGGCCCAGGCGACCTGGATGAGCGGGAGCAGGTAAAGGACGCTCGCGGTCTCGGCGTCAAACCCCAGCAGCAGCATCCGCTCGGCGAGCTTGCGATCCGGCAGGTTGAGGGCGGCGAGGATCTGCGCGATGTGCAGCGTCGGCGAGCTGCGCCGCGACGGGGCCTTGCGCGGCGGCGTGGAGGGCGGCTTGTGGGTGGAGGGGACCTGGCTCTTGGGCTGGTCAGTGGTCATGCGAGTCTCCGAGTTGCGACCCCTCCCCGAAACGGCGCCGGAGAGAGGGTGTGAGCAATGTCATGTTAGCTCACGCCCTCATGCCGCGCTGCGGCTGCGGCCGACCAAGCGGCCAAGCCAGCGAGACCAGCCAAAATATTTCCGCTGACGGCAGCTGCGGTGGAGCTGCCCGTGATGACATCCTGCGTCAATGACGCAGCTGCACCGCGGCGCGCGATGACCGCGGGCCGCGGCTCCGCAGCTAGAAGTAGAACACCAGCCCGAGCTGCCCGCCGCCCGAGATCGCCGAGCCGAGGCCGATCGCCGCCGTCGGATCGGTGATGGTCACGCCGAACTGGAAGGTGCCCTGGGCGAGCAGGCTCACGCGGTCGGCAATGTAGTACTCGATGCCGAGCACCGGGCCGATGGACAGGTTGATGATCCAGTTATTGTCACCGCTCGGGTCCAGGTAGCTGAAGTGGAACAGGCCGCCGAAGTACGGGGCGATGCGCCGCCAGACGCGGAACGACTTGAGCACGCCGCCGGTGAGGCTCAGGCCGACGTCGGTCGCCGACGCCGAGGGACCCTTGATCGACGAGGTGTTGGCCAGGCCCAGGCCCACCGAGAAGGGGATGGTGACCGAGCTGAGCACGGCGCGGAAGCCGAGCTCGGTGAACAGCAGGTTGCCGGCTTTCTGGTCGAGGATGCCGTTGGCGGTCAGGCTGCCCAGGCCGCCGAAGGCGAAGGTCATCGCCCAGTTGTTCGGGGCGGCGCGCACCACCGGCGAGTCGTCGGGAGCGACGACGACCTTGGGGGCGTCGCTGGCGGCAGCGGCGGCGGCGATCGGATCCGGCGGCGGCGGATCCTGCGCAAACGCCTCGCCAGCTCCCAGGCTCCCCAGGAAAAGAGCCGCTGCAACCAGCGAAAGACGAAGCGATCTGAATCGGACTGTCATGAACTGGGCCTCCAAAAAGGATGTGAGGAAAGCGGCCCATCCTACCTACAATCAGATCGCTGCCAAGCCCCAAAAAGCGCCCCTTCCAGCCCTCGCGCGGGCGGCGCCTCCGTCGCCCAGAGCGGTGCGGGTGGCGCGCCGGCGCCGGCAAGCGTACCCATCCGTAGTTGGGGAGCTAACCAAAGGCGGTCTAAACGTAATCGGAAAAACAGACGGTTGTTCGATCATCTGGATTGCGGTATGTGTCGGCGCATGGCCCCGCGTGAAACTGTAATTCCTCTGCAAGACGAGAAGCGTGCGCTCTGGGTATTAAAGAAGCTGCCGCTCTTGCAAGACCTGGCCCACGACACCCTGGCTCGCCTCGCCGAGTCGGTGCAACTGCTGGATCTGCGGCGCCGCCATGTCATCTACCTGCCCGGCGATCCGGGCCGCGCGGTCTACTTCCTCAGCACCGGCCGGGTCAAGATCAGCAAGGTCACCCGCGATGGCAAGGAGCTGACCCTGGACTACCGCGGCCCGGGCGAGATCTTCGGCGAGATCTGCCTCATCGAGGGCGGCCCGCGCGAGGAGATGGCCGAGGCGATGGACAACGCGCTCATCGCCGAGGTCGACCGCAACCTGTTCGAGCGCCTCATCCAGCGCGAGGGGCTGGTCGGCTACAGGCTGTGCAAGATCCTGGCGCAGCGGCGGCGCGAGATCGAAAACAAGCTGGAGAACCTAGTCTTCAAGGACGTAAACTCCAAGCTCGCCGAGCTGCTGCTAAACCTCGCCACCGAGTACGGCATCGACGACAGCCGGGGGACCCTGGTGGCGCTGAAGATCACCCACCAGGAGATGGCCAACCTCATCGGCAGCACCCGCGAGACGGTGTCGCTCACCCTCAGCCAGTTCAAGCGCAGCGGCCTCATCCAGACCGAGGGGCGCAAGGTCATCCTCGCCGACCGCGAGGGTCTACGCGCCCTGGCCTGAGGGGCGCAGCTCCGGGCGCGCCCGGCACAGCCTGGCCCCGAGGATAAACAGGCCCACTGCCGCTGCCGTGGTCAGCGCCCCGGTCAGCGACAGCGCCGCCACCGGCGGGTCCTCGTGGCCGCGGCGGACCAGGTAGATGACCAGGCCGTTATTGATAAGGTGCATGACCATGGCCGGCCACAGCGATCGGCTGCGCACCGCCGCGGCGCCAAAGCCGAGCCCGAGCACCGCCGTGGGCAGCAGCTTGGCCCACGATAGATGGAAGGCGCCAAACAGGATCGCGCAGATGACCACCGCGCGCAGCGGCCGCTCGCGCGCTCCGGCCAGCGCCGTGACCGGGCTCGCCCGCCCGAGCAGCGCCGCCAGGATGGCGCCGCGGAACAGCACCTCTTCGCACACCGCGGGGGCGATGGCGAAGCACAGCAGGTCCTGCCAGAACGGCCGCAGGCCCGTGCTTGGGTGGAGCAGCCGCAACAGCTGCTGCCGCTCGCCGGCCGGCACCGGGATGAGCCGCTCGATGACCGGCTCGATCCACACCGCGAGCATGAAGAACAGCGCCGCCCCGAGCAGCACGCCGCCGCCAAGCTGCCGCAGAAGCGGCGGCCGCAGGCCGAGCAGCCGGGCGACCTGCCGTCGCCGCGAGCGCGACCACATAAGCGCCGGCAGCAGGATCGCGAACACCTCGGTAAGCGCGATCCCGGCGGGCCCCGGCCGGTAGCGCTGGGTCAGGCTGCCGATGACCAGAAGCAGGAGCAGCGTCGCCGCAAACAGCGACAGCGCATCGAGCTGGGCAAAAAAAGCCGCCGCCCCGAGCCACCCGCTGCTGCCCGCCGCGCGGGACAGCTGCCGCGCGGCGCCACCCGCGGCCGGCCCAGGCCCAGACTCGGGCCCAGACTCAAGCCCAGACTCAGAATCGGCCCCGGGCCTCGGCTGGGCGTCAGCACTCGCCTCTGCGTTCAGGGTTGCATCGAGCTTCAACGCGCCTGGCCTCTGGGTACTCCGAAAAGGGGGATGGTCGACCTGTCAGCCGGCCGCCTGGCCGCGGTCTGCGGCGGTCGGCTTCGCAATTGACCTGCGGCTCGTCCGAGCCGGCGTTTGCATGATAGAATGAGCTGTGTATAGAAGTGTCATAGTTCTGGTCTTTACCCTCGGTATCTTTGGAATTCTCGGCATCCTCGGTGCCCCCTGCAGCGCGCCCCCGGCCCTGGCGCAAGAGACCGCCCCCAGCAGCGACGCCAAGGCGGTGGCGCTCAAGGCCTTCCAGCGCGGCACCTCTTTTTACCAGCACGAAGAGTACGACAAGGCGATCGAGCAGTTCGAGAGCGGCTACCAGGCCGTGCCGCAGGCAGTCTTCCTGTACAACATCGCGCAGTCGCACCGCCTGGCCGGCCGCCCCGACCGCGCCCTCAGCTTCTACCGCCAGTACCTGCAGCTCAGCCCCGATGCCAAAAACCGCCCCGAGATCGAGGAGCGCATCGCCACTCTGGAGAAGCAGGTCGGTCCGGCCCCCGCGCTCATCGTGCCGAGCGCCGTCGCCGCGGCCGAGCCCGCCCCCGCCGGCATGCTCAGCCCCGATCAGGAGCAGCAGCAGGCGGCCAAGGCCAAGGCCCAGAAGCGGCGGCGCAACGCCGGCATCGCCATCGGCGTCGTCAGCGGCCTGTTGGTCGTCGGGGCCGCGGTCGGCCTGGGCCTCTACTTCGGGCTGCCGCAGCAGCCGCAGATAACTGTCTTTCAACCGGTGAACTAATGAATAATAAACGCCTCTTCGCCGCCGGCCTCGCCTGCCTCTCGGCGCTGTTGCCGGCAAGCTGTGCCAAGCCCCTGGATCTCTGCGCTGACCAGGCGGGCGCGTGCCTGACCGTTCAGGTCACCACGGATAGCGAGGGCCCGGTGGATCTGCTGCGGGCGCTTTACAAGGTCGACGCCGCCCCGACCAAGGAGCGCGATTTCGCCGGAGACCCTGCCGGCGCCCTGCTGCCGCTCGGGTTCGAGCTCGCCCTGCCGAGCAGCGGCGCCGTCAACGTCGACGTCATCGCCGAGCTGGGCCTGCGCCCGACCCTGTACGGCTCGGCCCAGGTGACGGTGGGCGACAACGAGCACCAGCAGGTGACCATCCCGCTGACCCCCGCCCCCAGCAACCTCCCCTACGCCGGTCCGCCGCCGCGTCACCACGCCGGCATGGTCTACTTCCCCCCCAACCAGAGCGTCGTGCTGTTTGGTGGCGTCGGCAGCGATGGGACGGTCCTTGGCGACACCTGGGAGCTGAGCCTGGCCAGCAACACCTGGAGCGCCCGCGCGACCGCCGCCCCGGGCCCGGCCGCCCGTCAGGCGACCCTGGCCTACGATCCGATGCGCAAGCTGGTGGTCCTGGCCGGGGGTCGCGGCGCCAGCGGTCTGGCCACGCAGGACCTGTGGTCGTACGACCCAAGCGGCAACTGGACCCAGGAGGTGGCCAACCGCGGCGGCGGCCCACGCACCGGCGCCGGCTTCACCGTGAACGACAACGGGGTGGCGATTGTCTACGGCGGCATGGACGCGAACGGCGGCACCCTGCAGGACGTAGTCACCTACGATCCGGCGAGCCGGGCGACCAACCCGGACTTCGTCTCCCACACCATGATGCTCAAGCTGCCGCCGATCCGCTCGCCCAAGCTGGTGAGCGCGGCGGTCCCGGCCGCCAACAGCGTGTACCTCTTGGGGCTGGATAACGAGAACCCGCTGGCCGGGGTCGGCATCTGGCAGATAAGCGGCGCCTTTGCCACCTCTGGCTCGCTGCTGGTCTTCAGTCAGCTGGCGGCCAGCGACCCGAACGCGCCATCGCGGCGCAGCGATTTCTCGGTTGTGGCCGACGGTACAGCTGGGCTCATCTACCTCTTTGGCGGGGTAGCCGAGCCGTCTGGAAACTACCTGCAGGACGCCTATGTCTTTAACCTCGGCAGCAAGCTGTGGACCAAGGTGACCGCGCCGACGACCCCGGTGGCGCGCGCCGGAGCGCAGCTGGCGCTGCTGCCGCCGGCGGTGCTGCTGCTCGGCGGGATGGCGCCCGCCAGCTACCCGACCCCGGTGGCGCTGGACGCGTGGAAGCTGACCACCGACTCGTTCACCATTCCCCTTCTGCCCGGCATCTTTACCCGGCGGCTGTGAGCGCAGCGCCCCCGAAAGTCGCGCCCCATCAGGTGATTCAGCGCTCCGCGGTCCGGCGCTGTAGAATGGAGAGGCGGGTGTTAAGCTGGGGCACCGCGGCCGCCTGGGCCGCCCGCTCGCACTTGGACCTTCGCAGTCACGGAGAACACGGTGGATAAGCTCGAAAGAATCTGGGACCGTATCCGACTTGGCCGGCACACCGCGGTCATCGGCAGTCTGCCTGCCGAGCTACCCCAGGGGTGCGGGTTCTATGCGGTGCGGATTTCGTGCAGCGGACCGCAGCGGGCGCTCGGGCCGATGCTGGACGCTCGTCAGCGGGTCGAGGAGCTGCTGGGCGGGCCGCAGCCGATCCTCGATCAGGCGGCGGCGCGGGTGTGGACCGGGCTGCGACGGCGGCTGCTCGGCGAGGTGCCCGAGGTCATCCCCGGCGGCGCGATTGTCGAGAGCCTGAATCGCCTGCACCGACAGGCCGAGGGCCGCTGGGCGATCTGCCTGGACTCGGTGGAGGCGGCCGACGAAGACACCCTGCACCTTTTGCGCGAGCTGCTCACCCGCCCGCAGTGGCTGCAGGTGCCGCTGCTGCTGACCTTCCAGAGCAGCCACCCCCAGGGCACGGCCGGCGCGGTGGTGGCGTCGCTGCTCGCCATGGAGGGCAGCGAGGGTCTCATCCACCTCGACGGCGAGCCGAGCACCGAGATCCCACGCCGCGAGCCGCTGGCGGGGATCCTGCGCGAGCTGCCGAGCGAGGTCCGGATGGTGCTGCGCGCCGGGGCGCTCATCGGCTCGGGCTTTGAGGCCAAGCTGCTCTCCGGGCTGCTGCAGATCGAGTCCCATCAGGTCCTGGAGCGCCTCCAGGAAGCGGCCGACCTGGGCGTCCACCTGGAAGACAACGGAGACGAGCGCTTCGATCTGCCCGACGATCTCGCGCAGTCGCTGCGCGCCTCCACGCTGCCGTCCCTGGCGATCTCCTGGCACCGCCGCTTGGCCGAGATCCTCAGCCAGACCAGCGACCCCGGCGCGCTGCCGATAAGCGAGCCGCCGCTCGAAGTGGCCCCGCCGCCCGAGCCGCCGAGTCAGCAGCCCCTTGACAGCCGCGACTCGACACCGGCGATGCTGCCGCCCGAGGTCGCTGCCGAGCCGCCGGTACCGCTCAGCCCGCCGCTGCCGCAGCCCGACACGCTGCGCTGGCCGTACGCCGAGCTGCTCGCCGGCGCCGCCACGCCCGCCCCGCACCTGATGCACGAGAGCACCGCGCCGGTGCCAAGCCCCAGCTCGAGCGCCACCCCGGCCGAGCCGCCGAGCAGCCAGTCCGCGCAGCCCCGACGCGACCGCAGCGAGCCGCGCCTGCGTCCTGTGGATCCCGGCCGCGACAGCGAGCGCGCGCCGCGACCCGAAGACGGCGGGATCCCGGTGAGCATGCAGACAAACGAAGGCAGCACGCGCACCCGCATCGAGCCGCGGCCCGCCAGCGCCGCCAGCACCTACCGCGGCGCCGCGCCGGCAGCGCGGCCGAGCGACAGCGTGCCGCGCAAGCCGGAAGGGCTGGGCGCCGGCAATGAGGCGCGCGCCGCCAGCCACCTGGTCGCCGCCGGTGAGGTGGAGACCGGCGCTGCCCGCTTCCTCGTCGCCGCCCGCGAAGCCGCGGCGGTGGGGGCCTATGTACAGGCGGTCGCCTATGCCAAGGAGGCGCTGTCGCTTATCGAAGGGCTGCCCTCGGCCCCGCGGCGGCGCCGCCTGCGCGTGCTCGCCCTGTGCGAGCTCGGGCGGGTGCAGTGGCAGGCGGTCGGTCCGGGGGACAAGTTCACCCTCGCCACCGCGCTCGACTCGCTGGACGCGGCGAGCCACCTGCTGGAAGAGGACGATCCGCTCGACCTGCGCGCCAGCGTCGCCACGCTGCTCGCCAGCGTCTGCTATGACGTCGGCGATCTGCGCTCGCTGGAGCGGGCGCTGGCCGAGCTTACCGATGCCAGCCGGGCGCTCCTGGCCGCCGGCGATGCCCTGGGCGCGGCGCGCCTTCTAAACGATCAGGCGGCAGTCTACGTGCGGCTGGGGGACCCGGTGCGCGCCAGCCACCTGCTCGAGGAGTCGCGCCGGGTGTTCGAGCGCCAGGCGGCGACCGACCCGCTGGCGGCGGCCGAGCTGGCCGAGACCTACCACCTGCTCGCGCGGCTGCCGCTGCATGTGGCGGCCCGGCCCGGGCGTGAGGCCGATGCCATCACCATGGGTCGCGAGTATGCCGCCGCCGCCGAGCGGGCCTACCGCGAGCTCGGCTCGACCCGCGAGCTCACCCGGGTGTGGGAGACGATCGGCCGCATCGAGATGAAGGCGGGGCGCATCGAGCCGGCGCTGCACAGCCTGAACGCCGCGCTAGAGGCACAGCGCGAGCTCGGCGACGTGCTCGGCCTGGCGCGCACCACCGCTGCCCTCGCCGAGCTGCTGGCGCGAGTCGGTCAGACCGAGAGCGCGCTGCAGCTGCTGGGCGAGTCCATCCTGCTCAACGTCGAAAAGGGCTCGCCGATCGGCCTCGCCTACAACCGCCGCAGCCTGGAGGGCCTGGGCCGGACGGTCACCCCGCCGCTTAGCGCCTTGTACCATGACATCCACCGCAAGCTGACCTCCGCCGAGGCGACCCTGGGCCGCATCACCCTGCCCGGCGAGCGCGACTGAGCGCCCGCCGACCCCGGCCCCGATCACGCCGCGCCTGACGCCAGAGTTCGCGCTGGGCGCGGCCCCGGTCTAGCTGCCGTAGATGAACGTGCCGCCCTCGCACTGGAGCGGCTCAATAAGGGGCGAGCGCAGGGCCACCAGCGACTGTGGCCAGCTCATGCTCTGGCCCAGGGCGTACTCGCAGCCGAGCCGGCGCATCAGGGTGAGCTGGCTGGGGCTGTCCACGCCCTCGGCCACCACCGCCAGTCCGAGGCTGCGCCCGAGGGCGATCAGCCCCTGGCAGACCGCGACCAGCTTGGGCTCGCTGTCCAGGCGCTGCAACAGCTGCGACTCCAGGTGCAGGGCCATCAGCGGCAGCTGGTGCAGGTGCTGCAGCGGCAGGCCGGCCTCCCACAGTCCGCCGAGCAGCAGCAGCACCCCGACCTCGCGCAGCTCCAGCGCCAGCTCGACCAGGTTGGCCGCGGCGACCGTCTCGCGGTTGAGCGTGAGCACCAGCAGCAGGCGCTCCGGGGGCAGGCCGCTCTCCTTAAGCGCCTCTCGCACATCCGCGCAGAGCTCGCGCCGACCGAGCAGCCGCGGCGGCACCCGCACGATGCAGCGCACCGTCGGCAGCCCAGCTTGCAGGAAGGCGCGCGCCCGCTGACAGCCCTGCCGCAGCGTCCAGCGGTTCAGGCTGCTCACCAGGTCGACGTCCTCGGACACTGCCACGACCTCCTCGGGCGACAGCAGCCCCTCGGTAGCCAGCGGCCACTGCGGCGAGACGTCGATCATGTGCAGCTCGCCGGAGGCCAGCTCCAGGACCGGCCGCAGGTGCAGGTGCAGGGTCTTCTCGGTCAGCGAGTGCCACAGGTGCGCCTCCAGCCCCAGGCGGCGGGTCGCCTCGGCGTTCACCTCGGGGGTGAACAGCTGGAAGCTGTCCTTGCCCGCTGACTTGACGCGGTACATCGCGGCGTCTGCATGCTGCAAGAGCTCGGAGACCTCGATGCCGTCGTGCGGCCACAAGCTGATGCCGATGCTGGCGGTGATCCGCAGGAGGTGCGCGCCGACATAGAACGGCTGCCGCAGCACATCGAGCACCCGCTCGGCGACCCGCACCGCGTCCTCGGGTGAGGTGAGCGCCGGCAGCAGCAGGGTGAACTCGTCGCCGCCTAGGCGCGCCACAGTGTCGCCCTCGCGCAGGCAGCGGGACAGGCGCTGCCCTACCTGATGCAGGAACACGTCGCCGATCGCGTGCCCGAGGGCGTCGTTTATCTGCTTGAAGCGGTCCAGATCGACAAAGCACACCGCGACCAGCTGCTCGTTGCGCCGGGCCTGGGTCAGCGCCCGCTCGACGCGATCCTGGAACAGGGCGCGGTTGGGCAGGCCGGTCAGCTTGTCGTAAAACGCCTGGCGGTGCAGCTCTGCCTCGGCGCGCTTGCGATCGGTGATGTCGACCAGCGACACCACCACCGCGTAGGGCAGAGGCTCGCTCGGGCGGTGCAGCGGCTGGGTGTTGACCGAGATCCACGTCAGGTCGCGGCCGCCGTGCGCCACGCCGATCACCACGTCCTTGAGCGGGGTGCCGCTGCGCAGGGTCACGTACTCGGGCCGCTCATCGGGGGGCAGCGCCGCCATCGACTCGCGGTAAAGCTGCAGCGACTCGCTGAGGTTCACCGAGCCCGACAGCTGGCGGGCGGTCAGCCCGAACAGGCGCGCCGCCGACTCGTTGCAGGTGATCACCCGCAGCTCGCGATCGACGAGCAGGACGCCCTCGGACAGCGAGTCGACCAGGGCGCGATAGCGGGCCTCGCTCTCGCGCAGCGCCTCCTCGGCGCGGGTGCGCTCGGTGATGTCGACCAGGGTGCCGATGATCGCCGGCTTGCCCTGGTACTGGGTGCGGGTGCCGTAGACCTCGACGCGCACGACCTCGCCGCTCTTGCGCACGACGCGGAAGCTGTACGGGCTGATGGTCTCGCCAAGGAGCCGCTGGCGCTGGCGCTCGGCGACGTAGATTCGGTCCTCGGGATGGACGAAGTCGAGGTTGTCAGAGAGGGCCATGACCTCGCTGCGGTCATAGCCGACGATCTCGATGAACTTGGGGTTTACGTACTTGAAGCGGTTGCGCTGGACGACGTACACCCCGACCTGCTTCTGCTCGACGAGGCTGCGGAACTGCTCCTCGCTCTCGCGCAGGCGCATCTCGCTGTCGCGCAGCGCCTGGGCGGCGTGCTTGAGGGCGGTGATGTCGCGGCAGATCGCCAGGCAGCCGCGCGCCGGGGCGTCCTCGCCATCGTCGTCGTCAGAGACCCGGCTCAGCTCGACGTCCAGGGTGACCGGGCAGCCGTCGCGATCGGGGACCGCCAGCTCGCCGCGGAACGCGCCCTGGCCGCGCAGCGCCGCGCCCGCCTCGGGGTCCAGCTGCTCGATGGGCAGCACCTCGCGCAGCGGTCGGCCCAGGGCCTCGCTGGCGGTCCAGCCAAGGACACGCTCGGCCGCCGGGTTCCACGAGACCACCAGCCCCTGCTCGTTGGCGATGGCGATCGCGTCGTTGGAGTTGCGCAGCACGCTGCCGCACGGGCTGAGCGCCCACGCCGCGTCCCAGCTCGCGCTGGTGGCGCGGCCCACCGCGACAAGGCCCAGGGGCGCCCCGGACTCATCCTGCACCGCGCTGATCGTGGCGTCCACGCTGACCAGGTCGCCGCTGCGCCGCCGCAGCTTGAGCAGCCCGTGAAACGGCCGCCCCGCCGCCAGGCACTCGCGCAGCCGCCCCTGGGTCACCGGGCTGGTCGCCCCCAGGTCCGCGGCGACGCCCTGGTGGCCCACCGCTTCGGCAGCCTCCCAGCCAAGGAGCCGCGCCGCGGCGCGGTTCCAATACGCGACGACGTACTGCATGTCGAGCGCGACCACCGCTTCGCTCATCGCATCGAGCAGCCGCTGCTCAAGTCGTGCCGGGAATGGCGGAAGCATCAGCAAGGAGGACCCATTTTCATCATACAGCACGGACTGCTGAGGCGGACAGTCACATGGGCCCGCCCGACACCTGCCTTCATCGCCGGCAAAGGCCCGCAAAGGCCCGCAAAGGCCCGCAAAGGCTGGCAAAAGGCCGGTAAAGGTGAGCACAGGTGCTCAGAAAGTTGACACGCTGTTCGCAGTGCTCCTAGGCTGCAAAACCATGCGCAACTTCCTTACTTTTGCCTTATTCAGCGCCTGCCTCGTCGCCTCCGGCCTGCTCGGCAACCAGCTTGGCTGCGGCGGCGGCACCACCCCGAACTCCACCCCAGATCTGGCCAGCACGGTGCCGCAGAGCTGCTGCGGCAAGGCCGGCGACGTCGGCAACAGCAAGGGCGTCGGCAAGTACTGCACCGACGTCTCCGGCGTCGAGTGTCGCGGCAACAGCCTGGCGACGATCTGCTCGGCTATCGCCAACTCGCCCGGCCGCAAGACCTACTTCTGCACCACCCAGTGCGATCCGATGGTCGCCAACTACTGCGGCGAGAACGCCAGCTGCACCTATGACAGCGTAAACAAGGCCTACGGCTGCACCCCGGACTCCTGCACCACGAACCTGCCCGCCGGCTGCAGCCTGTAGGGTCGCTGGCGCCCAGCCATGGCTGAGACCCCATCCAGCGCCGGCCCGAGCGGCCCTGCCGCCCCCTCCGGCTACGGCGTGCCGCGGCTTATCGGCCTCACCGGCGGCATCGCCAGCGGCAAGAGCACGGTGGCCAGGCTGCTGCGGGCGCGCGGCGCGGTGGTCGTGGACGCCGACGAGGTGGCGCGCGCCGTGGTCGAGCCCGGACGTCCTGCCTACGAGCGGATCGTCGCCGCCTTCGGCCGCGGCGTCCTCAAGACACCGCCCGCTGCGGCGCCGGAGTCAGAGGCCGCGGCGACCGCCACGCCGCCCATCGATCGCGAGAAGCTGGCGGCGCTGGTCTTCAGTGACCAAGGCGCCCGCGCCACCCTGAACCGCATCACCCACCCCGAGATCGCCGCCGAGAGCGGCCGTCGCCTCGCCGCCGCCGCTAGGACCGGCGCCAAGGTGCTGTGCTACGAAGTGCCGCTGCTGGTCGAGAACAACCTCCAGCACGGGCTGGACGGGCTTTTAGTGGTCGACGTGCCCGAGGAGGTCCAGCTGGCGCGGGCGGTGACCCGCGGCGGGCTCACCCGGGAGCAGGCGCAGGCGCGCATGGCCGCCCAGAGCTCGCGCCAGGATCGCCTGCGCTTCGCCAACTGGGTCATCGACAACAGCGGCGACGAGGCGGCCACGGCGGCCCAGGTCGCCGCCGCCTGGCCCGCCCTGTGCGAGGGCCCGACGCCGCCGCCGCGCGGCGCCCGGTAAACGCCCCGGCCGGATTCTGAATCCGCCGCATTGACCACAGCGCGGCGATTGGACATATCCTTCGTGCGTGGTGGGACGATTGCGACAGGCGCGAGGATGGGCGGCCGCCCTTTTGGCAGGAGCCGGGGCGGGCTTTATCGCCGCGGCGGTGGACACCGGCCGGGCGTGGCCCGAGCTGGCCCGCTACTTTCCGCCCGGGCTCGGCGGCAAGCTGCGCCTGGCCGCCTTCCTGGCCGCCTTTTATGGGGCGCTGTTTGCGGCAGCGGCGGCGCTGCTGGGCGAGCTGGTCGCGCTGCTGCTCCGCCAGACGCCGCTCGGCACGGTCTTTCCCGGGGTCGGCAGCGGCGAGCAGCCCGCCGGCAGGGCGCCGCGGGGCTGGCAGCTCGCCGGTAGCGCCGGGCTCGCCGCCGCGGCGCTCGGCGGTGCCCTGTATCTGCCGGCGCGCTGGGCCCTGCAGACCTTTCATCACCCGGGGCTCACCACGCTGCTGGTCGGAGCGATCGCCGCCGCGCTGGCGCTGCCGGCAGCGCTGCTGGGCCTTATCGGGCTGGCGCTGCTGGCTTGTCTCCCCGGCGGCGCGGCGGCACCGCGCGCGCTGCGCGGCCCGCTCTCGCTGTATGCGGTCGGCTGGATGCTCGCCCTGCCCGCGCTCGCCGGGGGGGTGGTGCTGACGCTGCGCCAGCTGATGCACAACCCGCGCATGACGGCGCCGCTGCGCGCCCTCAACCTGGCGCTGTGGACGCCGCTGCTGGCGCTGGCGGCGCTGGGGCTTGGCCACCTGACCGGGCGCTGGCTGGCCGGCGCCGTCGCCGGCCGGCGGACGGCGACTCGGCTCGCGGGCCCGTGGGCGGTGGTGCTGCTGCCGCTGAGCATCGGTCTGGCGCTGACGCTAATCGGCGGGCTGGCCTATCTGCCCACCCTGCGCCTGCTCGACCTGCGGCCCTTCACCACGGGCGCGATCGCTGCCGCGGCCGCGCTGGCGCTGCTCTACCTGATCTTGCGGCGCGAGGGGCATCGGCCGCGGCTACAGTCGCGACCGGCGCTGGCGCTGGCCGCGCTGCCGCTTCTGCTGTGGGGCCTGGCGCTGAGCCTGGGCGGTCAGGATCGGGTGCGCAAGGCGGCGCTCGGCCAGGTCCCGCTGGCGGCGCAGCTCATCCACGGAGCGGCCAAGGCCTGGGACCTGGACCACGACGGCATCGCCGCGCGCTGGGTTATCGGCGGCAGCGACTGCGACGATTTCGACCCCGAGATCCACCCCGGCGCCTTCGACTGGCCGGACAACGGCATCGACGAAAACTGCAACGGCCATGACGCCCACGCCGGTGCCACCCCGCCGCCAGCCGACCTGCCGCGCCCGCCGACGCTGAGCCTGGGCCCGCAGGGAAAGCCCAACATCGTGCTCATCACCATCGACGCCCTGCGCGCCGATCACCTGAGCGCCTACGGCTACCCGCGGCGCACCTCCCCCGCGCTCGATCGCCTGGCGCAGCAGCCGGGGGCCACCCGATTTCACAACGCCTGGGCGCACGCGCCCTCGACCCGCTACTCGGTGCCGGCGATCCTCACCGGCCGCTACCCGTCGACGATTGCCTGGGGCTCGCCGCTTGCGCACTGGCCGCCCGAGGTGCTGCCGGAAAACCGGCTCATCTCGGAAGTGCTCAAGCAGCAGGGCTACTCCACCACGGCGCTGCTCTCGTATCACTACTTCGAGCCGACCTGGGGCCTTGCGCGCGGCTTTACCGACTATGACACTCACCTGCAGACCCTGCACTCGCTCGGCGGCGACCCGGCGGCCACCAGCGGCTCGTCGGCGCGCGAGCTGGCCGACCTGGCGCTCGCCAAGCTGCCGGCGCTTGTTGGCAGCGGCCAGCCGTTCTTTCTGTGGATTCACTTTTACGACCCGCACTTCCGCTACGAGGCGCACCCGCCGCCCCCCGGCGAGCCGGCCTTCGGCAAAAGCGAGATCGATCTTTACGACGGCGAGATCCGCTACACCGACCAGCACCTGGGCCGCGTGCTGTCGTTCCTGCAGGCCAGCCCGGCCTGGGATCACACGGCGGTCATCGTCACCTCGGATCACGGCGAGGGGCTGGGCGAGCACGGCCTTCCCCCGGACCGCCGGCACGGCTACCACCTGTACGCGAACCAGACCAAGGTGCCGCTCATCGTCCGCTTGCCGCTGCAGCCGGCGCCCGGTGGGTCTGCGGCGCTGCCGGCGGCGCGGGTCGAACCGACGCCGGTGGGGCACGTTGATCTGATGCCGACCATGGTGCATATAGCGGGGGTGGCTCTGTCGGGGCAGCCGCAGCTTACCGGCCGATCGCTCTTGCCGCTGTGCACGGCCGGCGGCGGCGCGCCCGCCGATGAGTCGGCGGTCGTCTTCCAGGAGGTGATGTACGAAGGGCCGACGGTCCGCAAGGCCCTGGCGTCCAGCCGCTGGCACCTTATCGAAAACGTCATTCCCGACGGGACGGCCGAGCTCTACGACCTGGCGGCAGACCCGCTGGAGGAGCATGACCTGCAGGGCCTGCGGCCGCAGGTCGAGCGCCTGTTATCGGCCCGCCTTGCCGCATGGATCGATGACAGCGCCATCCCTGCCGACTTTGCCCGCCGGATCGCCGGCAACCTGTCGGCGCAGCCGATCGCCGCGCCGCTGCCGCTGGGCGGCCGCATCGGCGACTACCTGGAGGCGATCGGGGCGCAGGTCGTCACCCCGCAGCTCGAGCGCGGCCAGACCGCCGAGGTCGCGGTGGTGCTGCGCGCGCTGCGGCGGATCCCCGCCGGATACAAGATGTTCGCGCACTTCCGCGGCGCCCACGGCGGCTTCGTCAACGGCGACCACGATCTGATTACCGGCCTTTTGCCGCCGCAGCGCCTGCAGCCGGGCCAGTACGTGCGCGATGTCATGCGCCTGCCGGTGCCGCCGGGCTTTGCCAGCGGCGAGGCGACGCTCATCATCGGCCTTTATAACCGGGACGGTCGGGTGACGGTGGCGGGGCCGCCGGGCGTGGCGCTGACCACCGATCGCGCGCTCCGCGTCGCCACGGTGCAGGTCCGATGAAGGCCGCGAGCCGGCTCCACTCGGCCGGGGCCCTGCTGCCGCGCCTGCTGGCCGGCTTGGTGACGCTGGCGGCGCTCGGGGCGCTCGGCGCGCTCGGCTGGGTGGTGGCCCGCCGCATCGCCTACCCGTACGACCTGGAGTGGATGGAAGGCGGGATGCTGTGCCACGCGCTGCGCCTGCTGCAGGGGCAGTCAATCTATGTGCCGCCGTCGGTAGATTTCATCCCGCACCTGTACACACCGCTCTACCCGATGCTGCTGGCGGCGCTCGGCAAGCTCACCGGGGACGTCGGCTACCTGAGCGCGCGGGCGGTCTCGGTGACGGCGTTCGCGGCGGCGCTGCTGCTCGCCGGGGCGTGGGCCTACCGGGAGGGCGGCTCGCGCGCGGCGGCCCTGTGCGCGATGGCGCTGCCGGCGGTGACGTTCCCGCAGACCGGAGGCTTCTTCGATCTCGCGCGGGCCGACTCGCTCAACCTGCTGCTCACGGCGCTGGGGGCGGCGGTGGCGTTTTATGGGCGCGGCCGGCACCTGCTCATGGCGGTGGCGGCGCTGCTGCTGGTGGCGGGGTTTTTCGCCAAGCAGACGGCGGCGCCGCTCATTGTGTGCGTCGCGGCGGCCATGCTGGTCACCCGCCGGCGCACCGTGCTGACCTTCGCCGCCGTCGGGATCGCCAGCTTCGCCCTGGGGGTCTACCTGCAGAATCGCGCCAGCGATGGCTGGTTCTGGACGTACATCTTCCGCCTGCACCAAGGCCACGCGTTCTTCTTCCGCCGCGCCTTTATCGACACGCCGCGGGGGCTGCTCGGGCTGCTCGGGCCGGCGCTTTTGGTGACGGCGTGGGCCGGGCTGGCGCAGGCGCTCGGGCGGCAGTCCGAGCATAACGGGCCGGGGCTGCTCTACCTCTTGTGGCTGGGGCTTGGCGGCATGGTCACTGCGTGCGTGGCCTTTGGCACCCAGTGGGCGCACACCAACGCGTTTATTCCCGGGGTCTATTTTCCTGCGATCGCCATCGGCGCGGCAGCGGGGCGGCTGGTCAAGCGACCGGCGCAAGCTCCGCGATCGGCGCGGCCGCCCCAGTCCGGCGGCCGGGCGGTGCCGCCCTCCGGCGGGCCGGGCCGCGGTCGGCAGCGGCAGGCACGCGCGCTGCGCGAGTCGCTGGTCTGGGTGCTCCTTCTGGCCACCCTGATCGCCCGCGGGCGCGAGCTGCACCCGGCGGCGCACGTCCCCACCGCGGCCGACCGCGCCGCCGGCGAGCTGGTGATCGCCGAGCTGCGCAGCGCGCCCGGCGAGGTGCTGGTCCCCTTCCATCCGTTTTATGCCCACCTGGCGGGCAAGCGGACGTACCTGCACCGGATGGGCGTCTGGGATGTGCGCGGGACCGTGGCGGGGCCGGTGCGGGGCCTGGTCGCGGCGCTGCAGCAGCAGCAGTTCTCGCGCATCATCTTCGACGACAAGGTCGAGCAGACCTGGGGCGACTGGCCGGACGTGCTGGTCCGCTATCAGATCGTAAGGCGCCTGCGCGGGCCGCGGACCTTTGAAGGGGCGCAGACCTCCCCTGCCCTCATCCTAGCGCCGCTGCCGCCGCCCCCACCCGAGCCGGCCGTCCCCATTGACCACGAGCTGCAGTGAGCCCTGCCGTCAAAGTGCAGAGTATGATAGTGGGCGCTATCGCACCGCGTCGTAGCCGCGCATCCTACCTGCGCGCCGCCACCGCCCCCATGTAGGTCCTTCGACCAGGTTCTGCTCCGTCGCTGTAAGCGCCTGCCAAGATCCGCCTCGGGCGACGGATTGACGCTGCGGTGCCTTGACCCGTGGGCGGGACTCTTCGATGATTATTGGCAATGTCTGGCTCCACCAAAAATCCACCGCCCCCTGGCCCGGGTGCGGGCAAGGGCCCCGAGCCGGGGCCCTCGCCAGAGCTGTCCGGGCGGGGACCCGTGGTGCAGGTGGGCGGCAGCAGCGGCCAGGCTCGGAGCCACGAAGATCTCTCGGCCACCATGGACCTTCCTGCCGGCGGCGTCGGCGCGTTGCCAACGCCGCAGGAGCCATCGTGGACCAAGAAGATGGACCCCCGCATCGGGCAGTTCTTCGGCAAGTATCGCGTCGAAGCGGTCATCGGCAAGGGCGGCATGGGCCTGGTCTATGAGGGCGAAGACACCGTCCTCAACCGCCATGTCGCCATCAAGTTCCTTCCCGAGACCCTGACCCAGAACCCCAAGGCGATCGAGCGCTTCATCACCGAGGCCCAGGTCGCCGGACGCCTCAACCACCCCAACGTCATCGCGATCTACGACATCGGCCAGGAGGCCGATCACTTCTACATCGTGATGGAGCTTCTAAACCCGCTCTCCGCCGCCGGCTACGTCAAGGAGCGCGGGCCGATGCACTGGGCGGAGGCGACCAAGGTCATCGCCGACTGCTGCTCGGCGCTGCACGCGGCGCATCAGGTGGGGCTCATCCACCGCGACATAAAGCCCGACAACATCCTGTGCTCTCCGACGGGGACGACCAAGCTCGTGGACTTCGGGCTGGTCAAAGATACGCAGTACGACGCGACCTCGCTGACCCAGACCGGGGTGGTCGCGGGGACCCCGCTCTACATGAGCCCCGAGCAGGCCAGCGACGGACTCCTCGATCACCGCAGCGACATTTACTCGCTCGGCGCGACCTACTTCACCCTGCTCACCGGGCGGCCGCCCTACTCGGGCGATGCGGCGCCGCAGATCATGTTCAAGCACGTGACCGCGCCGACGCCCAACCCGCGCGACATCGTCCCCGAGATCCCCGAGGCGTGCGCCGAGGTCCTGTTCAAGGCGATGCAGAAATCGCCCGCCGATCGCTTCCAGACCGCCGATGAGATGCGCCAGGCCCTGGAGGCGACGATCAAGGATCCGGCGAGCCGCGTGTTCTCGTTCCTGGTGCCGCACGAGCCGTCGCTGCTCAACATGCGGGCGCGGCCGCTGCGGATCAGCATGGCGGGCAGCAGCATCAGCGCCTTCAACAACCCCAAGGCCTCGGGGCAGATGGCGTCGATGGGGTCGATGGGGTCGATGCTGTCGAGCGGGCGCTCGCTCGGGGCGCCGCCGCACAGCCTGATGAACTCGGGGCAGATGATGGCCCCGGTGAGCGCCTCGGCCGATCCGCGCGGCACCTTCCCCGCCAGTCCCGAGCTGTCGCAGCAGGGTCAGCTGCCGCAGACGCGGACCACCATGCTGATCGGCGGCGCCCTGGTCGTGGCGCTGTTCGCGCTTTTGCTGGTGTCGCTGCGCATCTTCAAGCCGACCCCCGACGTGCCGCCGCCGCCGCTGGTGGTGCTGGCCGACCTGGCGGCGCCGCCCCCGCCCAAGCCGCCGATCAAGGTCGGGGTGCTAAACTCGCTGTCGGGCACGATGGCGATCAGCTCGCGGCCGATCGTCGAAGCGACGCTTCTGGCGATCGAGGAGCTCAACGCTGCCGGCGGGCTCCTTGGCCGCCGCATCGAGCCGATCCAGGCCGACGGCAAGTCGGTCAACGAGACCTTCGTGCGCGAGACCGAGCGCCTGGTCAAAGAAGAGAAGGTGGTGACCCTGTTTGGCGGCTGGACGCCGTCGAACCGCCGGGCGATGAAGGAGGTCATCGAGAAGAACGACAACCTGCTCATCTTCCCCTCGCGCGACGAAGGCTTCGAGGACTCGCACTACGTCATCTACAACGGCTCGACGCTGAACCAGCAGGTCATCCCGGCGGTGAAGTGGGCGCTCGACAAGCTTGGCAGCAAGCGCCTGTTCATCATCGGCTCGGACGGCCTGCTCGGGCGCATGTCGTCCGAGCTCATCAAGGACACCCTCAAGGGCACCGGGGCCAAGGTCGTCGGCGAGAAGTACGTGCTGCTCAGCGAGACCGACTTCAAGCCGGCGGTCAAGAAGCTGCTCGCCGCCAAGACCGACGTGATCTTCAACCTGGTCAACGGCGACTCGAACCTGCCGCTGTTCCGCGAGCTGCGCGCCAACGGCATCACCCCCGCCAAGCTGCCGACCATCTCGTTTAGCATCAGCGAGAGCGAGCTGTCGCAGCTGGCCGACGCCGACATGGTCGGCGACTACCTGGCGTGGAGCTACTTTGAGACCATCGACCGCCCGCAGAACAAGCTGTTCGTCGAGCGGTTCAAGAAAAAATACGGCCAGTACCGCGGCATCAGCGACCCCATGGAGGCCGCCTACTTCGGCGTCCACCTGTGGGCGCAGGCGGTGCGCGCCGCCGGCACCGACGACGTGCGCGAGATCCGCCGCGCCATGCAGAGCCAGAGCTACGAGGCCCCGAGCTCGCTCGTGCGCATCGAGCCGAGCAACAACCACACCTGGAAGATGTTCCGCGTCGGCCGCATCGTCTCCTCCTCGCGCATCGACGTGGTCTATAACTCCGACACGCTGATCAAGCCCGAGCCCTTCCCCGGCTCGCGCACCCGCGCCGAGTGGGAGCAGCTGCTGGAGTTCTTCCACAAGCAGTGGGGCGGCAGCTGGGTCAACCCGGCGCAGCCCGATCTGCTCTCCAAGCGCGGCCCTCACGTCCCCTAGGGATGAATGAGGCGGTGGCCTTGGCCCTGCGGCTAGCCGAGGAGCGTCGCGGGCCGGGTGAAGTCAAAGCACTGGCCGCGCACCACCATGCCGCGGAAGCCCTGGCCGCGGGCGTCGGGCAGCGGGCCGGGCTGGTAGTGGTAGAGCCAGATCTTGCGGCGCAGCTCGGCCGGCAGGGTGCACAGGTCCGAGTAGTGCGAGTGCACGCCGCTCGGCGGGCCGGTCTCGCAGTCGTGGAAGATGATGTCGGCCTCCTGGGCGTACGGCTTGCACAACAGGTCGCGATCGAACTTGGCGTCGGTGGTCAGGTAGACGCGGACCCCGCAGATCGTAAATAGCAGCCCAAAGGACTGCATAAGCACGTCACCGCCCCCGACATGGGCGACGGGAATCAGGGTAAAATCGATGCCCGCCCAGCAGAACCGGTTGCCGGTCACCGGGCTCACCTCGAAGTAGCTGGAGAGGCTGGCGCGGCCTTCCTCGGTGATGCCCATTCCCCCGGCGAGCGAGCCGTTCCACAGGGTGGGCATGATCTTCTCGGAGCAGAACAGGGTCAGGCGGTGCTTGGGGACTCCATAGCGGCTGATGAGCCCGAGCCACTCCAGGCCCCCGACGTGGTCGGCATGCAGGTGGCTTATGTACACTGCATCGAGGTCGGCCGGCCCGGCGATGCCGATGCGCGGCAGCGAGTAGCGGGCATCCGACCCGCAGTCGATGAGCATCCGCCGCTGCCCGCCGTGGGGTCCTGCTTGCGCTGCGTCGGGCGGGGCGGTGACGGTGAGTACCATATTGCTATGGTAGTTATCCGTGCCAACGGTAAATGCCGCCCCGGCGCCGGCAAAGGTCAAGTGCATCGCGGTGGCTCCATCTACATTGTCCCTGTTTTGCGGGGCTCTGGGGCGCAAAAGTGCGGCATGCGCGACGGGGGGCCGATGACGCAGTGCGCTATAGGGCCCGGGAAGGCGTAAATTGGTGCCATGGCGACCCCAAAGCTGGTCACGCTACCTGAATATCCTCTGGTCAATTGGGTCAACTTCCTCCGCATGCAGCGGGGTCGGCTGAGCTTCGTCAGCGCCATGGCCGCCCACGGGGATCTGGTCACGACGCGCCTTGGCCCCTACAGGATCTTTTTCGTCAACGATCCCGACTACATCAAAGAGATCCTGGTGACCCAGGCGCGCAAGGTCGTCAAGGGCCGGGGCCTGGAGCGCGCCAAGCGCATGTTCGGCGAGGGCCTGCTCACCAGCGAAGGCGAGCTGCACCTGCGGCAGCGCCGGCTGTCACAGCCGGCGTTTCACCGCCAGCGCATCCTCACCTACGGGGCGGCGATGGTCGAGTTTACCCGCCGCTACGTCGAGTCGCTGCGCCCCGGCGAGCTGCGGCCGATGGACCGCGACCTCATGCGCCTCACCCTGGCGATCGCCGGCAAGACGCTGTTTGACAGCGACATCGAGCGCGACGCCGCCGACGTCGGGCAGGCGCTCGACTCGTTCCTGAGCGCGTTCCCGTTTCTCATGTTCCCCTATCTGCACTACCTGGAGAAGCTGCCGCTGCCGCAGGTGCGCCGGCTGCGCGAGTCGGTAGCGACCCTGGACCGCATCATCTACCAGCTTATCGCCGAGCGCCGGCGCGACGGCCGCGATCACGGCGACCTTTTGTCCACGCTGATCGCCGCGCAGGACGCAGAGGGCGATGGCGGCGGCATGACCGATCGCCAGCTGCGCGATGAGCTGGTCACGCTCATGCTGGCCGGCCACGAGACGACCTCCAACGGCCTGGCCTGGACCCTGTATCTGCTGTCGCAGTACCCGGCGTGCGAGGCCCGGCTGCACGCCGAGCTCGACGCGGTCCTCGGGGACCGGGCGCCGACCGCCGCCGATCTGCCGCGCCTCACCTATACTGAGAAGGTCTTCGCCGAGTCGCTGCGCATGTTCCCGCCGGCCTGGGTGATGGCCCGCCGCGTGGTCGAGCCGCTGCAGCTTGGCGAGCACACCCTGCCGGTCAACTGCCTGGTCGCCATCAGCCCGTGGGTGGTGCACCACGACCCCCGCCTGTTCCCCGCGCCCCACCGCTTCGACCCCGAGCGCTTCTCGCCCGAGGCCAAGGCGGCGCGCCACCGCTTCGCCTACTTTCCGTTCTCGGCCGGCCCGCGCAACTGCATCGGCGAGGGCTTCGCCTGGGCCGAGGGCGTGCTGGTGCTGGCGACGCTCGCCCAGCGCTGGAAGTTCCAGCTCGCCGCCGGCCAGCGCGTCGAGCCGCAGCCGCTGCTCACCATGCGGCCCAAGTACGGCATGCGGATGCAGGTAATTCCCCGCTAGGCGCCGGCCGCCCCGGCCCTTAGGGGGTCCGCTGCGGCAGAGTTTGTGCTACTCCCGTGGGCACTTGCTGCTGTGGAGGATCTCATGCGCTCATCGAAATGGCTGGCCTGCCTCGGGCCGCTCGCGCTTTATGCCGCGACGCTCGGCTGTAACCCCGATCCGATCGTAAATCCGAACCTGACCGACGGCGGGGTGCAGGCTCCCGCCGTCATCAACTTCGTCCACGCGGCCACCGATGTGCAGGCCCTGGACGTGTACATCGACCAGCAGCGGCAGTTCGCGGCGCTCGCCTACCACAAGAACACCCGCAACCAGCAGATCACCGCCGCCGGCCACAAGGTGGAGCTGCGCCGGGCCGGCGATCCGGCGACGACCCCGCCGCTGCTCACCGCGAACCTCAACCTCTTGCCGGGCTCGGGGACGCTGCTGACGGTCCTTGGTCGGGCGAGCGATGCGGGCGGGCCGAGCCAGCTGCAGCTGGTCGCTTCGCCGTACGGCACCCCGGATAGCAAGACCGTGAAGCTGCGCCTGCTCAACGCCGCGGTGGCCACGCCGGCGGTGAGCCTGTTGTCCGGCAGCAATGGCCTTACCGACGCGGTGGCCTTTGCCAGCACCTCCGGCTACGGGTCGGTGCCGCAGCTGCCGGTGGCGACCAAGTTCGGCCTGCGACCGGCGCGCACCACCAGTGATCTGGCCGCGGTCACCCTGCCGGCGATGGCGACCCCGGGCGATGTGCTGACCGTGATCGCGCTGGGAGAGACCGACCCGCTTAGCGATGATCAGCACTTCCTCGCCGCCGCGGTCGTCGACGAGAAGTCGGGAGCGCTGGTGGAGCTGCCGCTGACGATCAACGAGGGCGGGCCCAAGGGCTCGCTCTTCCTTGTGCACGCGGCGCCGGGTGCGCCGGCGGTGGACGTGATCATCGACAAGAGCGGCCTGAGCCTCACCGGGCTGGCCTACAAGGACGCCTCCAAGCTGGTCGAGCTGGCCCCCGGCAAGTACCCGGTCGCGGTGCGGCCCGCGGGGACGATGAACACGGTGCTCCAGGCCAACCTGAAGGTCCTGCCGGGCCTGCACTGGACGCTGATCGCCCACGGCCTTGTGACCGGCGGCGCGACGCCGCTGCGGGTGACGGCGCTGCCGCGACCCCTGGACGCCCAGACCAGCTGGCGCCTGGCCAACACGGTGCCCGACGCGCCCGAGCTGGCGCTTTCCCCGACGGACCCGCCGCTGACGGTGACTTACGGCCAGGCCTCGGCGGTAATGGCGACGGCGGTGCCGGCTCCCGATTTTACTGTGCAGCTTGTCGGCACGCCCATGCTGCGGTGGAGCGTCGCGGTGCCGCAGATGGTGGTCGATGCGACGCAGGGGCAGCTGGTCACGGTCCTTGCGACCGGCACGCTCAAGGATGCGATGAAGCCGCTGGCGGTGCTGGCGGTGCTCGACAACTCGGCCACCGAGACGATGCCGGCGCAGGTGATCTCGCTTATGGCGACGCAGGCCAAGCTGCGCGGCGCGGCGACGCGCTAAGCCGCGGCGGCGCAGCGGCGCGGTGGCTGCAAGCGCACGTTGACCGCACCCTCGTCGCCCGCTACTTTGCTGGCATGTCAGAATCGATCGCCCCGCGCTTCTATCTCACGACGCCGATCTACTACGTCTCGGACATCCCCCACCTCGGGCACGCCTACACGACGATCGTCGGCGATGCGATCACCCGCTACGAGCGCATCCGCCGCGGCGCCGAGCGCGTGTTCTACCTGACCGGCACCGACGAGCACGGCGAGAAGCTGGAGCGCGCCGCCGCCGCCCGCGGCCAGAGCACGCAGGCCTTCGTCGATGCGACCGCCGCCGAGTACAAAAAGACCTGGGACATCCTCGGCATCCGCTACGACGATTTCATCCGCACCACCGAGCCGCGCCACGAGAAGGTCGTGCAGGAGCTGTGGCGGGTGATGCGCGACAAGGGCGACATCTACCAGGGCCACTACGAGGGCCTGTACTGCGTCGCCTGCGAGTCGTTCTACCTGGAAAAGGATCTGCTGCCCGGCAACCTGTGCCCCGATCACAAGCGCCCGGTAGAGAAGGTCCGCGAGGAGGGCTACTTCTTCCGCCTGTCGCGGTTCCAGCAGCCGCTGCTCGATCACTTCGCCCGCTACCCCGACTTCATCGAGCCGCCAAAGCGCATGAACGAGGTGCGCACCTTCGTCGAGAGCGGCCTGAAGGACCTGTCGGCCTCGCGCAGCTCGTTCCAGTGGGGCGTGCCGGTGCCCGATGTGCCGGGGCATGTCGTGTACGTGTGGATCGACGCCCTGGTCAACTACTACTCGGCGCTGCAGGAGCGCTCGGCGCGCGGCGAGGATCGGCGGCCGTTCTGGGGCACCGCCGAGGCGCCGCTGGCGATTCACCTGGTCGGCAAGGAGATCACCCGCTTTCACGCCGTGTACTGGCCGGCGATGCTGATGTCGGCGGGCCTGCCGCTGCCGCGCAAGATCGTCGCCCATGGCTGGTGGACCGTCGACGGCGAGAAGATGTCAAAGACGCTCGGCAACGTCGTCGACCCGCGCACCCTGTCGGCGGATCTGTCGGCCAGCGCCCTGCGCTACTTCCTGCTGCGCGAGATCCCGCTCGGCGAGGACGGCGACTTCTCCTACGAGGCGCTGCTCACCCGCTACAATAGCGAGCTGGCCAACGACCTGGGGAACCTCTTGCACCGCAGCCTGGCCATGGTCGAGAAGTTCTGCGGCGGCATCGCCCACCGCTGGCCCGAGCACGCCGACGACAAGGTGCGCGGCGAGCGCCTGCACCAGCAGGCCCTGGCCCGCCGCACCCAGGTCGAGGAGGCGATGGCGCAGCTGCAGCCGCAGCGAGCCCTGGAGGCGCTGTTCGCCCTGGTGCGCGAGGGCAACACCTACCTGGAGCAGGAAGCGCCGTTCACCAAGGTCAAGACCGACCCGCGCGGCGCCGACAGCATCTTGTACAACGTGCTGGAGCTTTTGCGCTGGCTCGGGCTGATGCTCGAGCCGTTTATCCCCGAGCACGCCATCGAGCTGCGCCGCCAGCTCGGCGTGGCGACGCCCGAGCGCGCCGGCTGGCCCGGCAAGTGGGGCAAGCTGCCCGACGGGACGGTCGTGCGCAAGGGCGAGCCGCTGTTCCCCCGCATCGATCCTGATCGCCAGCAGGAGCTGCTCGCCAAGTGGCGCGCCGCGCGCCGGGCCGCCGCCGAGAAGCAGGCCCCGCCGCCGCCCGCCGGCCTGCCGGCTCCCACCGGCGAAGCCCCTGCCGCGGCCCCCGCCGCCGCGGCCCCCGCGCTGCCCGAGATCAGCATCGACGAGTTCAAGCGGCTCGATCTGCGCATCGCCAAGGTGCTCAAGGCCGAGCGGGTGCCCAAAAAAGATCGCCTGTTCAAGGTCGAGCTTGACCTCGGGCCGCTCGGCAAGCGGGAGGTCGTGGCGGGCCTTGGGCAGCTGTGCCCGCCCGAGGAGCTGGTCGGGCGGGTGGTGGTGTTTCTGGCCAACCTCAAGCCGGCCAAGATCGGCGGCATCGTCTCGGGCGGCATGATCCTGGCGGTCGGCGCCGAGGCAATCGCCGGCCTGCTCACCGCCGATCGCGACGTCCCGCTGGGCAGCCAGATCCGCTAGATGCAGGCCCCCACCGACAACGCCCTGGAAGTCGCCGCCGGCGCCCAGGCGCGCTTCACGCTGCTGCCCACCACCCGCTATGTCAGCTGGGTCGCGGTGGCCACCGGGGCGCTGCTCGCCGCGCTCGCCCCGAGCCTGCTGTGGCGCCTTTTGTGCGGCGGGGTGGCGCTCGCCCTGCTGCTGCTCACCTGGGCGGTGGGGCGGCGGCGCCCGGTGCTTGTCCTCGACGCGGTCGGCTATCGCGTCGTGGTCGCTGGGCGCGAGCGCCTGCGCGTCGCCTGGACCGAGGTGCAGCGGGTCCTTTACGACCGCAGCGAAGCCGCCGTGTACGTCGACTGCGGGGACGGCCCGCGCAACCTGCTGGTGCCGCCGGCCGCCGGCTTCGCGTTCACCTTCAGCGATCGCGAGGGCCTGTGCGCGCGCATCCTGGCCCAGGTCGGAGACAAGGTGCAGGAGGTCGATCGGCTCGACAAGCAGCCCGACCCCGCCGCGCTCAAGGCTAAAACGTAAGGACGTCGATGCCGCCGGGCAGCTCGCGGCTCTTGGCCACCCCGACGCCGATGCCGACGCCGATGCCGATCACCGCGGCGGCGCTGCCGCCGATGACGGCCCAGAACCAGGGCTTTTTGTACAGCGGCCGGTTGCGCTGCTCCTGGCGTAGCTTTTCGGCGTACTCGGGCAGCAGCCGGCCGCTGTCGCGGTTCCAGCCGAGCGGCGCCGGCTCGCTGGCGCGGTCCAGGGCATCCTGGCGGTTGGTCGCCTCCAGCAGGGCCTGGCTCTGGGCGATGTACGAGCGGATCTCGGCCTGCAGCGTGGGCGGCGCGTCGGGGTCCGCCTTCAGGTAGCGCTCGTAGTAGATAAGCGCCTCGCGCGCCTTGCCGAGCTTGCGGTAGGCCTGGCCGATGTTGAGCAGCAGGCGCGGCAGCTGCCGCTCGTCATAGGCGGCGGACATCTCGACCACGGCGCCGGCGAAGTCCTTCTGCTGGTACAGCGCCAGCCCGCGCCGGTAGTGCCGATCGAAGGTGTCGGCCTGCGCGCCGCCGACCGCGCCGGGGACGCCGCCGCCGACCGCCCACAGCACGACGACCAGGAGCAGCCGGCTCGTGGTCCGCTGGCGCGCCCGCGGCGCCTGCGCGCCGGGTCGCCGCCGCGCCCCCGCGGCCGCCGCCAGCACCGCCAGCGCCGCAGCCGCGAGTCGCCGCCGCAGGCGAGCGGACCCGCCGCGCGCCGCGCCGCGCCGGAGACGTGGTCTAGTGCAGGACTGGCACGTCGTTGTTGTCACGGATCGAGGACCCCTTCTTGCGGACCGGCTTGCCGCGCTTTCCACGATCTTTGCGGTCCGCGGCTGGGCTCTCGGGCGACAGCTTGGACTGCACGCTGACGTCGTTGCCAAGGTCCAGCTGCAGCCGCTTGGGCGCAAACCCCTGCTTGCGCAGCTCGACCTCCATCATGCCGCTGCCTGCATCCTGCGAGTGCTTCCATGGGGTCTGGCCCAGGACCGTGTGATCGCCACGCCGCATGATCACCGCCCCGGAGGGCTCGCTGGTGATGTCCCACTGGATGACCCGCGACGGCTGCGCCGCCGCCTTGGCCACCGGCGCCACCGGCGGCTTGGGACGCCGCATCAGGGCCGCCCCCAGGCCGACCCCGCCGAGCAGCAGCACCCCCCCGGCGGCCAGGGCCAGCCAGCGCCGCGGCCCCTGCAAAGGCCCCAGCGAGTTCAGCTTGGGCAGCGGAATCGCCGCCGAGCTCGGGGGGCGCCCGCGCAGGATGTCGAGCTGATCCGACAGCGCCTGCTCAAGCTCCTTCATCGACGGGAAGCGCGCCGCCGGGTCCACCGCCATGGCGGTCTGGACGATCTGGTCGAGCGCCTCGGAGATGTGGGCGTTCGGCCGCACCCGCGAGGGCGGCACCGGCTTGTCGGTGATGTGCTTGAGCATCGTCGCCGCGGGGGTCACCCCTTCGTGGGGCACGCGGCCGGTGAGCATCTCGTAGATGATGCACCCCAGGGCATACTGGTCGACGCGGTGATCGGTCTTAAAGCCCTGGGCCTGCTCGGGCGACATGTACTCGGCGGTGCCGAGCACCATGCCGGGGACGGTCAGCCGCGCCGGCGCTGGGCGCCCAGGGTCGGTGTGATCGTCGGCGACGGTGGCGATGCCGAAGTCGACGACCTTGACCAGCTCCGCCGAGGGATCGCGGGGGTCGTCGGACTTGAGCACGAAGATATTGGCCGGCTTGAGGTCGCGCCGCCGTCCTGCCGACGGGAATCTCGCGGCCGGGGCGGCCCGCGGAGCGGCTGCGGAACGCCGCCCCGCTGCCGTCGCGCCTAGTCTCCTGCGGCCTCGCCGGCTCCGGCTGCCGCCGCGGCGCGATCCGCCCCGGCCGTCGGGTCGCCGATGTAGCGCTCGGGATCTTCGACGATGCGCTGGGCGACTCGCATGCCGGTCGCGCAGTAGAAGCCGTCGTTTATCCGCTCATCAAAGGCCCAGCGGACCTCGATGAGCTCCTTGACCACCGGCTTGTCATCGGGCCCCGGCACAAAGACCTTCTTGGGCGTCCCGAGCGCGGCAAACAGGCTGATCGTGCCGTACTCATACAGGTGGTGGTAGGTGCGATCCAGGCCAATCGAGCCGAGGTTGGCGACAAAGCAGCTGGCGTACATCGGATCGGTCTTGATCATCGCCCCGGGCAGCAGGTTGACGCGGTCGAGCAGCCGCAAGATCGCCATCACCGCGCGCAGCATCACCCCCGGCAGCGCCAGGGCGAGCTTGAGCTCCTTATCGACCATCGAGATGCCATCGCCGCGCGCGTTGTCGATCGAGTCGACGATGCTCGCCACGCAGGCGGTGAACTTCTGCTCCTCGGGCAGCTCCAGCTTGATCGTCTTGAGCGGCGAGTTATCAAGCAGCCGCTTCTTGGCGGCAAACGAGATCTGCACCCCCTTGCGCTGGTAGATCCGCCCGCCTGAGACAAAGCGGTTGAGCCCCGGGCGCTCGTGAAAGCCGCGGCCGAACGCGTACAAAAGGAGGTGAAACAGCGTCGCCGGCTGCTGGTGGTGGCGGTTGTAGATTTTGAGCCAGGGCCGGGCGCGCGTCAGATCCATGAGCTGGTCGTGATAGACCGCGCTCTCGTTTCTGCCGATCATCAGGTACGGAATCATCCGCCGCACGGGGGACTCATCGGTGACCAGATCGCCGTCGGGACGTTTGAACAGGGGCATGCGTCTTTTGTCTCCTGGTGCGGGATTTTTGCCCGAGTCCGCGGGCGCTAGGAAGCGTGGCGGACCGGCGACGCCTCGGCGGTCCCTTCTTCCAGCGCCACCAGCTCGGCCACCGCCGAGCGATCCACCAGCTCGATGCTCGAGGTGCGGAAGGGAGCGACCAGCTTGTGGACCTCGCTGGGCGGCAGCACCTCTTCTACCCCGGCGCGGCGGATGCTGCCGATAAGCTTGCGCTCAAAGTAGTCCAGGTATTCCTCTTTCCCCACGCCGAGCAGGGCGGCGTCGGCCTCGTTGCGGCGCAGCCCGCGCAGGCCAAAGTAGATCATCGAGCGCAGCACCAGCTTGGTGCGCAGCCGGCCCACCGGCCCCAGACGCGGGTGGATGCGGCGCAGCGCCTCGGTCACATAGGCGATGTGACGCGCCTCATCGCGCAGCGCCCGCTCGCAGATCGCCTTGAGCAGCTCGTCGCCCTTGCTACGCCGGAGCATCGCGAACAGGACCTCGCCCAGGGTCTCGCTGACCAGGATCGAGTAGAAGTAGTTGACGACGCTGTTGCCGGCAAAGTCAGCGATGCGAGTGATGACCTGCCACATAAGCGGACACTCCTTGACCCCGCCCACCGTCTGGCAGTAGCGCTCAAGGACGTAGACGTGGCGCGCCTCGTCGAAGGTATGGGCGGCGGCGCACAGCGAGAACTGGTGGTCGTCAAAGTAGCGGAGGATGGGAACGTTCATCCGCTTGACGGTCCACAGCGACTGCCGCTCCGACCAGTAGACGTCGTTTATCAGGCGGTGGCGGGCGGCATCGAGCTCGGGACTGCCGAGCGCCGTCGGCAGGCTCCAGTCGAGGTCGCGGTCGGCGTTCCACTGCCCAGCGAGCGAGCGGGTGTAAAGGCGTAGTGCCGGGTTCTCATCCATGACGCAGGTCCTCAGGTTCGGGGTCAGTTCAGCCCAGAGGCAGCCGGAGCAGCGCTGCTCTTCTGGGGCATCGCGCGCGGGGTGGGCTTTGTGCGCTCGCGGAAATCGGGATCGAGCGCCGCCAGCTCCTCAGCAAGGACGTCGGCGGTGAAGCGCAGCTGCTCTTCGGTGTGACACGAGGTGATAAAGAAGCGCAGGCGCGCCAGGTGTTCCTCGACGGCCGGATACAAGATCGGCTGCACATTGATGCCGCGCCGGCCGAGCGCCTGCGCCAGCTGCAGGCACACCCAGGAGTTGCCGACGATGCACGGGACCACCGCGGTGCCCTCGCTCTGTCCGGTGTCGATGCCGCGCTCGCGGCACAGCTGCAGGAAGGTGTGGGCGCGGTCGCGCAGGCGGGTGACGAGCTCGGGGTGGGCCTCCAGCTTGTGCAGCGCCGCCAGCGCCGCCGCGGCGTTGGCCGGCGAGATGCCCACCGAGTAGACGAACGCCGGCGCCGTGTACTTGAGGTACTCGACCAGCGCGCGGCTGCCGGCGATGTAGCCGCCGCAGCTGGCCAGGGTCTTGGACAGGGTGCCCATCCAGGCGTCCACCGCGCTGCGATCGACCCCGAAGTGCTCGCCGACGCCGCGGCCGGTGCGGCCCAGCACGCCCAGCGAGTGCGCCTCATCGACGAACAGCATGGCGTGGTGGCGCTGCTTGATCTCGATGAAGCGATCGAGCTGCGGGATGTCGCCGTCCATGCTGTAGGTGCCCTCGATGGCGATGAGCACCTTCTTGAACTGGCTGCGCACCTCGGTGAGGGTGCGATCGAGCGCCGCCCAGTCGTTGTGCGGGAACGCCCGCCGCCGCGCCCCCGACAGCCGGGCGCCGCCGAGGATGCTGTCGTGCGCCAGGCTGTCGTGGATGATCAGATCGCCGGGACCGACCAGGTGGCCGATGACACCGACGTTGGTCGCGTGGCCACCGACCATCACGATCGAGTCCTCGCAGCCAAGGAAGCTGGCGATGGCGCGCTCCAGCTCGCGGTGCAGGGGCTTCTCACCCGAGGCGACGCGGCTGGCCGAGACCGAGGTGCCGTAGCGGTTTACCGCCTCGATCACCGCGTCGGCCACTTCCTTGTCGCCCGACAGTCCGAGGTAGTTATAGGCCGAGAAGTTTAGGAGCTCGCGCCCGGCGATGAGCGTGGTGTCGTTGGTGACGCGCTCGTGGACGTTGAAGTATGGGTTCTCGATTCCCATCGCCGCGGCGATGTCGAGCCGCTGCCGCAGGTCCTTGTACTCGGGGAAGGACTCGACCTGGTAGTAGGCCGGATCGATCGGTGCGGCGGGCGGTGCGGCGGGCGGTGCGGCGGGCGGCGCGGCGGGCGGCGCGGCGGCGGCTCGACTCGGCGCGGCGGCAGCGGTGACCGCAGGCAGGCTGCCCTGGACCCCGCGCAGCTGCGCGACCAGCCGGCCCTGCTCATCGCGATAGTCGATGTGCCCGACAAACAGATCGCCGGCGGAGCGCTCCAGCCGCAGCAAGCAGTGGACCTCGCTGCCGGGGGGCAGCAGCGAAAGCGCAGGCTGCGGCCGGTACTCCCCAAGGCCCAGCGGCAGGCCGGCGCGACCGTGGCGGACAAACGCCCAGTATGCCGCCAGCTGGAAGCTCGCATCGATGAGCAGCGGATCGACGGCGAAGCCGCGGGCGCCCGGCACCAGGTGCGCCGGCTCGGCGGTGCGCACCACGCCGCGGACGTGTGACTCGCCCACTTCCTGGATGCTGACGATTCCCTGCAGCAGCGGCCCGTGGAAGGTGTGGTGGGCATAGAAGTCGGCCACCGCGACCGCGGGGCGCTCTGCGGCCGCCGGCGGCGCAGTGAGCTCGGGCAGCGCGCCGGCCACCTGTTCGATGCGACCGCGGTACGCCGGGCGCGACTTGGCGCCGGCGACGCCCGGGGAGGCAGCGCGGAAGGTGAGCTCGACGTCGAGCGCCGCCGCCGCAGAGTCCTTGGGCCGCGGCTCATGCGTCCGCGCGCTCGCCCCGAGCCACGCCTCGTCCTGCACCAGCACGCCATCGAGCAGCTCGAAGCCGCGCAGCGCCAGCGGCGGCGCCAGCAGCGGCGCGGCCAGGCCGAGCGCATAGTCCATCGCCGCCGCCAGCGGCAGCACCGGAACCACGCCCGCGCCTGCCCCCGGACCGCGGGTGATGCGGTGATCGTTCAGATAGGGGTGACTGGCCAGCGACAGGTGGACCGCTGCGCGCGCCTGCCGCGGGGGTCGCGGCGGCTCGCGCCCGATCAGCACCTCGCCGGCGGGACCGTCGCTGGTGAGCTCGGCCACGACCGCCTCGGTCACCTCCGCCTCACCCAGGAAGGGCACGCCCGCCGCCCGCATCGCCGCGCGCAGCGGCTCGGGAATCGAGCGCACCATGTCGCTGCCTTCGCAGGGGGGCAGCGCGAGGGTGACCGCGCGCACGCCCGGGCGCTGCGCCGCAAGCTTTCGCGAAAGGCCGCCGAGCAGGTGGTTGGCGGCGGCGTAGTCGGTCTGCGCCGCGCTGCCAAAGCGCCCCGCCCACGAGCCGAAGCTCAAAAACACCTGCAGCGGGTCGCGCGCGGTGGCCGCCTGCAGGGCCAGGAAGCCGGCGACCTTGATATCAAAGACCGCCGCGAAGCGGTCGGCGTCCTTGCGCGCCACCAGCGCATCGGCCAAAAGGCCGGCGGCGTGCGCGACGAGCTGGATGGCGCCGAAGCGCTGGCGCCCGAGCTCTACCGCCGCGGCGACCGCGTCCGCGTCGCGCACATCGGCGACGCAGTACAGCGCATCCCCGCCGGCCGCCCGCAGCTCGCCGAGCAGGGCGGCGATCTTCGCATCGAGCGGACGGCGGCCGAGCAGCAAGAGTCGCCCGTGGTAGCGGCGCGCCAGCGCCAGCGCCAGCGCGCGGCCAAGCCCGTGCGCGCCGCCGCTTATGACCGCGACCACGCCGTCCGCCAGCGGCACCGGAGAGAGCGCCGCGGGCGCGAGCTCATAGGTCTGGCGTTCGCCGCCGCTCCACTCGACCTCGACGCTCGCATCGCGCCCGCAGAGCTCGGCGTACAGATCTTCGCCCAGCGCCGCCGGGTCGCCTGGCTCGCCGATGGCGATCGACTTGACCAGCGCCTCGGGCCACTCGTGCGCCAGCGCCTTGGCAAACCCCGCCAGGCCGGCGCCTGCCAGCCCGCGGTGCACGACCACATAGCCGGCCGGCACGACGCTGCCCCAGGTCGCCTGAACCAGCGCCAGGGCGCGCGTCACCGGGATCAGGAAATCGGAGCCGACCTCCGGCTCTCCCGCCTCGTCGTCGAGCTGCCGCAGATCGATAAGCGCCCGCGGGGCTAAAGTCGCCAGCTTGGCGGCATCGGCGGCGTGACCGGAGAAGCTCTGGACCACCGCGCCGGCCGCGCTCAGGCGCGCCTTGAGGACCGACCCGAGCCCGCCGCCGTCACCGACAATCGCGACCAGGCCCTCGGGCACAAAGCTTGGCACGCTGCCCGGCCAGGCGGCGGGGAGCGGCGCCGCGCTCGGTCGCGGCAGGTAGCGGCTGACCGGCAGCAGCGCGGCCGACGACTCGGGGTCGGCCGTCGGCGCCTGGGTCCGCTCGGCCAGCGCGTCGTGGATGTGGCGCACCAGGGTCCCGGGAGTTGTCTCGCTGGAGAACAGCGAGCGCGGCAGCCCGCGCAGGCCGGGGAACGCCTCCCCGGCGGCGGTGGCCAGCTCGACGAGCATCAGCGAGTCAAAGCCGAGGTCACCGATGAGGCGCTGCTCGGGCGTCACCTTGGCGCGCGGGAAGGCGCTGACCTTGGCCACCAGATCGAGGACCTTCTCGGTGATCGCCGGAGCGCTCGCAGCGGTCTCGACCTCGGCTGCAGCCGCGACCTTGGGCGCCGCCGCTTCGCCCAGCGGCGCGATGGTGGGCTTGGCAGCGGCTCCATTGGCGCGGTGCGCTGGGGCGCCGCTGCCAGGCGTGGTCACGACGGGCGCGGCTGCCACAGCAGCGGCGCGCGGCGCTGGGTGGGCCGCCGCGGGGGCAAGCCCCTGGCCGCGCAGGACCTCGGTCTGGTGGCGGATGATCTCGTTCTGCTTCTCGAAGATCTGCAGCTGCTCGCGAAACAGCGCAACCAGGCCGGCATCGACGTTCTCGGCGCCGAGCGCACGGCCGGGGCCACGGGACTCATGCGTGAGCGCCGCCGCGGGCGTGAGCGCCGCCGCATGCGTAGCCGTCGCCGCGGGCACGAGCGCCATCGCGGGTGCGGACGCTGCCGCGCTGCGGTCCGCAGTCGTGGCGGGCGGCGTCGCCGGAGCGGCGGCAACTAGCGGCCGCGGACGCTCTTCGTGCTCCACGCACCAGTAGCTCTGGGTCTCCAGCGGGGTCGCGGGCAGCGCGACCGGCCGCGGCTGCTCGTCGCGATAAAGCGCGGTGAGCTCCACCGGCACCCCGAGCACCCACAGCTCGGCCAGCGCTTCGCCGAGCGTCGCGCCGTCATCGTCTTCGCCCCCGGCAAGCGACACGGTGGCGGTCGGCTCCAGGCCGGCGGCGGCCAGGGTGGCGCGCGCCATGGTGGTCAGCGCCGTGCCGGCCCCGACCTGGACCCAGACGCTCGCCCCGGCGCGCGCCGCGGCGAGCACTCCCCCAGCGAAATCCACCGGAGAGATGGCGTGCCGCACCAGCAGCTCCCGGATCGCCGCCGGGTCTGCCGGGTAGGGCCCGACATCGATGCAGGAGATGAGCGGCACCGCCGCCTCCTCTACCGCCAGGCCTTCCACCAGCTGCTCAAGGGCCGGCTGCGCGCTGACGAGCAGTGGGGAGTGGAACGCGTGCGAGACCTGCAGCCGGGTGGCGCGAATGTTGGCTGCCGTCAGGCGCTCGATCAGCCGGAGCACGCCGTCGGTGGTGCCCGAGACCACGAGCTGGCCCGGGTGGTTGAGGTTGGCGATGTGAACGCCGGTGAGGCCCTGCAGGTGCGGCACCAGCGCCTCGGGCGTCGCGGCCACTGCCGCCATCGCGCCCGCATCGGCCAGCGGAAGGCGGGCCATGATCGCGCCGCGCTCGGCGACAAAGCGCACCGCGGCGGCCGGCTGCAAGACCCCGGCGCCGGCGGCGGCGGCAAACTCGCCCAGGCTGTGGCCGAGCACCAGCGCCGGGTGCACGCCAAGCTCGCCGGCCAGCTCGCCCAGCGCCAGCGAGAGCGCGGCGATCGCCGGCTGCGCGACCTCGGTGCGGGTCAGCGCCGCGGTGGCCGCGGCGCGATCGAAGCCGACTTCGGCGCGGCCGGGCGGATAAAGGCGAGGCAGCAGCGGCTGCTCCAGCGCCGCATCTGCAGACGCCGCCAGCGCCTCGAGCCGGGCGGCAAAGCGCGGCAGGCGACGGTACAGCGCCTCGCCGAGCCCCAGCGCTTGCACTCCCTGACCGGGAAACAGGAAGGCGAGCCGACGGCGCTCTTCGGGCAGCGGCGCCGCGAGATAGCGGATGCCGGCGCGGGCGCGACCCTCCCCCACTACCTGAGCGGCAGCGCTCAGCTGGCGGGCGAGCTCGTCGCGGGTGCGGGCGACGAAGGCCACCCGCGCCGCCTCGGGCTGGCGGGTCGCCAGGGTGAAGGCGAGATCGGCCAGCGGGGCCCGCGCCGCCTCGCCCTGCTCCAGCGCCGCGGCGAGCGCGGTGAGGTGCCCGGCGAGCAGCTGCGGCGTCGCGGCGCTCACGACAAAGGGCTCGGGCCGCGGCGCGGCGGCGACGCTCACCTGCGGCCGGCGCTCGGCCGGGCGCTCTTCGAGCACGAGGTGGCAGTTGGTGCCGCCAAAGCCGAACGAGCTGACCGCGGCGCGCCGCGGGCTGACCGCGGCGCGCCGCGGGTGCTCTGCCGGCGCGGCGAACGGCTGCTCGCGCAGCGGGATCTGAAAGCCCGAGCCGACAAGGCCCAGGGCCGGCAGCGGCGCCGTGAACGCCGCTTGCGGCGGCACCGTGCGCTCGGCCAGCACCATCGTCGCCTTGATAAGGCCCGCCACCCCGGCCGCCGACATGGTGTGCCCCACGTTGGCCTTCACCGAGGACAAGAAGCACTGGCTGGGCGCCCGGCGGTGGGCGTCATAGTACTCGCGCAGCGCCGCCACTTCGACGACGTCGCCGACCCCGGTCGCAGTGCCGTGCGCCTCGACATAGCCGATGGTGTCGGGGCTTATGCCGCAGTCTTCATAGGCGCACGCGAGGGCGGCCAGCTGGCCCTGCTGCCGCGGCGTCATCGGCCCTTCGCCGCGCCCGTCATTGTTGATGCCGGCCCCGCGGATGACCGCGTAGATGCGATCGCCATCGCGCAGCGCATCGGCCAGGCGCTTCATCACCACCACCCCGACGCCCTCGCCCAGCACGAAGCCATCGGCGGCGGCGTCAAAGGGTCGGCAGGCGTCGCCGTGCGAAAGAGCGCCGATGCGGCTGAAGCCGACCAGGTTGTCCGGGGTCAGGTTCAGGTACACGCCCCCGGCCACCGCCACATCGCACACCCCGGAGCGCAGGTACAGTACCCCGTCGTAGGCGGCGACCAGAGACGAGGAGCAGGCGGCGTCAATTGTAAACGCCGGCCCGCCGAGATCGAAGGTCTGCGCCACCGTCGCCGCCGCCATATTCAGCAGGTTGCCGGCGATCGAGAACGCCCGCACCGGCGTGACATCGGCGACCGCGGCCTCGGCCGCCGCCGGCGGCAGCGCCGGCGCCCGCCCGAAGGCGCCATCAAACAGCGAGCGGGCGCGCAGCCGGCTGGTGATGATGTCCTTGTACTCCGAGACGCTGGCGCCGATAAACACCCCGGCGCGACCGCGAAAGCCGCGCGGCCGGCCGCCATAGCCCGCGTCCTCAATCGCCACCCGCACCGTATCGAGCAGCAGCCGGTGCTGCGGGTCCATCACCCGGGCGCGCAGCGGCGCGATGCCGTAGTGCAGCGCCGCAAACGAGCGCACATCGTCGAGCAGCCCCACCTTGCGGGCGTAGGTCTTGTCAGTCTCGCGGCTGCTCGGGTGGTAGTACAGCTCGTGGTTCCAGCGATCGGCGGGGATCTCGGAGAAGCACACCCGCGCCTGCCGGATGTTGCGCCAGTACTCCGCCAGATCGTTGGCCTTGGGGAACCGGCAGCCCATGCCGATGATGGCGACTGGATCGTGGAGCATGCTACGCGTCCCCAGAGTCGGAGCTCGCCGCGGCGCTGGCGTCGCTTGCCGGCGCGCTGCGCAGCACGGGCAGATCGTGACGGGTCAGGCCGAGCCGCTTGAGCATGGGCAGCCAGACCTCGCGAATAAACACCCCGCGGTCGATGCCCACCGAGCGCATGAGGGTGATGCGGTTCTCGTAATCGGGCACCAGGTCGTGCGCTGGCATCGTGAAGTGCTTGAACACAAACGCCAGGTCGCGCTTGGTCCCCGCTGGGTCCTCTTCCAGCTCGAGCTTGGTGACGTCGGCGTAGAAGCTCATGTGGGCGATCTCGTCGCGGGCGATGAAGCCGTAGATCGCCGCCAGCAGCTCGTCGCCCTTCTCCTTGGAGAAGCGCTTGTGCTTCTTGTAGATGACGAAGGTGGTGAGCTCCTGCAACATCCCGTAGATCGTCATCTGCCGCGGGGTCGAGAACGGCTTCTGCCACTTCTTGCCGAGGATCGTCTTCTCGTAGTCGCGCAGCTCGGCGGCGGTGCGCTGGCCGGTGCGCAAAAGGTACTCGCGCAGCGCCAGGGTGTGCTTGGACTCCTCATAGCCCCAGTTGGCCGAGAACCACGCCTGGCCAAAGCTCTGGCGCATGAGGTTTAAGCCCTCGGCGACGTAGTCGGGCAGGTACATCTCGACGCCGCAGAAGGTCTCGGCGCACATCGCCAGCACTGGGTCCTTGGGCGAGGAATCGATCTTGTCCCAGGGCACGTCGTTAAAGACGTTCCACCTGCGGGTGCGCTCGGCTTCTTCGAAGAAGCTCATGTACTGGGCATAGACGCGCTCGGAAAACGATGACATTTCACCCCTCAAAGTCACAAGGTGTGGGCGGCGACGCAGTGGCTCGGGCAGCCGAGGGCTGGCCCGCTTGTGGCGACCGCTCAGGCGGCGGCGGTGGCCTTGGCGATCAGCTTCTCCAGGTCGCGCAGGCTGGTGAGCCGCGCCAGATCCTCATCGGCGATGCGGATGCCCAGCCGGTCTTCCATCACCGCGATCGACTCCATCACCGCCACCGAGTCCAGGGCCAGGTCGGCGAGCGTCGTGTCGAGCGTCAGGTGCTCGAGCTTGATCCCGCCGGCTTCAAACACGGCGCTGCGAAACAGCTCCACCACATCGGTCTTCGTCTTGTCCATCGGTTCTCCTTGAGCCGCCGACCCGGGGCCGGGTCGGTCGCCTTGAATGTCTTTAGCGTTATCTAGTCGATGCGCTGCAGCGAGTACTGCGCCAGCGACTGGTAGTGCATCTCAAAGCCGCGCACGCAGGTGCCGAGGTAGCGCTCGTAGTCGGTAAACAGCTTGGCGCCCCAGCGCTCGCGGATGAGCGCCTCGTGCTGGCGCAGCCGCTTGAGCCAGTGCTCGCAGGTGAGCTTGTAGTCCAGGCGCCGTGTCTTGACCTCGATCACCTCCCAGTAGGGGTTGACCGCGGTGATGATCTCTTCCAGGCGCGGCGTGATGCCGCCGGGGAAGATCTCGTAGGTGACCCAGCCGATGTCGCGCACGTCGGCGGCGATGCGCGGCACGCGGTTACGCAGGATCGTCTGCAGCCCGAACCAGGCGCCGGGCCTGGTCCAGCTGTGGGCGAGCCGGAAGTAGTTGCGATACATGTCGATCGCCTTGCCGGCGCGCGCCTCGGCCGGGGTGACGATGTGCTCCATCATGCAGATCGAGATGATCGAGTCGAACTTCACCGGCGGCTGGTAGTCCAGGTACGAGACGCAGGTGGCGGTGACCCCGGGGATCGCCCGGCGCTTGATCTCGGCGTGCTGCGCTGACGACAGGGTGATGCCGTGCACGTCGCGCACGCCGCGGTCCTGGGCCAGGTACTCGATGTTGGCGCCCCAGCCGCAGCCGATGTCGAGCACCGAGGAGCTCGGCTTTACATGCGCCGCGTCGTGCAGCCAGGCCAGCTTGTTGAGCTGCGCCTGCTCCAGGCTCTCGGTGCCTTCGAACAGACCGCAGGTGTAGTTCATGCGCTCGTCCAGCCACAGCCGGAAGAACTCATTGTCTACGTCGTAGGAAACTTCCACTTCGCGCTGGTTGGACATCCTATTCCGCCTCCGAGTCGCGCCGCGAGGCGCGCCTGAATCCAAGCGCCGAGCCGGCCTGATGGCGCACCCGGCTGACAAAGCTTTTGGCCAGGTGGCGGGCGAGCGTCAGGCGCTCTGCCGTGCCGCCGACGCTGCGCACGCCCTCGCCACCGAGGGTCCCGGCCAGATATTGTTCCCGCGTCCGCCGCCGCTGCAGCTTGCCCGAGGTGGTCTTGGGCATCTCGCCGACTCCTAATAGATGCACATCGACAATCGCCAGCCCGATCTCGGCGTTTACGTGGCTGCGCACCGCCTGCATGATCGCCTTGCGGCGCTCGGCGTCGGGCTCGGCGGTCTCGGCGACCACCACCGCTTCCTCGGACGACTCGCCAGGGATCGAGAACGCCACCACGTTGCCGCGGCGGATGCCCGGCACCGACTCGACCAGCCACTCGATGCCCTGCGGATAGTAGTTGCGCCCGTTGAGGATGAGCAGGTCCTTTTTGCGACCCGAGATGTAAAGCTCGCCGTCGGCGATGTAGCCCAGGTCGCCGGTGTGCAGCCAGCCGCCCTGCTCGGGGGGCGAGAACGCCGCCGCCGTCGCCTCGGGGTTTTTGAAGTAGCCGGCCGCCACCGAAGGACCGCGGAAGCGGATCTCGCCGATGTGGCGCTCGGGCAGCCGCTCGCCGGACTCGGAGAAGATCCCAAGCTCGTGATCTTTGAACGGCCGCCCGCACGAGACGACATCCAGCGCGCCGGGGGTGCCGGCGGCGACGGGCTTGGCGCGATCTTCTTCGTGACAGGTGTCGCTGTCGATCGAGTCGACGCGCAGGCGGTCGTGCAGGCCAAGGAAGCTCATCGCCAGCGTCGCCTCGGCCATGCCGTAGCAGGGCAGGATCGCCTCAGGGCGCAGCTTGGCAGCGGCGAAGCGATCAATAAAGGTGCGCATGGTGTCGGCGTGGATCGGCTCGGCGCCGCAGCCGACCACGCGCAGGCACGACAGGTCCCAGCGCGCCAGATCCGCCTCGGTGGCGCGCTTGGTGAGGCGCGCGAAGGCGAAGTTTGGCGCGAACGTCACGGTGCTGCGGAAGCGGTGGATGACGTCCATCCACAGCGTCGGCCGCCGCACAAACTCCAGCGTCGGGATGAAGCACACCGGCACCGCGGCGTAAAGCGGCGTGAGGACAAAGCCGATGAGCCCCATGTCGTGATACAGCGGCAGCCACGAGGCCGCGTGATCGGCCGGCCCGAGCTGCAGCCCCTCGCGGGCGATCGGACTGACGTTGGCGATAAGGCTGGCGTGGCTGACCACCACGCCCTTGGGCGCCGAGGTCGAGCCCGAGGTGAACTGCAGGAACACCGGATCCGCCGGCTCGATGACGACCGGCGGCAGCTCGGACTCGCGCCCCTGCTTGAGCTTGTCGACCGTGATCAGATCGCGCAGCGTCGGCACCCGGTCCATCACCGACCACAGCACCTTCTGCACCCGGCCGGTCGTCAGCACCATGTCGGCCGACGATGCCTCCAGGATGCGCACCGTCGAGTCGAGGTAGGCATCCAGCCGCCCCAGGGACAGCGGCGGATACAGCGGCACCGGCAAGATGCCAGCGCTGGCGGCGCCGAGGAACGCCAGCACGAACTCATCGGCCTCGGGGATGACCAGGGCGACCCGATCGCCCTTGTTCAGCCCGAGCGCGCGCAAGTGCCGGCCGTAGCGCCGCGCCTCCTTCACCAGGGTGCGGAAGCCGAGGTAGCGCTCTTCCCCGGGACCGGACGGCAAGAAGGTGAACCCGCGCTCATCGCCGAGTTCGTACAGGCCATCGAGCACGTCGATTAAAGTCCGCGGCGCGCTCCGCGGCGGGATCCCGGTCTCCGCGCGCGGGGCGGAGCCTGTGTCAGCGTACATTTCCATCATGCGATGCGACCGCTCTCCTTAAGCCAGGCCAGGGTTGGGGCCAGCGTGTCCCGTGCCGAGCGGAAGCTCACGCCGAGCTCACGCTGCGCCTTGCCCGGGTCCATAAACCAGTAGCGGGTGGCGTAGGGAATCACGTGGGGGTTAAACGGCAGGGGCAGGCGGAGCTTCTTGCCCACGGCGGCGACGGTGCGGATGACGACGTTGGGGATCTTGAGGATGGTCTTTTTCTGGCCGAGCAGCGCGAGGCACTGCTCGGCCAGCTGGCGGATGGTCAGGTTCTCCCCGCCCAGGATGTAGCGCTCGCCGCGCCGCCCCCGCTCCATCGCGCGCACGATCGCCACCGCCACGTCATCGACGTACACCACCGACGTACCGCCGTCGCACACCAGCACCGGCGACGACTTGGCGAAGTCGATGAGGTTGCAGGCGGTGATGAGCGCCGTGTCGTGCGGCCCGTAGACCTCGCCGGGATTGACGATGACGACATCGACCCCGTCCTTCACCGCGTCTTGACACAGCGCCTCGGCCTGCCGCTTGGAGCGCGAGTAGATGAGCTCCCCCTCATCAAGGGTCCACGCCGCCGTCTCATCAAAGGTCTGCGGCGCCGCCGAGCCGTTGATGGCCAGGATGCTGGACACGAACACCACGCGGGTGCCCGGCCGCGCCTTGGCCGCCGCCAGCACGTTGCGGGTGCCGCCCTCGACCACCTCATCCATGAGCGGCGAGTCGATAAGATCCCAGGCCGACAGGCTCGCCAGGTGGATCACCGCGCCGCAGCCGTCCACGGCGCGCGCCACCGCGGCAGCGTCGCGCACATCGCCCTCGGCGCGCTCGTAGGGGAGCTCGGCGAGCCGCTCGGTCTGGCTCGACTGCCGCAGCAGGCAGCGCACCTGATGACCGCCGGCAACCAGCAGGCGCACCACCACCGAGCCGATGAAGCCGTTTCCTCCGGTTACAAGCACTTTCATGTCGATCCCTGTCTCCTGTTGCCCGCAGCCTTGGGGGTCGCCGCTCGGGCCTGGGTCTCCGCCGCGCGGCACCACTGCAATCTTCGAGCCTCGGGAGTCTGCCAGTCGCGTCCTCGCCGGGCCGGTGCGCCGGAACGGGGGCTGGTCCCGCAAGCGGCGACATTATTCGCAGGCACCGCGGCGTCCGTGCAACCAGAAAGAAGCCGGCGCATGTCGACTGATGGACGTAAATCAGCCGTCGGGCCATTGCCCACTTCACGCCGCGCCAACCGGGGCGCTATCGCACCAGGTCCGCAGAGCCTGTGCGCTGGCAGTGCGTTATCACGCTTTGCGCGCAGCTGCAGCCAAAAGCGCCAGCGCCGCTGCGCACAAGGCGCGGTCGCCGCTTGTCAGAGGGATAAAATATTGTAGCCGCCACCTCCAGTGCAGAGTCGGAAGGCCACCTACATCATCGACCTTCTGTTCACCTGGACAAGTGGACGGGTGTTTTCCTATTTGGTCCCGTCCTCGCAGCCATCCTTGCTGGGTGGCAAAAAATTGATAGCGAACTTACTGCGAAGAGAGCGCACACCAACGAATAAACTCGTAACCTAAGATCCTCTATGGAGGATGAAATCATGAGCAGGGGTGAGCTGTTTCCCGCGATCGAACCCTATGCGTCCGGGTTACTCGCCGTCGATAGTCGGCACGCAGTGTACTGGGAGCAGTGTGGCAACCCGCGCGGGGTTCCGGTGGTGTTCCTGCACGGCGGCCCGGGAGCGGGCGCGACCGTGACCCACCGCCGGTTCTTCGATCCGGCGTTCTATCGCATCGTCATCTTTGACCAGCGCGGCTCCGGACGCTCCACTCCGCTCGGTGAGATCATCGATAACTCGACCGCGCACCTGGTCGCCGATATGGAGGCCCTGCGCGCTCACCTGCAGATCGATCGCTGGACGGTGTTCGGCGGCTCGTGGGGCTCGACGCTCGGGCTGGCCTACGCGCACGCTCACCCGGAGCGCTGCCGGGCGCTCATCCTGCGCGGCATCTTCCTGTGCCGCCAGTCCGAGGTCGACTGGTTCCTGCACGGCATCCGCATGATCTTCCCCGAAGCCTGGCGCGACTTCGTGGCGCCGATTCCCGAGTCCGAGCGCGGCGACCTGCTAAATGCCTACTACAAGCGCCTCATCGATCCCGATCCGGCCGTGCACATGCCGGTGGCCCGCGCCTGGAGCATCTATGACTGCTCGTGCTCGACCCTTCTGCCCAACCCCGAGGCGGTGGCCGCCTTCTGCAGCGACCACCTGGCGCTGAGCCTGGGCCGCATCACCGCCCACTACTTCAAGTACGAGGTGCGCGGCCCGGAAAACGATCTCCTAAACGGCCTCGATCGCATCCGCCACCTGCCGACGACGATCATCCAGGGTCGCTACGACATGGTCTGCCCGCTCGCCATGGCCGACGAGCTCGCCCGCGCCTGGCCTGAGGCGGAGTACATCATCGTGCCCGACGCCGGTCACTCGGCGATGGAGCCCGGGACCTACCCGCAGCTGCTCGCCGCGACCGAGAAAGCCAAGCACCAGGGCTGACCCGCAAGCTGCCGCCAGCTCGCGGCCCACCGGCGGGCCGCGGCGACCGCGCCGACCCTGCGCCGCGGCAGAGCCGTTCCGCAGAAACCGGCCGCCGCTTGGCCGCTTGGCGTCGCCGCGGAAGGCGCCGCGGCCAGCGGGCGAGCGGCGGCTCCAGTAGCCGGCTTGAGGTCGCGATGGATGATGCCCTTCTGGTGCACCGAGTGCAGGCCGCGGGCGATCTGGGCGGCGATGTGGCACACCCGGGCGGCGGGCAGCGGGCCCTCCATGATCACGTCGGCCAGGGTCTTGCCGACAAGCAGCTCCATCACCAGGTAGGGCTGCTTGCTGGTGAGCACGCCAAAGTCGACGATGTCGACGATGTTGGGGTGGCGGACGAGCGAAGCGAGCTTGGCCTCCTGCAGGAAGCGCTGGCGGGCGGCGTCGTCCTGCGCCTGCAGCATGATCTTGATCGCCAGCGGCTTGTCGAGGACCGTGTGCTGGGCCTTGTAGATGACGCCCATGCCGCCCTTGGTGAGCAGCGACAGGATGCGGTAGCGCTCGCCGAGGATCGCCCCGAGCAGGTCGTCCCCATCGGCAATCGCCGCGTTACCCGACAGGCAGGCATGCGCCGTGCCCTGCAGGTACGAGGTACCGCAGACGGAACAGACCCTAGTTACACTGGTCGGCGCAGCCGAGATAGACAACAAGACCCCCGGGCACTCGTTCCCACTATAAAACAATCGGAAAATGCAGCCAATAGGTGCTTCCGGCCAGGGCAAGCCAGGAGGCAAGCCAGGAGGCAAGCCAGGGGGCAAGCCAGGAGGCAAGCAGGGCCGCCAGGTCGCAGGGCAAGGTCGGCGGCGGCGACCAAGCCGCCGCGTAGGTCCGACCTGCCTTGGGTGTCGAGCTCGCCTCGTGAGCTCCCACCGCGATTTTCTGCGAGCGTGTTACCATGGTTAGGTTGGCGCCTCGGTCTACTCCACTCGGTGCCCCCCCTATAGAGCCCCAGTTCGGGGTGGACGGGAGGGGCTTAGGGTGGGCGAGGCCAAATAGCGCCCCGGAGAACCCGCTAGGCTGCCCGTGAGTGAGTCGCTCCCACAGAACCGCTACTGCACGGTGTGCCGATCGGTATATCCGAACGACGTGAAGTTCTGCCCCAAGGACGGCGCCCCGCTGGAGATCCAGGAGCAGGTCCTCGGCGGGCGCTTCGTGCTCAAAGAGCGCATCGGCGCCGGCAACATGGGCACGGTCCACCGCGCGGTGCAGCTGCCGATGGGCCGCGAGGTCGCGGTCAAGCTGCTGCACGCCGAGATGGCGCTCAACCCCGATATGGTGGCGCGCTTTGAGCGCGAGGCGCTGGCCGCCAGCACCGTCGACCACCCCAACGCCATCACGATCTACGACAGCGGCAAGACCGACGACAACCAGGTCTTCATCGCCATGGAGTTCCTGGAGGGCGAGAGCCTGGCGGCGATCTTCCGTCGCGAGCACCGCCTGCCGCCCGAGCGCGCCCTGGAGCTGCTCATGCCGGCGGTCAAGGCGATGGTGGTGGCGCACAGAAAGGGCGTGCTCCACCGCGACCTCAAGCCCGACAACATCTTCGTCGCCAAGAAGGTCAACGAGGAGGGCGCCACCGAGGAGGTCATCAAGGTCCTGGACTTTGGCATCGCCAAGCTGCTGGAAGGCCACCGCGGCAACCGGATGGCGATCAAGACCGTCGCCGGCGTGCGCATCGGCACCGCGATGTACATGGCGCCCGAGCAGCTGGAGGGGCGGCCGGCGAGCAAGCAGAGCGATGTCTACGCGCTGGGCCTGATGCTCATCGAGCTCATCGTCGGCCGCATGCCGTGGGGCCGCGGCGGCGACGAGGGCGACACCATGATGACCATGCTGCGGCTGGTCAACCCGCCGCTGCCGCTCGGCGAGCTGTGCAAGGACCAGACGTTTTCGCCCGAGCTGCAGAGCTTCTTCAATGAGGTGCTGGCCATCGACCCGGCCAAGCGGCCCGCCGACGCCGGCGAGCTGCTGCGCCGCATCGCCCAGCTGCCCGAGGCGGCGGCCCTGACCCAGGGCGGGGCCAAGCG
>JBGANQ010000045.1:0-71809 GCA_044222245.1 Polyangia bacterium | reverse complement strand
GCTTTCGGCATGAACGAGCAGAAGCAGGCGTTGGGGGACATCCTGGTCTCGCGCCAACTCATGCTGTATGACCTCCAGCGAGTCGGCGCGAGCCAGATAACCCCGCGCGGTGACCGCCCGCATGGCTCTGCGCGGCTGCTGAACTACTTTACCAGCGCGGCTCTGGACTGGAGCGGTGCCAGGGTGCGCTTTGGCCTACTGTTGACGGGTGACAAGCTGGTCGACAACATCGACTACCGCGGGCAGCTGCAGCGCCTGGAGTCGGAAGCCATCGGTGGCGAGATGGAAGGTGCAGGGCTGTATGTGGCCTGCCAGGATGCCAAGGTGGACTGGGTGCTGGTTAAAGCCATCTGCGACTGGGCAGATGGAAACAAGGCACAAGACAAGGATGCCCGCCAACAGCAGGCGGCAGACAACGCGGCAGCATTCGTTGTGCACACGCTCCAGCACGCGCCTCTTAACCGCACCACAGATACCACACCCGAAGATAGATTACAGAACGTATCCCATAAGGTGATTCAGCATCAGCAAATTGGTTCAATCGTCGTCACCGGTACCGGTAATTCCATCGCGATTCAGCAGGGCGCCGAGTCACCGAACCCCTCGACGCCGGTCCACTCCACTGGGCTCCGGCATCGTCCCGCTCCTTTTCCGAGCCAGCCGCCGACTAGGTCTGCAATCCGAAAACTCCTTGGTGCCATCTTTCGCACCAATACGGATCTAATCGCATTTTGCATCGACCAGTTTCCGGCCATAGCCCGTCGCCTGAGCAATACGATGGATCGCAGCGAGTGTGAAAACCTTCTTCTTCAACTCGCCGAGACTGACGAAATTCTCGCTAGCCTGCGTAACCATGACCCCGTGGCCGTTGGCCGCCACTTGACCCTCCTTGAACAAGAATAACCATCGTGCCTAGGTAGAAAGTTGGGCGCTCTGCCCGCCCCCCACCGCGCGCCTCCCGCGCGGGTTTCGTTCATCGGGGTCGACCCAGTCGATAGCGAACTAAACCCTCCTCGCTCCAAACCATAGTTATTGCCACCGCTGAGTCCCTTTACTTGGGGTCGCTGCCGAGGCTGGCGACGTCGGCGATAAAAGTAGACTTCGTCCGCGGCTCGTCGTATCTGCCGCCCGCACGACGGCCTGGCCTTCCGCATGAGCGGTTGACCACCTCACGGCACCGCGCGGACCTCATCGATCATTCCGCGCTGCCGCCTGCCATTTTCTGGGCTAGGTGCTCCGTGACGGATGTGGCAGCGACTCGATAAAGTGTAATTTATAGTACGATTAATCAACTGAGATCCGCGAGTATGAAGCGGACTTAATTAAGCCCACGGCGACGACAGAGAAAAAGTTGTTGACAGGATCCTGAAGTGGAGCGGGACCGACTGGGTCGCCCAGACCAGCGGCACCACCAACATCCTCACGGCTGCGTGGGGCAGCGACTCCGACAACGTCTGGGTCGTGGGCTATAACGGGACCATCCTCAGGTGGCAGACGTAGCCCGCCCAAGCCTCCGGTAGCTCGCGATCCCGGCACGGCGGATTCATATTAAGAGCTGCCCGATGGCAGTATGTCTACATATCCGTCCGTGCCATCTACGCGGATCTGTTGTCCGTCCTTGATCAGCCGGGTCGCATTCTCCACCCCGACCACTGCCGGCAGTCCATACTCCCGGGCAATCACTGCGCCGTGCGTCATCGCGCCGCCCACCTCCGTGACCAGGCCGCTTATCGAGACAAACAAGGGGCTCCAGCTGGGATCCGTGAAGGACGTGACCAGGATGTCCCCGGCTGCCAGGTCGGCATCTTCCATGGCTGCGATGACGCGCGCCCGCCCTTGTATGACTCCGGAAGATCCGGGCAAGCCGAGCAGGGCTTGCGCCGGGAGGTCTTCCCGCCTGTAGGCACCGGCGAGGTTTTCCCCGTCAGAGGCTAGACCCGGGGCGGCCTTGATTTTTCGGATAGACCGCCGGCCCCCCCGGTCTGCTCTGGTCGCTGCCCTGCCCCTGCTCGGCTGCGGGTAGCGGCTTGATAAAGTCGCCGCGCTCTACGAGCGTCATAAGCGCATCCCTGATGAGCGGATCGGACTGCCCCAGGGTATCCATGACCCGCTTCCTGCCGGCCGCAGACGCCAGCATGGGCGTAACCTCGACATATAGCCTGCCACCCGCGGTGCGCATCGGGGCGCGGGTCGTCATGAGGTAAACAGACAGCCCCAGGGGCCGGATGGGGTCGGTCATCATTTGCTGGTGACCTACTGAGACATAGACGTGATTTTCCTGGTCATCTGCCGCAGGGATGGGAAACAGCGTGGTGATGGGCCGGCTCTGGACAACATAAAATGCTTCGTCAGCCAGGCACCACTCGATGTCCTGGGGGCAGCGGAAATGTTGCTCGATCGTTCTGCCGATTCACTCAAGCTCCAAGATCTGCGCATCCGTCAGCGCCGCCTGGTTCTGCCGCGCAGGCTCAAGCTCCTGTCTTGTCGTCCCGCCGTCCTTCAAGGCATAGCAGGCCAGCTGCTTGGTCGATGTCTTCTTGTGGATCACCTTGCCGTCGGGCGTCTTGTAGCTATCAGCATTGACCAGGCCCGAGACCAGGGACTCACCAAGCCCGAAGCCGGCATCAATGGATGCTACTTTCCTGTTGGAGGACACCGGATCGGCGGTAAACAGGACGCCCGCAGCCTGCGGGAAGACCATCTTCTGGATCACCCCCGCCAGCTGGACCCGGCGGGGGTGAATGGGCGTGCACTCGATCAGTCGACGGACGCTGGCGCTGAGCGCGCGCGTCTCCTCCCGCTGCTCTGGCTGAAGCTGCCGCAGCTCATCCAGCAGGCTGTCCAGCTCCTTGTTATTCTCGACTATTTTCTTATATGCAGCGGTGGTAACGCAGAAGCCATCCGGCACCCGTAGCCCCGGGATCCGGGACAGCTCGCCCAGGCTGGCCCCCTTGCTACCGATCAGCATCAGCTTCGCTCTGTCGCTCTCCTGCAAAGACAGGACATAGGTGCTCATCTTGACTTTTCCTTTATCGCTGCGAGCACGCGTAGGCCCTGGCTCGGCCGGTGGCTGCAAGGGGAGCGCGCTAGGACGGGCGCTTGGGGCTGAGCCGGGACCGCTGCAGTGCCAGCTGCGCGCGGGCCTCGGCTTCGGTCTTGTGGAAGGACGCCGGGGTCTGCTTGCCAGTCACGAGCTCGGTCGCCCGCTGGGCCAGCACGACGATGCTGCGGACCAAGGTGCTGGCGCCGTAGACGGCGCTGTGGCTTGGAAAGACCTGCGCCTTGTGCTGCTCGTGCTGGTAGCGACGAGTCTCCATGGTGGGACTCTTGGCGTCAGTGGCATCGCAGAGGATCAGCGCGTACCCGTGGCGCTCATACAGCTCGCGCGCCAGGACCGTGATGCAGATCATCTCGGACAGCTCGATCACCCCCCGCACGCAGATGCACAGGATGTCGCCGTCGAGGCGCACCAGGTGCTTTCCCATCGGGCAGAAGTCCCCGGCGATATCATCGAGCTTCCACTGCGCCATGAGTCCGAGCTTCAGACTATCACAGGGGCTGGATGCCTTCTACCTGGGGGCCAGCCTGCAAGCGAGGCCATGCGCTCGCGCCTTCGTGGGTGAGCAGCCGGCCGGACTGCAGCTTGGGGGACGGCGTGCGCCCCGGGTCGGCCGCGCCCACTAGACGATCGCGGGCGAAATCGGCGAAGATTAGCCTGGAGTTCTGCGCGGCAGCCGCCGCCCGGCACCGTCCCCGAGGAGCAGCTATGGAAATTCGCGAGAAAGTCTGCGGCGCCGTCACGGTCCTTTGTCCGTCCGGCCGCATCGACGCAGCGCACAGTGAAGCGTTTCAGACCCGGCTGGCGGCGGCAACCGGGCGCACCGGCGCGCAGGTTGTAGTCGACATGAGCGGCGTCGCCTACATCAGCAGCGTGGGCCTGCGCGCCTTGATGGTGGCCGCCAAGCAGACCAAGGCCAACGGCGGCAAGCTGGCCGTCGCTGCCTTGCAGCCGGTGGTCCAGGAGATCTTCGAGATCAGCCGCTTCAACTTCGTGGTCAAAAGCTTCGCCACCCCGCGCGAGGCAATCGCCTGGATGTCTCCCGAATCTGCCGCGGCCTGGGACGCGGCCGCGCACCTCTAGCCGCCACCATGGAGTCCCTGATGCCTGCGCCGCCGTCCACGCCGTCGCCTGTCTTGACGGTCCGCTTCTGGGGAACCCGCGGCTCACTCCCGGCGCCGCTGTCCGCAGCCGCAGTGCGGCAGAAGCTGCGCGCTGCGCTGCTCAAGGCGGACGGCCGCCGCTTCGCTGACGGAGCCGCCGTGGAGCAGTTCCTGGACCACGAGCTGGACTTCGCCACCTCCAGCACCTACGGCGGCAACTCGGCGTGCGTGCAGCTCGACGGCGGCGGCGACGAGCTTGTGCTGTGCGATCTGGGCAGCGGCGCGCGCGAGCTGGGCCAGAAGATCCTCGCCGAGCGCGGTCCGCGCAACGTGTACAACGTCTTTTTGTCCCATGTGCACTGGGACCACATCATGGGGTTCCCGTTTTTCACCCCGGCCTACATCCCCGGCAACGTAATCCGCATCCACGGCGGCCACGACGTCGAAGAGGTGCTGCGCCGGGCGCTTGTCCGGCAGCAGTCGGCGCCCTGCTTCCCGGTCGACTTCGACAAGCTCGGCGCCCGCATCGAGTTTGTCCGGCTGCAGCCCGGGCAGCGCTACGACATCGCGGGGCTGCAGGTCCAGCTGCAAAAGCAGCAGCACTCCGGGGACTCCTACGGCTATCGCTTCACGCGCGGCGGCAAGAGTGTTGTCTACTCTACAGACTCCGAGCACAAGTACGACAAGCTCGATGAGAGCTACCCGTTTATCGACTTTCTCCGCGATGCAGATCTGGTGATCTTCGACGCCATGTACTCGCTGGCGGATGCGATCTCGGTGAAGGAGGACTGGGGCCACTCAAGCAACATCATCGCGGTCGAGCTGTGCCAGCTGGCCAGGGTCGATCACCTGTGCCTGTTTCACCACGAGCCGGTGTTCGATGATGCAACGCTCGACAAGGTGCTGGCCGAGACGATCCGCTTTGAGGCCATCTCCCGCGCCGCCGCCGAGGGCGCCCGGCCGCTGCGGGTAAGCGCTGCCTACGACGGGCTGGAGCTCCGGCTGTAGCCGGCGATGTCCAGCCGGTTACGCAAGCTGCTGCCGCCGCCGGGGCGCCGCACCGGGGCGCTGGCCGGGCTGCTCGTGCTGGCGGCGCTCGCCGTGCTGCGCCTGGCGGATCCGGCGCCGGTCGAGCAGCTGCGCCTGCGCGCCTTCGATCGCCTGCAGATCTTCCGGCCGCGGCCGCAGAAGCTGCGCGTGATGGTCATCGATATAGATGAAGCCAGCCTGCAGCGCTACGGTCAGTGGCCGTGGCCGCGGCACCTCCTGGCGCGCCTTATCAGTCAGCTGGCCCGGCAGCGGCCGCTGGTGATCGGCATGGATATGATCTTTCCCGAGCCCGACCGCCTGTCCCCCGAGCGCGTGCTGCAGCGGCCGGACCTGGAGGAGCTGCTCGCGCCTCTGCGCGCGGGCCTGGCCAGGCTGCCGCGCAACGATGAGCTGTTTGCCCGCAGCCTGGCTGCCGCGCCGGTGGTCCTGGGCGTGGCCGGCGTGCTGGTAGAGCAGCCGCCCGCCACCACGGACCTTGTGGCGCCGCCGGTGCTCGTCCAGAGCGAGGCGCTGGCGCTGCAGCTGCAGCGTTTCGACGACGCCGTGCGCAGCACTGCGGAGCTCGACCTGGCGGCGCGCGGCCGCGGCAACCTCGCCCAGCCGCCCGAGCGCGACGGCATCGTCCGCCGGGTGCCGCTGCTCGTGCGCATCGCCGACCGCCTGGTGCCGTCGCTAGATCTGGAGATGCTGCGGGTGGCCAGCGGCGCCGACCGCATCGTCCTGCGCGGCGACCGCGCCGGGGCGACGGTCGAGGTCGGCGGCCTGCGCCTGCCCACCGAGCCAGACGGCCGGATGTGGGTCCACTACGCGCCGCACCTGCCCGAGCGGTTCGTCTCCGCCGGCGACATCCTCGACGGCAAGCTGCAGCCGGGGGCGCTAGAGGGCCGCATCCTCCTGGTCGGCCTCACCGGCATCGGCCTCTTGGATCAGGCGTCGTCGCCGCTCGGTGAGCCGATCCCCGGGGTCGAGGTGCGCGCCCAGGTGCTGGAGCAGGCCCTGGAGACGAGCCTGGGCCGGCTGCCGCTGCGGCGCCCGCCGTGGGCCGCGCGGGCCGAGGTCGGGCTGGGGCTGGCCTTGGGCCTTGTGCTGGTGCAGCTGGCGGGGCGGCTGCGGCCGCTGTGGAGCACGCTGCTGCCGCTCGTGCTGCTGCCGCTGTGCCTGGGCGGGTCGCTCGTGTGCTATCTAGGGCCGCGGCTGCTCATCGATCCGACCTTCCCGCTGCTGCTCCTGCTGCTGCCGGTCCCCGCGGTGCTCGGCTTCAACCTGGTGGCCGCCGATCGGCAGCAGCGCGAACAGGACGCCGACCTGGCGGCGGCGCGGCGCATTCAGATGGGCATCCTGCCGCGGCTGTTCCCGGCCTTCCCCGACCGACCGGACTTTGACCTCCACGCCTTTATCGAACCGGCGCGCGCGGTGGGCGGCGACCTCTACGACTTCTTCTTGATGGAGAAGCAGCGCCTGTTCTTCCTCATCGGCGATGTCGCCGGCAAGGGAGTGCCGGCGTCGCTGTTCATGGCGCTGACCAAGACTCTGTACAAGGCCAGCGCGCTGCGCCGCCGCGCCGCCATCGGCCAGATCATGAGCGAGGTGAACTGCGAGATCTCCCGCGAGAACCCCGAGAGCATGTTCGTCACCGTGTTCGCCGGCATCCTCGACCTCGCGACCGGAGAGCTGGAGTACGCCAATGCCGGTCACGACCCGCCGTTCATCCTGCGCCCCGGTCAGGCGCCGCGGGCGCTCACCTCGGCCGGCGGGCCGCCGCTGTGCGCGGTGGACGACTTCGAGTACCCGGCAGAGCAGACGACCCTGCAGGTCGGCGACTGCCTGGTCCTGTTCACCGATGGCGTCCCCGAGGCTCAGAGCGGCGATGGTCAGCTTTACTCGCTGACCCGCGTCGCGGCGGCGCTGGCGGCCGCGCCCGAGACCGCCCCCGAGCAGGTCATCGCCCGCCTGATCGCCGATGTGCGGCGCTTCGCCGACGGAGCAGAGCCCGCTGACGACATCGCCATCCTCGCCCTGCGCCGCAACGCCGCCGCCGTCAGCGCACCGTGACCTCGACCCGGCGGTTGCGCGGCTCGGCGACCTCGTCTTCGGTGGGGATCAGCGGGTCGAGCTCCCCGCGGCCGATCGCGGTGATCGCCGACTCCGCAAGTCCGTCCTGGATGAGGCGCTGGCGCACCGCCTCGGCGCGCCGCCGGGACAGCTCGACGTTCATCTCATGGGCCCCGCGGCGATCGGTGTGGCCGATGACCTCGACCTGGACCTGCGGGCGGCTCTTGACCTCTGCCTGCACCTCGGGCAGCTGGCTCGCGGACTCCGGGGTCAGCGTATCGCTGCCTTCCTGAAAGTGGAGGATGAAGTGCTGCGGGCGCTTGGGCAGCCCGCCCAGGGCGGCGCCGAAGATTTCCTCGACCTGGGCCTGGGTGATCGGGACGCGCTCGAGGTGGCCCTGGCGGTTCAGCTGCACCGCGGCGAGCGGCGTGGTCAGCGTCACCGGCTCGGCGGCTTCGCTCTGGGCGACAGTGATGCCGCCGATATGGTCGCTGTGACCGGGCAGCACGACGAACAGGTCGGGGCCGAGCGCGGCGCGCACCGGCAGCGGCGACGCCTCGTACAGATCCGGGCGGACCGCGCAGCCGCCGGCGACAAGGAGGAGAGCCGTCAGCTGGCGCCTCATGGCTCCTCCGTGGCAACGACGAACTCGGTGCCGCGCACCCCGAGGATCGTCCGCGGCGTGCGGATCTTCATCGCGCCCGGCGTGCGCCGGGTGATATCGCCAGAGACCACCGCCAGGGTGCCGCGCAGCAGGCTGGCCAGGAAGCTGCCCGAGAAGGCCATCGAGTCAAAGCGGTAGCTGTCCAGCGACAGCCGACTCCGCGGGCCGGCCGAGATGAGGCTGTTGTCGGTAAAGGTGATGCCGACACCGCCATCGGGTCCGGTCTCGATGACATCGTGCTCCTGCACTGCCTCGCCGGCCTGCAGCGGGCGCCGCTCTTGGCCGCGCAGGAGGAACACCTGCCCGCGGGCGCTCTTCACCTGACCGATGCTTACGGCCTCAGCGGGGGCAGCGGCCGACTCGGCGCGGGCGGGTCGCGCCGCGAAAAAAAGGAGCGTCAGACACCCTGCAGTAAGAATGCGCAAGCTCCCCCTGAGAGGCTGGGCGAGCGAACGGAAAAAAGCCATGCTTGAAAATACCTTAAGTATAATCGCCTTTTCCACCTGTTTTGCATGCCCATGACCCTGCCCACCTCACCGCAGCGCCGGCCCTTGGGCCCCTTTTACGCAGGCCTTCCTTGTCCCCCATGACCCTGCGCGCAGAGTGCCAGGGCCGCCTTGAGGACATCCCGGCCCTGAGCGCCGCGGTCGAGGCGTTCTGCCTGGACCACGGCGTCGAGGCGAGGACGGCGCACAAGCTGGTCCTTGGTCTGGAAGAGCTCCTCACAAACCTCGCTGTGCACGGGGCCGCGGCCGATCCGCTTGGGTCGCCGCCCGCCGAGTCTGTACACACGGTGATGGTGGTGGTGTCGCTGGAAGACAGCAAGCTCGTGGCGCGCTACCAGGACAGCGGCGCCGCCTTCGACCCGCTATCGGTGCCCGCCCCAGACCTCGATCAGCCGGTCGAGGCGCGTCCGGTGGGCGGGCTCGGACTTCATCTGCTACGTACTCTGATGGACGAAGTGCGCTATGCGCGCGTGAACGAGCGCAACCACGTCACGCTGGTCCTGGGACTGTAGGCGGCACGGCCGGCGCGGCGGCCGCGGCAGAGTGGCCGGCCACATGATGGGGCTCGGGGTGCACCGCCTTGCCGCCGGTCCACAGGCGGGCGAAGAAGGTGCCGATGCCGTCGAGGTAGGTGTAGACCACCGGCACCACGACCAGGGTGAGGAGCGTCGAGCTAATCAGGCCGCCGATTACCGCGCGCGCCATCGGGGCGCGGAACTCGGCGCCTTCGCCCAGCGCCAGCGCCAGCGGCACCATGCCGAAGATCATCGCCAGGGTGGTCATGATGATCGGTCGCAGCCGGATCTCGCCGGCGGCGATCAGCGCCTCGGCGCGCGACATGCCCTCGGTGCGTCGCTGGTTGGCGTTGTCAATAAGGAGGATGGCGTTCTTGGTGACAAGGCCCATCAGCATGATGATGCCGATCATCGTCATCATGTTGATCGTCCCGCGCGAGGCCAGCATCGCGAAGAACACGCCGATCATCGACAGCGGCAAAGACATCATGATCGCCAGCGGCTGCAGGAAGCTCTCAAACTGCGAGGCCAGCACGAGGTAAATAAAGATGATCGCCAGGATCAGGGTCTCTAGCGCATAGCCGGCGGTCTCGTTGAGGTCCTTGGTCTGGCCGCCCAGGTCCACCGAGTAGCCCTCGGGCAGGTCGAGCTTTTTGACCTGGGCCTTGATGTCGCTGCTGACGTCGCCGAGCGGCCGCGCCTCGACGCCGCCGGTGATGCGGATCTCGCGCGACAGGTCGATGCGGTTGATCTTGGACGGCCCGACGCCGCGCGAGATGTTGGCGACTTGGTCGAGCGCCACCAGGTTGCGTCCGCCCTCGGGCTTCATCGCCCCGGGCACGAACAGCCGCGCGATGTCCTTTTGGTTGGTGCGCCCCGAGCTTGGCAGGCGCACCCGGATGTCGTAGGTGCGGCCGTTGCGATCTTCAAAGTTGCCGGCCAGCTCGCCGGCGACCAGCGCGCGCAGCGTGGTGGCGATCTCCGAGACGCTGACCCCGACGTCGGCGGCGCGCTGGCGGTCGATGTGCAGGCGCAGCTCGGGCTTGGTGTTCTCCTGGCTTATCTGCACGTCCACCGCGCCGCGCGTTCCGGTGGCGATGCCCAGGACCTTCTGCGCCAGTGCATCGAGCTGCGACAGCTCGCGGCCCTTGACGCTGATCTGCAGCGGCGACTGCGGGCCGCCGATGCCGCCGGCGTCGACCACCGCGGTGACGACGTCCACCACCTGGGCGATGCGCTCGCGCACCCCGGGGCGGATCTGGAAGATGGTGCGCTTGCGCTCTTTTTTGGGCTTGAGCTTGACGTAGATCTGGCCGTCGATGACGGTGCCGGTGGCGCCGCCGCCGATCGAGGTGAAGGTGTAGCCGATCTCAGGATCTTTGTGCACCGCCTGCAGGATCTCGTGCGCCTTCTGCTCGGTGTAGCTCAGCGAGCTGCCCACCGGCGTGCGCAGCACGATGATGAACTCACCGCGATCGACGTCGGGGAAGAAGCCAAAGCCGATAAGCGGCGCCAGCCCCATGGTGCCCACGAACACCACCGCCGTCATCACCAGCGTCGCCACGCGGTGGCGCAGCGCCCAGCCGATGACCCCGCGGTAGCCGCCCGCCATCGAGTCAAAGCCGCGGTTAAACGCCGCCAGGCCCCGCATGATGAAGTTCTTCTTGCCGCCCCCGTGCGGGTCGGGCCACACCGACGACATCATCGGGTCCAGCGTGAACGAGACGAACAGCGACAGCAGCACCGCCACCGAGATCGTGATGCCGAACTGGAAGAAGAAGCGGCCGATGATCCCGCCCATGAACGCCACCGGCACGAACACCGCGACGATCGACAGCGTGGTGGCGAGCACCGCCAGGCCAATCTCGCTCGTGCCCTCCTGCGCCGCCCGCACGTGATCCTTGCCCATCTCGACGTGGCGGACGATGTTCTCGCGCACCACGATGGCGTCATCGATGAGAAGTCCGATCGCCAGCGTCAGCGCCATCAGCGTCAGCTGGTTCAGGGTGAAGCCGGCCGCCCACACCGCGGTGAAGGCGCCGATGACCGAGATCGGCAGCGTCAGGCCGGTGATCACCGTCGAGCGCCAGCTCTGCAGAAACAGGAACACGATGGCCACCGTAAGCAGCGCTCCGAGCACCAGATCCTCTTCGACCTGCTCGACGCTGGCGCGGATGAACACGGAGTTATTGATGACGATGTCCAGGCGCGCCTGCGCCGGCAGGGCGGCGCGCAGCTCGCCCAGCCGCTCGGTCACCGCGTCGGCCACCGCCACCGTGTTCTGGCCCGACTGCTTGCGGATCTCCAGCGCCACGTTGGGAGTGACCGACAGCTTGTCGTCCGCGCCGCTGCCCTCGCGGCGCGCCACCAGCGACAGGCTGCGCCGCTCCTCGGCGCCGTCGCGCACCGTCGCCACCTCGCCCAGGCGAATCACGCCGCCGCTGGCCACCCGCAGCGGCAAGTCCTGAAACTCGCGCACATCGCGCACCCGGCCGGCGACTCGCAAGAGCGTCTCCTGGGTCGAGCGCTCGACGCGCCCCGCCGGCAGATCGAGGTTGCTCGACTTCAGGGCGTTGATCACGTCGGCGGGCAGCAGGCCCCGGGCATCGAGCCGCGCGGGGTCGAGCAGGATCTCGATCTCGCGCTTGGAGCCGCCCACCAGCGTCACCTTGCCGACCCCGGGCACGTTCTCCAGGCGCTTTCTGATGTCCTCATCGGCGAGCTCGGTGAGGTCGCGCAGCGACATGCTGTCCGAGGACAGAGCCAGCGACAGGATCGGCCGGTCGGCGGGGTCCAGGCGCTCGATCAGAGGGTCCTTGGCGTCGATCGGCAGGTCGGGCTTGATGCGCGCCAGCTTCTCGCGCACGTCGTTGGCGGCGTCGTTGATCTTGACGTTGAGGTTGAACTGGATGACGACGCTGGAGACGCCCTCCAGCGACTGCGAGGAGATCTGCTTGACCCCAGGCACCGTGTTGAGCGCCTCTTCGATCTTCTTGGAGACGTCGCTCTCCACCGACTCGGGCCCGGCGCCGGCCCAGGTGGTGGTGACGGTGATCACCGGCAGATCGACGTTGGGAAACTCGTCGATCGACAGCCGCCGCAGCGCGAAGGCGCCCAGCACGACGAACGCCAGCATGATCATCGTGATGAACACCGGGCGCCGAATAGACAGGTCAGAGAGGACCACGAGCTACCTCCAAGTCAAAATCACCGAGCCGGAGAAATCGGATTACTTATTCTCACTCACCGCGGTCTCGGCGGTGGCGATCGTCACCTTGGTGTTGGGCTTGAGGCCCGCGGGCGAGCTGACGATGACCTGATCGCCGACGCCCACCCCCTCCAGCACCTCGGTCAGGTCGCCGTCGGTGACGCCGGTGCGCACGACCAGCTTCTCGGCCACCCCATCCTTGACCCGCCACAGCACGCTCTGCTTGTCGTCGTCGCCACCCGCCTCGCTGCCCTCGGCGGCAGCCACCGCCTCCTGGCGCAGCGCCTGGGTCTTGACGCCCACGCCCTGCCGCTCGCCGCCGATGGTGACGTAGCCGGTGGCGTACATGCCGCCCTTGAGGATGCCGTCGCTGTTGGGCAGCCGCACCCGCAGCCGGATGGTGCGCGTGCGCGGATCGACGGTCGGGCTGACCGCGATGACCTCGCCGGTGAGGCTGTGCGGGTTGGGGGCGTTGACCTGGAACTCGACCTTGCCGCCCTTGGTGATCCCCGAGGCCAGATCCGCCGCCACCTGCGCCACCAGCTCCATCGCCGAGTTATCGACGATGGTGACGATGTCGCGGTTTTTGAGGGTGTCGAGGTACTCGTGCAGCGACACGCTGCGCCGGCTGATGACGCCGCTGATCGGCGCTACATATCGGGTATCGCTGATCGAGATGCGCGACTGATCGCGAGCCGCGCGCGCCTGATCGAGCTGCCCCATGGCGCTGCGCACCGCCACCGTGCCAAGCTTGACCGCCGAGCGCGCGTCATCCAGCGTCTTCTGGTCGGCGGCCCCCTGGGCGGCGAGCTTCTCGATGCGCTCCAGGTCGTGCTTGAGCCGCTCCAGATCGGCCTGCGAGCGGGCCAGCTGAGCGTCCGCGACTTCTACAGAGGCTGAGCTGCTGCGCAGCTGCGCCTTCTGATTGCTGGCTTCGATCTTGGCCACCAGCTCGCCCTTGCGGACGCGATCCCCCTCGTCGAACTTGAGCACGACTACGTTGCCGGCGACCCGCGACTTCAGGGTCACCTCCTGCACCGGCTTGAGCTCGCCGGTGATCGGCAGTCGGCCGCTGAAGGTATGGCGGACCGCCGGGGCGACCTCGGCCCGCATGGTCCGCACCGGCGCGACGTGCTCCACCGGGGCCTTGACGGCGCTCGCCTCGGAGCGCTGGCAGGCCGAGAGGGCGGCGAGCGGTAAACAAAGGAGCAGCGCTCCCAACCTGGATGAAGTGGACATGATAAGTTCTCCTGAACCTTGAGTAATGGTCATGGGCCTGGCCGGTCGGCGCGAGCGTGCAGCTCGCCGCCCAGCGGGCTGCCGGTCAGACGGCGGAGGTTGATGACCGCCAGCGCCTGATCGAAGCGCGCCTGCGCCAGACCCACCTCGGCGAGGATCAGCTGATCCTGGGCCGTGAGCAGATCGAGCTGGGTTCCGGTTCCCGACTCGTACTGGACGCGCACCAGCTCGAGCGTATCTTTGGCCATCTGCACCGCGCGCTCGGCGGTAAGGAGTCCCTTGTGCCGCGTCAGCAGGGTACGACGGCCGTTATAGACTTCATCAGCGATATTGTCGCGCAGCTGGCTGAGCCCGAGCTCGGCGTCGCGCTGCTGCGCTTGGGCGCTATGGCGCTGCGCATCGCGAGAGAAGCCGTCAAAGATCAGCCAGTCGAGCTGCAGCCCGAGCGAGTAGTAGTCAGCGCGTCCGGCAAAGCCCGTGGCGTTGGTCAGCCGAAGGTTGCCAAAGCCGCTCAGCGTCGGGGCCCAGCGCAGGGCGGTCGAGCGCACCTGGGCCTGGGCGGCGCGCACCGTCTCTTCCAGGCTGGCCACTTCGGGACGCCGCTGCAGCGCCTCGGCGATGAGCTGCTGCTCCGCGGACGGTAGCGGCGCGGCGACCGGCGCTGGCACAACGCGCAGCGCGCTGGAGTCAAGCTGCAGCATGGTCCCCAGGGTGCGATAGGCGGCCGCGCGCACGTCCTGCGACTCGAGCAACCGCTGCCGGGCCTGCAGAAGGGCCAGCTCAGCGCGCGTCACTTCGACGCGATTGACGACCCCGGCGGCCAGGCGGACGTGGGCGATGTCGACGGTCTTCTGCGAGACCTCGATGGCGTGGCGGCGCGCCGTGACCAGCTCTTCGGCACCCGCGGCGGCAAAGAACGCCGTCGCGACCGACTGCAGCACCTGGGCCGCAGTCGCCTCCAGCCGCTTCTGCTGGGCGCGGTAGCCGGCGCGCGCGCTGGTCAGAGCCGGGTAGGCCGCGGGTAGGAGCAGCGGCAGGTTGGCCGCGATCAGGCCGTCGAGCTGGGTCTGCGGCGTGAGCGCGATCGCTCCGCCCGCTGCGGCCGGAGCAGCGGCCGAGCCCATCGTCGAGGCGACCATCGACCCGCCGGCGCCGAGGATCTGACCGAGATCGAAAGTGACCTCGGGATAATTATAGGTGAACTTGCCCTGCGCCGTGACCGTCGGCAGCAGCGCCGCCAGCGCTCGCTCGACATCGGCGTGCGCGCCGCGCAGCCGGGCCCGTGCGGCCAGCAGATCGCGGTTGTTCTTCTCGCCGAGCGTCAGGGCCTCTTCCAGGGTCAGCGCGTGCGGTGCCGGCAGCGCTTCCGTCTCCGGGGCGCTCGCCTCAACGGTCGCTGGGAGGGAACTGGACGGCAGGCTCTGTGCCATGGCGACAGCGCCGGTGAGCTGCGCGACCAGCAAGGCGCAAGCTCCATACCCAGTCCAAGTGAGGCGTGAACGCATAACAACGTCCTCAAGGTCTGGCCTGGCCAGACCGGCTGACGACAGGAATATCCTGTCCCTACCCTGCCGGACGCAGCTCTTGCTGCCCTGCGGCGAGCGCACCTTCGCCCGCGCAGACCCCGGCTACTTTATTGAGAGCTCTGCTGCGAGCTCGCTTTCAATCCCAGACCGCTCGAATACCCTCGCCGGCTCTGCAGTCCCGCCGGCGCCTGCCCCTCTGCCTAGCTGGGCCCGCCGCGCGCCACCGCTGGCTGGGCTCCTGGGGACGTCGGCTGCATGATCCGCCGCTGCAGATCGAGCATCTGCAGGCCAAAGCCCTCGCGCTGTTCATCCGTCATCTGGTTCCAGTGCTGCGCCATCCACGGGTGCATGCTCTGATCCACGCCCTCCAGCACGGTGAGCAGGAAATCCAGCGGCACATCCGTGCGCACCACCCCAAGCTCCTGACCGCGCATGACAAAGTCGGCGCGGGCCTTGCGCATCCGCTGCATGCACTCGGCGAGCGGACCTTCTGCCGGAGGGTTCTTCAGGGTGTCGTGAAACAGTCGACCAAACGCCATGATCCACGGATTGGCGCGGATGACCTTGAACACCCGGCTCGCATGCTCGGCGAGCTTGTCCCAGTAGTTCGCCGCCGTCGTGTCGGCGGGCAGCGGCGCGAACATTCCCTCGGACTGCTCCTCAAGGTGGGCCATCACCGCCCCGAACAGGTCCTCCTTGTCATCGAAGTAGTAGTAGAGCGAGCCCTTGCTGATTCCCGCCTGCTGGATGACGCGGTTAATAGATGCGTCCTCGTAGTTGTTCGCTCCAAACTCCTGCGCCGCGGCCTGCAGGATGCGGGCGCGCACTTCGGGATCGAGCTTGTCAAACCGGGGCCGGGGCATGGGGCTGCCGCTCCGTCTTCCCGACGGCGAAGCTCGTCGGGAAAATCGTAAACTGTTTCAGTTGGACCAGATCGATTAGACCACTATGGTCTAAACCATGACACCAGGTTCCCAGGGTGTCAAGCAAAGAGGCAACTTCGCGCCAGAGGCCCCGGCCGATGTCGCAGTGCAACCCCGGCCGGTCGGCCGGTCGGCAGTCGGCGGCCCGCGCCGGTATCGACAGCGGGAGCCTGGACGGACTACGATGGTCGGGCGCATGTCGGCGAAGTGGGCGCGGACTCTGGTTGCGGGGATGCTGGCGGCCAGTCCAGCGTCGGCGGCCCCGCAGAGCACAAGTGGCCCGGCGGCAGTCCAGCCAGAGAGGGCTCCGATGGTCAAGCTGTCCTTGCTCGGCGATCCGGTGGGTCGCCGCTTGCTTGGTGAGTCAGCCCGGCCAAGCACGGTGGCCGCGGCCTATCGGGCGCTGCTGAGCGGCGACACCGATGCCTTCGCGCTAGTGGCTACCTGGGTGCTCGCAGGCCGGGCGCTCCCCGCGGTGAGCGCCGCCGACTCGCCGGCCGCCGGCTTCTTCCGCGAGCTGCTGGAGCGCACGCCAGCTGTCGAGCGCGATCGCTTCTTGCAGCTGGGGCTGCGCGGGCAGCTGGCCAACCGCGGCATCCTCGCCCGCTCGCCGCGCGTCCCGCTGTCCACCGATGCCGCGACCGCCGCCCGCCTTGTCCGCTACCTGGCCGCGTTCATCGGGTCGACCGCGACGGCTCCGCCAGGGGTCCTGGTCGGCGAACAGCTGCGGCACTTTGCCAGCTATCCGGATCCGCGGCTGGTGCGGCTGGCCGGGGCGCTTGCCTTGCCCGCAGCGCTGCCGCACCTGGAGCGCTTCCTTTTGCTGCGGCGCCGCTTCTTTCACCTGCGCACCGATTACTCGACCCGGCCCGAGCCGACCGATGCGCTGTTTATCGAGAGCCTGCGCGCCGTGGTGGAGATTGGCCAGCGCAACGCCGCCGCACCCGCGGCGGCAGTGCTGCAGCGGGTGCTGCAACAGGCAGAGCGCGAGGCCAGCCCCTCGCGCAGTGGCTCTCCGGGCACTGCACTTGCACTGCCGGCAAGCCTCGCTGCCCAGGGGGAGCCGATCCTCCTTGAAAGCTTTGACGACAACGAAGGCCAGGCCCCACCAAGTCGCCAGGTGTCCGAGCGACGCCTGAGCCCGCACGACGGAGTGCGCGACAAGCGCGCCTGGCTGACGCTGGCCATCGCGGCGCTGGGCGGCTCGGCCCCCGAGCTTGCGGCGCTGCATGGGGCCAATCAGGAGCGCGCCCGCCCTCCCCTGGCCGGAACCGCGTGGTCGGTCGCGTGCGACTCCGCCCAGGCCGGCCTGTCCAGCACCCATCTGTACCTGCTCACCCACCTGTTCATCGGCGGCCAGCACCGGCCGGTCCTCATCTCGCTGGAGCGGACTACGGGACGGACCCAATTTGTGGTGCCGCTGGGTCCCCAGGACGACAGCGAGCTGTCCCTGGTGACGCACCAGCTATTGGTCGCGGCCGACGGCGCCCCGGTCCTGCTGGTGTCGCTGCGGACCCCCGCCACAGGACCGCGCCTGCTGCGCTTCGACCCCGACACCGGGGAGGTCAGCGCAGCTCACCCGCTGGCGGTGTCCGGACGCGCCGAGCCAGTGGCCCTTTTGGCCGATGCATCAGGCTATGTGCTGCGCCGCGGCCCGGTGGTGTTCCGCCAGCGCGAAGATGGCACCCTGGCCTGGCGCTGGGCAGTACCGCCCGAGGCCAGTGTCGCCGTCGGAGACGGCACCGCGGTCGCCCTGCACGGCGAGCAGCTGCGGCTGCGCACCGAAAACGGCGAGAGCACCCTGGCGGTGCAGCGCCTGCTCGGCCGCGCCTCCGCGGAGGGCGCGTTCGTGCTGGCGCTGGCCGGGGGCTTCGCCATCGCCGATCCCACCACCAAGCTTCTGCGCACCTTCGACCTGCAAGGCACGCCGGGCGCGCAGTGGCCGCTGGCCGAAGGAGCCAGCAGCTCCTCGGCGCTGCAGGGACCGCTGGCCCACCGCGCGGTGCTGGCGCGCGGGCAGCTGCAGGTGCTGGCTCCGCGCGGCGGGCTGCGCACCGTGGCGGCGCCGCTCAACGTCAGCCAGGTGCTGGTCACCGATAACGCGGCCTACCTGGGTGATTCAGCGGCGCTGCAGGAAGCCCCGCTCGATGGCACCCCCTCCCGCCGGCTTCCCGACGCCGGTCATCCGCACATGGCTCGGGTGCTGGCCGCGACCCGCGACTGGATCTATGTCCTCACCTACGCCGACGGCTATCAGGTGGCCGCGCTCCGCCGCGGCAGCGCGCCTTGACTTGGAAGTCAATGGGCTCTGCTCGACTGGCCATGGCTTTACGCTGCCTCCTTCCCCTCATCCTGGTGAGTCGCGTCCTGTGGCCGTCCGGCGAAGCCGCTGCCGCCGCCGCGCCCCCTACGCTGCGGCAGGTTGCGGAGGGTCTGGCGACCCCCGATACCGTCGTAGTAGTGGCCAACGCGCGCAGCGGTGAAGAGCTCTTCGCCGGCGGCTTCGCAGCGGACGCCATGCCGCCGGGGTCGGTGTTCAAGCTGGTGGTCGCCCTGGCCGCCGGCTACGAGCGGCCGCAGTCCCTAAAGCCGCCGCGCTACTGTCCGCCCAAGCCGTCGCCGCAGGACCCGGCGCCCGATGGTCACGGCTGGATCGTCCTAGAAGATGCGCTGGCCCACTCGTGCAACCGCTACTTCGCGCAGCTCGGCAGCGAGCTGGGGGCGGCGCGGCTGTGGCGCACCGCGGCCCGGCTGGCCCCGGGCTGGCCGAGCGGACGACCGCCGCCGATTCCGGCCGCTGAGCTGGCCCTTGGCACCGGCGTGCGCATGACGGCGCACCAGCAGGTCGCGCTGCTGCGCACGGTCGCCACCGACTGGATCTCGCCCGGACAGGAGCCGCCGCCGGCAGCGACGCTGCGGCGCATCCGCGAAGGGCTGTGCCGCTCGGTCAGCGAAGGCACCGCCCGCGCCGTGGCCCTCCCACGCGCGCCTAACCGGGCCGCGGGAGTCGCAGCCGCCGAGTGGTCGAGCGGGACACTGGGCGCCGCCGAGAACTCCGGCGCCACCATCTGCGGCAAGACCGGCACCTCCTTACTCGACGGCAGCAGCGTCGGCTGGTTTGGCGGCTACGCGCCGGCGGCCGAGCCCGAGATCATCATCGTCGTCGGCCTGCGGCGAAAGCTCGGGCGCGACGCGGCGCGGGCGGCGCGCGCCCTGTTTCAAGCCTACTTCAACCACCGCTAAAGCGGCCAAGGCGGCGAAACCGCTGCCTCTTGGCCGGCCTATCCGCTGTGATAGGATGAGAATATGGCTACCGTATGGCTGACCCGGAGGCGCGCCGGCTTTTGCCTGCTCGCGCTGGGTCTTGGCTGCTGCATGCTGACTGTCAGCGGGACCCTGCCCCGCCCCGCGCACGCCGCGTTCCAGCGGGTCCTGTTCATCGATCTGACTCGCCTGCGGCTCTACTGCTCCGCGAACGGCAAATACTATCCGATTGCCGCCGGAGCCAAGGAGCAGGACGGCAGCAGCCACACTCCCAAAGGGCGGTTTACCGTCATCGAGAAGGGCAAGGACCCGCTCTACTATGACGTGAACGGGCGCCTTGTCGCCGGCCCGTACAAGACGGACAAGAACAATGTGTACGGCACCCGGTTTATCCGGCTCGACAAGGTCATAAATGGAAGGAACATCGGAATCCACGGCACCAATGAGCCGGACCTTATCGGCAGCTACTCCAGCCACGCCTGCGTGCGCCTGAGCAACGCGGATGTCGAGGCCATCTTCGACCTGATCGAGGTCGGCGACCGGGTGGAGATCTTCTAGGAGTCGGCATGAAGGATGGGTCCCGATGAGAGCATCCCTGACCTTGCTTGCGCTAAGCGGCACGCTCTTCCTGCTTCCCCAGAGCGGCGGGCGCGTCGCCCAGGCGGCGCGGGTGGTGCCAACGACCTGCAGCTACTCTACCTGGGTCTGGGACACGCGCACGCGGCAGTCGGTCAACCACACCCGGATCACCAAGCCGTACTCGCAGCTCACGGCCGAGGAAAAAGATCCGCACTCAAGCTGCACGGTCTGCGAGGAAGATCAGGAGGCGATTGCGCTCGACGGGAGGCCGCCGATCTATATCTGCAAAGACTACGCGGGGGCGATCCGGCAGATCATGAATACGCTGATGGTCGCCGGCTTCCCGGTTCGCAGCATCGAGGCCTACCGCGTCGGCCGCAGCAAGGGGCCGGTGGACGAGCGGGGTCTGCGCACGCAGTTTAGCAACCACTCGTTTGGCACCGCGATCGACTTCAACGCGGAGATAAATGGCCTGTACACCGACTGCTTCGCCTTTGGCGCCGGCTGTCACCTGCTGCGCGGCGGGGTGTGGCAGCCGGGCCAGCCAGGCACCATCACCAAGGACTCGGTTATCTATAAGGCGTTCATGCAGGTCGGCTGGAAGTGGGGAGGAGAGCTTGTGGGCCGCCAGAAGGACTTCATGCACTTCTCGCTGCACGGCGACTAGCCATAAGCGGCTGCGCTGCCGCGGCGCCGACTGCGAGCCGGGGCTTAGTCATCCACCATCACCGAGACGGCGCTGCTCGACTCGGCGCGGCGGACGAAGGCGGCGCGGATGAGGTGGCGGCCCGGCCGCAGGGCGGCGCGCGCCTCGTGCGGCCAGCCGACGCGGGCGATCGGCGTGCCATCGACCAGCCAGACAATCTCCTCGCTCGGCGGGGTGACCGCGGCAGACAGCCGGATCGTCGAGTACTCGGCCGGGGTGTCGGGATCGTACAGGTAGCGGGCCTTGCTCTTGGGCTCGCGGATGACAATCCGCGGCTCGGCCGGCGGGGCGCCATCGCACAGGGGGCTTGCGTGGGTCGGCGCCAGCTCTAGCCGCTGGCGCAGCGCCCAGTCGGCGTACTCTTCGCCCAGCACCAGCATCGGCCGGGTCGCGGTGAAGCGCGGCGGGCAGCGGGGTCCGGCGCGCAGGCCGTTGCGCAGGTCGATTGCCACCTCGGCGTGATAGGGGCAGGTGTCCGTGGGCTCGGTGCCGGGCGCGAACCACTCGGTGCGGTGGTGCGGACACAGCGCTCCCGCCAGCCGGCCTGACAGCGGACAGATCTCGCGCGGGCCCCAGGTGGCCGGCGGCTCGAACGTCGAGGTCCGCGGCCGCCACGGCTCGCGCAGGGCCATGACCGATTCCATGATGCGGTGAAAGGCGGGCGCGGCGCCGCCGGCTCCGGCGATGTGGTTCATGCGGCTGGCATCGTCGTTGCCGACCCACACCACGACGAGCAGGCGATCCGAGAAGCCCGCCGCCCAGGCATCGCGGTAGCCCTGCGAGGTGCCGGTCTTGGCCGCCACCGCATAGTCGAACTCCAGCGGGTTGCCGCGCCCAAAGCCGGGCCGCCGCGCCTCGTCATCCGAAAGGATCTGGGCGATCATCTGCGCCGCGTCCGGCGCCAGCAGCCGCGTGGGATGCGGGGCCGCCTCGCCGACGAAGTAGCGCAAGGGGCGCATCTCGCCGCGGTTGGCCAGCGCCGAGTAGAGCACTGCGAGCTCCAGCGGCGTCACCGGCGCAGCGCCGATCGCCAGCCCCAGCCCGTATCGCCCCGGCACATGCGAGATGCCGGTGACCCCGCCCGCCTCCAGCAGGCTCAGCACCGGCTCGACGCCGACCTGCGACAGCAGCTGCAGCGCCGGGATGTTGCGCGAGTTGCCCAGCGCCTCGCGCAGCAGCATCGGGCCGAGGAAGTTGTGCGTCATGTTCTCGGGCACGAACACGGCGCCGTCGTAGCGGGAGAACTCGGTGGGCACATCGGCGAGCTCGCTGGCGGCGGTGTGCCCCTGCCGCTGCAGCGCCAGCGCGAAGATGAAGGGCTTGAGCGCCGAGCCGGGCGAGCGCTTCACCTGCAGGTAATCAATGGCGCCGTTGACCTCGGGATCGAAGTAGTCCTGCGAGCCGACGTAGGCCAGAAGCTCGCCGGTGGCGACATCGGTGACCACCGCCGCGGTGTCGCGGGCGTGCGCCCACCGCAGCCGCCCCAGGTTGTGCCGCAGCGCTGCCGTGGTGAGGTGCTGGATGTCCAGGTCGAGCGTTGCCCGCACCATCAGCTCGTCGGGCGGCCGCGCCGCCAGCCGCCGCGACCACGCCAGCACCGCGTGCATCGCCTCGGCATCGCGGTGCGGCGGCGCCACCAGCCCAAGCGCCGAGCCGAGCGCCTGCGTGAGCTCTTCATCGGACAGGAGCTTGCGCTGGTGCAGCAGCCGCAGGATGCGCTGGGCGCGGCGCAGGGCGCGCTCCTTGCCGTCGACCGAGAAGGGATTCATGCGGCCCGGCTGCTGCGGCAGCGCGGCCAGAAACGCCGCCTGCAGCCACGACAGATCTTCCACCGGCTTGTCGAAATAAAGGCGCGCCGCGCGCACCACCCCGTGGGCGCGGTTGCCGTACGGCGCCACGGTCAGGTACTGCCGCAGCAGCAGGTCGTGGCCGTGCCGGCGCACCAGCCGCAGCGCATCGGCGGCCTCGCGCAGCTTGGCGAAGATCGAGCGCGCGGCCGGGCGCTGCATGCGCGCCACCTGCATGGGCAGCGTCGAGCCGCCCGAGACCACGCGCAGGTGGCTGAGGTTCTGCCAGGCCGCCCGCGCGAGCGAGCGCGGGTACACGCCCGAGTGCTCGTAAAAGTGGCGGTCTTCGGTCTCCAGCGTAACCGCGGCGATGCGCTCGGGCAAAAGCGGCGCCAGCGGCCAGTACCCGAGCTCACCGCCCTCGCCCGGCACCTCACCCAGGTAGCGCCCGTGGCGGTCGAGCAGCAGCCGCGACGGCCGCGGGGTGAGCAGCCGATCGTCGCTGCGCCAGCCGAGCCACAGGCTGGCGGTGAGGGCCAGCCCGCCCACCAGCACCAGCGACAGCGGCCACCGCAGGCGGCGCAGCTTGGGGCCTGGGAGCCTCACTTCTCGTGGCTGCCCTTGACGTTGATGCGCATGCCCACGCCGCGGCCGCGCACCGACTCGCGGTACATCATCTCGGCGTAGGGGGCGGGGTGGACGAAGCTGCCCTCGTTGGAGGCGCGCACCCGGAAGTGGAACGCGTAGGTCCCGGCGGGCAGCTCGGTGAAGTAGTAGCGGACCTCGTGATCGAGGCGCTGAACATACGTCGGGGCCAGCGAGTCCGCCTCGCTGGCAGTGGCGTCGCTGCCGGCGTTGGCGAGGGCGGCGTTGAGCGGCTCCAAGCCGGCCGCCATCGGCACCACCAGCGCGACCTGGCTGCGCGCCTGGTCGCTGGTCAGCCGGGCGTGCAGCTCCAGGACGTCGCCCTGGTTGACGGTCAGGCTGCCGCCGGCCTGGTCCTCGTGGTGGGTCGGGGCGCTGCTCCCGCCGTGCAGCCAGGTCAGGCTGCGCGCTACCACGAAGCCGTCCTTGCGGGCGGCCACGCGATCGCCGGGCGCCTCGGGGAGGTAGCTGTAGGCGACGCGCACGCCGACCGGGCCGCCGCTGACGGTGAGCCGCGCCGGCTCGCTGGCGCTGCGGCCGCGGCGGGCGGCCGGGTGGCTGTCGTCCAGCACGACCTCGGCGGCGCCCGAGGCCTCGGCGGCGCTGCTGGCGGCGAAGGTGACGTGGAGCTTGCCGCTGCGGCCGGTAACCTTGTCCAGGTACGCGGCCAGCGCAGCCAGCGCCCGGCGGTTGTCGTGCGTGGTGCCAAAGCCGATGCCGGTGGCGCGGGCGAGCAGGGCGTCGCGCAGAAGCTCCAGCCGCGGGTCTTGCGGGGTGAGCCGGGCCAGCGCCTCCAGCATCGCCGCCAGCGCCGAGACCGAGCTTCCCAGATAGGAGCCGTCCCAGCTGCTGCGATCGCCGCGGATGTTATCGAAGACCTGCTTGCCCTTGACCAGCTTGAGCACCACCTGATCCCACAGCTGGCCCTTGAGCGCCCCGAGGTTAGAGCCAAAGACGCTCGGCTGCTGCGCCATCGCGATCGACAGATCGGAGAGGCTGGTGGCGTCCATGTCGTTGCGGCGCTGGAACAGCTCAATCAGGTAGTGCTCGTCCACTTCGTTGGCCAGGGCGAGGGCGCGGATCGCCGCCGCCTGCTGGTTGTAGCGGTACGCGGCGTAGAAGCCGTTAAAGTCGCTGCGCAGGATGCGGCGCAGCGCGTCCATCGCTCGGGTGCGCACCTTTTCGTCGGTGGTCACCCCAGACCGCTTGGCCAGGGTGATGAACTCGACACCCTGCGCGGTCAGCGCCAGGTCGCCCTTGGCCCCCGGCCAGTAGGCAAAAAAGCCAGCGTCGTCCTGGTGCTGGGCGAGCTCGTCGACGATGCCCTTCACCGCGGCGGTCAGGCGCGGCGTAAAGCGGGTCTCAAGCTCCAGCTTCTTGAGGAACGCTGACAGCAGCAGATCCGGCATCAGCTGGCTCATGCGCTGCTCCAGGCAGCCGTGCGGGTAGGCGGACAGGTAGTCAAGGCCACTGGCCAGCTCGAGGATGCCGGGCTGGCTGGATAGCACGAAGCTTTGTACCGCGGTGCCAGGGCGCGCCGGCTCGGGCAGGGGCTTGAGCTGCGTGGTCCCCACCGGCAGCGTCTCGAACCAGGCGACCTTCTCGGGGATGCGGTCGGGCAGGAGCGGCAGCTTGACCTCGAAGGCGTCGCCCGCCTTATCGGACAGTCGGGTGACGGCGGCCCGCACCGTGACCGCGGCCGGACCGAGCAGCGGCGCCGCCTTGAGAGTTACCGGGGTCAGCACCGGCTCCGCCTTGTTCGCCTTCAGGGTCACGTTCTCGGTGCGGCTCGCCTTGCCCTCCACCGGGCCGAGCAGCTTGACCTCGACGCTCGCCGGGCCGCCCGGGCCCTCGACGACGCGCACGACGCCGCCGGGCCAGAACCGGTCGCCGACGCGGACAAAGCGCGGCAGCTGCGGCTGCACCAGCACCGGCAGCCGCACCTTCAGCGTCGACTGCTTGAAGCCGAAGCGCTTCTCCCCCGACACCGCCACAGCGCGCACCCGGAAGTTGGTCAGGTCGTCCGAGAGCATCACCGGCACCACCAGCTGCCCGCTCGGGGGCACCACCAGGGTGGCGGCGTAGTAGGGCACGGTCTTGAAGTTCTTGCGCACCACGCGCTTGCCGCCCTGGTCCTCTTCCTCGTGGCTGCCGTCGCCACCCGGCTCCTCCTCCTGTTCGCTGAGGCGGCCTATCACCAGGTTGCGGGTGTCATGGATGCTGGTGGTGCGCACGTTGCGACGGATTAGATCCGTCAGCGGGTCGAGCGGACCCTCTTTGGCCAGCGACAGCACCGCCTCATCGACCAGCCAGAAGGTGACCTCGCCGCCGACCGGCTTCTTGTTGTCGTCGGCGAGGGTGATGACGAAGTCCTGCTTGGTGCCGGGCCGCGCCGTATCGGGGTGCTGGACGTTGACGCGCAGCTGGTTCTTGACCGGCTCGACCTCCAGCTCCAGCGTCGCCGCCGCGGTCACCGGCTTGTAGCGCGCGTCGTCGACCTTGCCCTCGCCCAGGCGCCCGCGCATCAGCACCACATGCAGCGGCAGGTTGGGGGCATGCTGGGCGCCGATCTTCACATCGACCACCACCTTGCCGCCGCTCACCTGCTTCCACGAGTACAGGTTGCCGCCCGGCTCCTCGATTACCACCAGCGCCCGCGCGGTGGTGTAGGGGCTCTCGACCAGCACGTGCGCGGTGTCCCCCGGCAGGTAGGACTTCTTGTCCGGCATCAGCTCGAAGACGCCCTCGCGGGTCTTGTTCCAGGCGAGCGCCGCCTTGCCGCCGATATACAGGTCGGCCTGCAGCGACTGCACGCGGCCAAGCTTGTCGCGCGCGAACAGCTCGACGACGTAGACCCCGGCCTCCTTGAGCTCGAAGGGCACCGCCAGGGGCTTATCGCCGCTGCGGATCGTCTTTTCGCCAATCTGCACGTCCTTCTGCTCAGTGACGTACTTGGCGTGGCCGGTGGCGAAGCTGGTCTCGCGCAGGTTGGAGTTCCAGATCCGCCGCAGCAGCCGCACCCGGATCTCCTGCCCCTTCAAGGGCTTCTCGTCGATGCCGACCGCCACCACCTCCGGGCTGAGCGAGGTCGCGCTCTCCAAATAGCGCGGCAGCTTCATGCCCAGCGCGAACGGCGGCAGCGCTTTGATCTCGTCGACCGCGGTGACCGGCTGCTCATCGGGCCCGATCACCGTGGCCTCGATGTGGTAGATGCGCGCGCTGCCGTCCAGGTCGAGCTGCGGGTTGAGCGTCGTCTCCGCGGCGCCGGTGTCATCGAGCTCGCCGTGCGAGCTGAGCACCCCGGGCGGCTGGCTCGTCTGCGGCCGCGCGAACTGGTTGGACGAGGCGAACAGGAACCCCGCCAGCGGCTGCCCCTTGGGCACCCACAGATAAGGGCGCTGCGAGATCTTCCACGAGATCGGCTGATTGGCGACGTTGCCGCCGGCGTAATAGCGCGCCACTGCCTTGACCTTGAACGGCGCATCGTTGCGCACCCGGTCGACGCCGGGCAGGTGCACAGCGAAGGTCGGTACCCGGTAGGCCTCGATGAGGAAGCGCCGATGGGCGATCACGTTGGCGCGGTCGCCGTCATAAAGGTTCGCGGTGAACTCGCCGGTCGGCAGGTCGGGATTGGTGAGCTCTGCGGCGAGCCCACCGAGCGGCGTCACCGCCACCGGCAGCACGTAGGTCTGGCCGTCGCCGCCGGTCACCGATAGGCCGTAACTTTTTAGCTCGGCCGGGATCTTCAGCTGGCCGCTGCGCTTCCAGCGCACGAACGCCTTGATGTAGACCGTCTCGCCCGGCTTGTAGATGGGCCGCTCGGTGAACACAAAGCCCAGCGTCCCGTCGTTGACCGGCGGCGGGATGGTCGCCGTGGTCAGCCACGACAGCCAGTTCCCGGTCGAGGACCAGTGGTTGCTTGCAAAGCGCGGCGGCGCCTCGCGCGGGTCAAAGACCAGCGCGTCGTCGCCCGCCGCGACGCTGATGCGGCTAATCGAGTCCCAGCCGTACAGCGGCTCCAGCAGCACCCGCCCCGTCTCGTCGGTGGTCAGCAGCTTCTCGGCAAACGGGTTCCAGCCCTTGGGCTCGGGGTCGGGCGTGCGCAGGCGGCCCGAGATGCGCACCGTCGCGCCGCGCACCGCGTCCCCGCTGTCCAGGGTGCGCACGTACATCACCGCGCGGTCGCGCTCCTCGACCGTGGTGACCGAGAGGTTGGTGACCTGCACGCGCACAAAGGCGCGCTCCGAGCTGCCGGTGAGCCGGCGCAGCCCGACCAGGTAGGTTCCCGGCTTGTTCGGGCCGACGGCAGAATCGAGCAGCGGCTTCAGGTCGAGGCCAAAGTGGGTGGTGTTGCCCTTGTCGGCCAGCGGCAGCTCGACCACCCGCGACACCAGCGGTGAGCCGAGCAGCCGCAGGTGCTGCGCGAGCTGCGCCGGATCGACATAGCCGGCCCCCGGGTGCTTGAGCGTATCGGGCTCCTCGCCGGGGAAGGGCGGCGGCGCCTGCTCGTTGATCATCACCGGGCTGGCCGGGAACGGCCACAGCCCCTGGTGCAGCGGGTCGATGCGGTAGATGCGCACGTCGGCGCGGGCGTCGCCGTAGCCGGTGAGCGGCAGCATGCGCGGCCCCTTGGCTTCGACGATCGCGGTCGCCTGGTTCCACTTGAGGAAGGCGGCCTTCCAGTCGAGGTGGAAGTAGACCTCGGCGGGCTTTACCGGGCGCAGCGGGCGGTCGCTGTCATCGACGATCGCCGCCGGGCCGAGCATCATCTTGTACAGTGTGTCGGGGATGAACTTGCCCTGCAGCTGCACCTGGCTCTGGTTGACGGTGAAGTGCAGGTCGCTCACCGCCGGCTCCAGCCGCACCAGCTTGCGCAGCTGGGTCAGGCTGAGGTCCTTGACCGGCGCCGAGAAGCCGAGCTGCGGCGTGTCCCCACCGCTGCCGCAGGAAAGCGCAAGATCCTTGGGCGTCGAGGCGCCGCCGAGCAGCGAGAACTCGTTGCTGCCGCAGCGGACGGTGTTCAGGCTGAACGCGGTGCGCGTCGCGGCCCGCCCGGTCCACAGGGTGCTGCCCTCGCTGCCCAGCGCCAGCGCCACCGTCACCACCAGCTGCTGGCCCTCGGGCACGTCGCTGTCGAAGGTGAGCGCGTAGGTCGCGGCGTCGCGGTGCGAGGTCCGCGGCAGCAGCGCGATCGCGTACTCGGTGATCTTGCGCCGCGGCGAGTCGTTGAGGCCCGGCAGCTCGCGCCGCTCGATGGTCAGCATCTTCTTGAGCGCGGGCAGCGGCAGCGCCTGCGGGAAGGTCAGGGTGATCGTCCGAAACGGCCGCAGCGACTCCGAGCCCGGCGAGGGGACCATCGCCTGCGGCGCCGACATCATGGTGGTCAGCGTGCGCAGCGTGCCGCCGGCGCTGAACTGGAAGCGCGCCAGCGCCGGCCAGGGCTCGGCGGGCCGGAACTGCAGGGTGCGGCGATCGACCCACACCCAGGCGCCCGGCCACTCGGGCACCACGCGCAGGCGCCTTGGCCCATCATCGGCGTTGGCCTTGGGCCCGACCTGCACGTCGGGGAAGTAGACCGTCACCGGGTCGTAGCCGCGCAGGAAGGTCTCGGGGAGGATCTTCACGCCGCTGCCCGCCGGCCGCTGACCGACGTCGGCGGCCAGATAGGGCTGCGCCTGGGCCGCGCCGCCCAGCAGCAGCAGCGCCGCGAACAAGAGCTTGGAGGACAGGTTCTTCACGGGCTTACTCCGATGCGGCGGAACAGATCCTTGAGGTAGTCCTGGGGCACCTCGGCCTGGGCCCCGGCCAGACCGAGCAGCACCGGCCGGAAGCGCAGCGGCGGCGCGCCTTCGCGACGCGGCAGCCGGATCATCAGCAGGTAGCTCCCCTGCTCGAGCTTGAGGTACTGCTGGCAGCCATCGCCCAGCAGGTGGTGCCCGGCGTCATAGATCGAGCAGGCGAGCGACTCGCTGGGCGTCTGCACCCCCAGGCCCACCCAGCCCTTGGACGCGGTGTTGAAGCGATAGACGCGCACCTCGGCGGGGGCCAGCCAGTCCTCGGGTCCGATGCCCTCACCGAGCGAGCTCACCGGCTCGGCGGTCCAGCGCAGCGTCCCCGGCAGCGGCTGACCGGCGAACGGCCGCACCAGGAACCTGTAGGTGCCCGCGGGCAGCAGCCGCACGAGCTCGCAGCCGGAGTCAAAGCCATCGGTCGCCAGCAGCTCGCTGCCGCGCAAAAGGCCACACACTCCCGAGTCGGCGACCACCCGCACCACCGCGTCCTTGGCCAGCACCAGCGTCCGATCGACTCCCCCGGCGGCAGCGCCCGCCCCGGCCAGCGGAACCGCCACCGCCGACGGCAGCGCACTCCCCGGCTGCGGCGGTAGCGGGCGGCCCAGGCGCGTCCACAGCTCGCGACCGGGCCCGTACACCATCACCCGCAGCGCGCCCGGACCGTGCTCGAGCTTGAGCTCCACCGCCACTCCCCGCGGCACCGTCGACTGGCAGCTGGAGACCCGCGACCCGTCGGCAAAGATGAAGGTGCAGCGGACCTCGCCCTCGACGACCGCGACCCGATCGGCGCCGGTCGCCGGCACCCGGAGCCGCAGGCTGCCGGGGGCGCGCGGCGCGTCTTCATACAGGCCCAGGCTGCTCAGGGTCATGTCGCGCTCGGGCGCCTCGAGCAGCAAGGTGGTGACGTCGGCCTGCGGGTCGCTGGAGCTGACCAGCAGCTTGCCGCCGCGACCTGCGACCACACAGCGCGAGAGCATCGTCGGCCGGGCCGCAGGCGGACACAGCTCAAGGGCGTGGCCACCCTCGTCCAGCAGCACCGCCCAGGCATCCCCTGGCAGCGTCAGCTCCAGCCGGGCCCGCCGGTCCGCTGGCAGCGCGAACAGCGAGCCTTCGCGGGCGAGCGCCAGCCGGGCCCGCCCAAGCGGCAGCGCGCTGGCCTGCGCCGGCACAGTGACCGCCCGGTGAGTGAGCTGCGCCCAGATCGGCGCGGCCGAGCCGGTGCCCGGGGCCCACGCCTGCGCGATCGCCGCGGTGCTCACATTGCTGGCGGCAAAACAAGCGCGCTCATGCGACTCGCGCACGCCGGTCTCGAAGGCGCAGGCGGGGGCCGTGCGCTCGCCGTGCGGGACCTCGGCGGTCAGCAGGAACACCGAGCTCTTGGCGGCGCCGACCCCCTGCAGCCACGGCTGCGGCGACAGCGCCAGCGGCTGGGTTGTAGGAGCCCCGGCCGCCACCAGCTGCTCGTAAAGCGGCAGCGGCTGCTCTTTGCTGCCGAAGGCGGCAAACACCGCCGGTCCGGCGGGCAGCGAGGTCTGCGGCCCGCACGGCCGCAGCAGCCCGCGCGCCTCGCCGCTCAGGCAAAAGACCTGGGGCGAGGTGGCGTACTGTCCAGCCCTGGCGATCGCGACAAGACTCGCCTGGTCGGCGGGCAGACTGCCGCGACCCCCCGCCCGCACGGGCTTGCTGCGCAGGCTCTCCTGCACCTGGGTGGTGCCGTCGGTGGTCCACAGGCGGACCTTGAAGTGCTCGGTCTGCGGGCGGACCAGCAGCTCGCACTCGCGGACGCGGATTTTTTTATGCACGACCTGCCCGCGCCCATCCTCCAGGGCGCACGAGAACGCCGACTTGGCCCGGAACCCGAGCTCGAAGACCGCGTCCGGCTCGGTCGCCGCGGTCACCGGCAGCGCCAGCGACTGCACCGCCGCGGCGAGAGTGAGCGTCGCGCCGTTTTTGACCAGTCCGCCCTCCTCTACCGCCGCCAGCCCCAGCGCCAGCCGGGTCTGCCCGGGGCGCTGCGTCTTGGACTCCAGGACCAGCCGGTAGTTGCCGGCCAACAGCGGCTCGGCCAGCGCGCAGTTCCAGTCGGCGGCGTTCTCTCTGCTCTCAAAGACCAGCCGATCGCCGTCGAACAGGCGACACAGGAGATCCGCCTCGCCCTCGGTGCGCAGGCGCAGGGTGCCGTCGCGCGGCATGTGCACGGGCACCACCACCGGGGTCGGCAGCTCGCGCGCCATGCCCGGCAGCAGCACCGCGCTGCCCAGGTGCAGCTTGTACTGCACTCCGACATCGCCGCGGCTGTGCTCGACCACCAGCTTGTACTGGCCGCGCGGCAGGGTGACCCGGGTCCCGGCTGGCAGCGGCGGCGCCGCGCTCGCGTGCAGCAGTCCCGGTCGCGGCGGCGGCGGCGGCGGCGGCGCGTCGTCCCCGCCCGCTCCGTCACCGCTGCCCTCACCCCCCTCGCCGCCTTCGCCGGCGCCCTCGCTCCGGCCTTCGGCGCTGCCCTCACCGCCCTCGCCGCCCTCGCCGTCCCGGCCTTCCGCCGCGCTGTCGCTGCTCGGCGCCACCGGCTTGGGCGGAATCACCTCCATCGGCCGCGGCGGCTGGTCGGGCGAGAGCTGATAAATGTGCCCCTGCATGCCGCCGGTCAGCACGAACTCGACGGCGGCCTCGCCCTCCAGCTTGAACAGAAACTCGTCCTTGCCGCTGCTGCCAAGCTGCGCGTCGTAGAAAGTGTGGAACTCGATCGGGTGCGGCTTGTTGCCCTTGAGCACCAGCGGCGCGCGCACCTTCTCCAGCTTGGTGTGCCGCATGCTCTCGACGGTGAGCGGCAGCTGCGTCCACAGGTAGCTGCCGCTTTTGAAGCGCCGGGTCTGGCTGCACGCGGTGGGCACCATCGACAGCGGCCAGCCGTCGGCGTCGTCGAGCCGGCAGTGCAGAGCCGCCCCCTGCGAGGTGGTGGATAGCCGCAGCTCGCCGCTCTGCCGGACACTCAGCCGCTGCTGCGCCAGCTCGCCGGCATCGACGCTGAAGAAGGTCTCGCCATCGCTGCCCACGGCCGCGTACTCGCGCGGCAGGCGCCGCGTCATCACCAGCCCGGCGCGCCCGCGCGACTGGCCGGTGGTGGTGGCGGTCAGCAGGTAGCGCCCCGGTCGCAGATAGCCCGAGACTAGGCAGTTGCGCCCGCGCCCCGACCCCGCGTCCTTGGCGACATCGGGCACCACCGGCGTGCGCAGCCGGCACTCAGTGGCTAGCAGTCCCAGCGTCGTCACGTTGTACAGGCCGGCGCGATCGACCTCGAACACCAGCGAGTGCGACTGGCCGCGCTCGAAGTCCAGGTAGACCGGCTGGTCGAGCACCGTCCGCGGCAGCGGCGTCGCCTTCGGATCGAAGCTGCCAAGCGGCGCCAGCGGCTTGGGCTCGGCGGGCCGTAGGAGGGTGACCGAGACGACCTCGTCGAGCGGGTTCTTCAGGGTCAGGGTGCCGCTGTGGACGGCGCACTGGCCGCTCACCGGCTTGCCATCGCACTCAAAGGACTTGCCAGCGGCCGAGCGGGCCAGCCACCCCGCCGCCTGGGCCACCGGCAGCGCGAGGCTGCGCCCCGGATCGATCACCAGGTGCACAGGCGCCACGGGTGCAAGCGGCAGCGCCTGCAGCACCAGGCCACGCGCCGCCAGATCGCCGCCGCGGCTCACCGCCAGGTTGTAGGCCCCCGCCGCCAGCTGCTTGGCGACAATCAAGCAGCCCGCCTTGGCCGGCACCGACTTGAGCTCACGCTGGCTGTCTTCGCCGATCACCAGCTTCTCGATCCCCGACAGTCCATCGTAGAGCGACAGCTGATAGACGCCTGCGGTGAGCTGCAGGGTCTCGCTGCAGCTCTTGGCGTCGGGCTTGGTCTGGGTGAGGCGACCGAGCACGCCCTGGGCGTCGATCCGCGACACCTCGCAGCGGTTCTTGCGGTCGCCCAGGGTCTGGATGCGGTAGCGATCCGAGCGCGTGATCTCGAACCAGACGATGGCGCTCTTGCCGTCATAGTTGAACTGCCGCGATAGCTGCTGCCCGCCGCCGATGGAAGGCACGTCGCGCGCCAGGACCGCGACCGCCTTGGCGTTCTTTTGCTCGAGCTGGCAGCCGAGCGGCGCGCTATCGGTGTCGGCGGGCAGATCGTGCAGACCGATCAGGTAGTCGCCCGCCGTGGGGATGTTGAAGCTCAGGCTGCGCGCCGCGGCGCCGTAGTAGCCGCCGGCCCAGGTGCTGGTCCGCGGCGCCGGCGCCCACTCTAGCAGGCCGCGGGAGCCCGGCGCGCCGCGCAGGGTTACCACGTGCACCTCATCGTTCTCCACCGCGGCAGAGGCCTGCGGGACCAGGCGCTTGGGCTCCAGGGTGAAGTGGGCGGCGCTGAACAGCCCGCGCTCGCTCGGCAGCGGCTGCTCTGCCGTCGCACGCAGGCCAAGATAGGAAGGCGAGAGCAGATCCGCGGCCAAGAGCTCAAAGGGGGAGGTCGGCGGGCTGTCCAGCGAGGCGAGGAAGGCGCCGCGGCCGCGCTCGGACTGGAAGGACAGCGTGCCGGTGGCCGGCAGGGTGAAGGCGACGGCCCCCTCGGGCGGCAGCGGCTCGAAGCCGTACTCCACGGTAAGGGCGTCGGTCGCCTCGCCCGAGCTGCCGCCAAGGACGCTCGTGCCGTAGGCGGTCAGCAGGTAGTCGCCGGGCTCGAGCATCTCATCGAAACGCCACTCGTGCACGGCGCGGCTCGGCCCGGCGGAGAAGGTGGTGTGGGCAAAGCTTACGGGCTCCAGCCACTCGCCGTTTTTCCACAGCCGGACCTCGCCGGCGTTCTTTCCCAGGACGTGCAGGAACGGCACCTCGCGCTCTTTAAGCGACAGCCAGAACGAGGCCTGCTCGCCCGAGCGCAGCGGCTGCTCGACGCGGCGTCCCTTCTCCAGCCGCACCGGCCGCGGGTTCTGCTCGGCGAAGGGACGGGCGGTGATCGCCACCGTGCCCTTGCCGCGCGGCGGCGACTCCAGACGCAGCTTGTAGCTGCCGGCATCAAGGAGCAGGTCGAGGTCGCAGCCCCCCTTGCCCACCTGCCCGCTCGACTGAAACGGCCCGCGCACCTTGTCGACGACCGTGCACGCGGTGCCCGGCCCGCTCTGCGCCAGCAGGCGCACCATGGCCGGCGCCTCGAGCGTCACGATTGAGGTCTGACTGCCAGTAGCGGGAACAGAGGGAGGCACTACTTTGACCGCCGCAAGGGCGACGAGCGGAACCAGCAGGATAGGCGTCATGGGAACCCGTAGCCCCAGTCCGGTGTTGTTAGCTGCACGCGACTCAAGTCTCTGACATCGTAGCGATTTTATCCACGCCTCGATACAAAAATGAGACCTTTATGACACGTTCTGCGCATGTAAAATAAGGTCCGATGGTCAGGTGCAGGTGATGCGGCGGCTCCGCGGTTGCGCGATCTATCTGGCACCCGGACTGGCACCCGGACTGGCGCGCGGACTGGCGCGCGGACTGGCGCGCGGACTGGCGCGCGGACTGGCGCGCGGACTGGCGCTCGGAATGTGTGTCTTTGTCTATATCTTTGTCTTTACCTTTGCCTTTACTGGTACCGGCTGTCGGCGGGCGCCGCCGAGCGGCTCGGCAACCCATTCGGCAGCGGCGGAACCAAGGCTTGTCCTTTGGGCCTGGGATCGCGCCGAGGATCTTCGATTCCTGTCCGCCCTTCCCGAGCAAGCGGTGGGGGTCGCCTACCTCCAGGCGAAGGTAGTCCTTCACGGGCCGAGCGTGATCGTGTACCGGCGCGCAACGAGCCTGCAGCTGCCCGCGGCTAGCTGGCAGCTGCCCGTGGTCCACATCGAAGCGGATCGCGACCCGCTGCCTGTCCTTCAAGAAGGCCAGCGGCGCGAGCTCTTGCGGGTGCTGCGGCTCGAGGCCGAGCGCGCCGCCAAGGGCCGCCTGCAGATCGACTTCGAGGCCAAGGCCTCGCAGCGGTCTTTTTATCGCCAGCTCCTCTTCGAGCTGCGCCGCGAGCTCGGACCCCGATTTCCCCTGTCGATAACGGCGCTCACCTCGTGGTGTCTGCGCGACCGCTGGCTGGGCGATGCGCCGGTGGACGAGATCGTTCCCATGTTCTATCGCCTGGGTGAGGACGGCCCCCGCCTGCGCGCCGAGCTGCAGCGCGGCACCGATCTGGCTCCAGAGTGCCGCGGCGCCCTGGGCCTTATCACCGACGAGCCGATGACCCCACCGCCGACGCCGCGGCGACTCTATCTGTTCTCCCCGGGTTCCTGGTCTCGGGAGTCGCTCACCTCGGCGCGCCACAAGCTCGGCGGAGCCTGGTAGCGCCCGGCCGCCCGCAGAGCGGCGAGCCGCCTGGCGCTATCCGGCGCGCCGCGCTTGTGCTTAGATCGCCCCATGAGCTTGAGGACCTCTGCGCAGCGCTCCGCCGATTCCCGCACCACGATGACCGAGTTCGTGCTGCCCACGCACGCCAACGCGCTCGGCAACGTCTTTGGCGGGCAGATCCTCGCCTGGATGGACATCTGCGCCGCCATCTGCGCCCAGCGCCACGCCGGGGTCGTCAGCGTGACCGCGGGGGTCGATGAGCTGAACTTCCAGCGCCCGATCAAGGTCGGTCAGGTAGTACGCCTGGAGGCGCGCGTCACTTGTACCTTCCGCACCAGCTTCGAGATCCGCGTCGTCGTGCACGGCGAAGACTCGCTTAAGCCCGAGACCTGGCTGTGTGTCGAGGCCTTCATGACCTTCGTCGCCATCGACCCCGAAGGCCGCCCGGTCCAGGTGCCGCAGCTGGTCTGCGAGAGCCAGGAAGACCGGGCCCTGGCGCACGATGCCAGCGAGCGGCGCCGCCTGCGCCTTGAGCGCCGCGCCGCCCGCGCGCACAAGGGCTGAGTCCCGCGCCCGCGGCCTGCAGCACTGCGGACCAGCGGCGCTTGCGCCAGGCCCCCCCAAAGCAGTGGCGCGCAGAGTTGCCAGTGAGCTGGCCGGACTCTGTACCTAGCGGCGGACCAGCCGCTCGAGCTCTGCGGGAGTGCGCGGGAGGTCGGCGGTGAGCACCTCGGCGCCGCGCTCGGTCACCAGGACCACATCTTCGGTGAACACGGCGAGGCCGCGATCGTGATTGTAGTACCAGGGCTCGACCGTGAGCACCATTCCCGGCGCCAGCGGAACCTCCATCAGCGCCGGATCCCCCGCCGACAGCCCGAGGTGATGGCCGAAATGGCCGGCCACCTGCATATAAGGCTGCTGGTCCGCCGGAATCCGGGCGCGGGCCACCTGCCCGAGCTCGTTCAAGGTGACGCCCGGTCGCACCGCGGCGATGATCGCATCCGCTACTGCGACCTCCATGGTGAGCGCGCGGCGCTGCTCGGCCGAGAAGCGCCCGGACACCGGGACGGTGCGGCCGACATCGCTGGCATAGTAGTCAAGCTCGCAGCCGACATCGAAGATCAACAGCTCGCCGTCCGCCAGGCGGCGGTTGCGACGGTCATACTGGGCGCCCAGGATGCGCCAGGGCCACAGGGAGTTCGGTCCGGACTTGATGATGGACGAAAAGGCCAGCCGCTGCGCCCCTCCGCGCTTGCAGGCGGCCTCAAACTCCGCCTCCAGGTCCCGCTCACTCTGGCCCGCGCGCACGAGCCCGTGGCCCGCGGCCTGCGCAATCGCCTGCGCGGTGAGGCGGGCGGCCCGGCGGAGCACCGCGATCTCGGCGGGCGACTTGACCATGCGCAGGCGCGCCACCTCGGCAAAGGCGCCGACGATCCGCGCCTGCGGTACGGTCTGACGCAGGTAGGCGACGAAATCACGCAAGGGGTCGGGCGGCAGCACGGGCGCCGGCGGGCGCGCCGCGATTACGGTCGCCTCGTCGGCTGCCACCGGCCGGCCCGGGTTGACCCGCAGCGGCAGGCCGCCCGGCCCCTGCACCTGGGTCAGCAGCCAGGGAGCGAGCTCCTCGATCGGCCGCACCGCATCCACCCCGGCCGCCCCGGCGAGCGCCGGATCGTCGGCGAGCGGTCGGCCGGGGAAGTCGTTGCGGCGCGTCGGACTGTCAAACCGCGGATCGCGCCGCGGCACAAACAGCGTGGTGCGGCCGGACGGGGCCGCGATGACCAGCACCGAGTCGGGCAGCTCCAGCCCGGTGAAGTACAGGAAATCGTCGAGCTGGCGGAAGGTGGTGCCGTCGGACAGACCGGCCCGGCTCGGGGCCACAAAGACTCCGCCGCCGGCCGCCGTGAGGGCCTGACCGAGCGCCGCCCGCCGACGCGCGTACTCGGCGGGCGGAAACTGCAGCTGCGTCCAGGCGAAAAAGCGCTCGGCCGGAGGCGGGTGCGAAAGCGCGAGTCGCGTCAGGCTTGCGCCAAGGACCGCGGCGAAAAGGACCGCAGCGAAAAAGACCCGCCGGCTGGCAGCGGCGAGGAGCCGCACGCGCTGGCGATGCATCAGGAACCCAAGTTGGAGCGTCACGGCTCCGTTTTATAACGAGCCGCCGGCGCAGCGGAAGCCCCGCGCCGCCGACCCCCCTCAGTCCTCCAGCAGCAGGGTCACCCGCGCCCGCAGCTCGGGGGGCAGCACGGCCAGCGCGGCGCGGATGTCGGGTTCCTCATACTTCATGCTGAAGTGCTTGAGCACGACGTAGCGGCTGGCCAGCACCTCGGGTCGCCGCACCGCCAGCGCGACCAGCTCCTCCAGGTGGGTGTGGCCATAGCGCGCGCTGACCTCGGGGGAGGTGCCGGGCAGGTGCGTCGCCTCCAGAAACAGGATCTCGCTCTGGCCGACCTCGGGGTGCTGCTCCAGCGTCTCGATGGTGCTGTCGCCGATGTACGTAAGCAGGTTCACCTCACGGTAGTCGTACAGCTCCTCGCCCCGCGCCCGCGCGGCGCCGATCGCCTCGCCGGGGAGGCCGAGGAACTCGGGCCGGAGCTTGCGCCGCGTCTCGATGACGGTGTAGCCGCGCGAGGCGATGCGGTGCACGACATCGAAGGCGCGCACCGCGTAGCGCGCCGAGAGGCGGAGCACCTCGCCGGGCAGCACGCCGTGGACGATCGACGCGAGCTCGACCGGCTCGCGCTGCTCCAGCCGCTCGTGCGCGCGCAGCACGTCAACAAGCGCCTCGCGGCTCTCGGCGGGCACATAGATTCGCGACGGCCGCGCGCCGGTCATGGCGCGCAGGGACAGGTGGCGCACCACTCCGAGGGCGTGATCCTGGTGGACGTGTGAGAGCAGCACGTTGCGCAGCCGACTGGCTTGTACCGAGCAGTGGCCCAGATCGAAGCAGGCATCAAAGGCCGGCACCAGCACATAGGTGGAAAGACCCGAGATGCTGAAGGCCTCAAGCTCAAGCCCGCCCAGGCTTAGCGTCATCGGGCGACCAGGGTTATGCAGCGACGCGCGAGGCATGAAGCGGCGAGCTTAGCATCCTCGCCGGCGTGCCGACAGGCTCTTTTCCCTGTTCAACTGCTTGACGCTTGGCGTTTTGCGGTGCGAAGTGCGAAAATTTTGGCTCCTATGGCAAAGTCTTCGCGGGCGCGCGCCCTCGTATTTTTCGCCTTGCTGGTCGGGCTCCTCGGCTTGGTAATCCTTGGACGCAAGTGGCAGCGGCAGGCAGCGGGACCGGCCCCAGCGGCGACCCTCGACGCGGACGCCGGCGTGGACCGCCCTGCCCCGCCGCCGCCTGGTGCTGGAGACAAGACAGCGGCAGCAGCCGCGGTGCGCCCGGAGCATACGGCGGCCGGAACCCCAGCCGGAGGCGGCAACGTGGAGTTCCCGCTGTGGCAGCTCGCCACTCCGCCCGCTGGCCTGCAGGTACGGCTTCCCCTTGGGCTGCGCACGACCAGCCTGGATCTGGAGGCCGACGGACGCAGGCTGACGCTGACCACGGCGGACGGAGCTGGGAAGACGGCGCTGTGGCTCTGGAACTTTGCCGATGCGCCTACCGCGCTGCCGCTGCCACCGGAAGCTGCGGCGGCGGCCGTGCACGAGGTCCTGTTTAGTCGCTTCAGCAGCGCGATATACCTGCTGCTCGAACAAGAGGGACTATGGCGCATCGTCGCCAGCACTCTCGAAGGAGGCCGCCTCGGCGGCCTGCGCCCCGTGTACAAGTCGCAAGCTCCGCTGCGCAACCTGCGCACCACGGCCGTGCGCTACAACCAGCGGGAGCGTCTGTTCTTCGCCCGCGCGTATGCTCCCGAGCGCTTTCAGATCCTCAGCGTGCGCGCCACCGGAGATCTCATCTACGAGCTGACCTCCCCCAGCGGAAGTGCCACCGAGCTCACCGACGCCTCGCTGCGGGCGCAGCCGCCGCCGCCCGACGCCGGCGAAGGCTATGTTGCACCGGTGCTTCCCCACGTCGAGCGCGCGGCTTCCGCGCTACCCCTGTCGATCCATTCCTTCAATGGCATGCTCACCTGGCAGGACGAGCAGGGCAAGGTCCACGAGCGGGATTACGGCGGGAACTACTTGGACAGCCGTGAGGTCAAGGACGCACCGCCCGGCACCGAGGTCCTCGACACCGCCAACGGGTTTTTTCGCGTGCGCCTTGTGCCCGGGCAGCCGGGCGTGCAGCTGGTGCGGATGACCGGCGCGCTCGAGGCAGTGGTCGCCGGAGACCGGCGGCTCGCGCGGCTGCCCGCGGTGGCGCCGACCGGCAGAGCTCTGGTCGGGGTGGTGCGCGACGAGCAGGACCGCGGTGACCGCCTGATCACCGCGGCCATCGGCGTCAAGCTGGCAGCGGCCCGGTACCTGTACAGCGTGGGCGATGACAGCTTTCAGACCTTTCCGTTCGATAGACCGACGGACAGCAGGCCGCGCGCCGCGATGTTCGCGGATCTGGCGCAGCAGGGGATGCAGCTGCTGCCGACCTCGGACATTCAGATCTACAACACCTATGAGGGCTTTGAGTACAGCTCCTGCCACGATGAGCTGCTGGTGCCGCTGTTCGCCTCGATCGACGGCTATCTGGAGGTGCTGGCGGCGGGCTTCCAGGCGGTGTTCATGGTCACCGAGCAGAGCGTCTCCCGGCCGCGGCTGGAGAAGTTCCTGGCCCAGCTGCAGGCGACCGCGCAGCGCGAGAAGCTCGACCGACTCACGAAGATCGCCGAGGTCACCCAGCGCATCTTGCAAGGAGACTACCGCCACCCGGAGGCCGCTCGGGTCAAAAAGGAAGCGCCGGCAGTGAGCGAGCTGCACACGGTCGCCGCTGCCGAGGTGACCGACTTCGCCGATTGCCACCCCCGCGGTCCCTACACCGCCACGCCCGAGCTGGAGAACTACTTTCGCGCCTTCAAGTACCTCAACCTCCTCCGCCTGACCGCCGCCGAGCAGGAGAAGCTGGTCGGCGATGCGCCGCTGCGCGCGGCGTGGCGAGCCTGGGTGGATACGCAGAAGCCATTTCTGTCGGGCAGCCGCCATCAGCTCATCTTCGACCCCGAAAGCCAGCCGCCCGCCTATGCCCAGGCCGAGTGTCTTCCCCGCGACCCGCCGCGGCTGTTCCCGCTGGCCTGGGGCCTGGACAGCGAGATCTGGGACCGCGTGGTCCAGCATGAAGACCTGCCGCCAAGCTGCGGTGTGGCGGGTCGGGCGCTGCCGAGCGGACTCGATCTGCTCACCGTGCTTGGCAGCCCGGAGGCGGCGGCGATTCAGGAGCGAACCTACGCCGAGCTGCCAGCGCTGCGCGCGGCGCACCAGGCGCTCAAGGCGCGCCTTGGTCGGGCGCTGCCCACGGCGCTGGTCCCGGAAGCGTGGCTGCACCTCATCCAGCTCCTCAGCACCGATCGCTACGTCCCCGAGGGCGTCAGCGCCGCGGTGTGGCGGCGGCGGATGCTGCAGACCGCGCTCACCAGCTGGACCAACTTCCGCCACACTACGGTCCTCATCAACGAAGAGGTGGGCGCCGAGTGCGGCGGGGGCGAGGGCGAGATCTTCGAGGAGCTGTCAGCAGAGCCGCTGCGCGGGGCGGTGGACCCGGTGCCGGCAGCCTGGCGCCAGCTCGCCGCAGTGCTTGATCTGCTGGTGACGCAGGCGCGGCTCGCCCTGCCCACGCAGGGGCTAGATGCCCAGCTGCAGCAGTGCGCCGATCTGGCCCGCGCCTTCGCCAGCATGGCCGAGCGCCAGCAGCGCGGGGAGCCGCTGACTGGCGATGAGTATGAGCTCATCCAGCGGTACGCTGGTGAAATCGAGCACCCGTACGTGGCCCTCAAGTCCGCCGTCAGCCGCCGAAGTGAAGCCCAGGAGGGAGGACTGTCACGGCCCGATCCGATGACCAAGATCGTCGACATCGCCCGCAGCGGGACGCAGATCTGGCACATGGCGGTCGGGGCGCCGATCGCGGTCACGGTGCTGCTGGGAGATCGCGGCCTCTTGGTGCCGGCGCGTGGGGCGGTCTACTCCTATTACGAAGTCATCGCCGACCACCCGCTGGATGATGAGAAGTGGCGCAGCCAGCTGGACCACGCGGCGCGACCCCCCTGGACGCCGCCGCTGGCCGCGAGCAACGGCAAGTAGGACGGCGCGGATGCGAGTCCGCAGCGGCTGGCCGCTGTGCGTGATCGGGCTGACCCTGCTGCTGCGACCCGCGCTGGCCGCTCCCAGCGCCGCCGGCGCGGGTGAGCGCTGCGTCAACTTCGTCGGCGACATCTCGCTGAGCCGCGCGGTCGCTGCGCAGCTGCGCCAGCGGCCCACCGACCCCTGGGCGGCGCTGCCTCGCCGTCCGGGCGAGCCGTGGATCGGCAACCTGGAGGGCTCCCTGCAGCAGCGCGCGGGGGCGCAGGCTAGCCAGGCGGAGCCGCAGCCCGGCTGTCGCAACCCGGCAGGAATCTGCCTTCCCATCGCCAGCGCCGCGCTGGAGTCCCTGTCCGGGGCGTTCACCGCGCTGTCTCTGGCCAACAACCACAGCGCGGACGACAGTCCTGTGGCGGCCACGGCCGAGGCGCTGCGCCGCCTGGGCATTACGCCGCTTCTGGAACAGGACGCGCCGCAGCTGCTGGAGCTGGCGGGGCAGCGCTGGGCGCTGGTGCCCTTGAACCTGATAAACCGCGCCGCGGCCGACCTTGAGGCGGCACTCATCCGCGCGCGGCTACAGGTCGGACTGGCGCGAGCCCACACGCCGCGAGTCGCCGTCCTGCCGCACTGGGGACGCGAGTACAGCCGCCAGCCCTACCCCGAGGAGCAAGCGCTGGCGGCGCGGCTGCACGCCTGGGGGGCGCTGCTCATCCTGGGCAGCCACAGCCACGTTATCGGCGAGTCACGGTGCAGAGCTGGCCAGGCCACCTACTTCGGGCTTGGCAACCACCTGTTCGATGGGCCGCGCGCCACCTGGGAGGGACTGCAGGTGCGCTGCTGCGAGGCGGCGGCGACGCTGACCTGCACGGCGCTCAAGACCCATCGCACCGTGAGCTCCTTTTTCCCCGAGCCGGCGGGTCCGGCACCGGAGGCGAGCTGCGTGCTGCCGCTGCCCGCCGACGCTCCCGAGCAGGCCCTGTGGCAGCGCCATCGCGCGCACGAGCGATTTGTGTTCGTGCAGCCATACAGCTCGCTCGGTGCCGGGACGTTCTTCGCGCTGCACCGCAAGTACTCGCGCCTTGACCGCGAGGTGGCGCTGCGCCCGCTGGTGTTCCGGGTGGCGGCAGGAAGAGCGCTGGATCTGTGGCGGGGGACAGCGCTCAGCCGGCCGCTGCTCGCGGCGCGCCTGATCAAGGTAGGCGAGGAGGAATACCTCTGCGCGCTGCATCGCGGCGACTCTTTCCTCAAGCTCGATCCGACCACTCCCAAGCGGCTCTATGTAGTCTACAAATGGAGCGGCTTCGGCTTCCGCGGGGTCCAAAGTCCCGCCGCGCTGGAGCGCTGCCGCGCCCTATGAATTTGGCGCGCCGCGCGCGCGGGTCCCAGCGTCCAGCGGGCGAGCCGACCGCGTCCCCAAGCTGAGTGCGCCGCCCGCTCGCTGCCTCCCGGGGAACGCGCTCTGCTGCACGGCACCTGCCGCGTCGCGGGGGGGGGAGCTGCAGGTGACCGCTGAAGGCCGCAGCCGGCGGGCGGCGAAGGCGCTCGCACTGCTCGGCTCTACTTGAGCATCATCTCGTCGAGCTGGCGGTCATTTTTGAGGATCTCCTCGAAGATCTTCATCATGGCGTCATCAGTGTCCGGCGCGACCTTCTTCATCTCTTTGGTAAACTTCCAGTCCTCGGCGGTTCCGGTCTTGAGCTCCTTGGCGATAAACCCTTCGTCCTTGAGAACCAGCCGCATCACCACCTGATAATACAGGGCGCACCACTTGGGATTGTCGAACTTGTTCTGCTTGGCTCCCTGACTGGACAGGCGAACCAGATTCTGCACATAGACCTGCTGCTCTTTGTTTTTGATCTTGCGCGTCAGCTTCTTGAAGCAGGCATCGAGCGCCTTGGCCTTGCCGCCGAGCGTGACCGCCGCATTGTAGGCGTAGAACAGCGGGGTCAGCAGCTTGGCCTCTTCGGAGCCTTCGGTGGCATGGGGGAAGCTGGCAAAGATCGGCTTGTAGTCCTTCAGGCTCTTGTTCTTTACCTGATCCACATGTCCCTTGCCCCACTTGGAGGGCACGTAGTCAGAGTGCTCGGTGATGATCTTGGCGACGTTCCAGCTCGCCTCTGCCTCGGCGTCCGACTTCTGCTTGCCGTAGGTCATGATCGGCAGATCACCCTTTACCAGATCATCCTCGAGCTTCTTGAAGACCTCGGCGTTCTTGGCATTGGTCAGCTCGAAGATCGTGCTCTCGACGAACTCCTTGAGGTGCTCAAGCTTGCTCGCGCTCTTGATTCCCACCTCATCGGAGTTGATCGTGACCCGCTTGGCATTGGTCGCCGTCTTGCCACCGCTCTTGATAACGACTGTATAGCCGTTGCCATCCAAGATGGGACTTAGCAGCTTGCTGGCGGTCTCGCTGTGCGCGATGTGAGCGCGCAAGGCCTCGACCAGATATTCGCCGACGCCTTTGCCTTCCACTTTCTTCCCAGTGCCGTCTTCGACTTTCAACGCCATGCTGCAGACTCCTTTGTTGCTGTCATGAGGATCGATCTCTCGATCCCGGCGAGCTGCGCACCCGCGCCGGGGATGAGCCGGCAGCTCCGCAATAGGTCTGTCCAGAGCGGGTCGGTCGGCGCGCCCCCCAGGCGTGCCTGATGGTGACGGGGCTCGGTGCGATGCTCGTACCTGTTATCGGCCGTCGCGGCCCGGACGTTGCCGCGGAGCTTGTAAGAGCGCCGCCGGCCAGCGATCATAGTCCGGCGAGGCGCACGCCCGCGCAGGCGCAAGAGGCGGGAAGATCAGGGGCGGGAGTCTGCTGGCGGGCAGCGGACGCGGTAGATTCGCACGGTCAGATCGCGGGTCGGATCGAGCGGCGAGAGCCCCGCGACCGCGGCGTCACGCGCGGCCTGCGGCGTGGGACCCAGCTCGCGCCACAGGGTGACCGCGTTCAGGCGCTGCAGCTCGCGCAGCGCGTCGGGCACCTGCCCGCTCTGAGCCTGGACCACGAAGTCGTAGCGGCACAGGGCTTGCGGCGAAGCGGCGAGCTCAAGTCGCGCCGGCAGCGGCTCGGCAAGGTAGCCGTCGGCCGGCGGGGCGGTGGCGGCGGTGATGAAGGGGAAGTCAGCGAAGACGGCGCGCGGGTGCTCGGCCTGTAGCGCGCGCGCGGCCTGCTGGTGCAGCGTCAGCAGGCTGCGGTAGGCCAGGCTGACCTCCAGGTGGGCGATGTCGCGCGGGCTCCACCGACCCTGCCAGCCGGCGATAAGAAGGAGCAGCACCGCAGCGGCAGCGGCTGGCCGCAGCCTCCCGCGCAGGCGCTGCAGTCCGGCGGCGGCCAGGGCGCAGAGCAGCGGCAGCGTGGGCAGCATGTAGCGCGGCAGCGGGCCGGGGAACGCCAGCGGCATGACCAGGACGGCGACAGCAGTCGCGCGGATTTCCAGCGCCGCCAAGCGCCCGGTCACCCGAGCCGCGCTCGTGCAGGCCGGCACGACGGCGAGGGCGGCGGCCAGGACCAGGACCACCCGCCCGCCATCGACCAGAGCATGGTACAGCGACCACAAGAGATGGCCGGGCCCGACGAACTCGCCGGCGTTTCCCGGCGCCAGGGTGCCCATGAGGACCCGGTGCACGAGCAGCCACACGAGCAGCACAAGACACGGGACCGCCGCCGGCAGCACCGCCCGCGCGACCGCCAGCGGCAACCCGCCGACCGGCCGCGACGTCCTTGGCGAGGCGACTGCGCGGGCCGCGAGCAGCAGCGCCGCGGGTAGACAGAGAAAATAGGCGCTCTCCTTGGTCAGCACCGCCAGGCTGGCGCAGACGACATACCCGGTCACCTGACCGCCGAGCAGAAGCGCCCACGCGACCGCCACCAGGGAGGTCACCGGCCCATCGCTCTGCACCAGACCCGCCTGGGCGAAGTACGCCGGACTGCACAGGCACAGCGCCGCCGCCCACACCGCACCGCTCGCCGACACCCGCAGGCGCCGGGCAATGGCGTAGGTCGCCGGCAGGGCCGCTGCCACCACGACCCAGGTGACCGCGTGCAGGAGCTCCCGCGAGGATCCAAAAAGACGGATGAACACCGCCAAAAGACCCGTAAATAGCGGCGGTCGCAAAAAGTAGATGTCGTGGTAGCGGCCCCAGTCGAGAGCATGCGCCGCCAAAAAGCGCGCCTCTGGAACATAGCAGCCCAGCGCATCCCAGTAATGAGGGTCGTGCAGAGTCGGCCACTTGAGCAGCAGCAGGACCACGGCCGCCACCGCCCAGCCCCCCGCAAAGCCGCGCAGGGTCAAGCCGGCCGCGGAGCGGCGAGGAGCAGGTGCGGCGAGCTTGGTCATGACCGGCGGCAAGGTACTGAAGTTTTGCCCCCCTGCCAAGGCGGTCTTGGCTCGGGCTGCCCTGCGCCCCGGGACTCACACCGCGAGGTGCCGGCCCGACAAGCGGATAGGCAGTGCGCCCATCGTGCCCCCGCTCACCTCGTCGGCAGGTGCCATCCTGGCAGACTCGCACCGGATTCGCCGGCTGAACGGAGCAACCAGACTCTCACTATCAAGAGCAAGGAGGAGCGATCTGGCAGCTGCGTGGGAACCTCGGGGTCCTTGCCGCTGTCCAAGCAACGATGCGATTCATTGGTCTGGGTGTCATCGTGTTCGCCCTGTGGTCCGCCCTGGGGTCCGTTCTTTGGGGCTCGGTGGCCTTCGCGCAGGGGGCTCCCTCCGGGTTTGAGCTGGCTCTGCACGGCAGCACCAGGGTGTTGGCGGGTCGCTCGGCCCGGTTCCGCGGCACTGCCTACAAGGTACGCGGCCTGGCCGAGCTGCGCGCGCTGCCGCAAGCCGAGGTCCGCGCGCGCTACCAGAGCGACCCGCAGGCGCCGGCAGCTACGCCGTGGCAGAGCGTGCAGACCGACGCCCACGGCCGGTTCCAGATCGATGTGCCGATCCCGGCCGAGACCTCGCGGACGCCCAGCCTGCAGCTGAGCATCGGCGATGGGAGCGCTGAGCGCAGCTTCTCCTTCCCGCTTACTGTGCAGCGCCCCTGGATCTTCGATCTCTTGACCGACCGCAGCCTCTACGAGCCGGGCGAGACGGTGCACGTCTGGGGACGCCTGCGCGACCAGCAGTCGCGTCGCCCGCTTGCCCATCAGGACATCCAGTTCACGAGCGACACAACCACCGTGCACGCGACCACCGATGACAGCGGCGTGGCGGCGATCAAGATCCCGATTCCCAAGCAGGCGGTCGAAGGGAGCTATGTGGTGACGGCGGCGCTCGGCGCCGAGCAGGTGAGCAAGCGGTACAGCGTCGGCACGCGAGCGGTAGCGCGACTGTGGGGCGAGCTGACCGTCAGCCCCGCCACCGCGCAGCCCGGCCAGCCGGTGCAGGTGAGCGTCAAGGTGACCGCGGCCAGCGGCGCCGCCGTGCGCAACGCGGTCGTCGTCATCCACCTCGACAGCGAGCAGACGGCGACGGCGACCTCCGACGCCCAGGGGATCGCCACGGCCAGCCTGCACGCGCCCACCTACACCGCCGGCGACATCACGGTGGCGCGGCTGCGCGCCGAGATCCGGCACCCGGCGTACGGCGTAACCACCGCGCTCGGCTCGCTGCAGCTGGTGGTGCCGCTGACGCTGGAGGCCGAGGCGGTGCCGCCAAACGGCGGCCTGGTCCCCGAGCTCGACGGGCGGCTCTACTTCAAGGTGAAGGACGGCGCGGGGGCGCCGCCGCCGCTGGGGACGGCGCTGGAGGTCTCGGGCGCGGCGGTAGCGGGGGGCAGGCAGCAGCTCAAGACAGATCGGGACGGCATCGCCGTGGCGCGCACCCGGCTGCCAGCCGGCGCCGCTACCGCCAGCGAGCACGGGGCGAGCACCACGGTGAAGGTGCGCGTGGCCGGTCCGCTCACGCGTACGGCGGCAATCCAGGTGCCGGTGCACCTTCACCTGGACGTCGTGCCGACGGTCGACCGGCTGGTCGTGGCCCCCGGCGATGGCGTCGTGGTCACCCTGGCGCGCCGCCGGAGCGCCTTCGGACGCCCGGTGCTCGTCGAGCTGCTCGGCACAAGCGGACTGGTTGATACGCAGGTCGCGGAGGCGAAGGTGAGCAAGCTCACCCTGCATGTGCCAAAGGACCGGGTGGGGGTGATGCGAGTGCGCGCCCGGCCGATCCTGCAGGCGGGCATCGAGGAAGGAGAAGGGGGCGTGGACGCCCTACTGGTGCGGCCGCCGCGGCCGTCGTTCCCCGAGCTGCAGCCCGATCGCCCGCTGTACGAGGTGGGCGCAACGGCGAAGCTTACCCTCAAGGGGCGGACCGGCGCCGCCCGCTCGTGGGGCGCGGTGCTGGTGCGGGATCTCGCGTATCACCAGGGCGAGCTGCCGTTCACCAGCCGCTTCCTGGAGGAGTCGTTCGAGCGCGCCGTGCTGGACCCGGATGGGGGTGCGCAGGATGCGTTCCTGCGCACCGTGATGGCGGCCTACATCGTCCAGGATACCGAGCCGGTGCGGGCACCCGAGCTCGTCGACGCGCTCGGCCGGCCGCTGCCGGGTGAGTCGGGGCTTGCGGACTCGGTCGAGCGCGAGGTCCTGCGCGACCCCTTCCCCCTGGCCGACGAGCTCCGCCGCCGCGGGGTCGCCAAGGTGATGACGGCGGTCGAGCAGGCCCTGGCCGCCGCGCTGGACAACGGCACCGTCGGCGAGCTCACGGTCGGACGCGGGGCGGCACGGCGGTTCCGTCCGGACCTGCTGACCACGCTCGCCGAGGTGCCGCCCACGCTCGGCGATGGGGAGCTGACGCTGGCGATGCTGCAGGATGCGGTTCCTGGCTTCACCTATCACAATGTGGCGCGTCGCCTCGCCCGGGCGCGACTGGTCAAGCTGCTGGTGGCGCTCACTGCCTACCTCGATCCAGGCGATCAGGCAGCCCCCACGCTGCGCGCCGCGGCCCGCGAGCCGTACGGGCGGTGGCTGTCGCGCATGGTCGGCCGCGGGCTGCTCCGCGCCGAGGATCTCGCCGATCCGTGGGGCGGCCATTTCGCGCTGCGGCCCAGCCGGCACCCGTCGCTCATCATAGCGCCCGAGGCGGTCGGCCTGGAGCTCTGCTCGGCCGGCCCCGACACCATCTTTGGCACCGCGGACGATGTGAACGACGTCTTCGCGCGCGCGGTTCCGGCGGGCACCCCGTACGCGCTGGCCTCGGGCGAGGACGCGCTGATGGAGCGGCTCTCGTACCTGGCCCCGGGAGAGACCGTGCTCGCCCATCTGCTGGAGTCCTACGGCCGGGTCGCCGCCGAGGTGCTGGAGGAGCAGCGCGGGGAGGCGGTCTCGGCGCAGATCAGCGAGGGAGCTTTCGCCGATGAGCTGAGCAGCGCGCACGCCGCGTTCGGTGTGGGCGGCCTCGGCCTGCTCGGTCACGGCGCGGGCCGGGGTGGCAATGTCGTGTCCGGCTCCGCGGGGCGCGGCGTCGCCGGGCACGCCGCCGGCAAACCCATGGTCGAGCTCGCGCAGCTGGTGCGCGAGAAGTTCCCGCCGACCCTGCTGTTCGTGCCCACCATGGTGCTGGACCCCTCGGGGCAGACGGCGATCGAGGTCAAGCTGCCCGATGCCGTGACGACCTACCTGGTCGAGACCATCGTCTGGAGCGAAGACGGCTGGACCTGGTCGACCAGCGCCCGCCTGCGCGTCGACAAGGAGGTCGTCGTCGACGCCCCGGTGCCGACCTACGCCACGGCCGGCGACTGCGTGCTCTTGCCGGTGCGGGTGCGCAACAGCGGCAACCAGGCGCTGATGGCCAAGATCGTGGTGAGCCAGGAGGGCACCGGTCCGCCGCAGTACGGCGAGCTGCCGGTGCCGGCAGGCGATGCGGCGCAGCTCTCGGTGCCGCTGCTGCTGACGAGCCCAGTGGAGGGCAAGGTCCTGGTGGGGCTGCAGTCTGCAGCTGGGGTGCCGCTCGATGCGGTGCGGCGGCCGCTCACCGTGCTGGCCGCGGCGCGGCGGGTGCGCCATAGCGAGGATCTGCTGGTGCGCGGCGCCGGTACGCTGACCCTGGAGGTTCCCCCGGCCGCGGTCCCGCGCGACGGGGCCGAGATCACGGTCCAGATCGGGCTGGCGCTGTTTGCCCGCAGCCCGGACCGCGAGCAGGCCGCGTGGCGCGATGCCTGGCTCGGCCGGGAGCGTCCAAGTCCGCTGGCGGCGACGGCCCAGGAGTCCGCGTCGCGCCTGGCGCAGGTGGTGGGCGCAAACTGGTCGGCACCGGTGGTGGATGACACGCGGCTCACCGATTCGCTGACGGCGCTGGCGCGCAGCGTGGCCAAGCTCAAGCGCGACGATCTCGATCAGAAGGCGACGGTGCTGCTGGCGCTGGCTCCGGCGGCCCGCAAGCTGAGCGCGCGTCAGCCGCGGGCCGCCGAGCTGGAGAGCATCCTGCGGGGGCTGCGCAAGGATCTCACCAGCAGCGTCGCCGGCGCCAAGGAGGACCCCGAGCTCCTGGCCGGCCTGGCGGCGGCGCTGGCGGCGACCGCGCCGGCCGCCGCGGACCTGGCGCTGGTGCGCGAGCTGGTCCGCCGCGTGCGGCGGTCGGAAGTGCGCGTGGGCAGCGACACCTGGATCGCCTCCTCCGGTCCCCGCCGGCATGCGGCCACCGCGCTGCTGGCGCTGACCGAGATCCTGCTCGGTGAGCCTGGCCGGGCGTTCGAGCGGGTGCGCACCCTGGCCCGCATCGAGCGCAGCGGCGGCAGCCTGGACGATGGCACCAGCGCGCTCGCGCACCTGGTGGCGGCGCTGCTGTCTCAGGGGGCCGAGCCAACCGCGGTCACCGTCGAGATTGACGGCAGCGGGCAGCAGCTGGCGCTGGTCGGCGGTGCCGCTCGGCTGCCGGCGGCCGCCCTCGCCCGGCCGGGGAAGCACCGGATTCGCGTCGCGGTGCCCGGTGGCCAGGCTGCGGTCTACGTGCGCGCCGCCACCGAGTACGGGCTGCCGTGGGAGCTCGACCCGCCCCGCCCCGGCTCGCTGCGCACGACGATTGAGGGCAAGCCGAATGCCCGCGATCAGCAGGCGGCGCTCGAGCTGGTGGTGCAGAACCGCTCGCCGCGAACGATCAGCAGGCCGCTGCTCGAGGTGACCCTGCCCGCTGGGGCCGAGCTCGATGAAGAGGGCCGCAGCAGCCTCGCGGCCCTGACCACCACCGCCCCCGAGGCGACGCGGGGCACGCTGCACCTGGAGCTGCGCTCCCTGCCGCCGGGCGCGACGCAGCGCCTGCCGCTGCCGCTGCGGTGGTCGGTGGCCGGCCGCCTGGGCGGGCTTGGCGTCGTCGCCCAGCCGGCCGATCAGCCCGAGGATCTGTTCATCCTGAAGCCGCGCCTCTGGGATATCGCCGCGGTGGAGCTCAAGCCATGAAGACCCTGGTTTTTCTGCTCGCCCTGCTCGCCGCCCTGCCGGCGCACGCCCAGACCAGCATGTACCGCGAGGTTCCCCAGGGCGAAGTCACCGGCCTGGAGATGGGCATCGAAGGAGCGCTGCGGGTTAGCCGCGGCGGCCGCCTCCGCTGGTTTGTGACCGTCTACGAGGTCGTGCACGGCCGCGCGCTGCGACCGGCCGCCGACGCCACCCTGACCGCCCAGGCCTCCTTTCATCGCAAAGAGCCGCTGGCCAAGGCGCTCACCGATGCAAACGGGCATGCCGAGCTGACCCTGGACATCCCCGCCGCGGAGCCCGGCAGCTCGTTCGCGCTGGCGGTGAAGGTGCGCGCCAAGCAGGTGAGCCGCCAGTTCGACGTCACGATCGAGGTCGCGCCCCGCTACCGCGTCGAGCTGGAGGTCGATCGCCAGTCCTTCGTCCCCGGCGAGACGGTCTTTCTCTGGGGGCGGGTGATGGACGAGACGCGCGAGCGCCCGGCGGCCGACCGCGAGGTGCGAGTGGCAGCGCTCGGCCCCGGCCGGCAGCCGATCGCCCCGGCGGTCACCCTCAAGACCGACGCGGCGGGCGTGTTCCATCACGAGCTGCGGGCGCCGGCGGCGGAGGGCGCGACCTTCGACCTCGAAGCCGTCTTGACCGACGGCACCGCCAGCGTCAAAAAGACCGGTCTCAGCACCGCGCGGCCAAAGGTTCCGGCGCTGGTGGTGCAAGGCGCGCCGCAGTCGGCGGTGGTGGCACCGGGCACCGAGGTCCAGGTGGACGTCGTGGTGCGCACAGCCGACGGCCGACCGGTGCCGCGGGCCGAGCTCCTCGGACTATCGATCCCGGCGGGCACTGCGACCAAGCCGGCGCCGCGGGTCTTTACTGACGCCCAGGGACACGCGCGGGTGCCGTGGAAGGTGAGCAGCAACGAAGCCCTGACCGATGTTACCGGCGAGCTGCAGGCGGTGCGCGAAGGGTATGGCACGGGCAGCGGCAAGGTCCAGGTGCGGGTGACGCGGCGAACCCACGTGCTGGCGTGGGCGGTCGAGGGCGGGGCCCTCATCCCCGGGCTGCCCGGGCAGCTGGTGGTGCGGCTGCACCGACCCGATGGCCAGCCGCTGGTCGACACTGCGCTGCGGCTTGAGGGGGCAAGGCTCACCCCGGCGGTCGCGCGCACCGATGACCAGGGCGCGGCGGTGCTGGACACCAAGCTCGGCCCGGCCGGCGTCGCGGCATCGGCTGATTGCACCGGTGACACGGTGGCGGCGGCCATCCTGCATGTCGGCGGCGAGGAGGATGCGCTGTGTCTGCCCGTCGATCCCGACGCCACGGTGCAGGTGCGGGCGGCGCCGCTGCTGGAGGCGGGACGCGCGGTCGAGGTGCGGCTGCAGCGGGTCGCCGCGGTGGCCCAGGCGCCCGTCGAGGTGGCGCTGCTCAAGCGTCAGGCCCCCGGCCGCTGGCTGCCGATCGCCGAGACGATCGCCCAAGGGGGCAGCGGCCGGGCCCTGCTCAACCTGCCGGCCGAAGCGCTGGGCCTCTTGTGGCTGCGCGCCCGGCCGCTCGTCGGACCGCTGCGCCATGAAATCCGCGGCGGCAGCACCGCGGTCTGGTCGGCGCCGGGTCGCGCGCCGCGCATCGAGCTAGGCGCGGGCAGCGCAGCGGTGCAGGTCACCCTGGAGGGAGCGCCGGCTCCGGCGAGCGGCTTCGTCCTCGCCCTGCCCGTCGCTGCCGGGCAGGAGCTGCTCGGGCGTCTCAGCTCGCCGATCGCCGCGCCGGGGAGCGCCGGCAGCCTCCACCAGCTGCGCGGCTACCTCGCCGCCCAGACGCCCACCGACGAGGTGGTCTCGGCGGTCCTGCGCGACGGCGTGCTCACGCCGCTGCCCGCCCCCGCCGACCCTGTGGTGCAAGGCCGGCTGCGCGATCCGCGGCGCGCCCAGGAGCGCTTCATCCGCGGCCGCCTGGGTCGCATCCTGCGGGCGCTGGAGCAGCGCATCGCCCGCAGCATCCCCGACAGCCTCGACGAGGTGGCGCTCGCGAGCCCGGCCGGCTGGCGCTTTAACCGCGAGGTCCTCAACCTGCTGCTCCCCGAGCTGCAGGCCGAGGGGCTGGTCGGCCTTGATGGGAGTCCGCTCACCATCGAGTCGCTGCAGGCGCTCGACCCGACCATCACCTATGACAACGCCGCCCGCCGCATCACCCGCGAGCGCCTGTTTCAGCTGTACCTCGCGCTGGAGCACTTCGTGCGCAACAAGCAGCTCGGGTATGCCTGGGCGCGCCGCGGCGACCCTGGCCGCTGGCTGCTTGGACTTCTCGACTGGTCCGAGGCGGGAGAGCACGACCAGGTAAAGCGCGAGGGCCTCTTTGATGCCTGGGGCCACCCGTTCGCGCTGCAGCGGCGCCGCGCCGACAAGCCGCGCTTCGGGTTCCTGGAGCCGGTTCCCGGCTGGGAGATTGTCTCGGCAGGGCCGGACGGCCGGCTGAACACGGCCGATGATCTGGCGGCTCCGTTTGCCCGCATCCTGGCCGCCGGGACCCTATATGCCGAGGCAGTGGGCGAAGACCTGCTGCTGGCGCGGCTGCAGCAGGTCGAGCTGGGCCGGGCGACCATCACCGCGCTGGGCGAGGTCTTCGAGCTCAAGGCGGCAGAGTCGGCGGAGGCAGAGAGCGACGCACCGCGCTCATCGTGGTCGGAGCCGCCGGGGCGGCTCGCCGACCCGGCCGCGGCGCTCGCGCCGGCGGTCGTCGGTCCCGAGCCGGGCACCGGCAGCTTCGCCCAGCTGGCGCCGGCGGTGAATCAGGTGCCGGTGGCGATCGCGCCGACGCCGCGGCGCTACCTCATGGTCGCCGGTGCGTATGGCGCAGACGGGGCCGCGGCGTTTGTCGGCCGGCCCCTGTCCGGCGGCGTGCCGCTGTTGCTCACCGCCGCCATTCCCGAGCGGCTGCGGTCGGGCGAGACGATGCGGGTGCCGCTCAGCCTGACCTACCTCGGGTCCCCGCAGCAGCTGCGAGTTCAGGTCGCCGCCGCCGGCCCGCTGCGCGCCAGCACCGCCGCCGCGCCCATGACGCTGGCCGCCGGGGATGCGCGCACGGTCGAGCTGGAGCTGACGGCGATCGAGCGCGGCAGCGGCCAGGTTCGCGTCACCATCTTCGATGCCAGCGGCTCCGCCCTCCTCCAGACCGACAGCGCGGTGCAGGTGCTCGCCGACGGCGTGCGCAGCGCGCAGCATACAGGACGGGCGGTGGTTGGCAGCGCCCGCGCGCGCCTTAAGCCGCCTGCCGGTGCCGAGCTGCTCGGCGCGCAGCTTGTCGTAAGCGGAGCCCGCGACCTGATTGCCGACCCAGGGTTCGCGGCGCTGGCGCAGACTGCTCCGGCGCTGGCGGCGTGGGCGCACGGGCAGCGCGGCCAGCCCGCCCCACCCCCGCTGGCGGCGGCGCTGGCCAGTTGGACTCCGGGCGGCGGCGCGATGTCGGCCCTCCAAGTTGCGTGCGCAGTGGTGGCCTTTTCCGCGGACACTACCGCCGGCGAGCCGCCTGCCGCGCTCTTGCGGGCCCTCAAGTGGCTGGAGGCGGCCCGGCCGGTCACCTGGCGCGAGCGCAGCGCGGTGCTGGTGGCGCTGGCGGCGGGGGTCGCCGCGCCGACCGCGCAGCAGCGGGGCGGCGATCCGGTGGCGACCCTGCTGCGCCAGATTCGCGAAGAGAGCTGGGAGTCCCTGGCAACCGAGCAGGGTCACCCCACGGTCATGGCGCGCCTGGCGGCCGGCCTGCTGCTGTCCGACCGCCGCGACGCAATCGGGCGCGAGCTGTTCGAGCGGGCGCGGGCCGCGCTGCGGGCGAGCGGCTACGGCGGGCGCATCCTGCTAAACCCGGAGAGCGCGGTGGATGCCTGGATTGGCACCACGGCGCTCGCGGTGGCGGCGCGCCAGCTTGGGGAAGACGCCCTGGCCACCGAGCTCGCCTGGGCCATTGCCCCGCGCCTCTACCTGGGCATGCGCGACGATCGTGAAGCGAGCTTCTGGCTGCTCGCCGCCTCCGCTCACGGCGTCTTTGGGGCGACGACGACCGACGAGGTCGAAGTCAGCGTGGCGGGAGTCAAGCACCGCCTCAAGCTCACGCGCGGCAGTGCTGCCCTCAAGCTGGCGGCAGCCGATGCCGAGGTCACCGTCTCCAGCCAGCAGCCGGTGGTGCTGCGGCTCGAAGCCCTGGTGCAGCACGCAGCGGCGGTCAAGAGCGAGGCGGAGCTCGCGGTGCGTATCGAGGGGCACGTGGGGCACGCCGCAGAGACCGCGGCGCTCGAGCTCACCGTCGAAGGCACCGGCGCGCAGACCATCGCTCGCCCGGTGCTCGAGCTCGAGCTGCCCGGCCTCGCTGTGCTGTCGGAGGAAGGCCGCGCGCGCCTGGCGGCGACCAGCGGGGTGGCGCGGGTCGATCCCGCCGACCAGGCCGGGGTGGTGCGCATTCACCTGGCACCGCTCGACCCGCAGAAGCCGCGGCGGCTCCCGCTGCCGATCTACTGGCTGGGCGCTGGGCGCGCCAGCGGGCTCGCCGTCACCGCCTACAGCGTCGATGAGCCGTGGCGCCTGACGGTGCTGCCGGCACGCCAGCTGTCGATCGAGCCGCCAGTCAAGGAGAGCTGGTGATGCCGCCCGCGGCCAGGCGCGCTGCCAACGAGGTCATTTAGGAGCGATCGTTCTGCTTGACATTCTGCGCTTGTACGCTCGCGCAGTAAGGGAAGAGCACAGGATAACTGCCCGCCCTGGTCGGCGCGCCCAGAGCGGAAGTAGACTGGGACCCTGGTCGTGTTCCCTGCTGGACTGTGCGCTGCGCCCGGTTTCCGTCCCTCCCAAGGTCAGTCCGCGGCCGCGGCGCCGCGCCTGCCAGGCTATCCACGGTAGCTTGTCAGGCTACCCACGGTAGGTTGATAATCTCCTAACAAGCCGTCGCAGGATTTCTCGATTTAACCGGCAGAGCGATTCACGGCGGCAAACAATCGAGGTAGGACATTGCAGGGCAACAGGACGGAACAACTGACAGGGGACCTGTGGGGAGGCCTGGCTGCGATGTTGGTCGCCCTGCCGTCAGCCATCGCCTTCGGCGTGACCATCTTCGCTCCGCTTGGTCGTACTTATGCCGCCCAGGGCGCGCTCGCCGGCATCCTCGGGGTCACGGCGCTGGGGCTTATCGCCGGCGCCTTTGGCGGCACCAACCGCCTGATTACGGCGCCGTGTGCTCCCGCGGCGGCCGTCATGTCGGCGTTCGCGCTCCAGCTGACCCAGAGCGGCAGTCGCGCCGAGCTGGTCGTGCTGGTGCTGAGCCTGATGGGTCTGCTATGCGGCCTGCTGCAGGTGAGCTTCGGACTGTTGGGTCTCGGACGGCTTATCAAGTACATGCCGTTCCCGGTGGTCAGCGGCTACCTCAGCGGCGTCGGCATCATCATCATTGTCAGCCAGGTGCCCAAGCTGTTGGGAGTGCCGAGCGGCACCCACTTCTGGGCGAGCCTGGCCACCCCGTCGCGGTGGCAGTGGCAGGGGGTGGTCGTCGGCGGCGTGACGATTACCGTCATGGCGCTGGCGCCGCGCGTCACCCGCGCCGTGCCAGCCGCGATCCTCGCGTTGGCGGCGGGCGTCGCCACCTACTTCGGCCTCAGTCTGGCCGATCCGGCGCTGCTGAAGCTGCCCGGCAACGCGCTCGTCATCGGCCGCCTGGGAGGCAGCGGCGGGGCGAGCTTTGGCGACGCGATCCTTGGCCGCTGGCACGGCATCGGCGACCTGAGCTTCGCCAGCCTTGGACACCTGCTGGTGCCGGCGGCCACGCTGGCGGTGCTGCTGTCCATAGATACGCTGAAGACCTGTGTCGTGCTCGATGCGCTGACGCGCTCGCGCCACAAGTCCAACCGGGAGCTCATCGCCCAGGGCCTGGGCAACGTCGCCTCGGTGCTGATCGGCGGTGTCCCTGGCGCCGGACAGATGGGCGCGACCCTGGTCAATATGTCGAGCGGCGCCCACACTCGCCTCTCGGGTCTCATCGAGGGCGGCCTGGCCCTTTTGGCGTTCATGCTCCTTGGCTCTTTCATTGCCTGGATTCCGATCGCCGCCCTGGCGGGAATCTTGATCGTCATCGGCTTCCGGATGTTCGATCGCGACAGCCTGCACCTTCTGAAGTCCCGGGCGACGATGCTGGACTTCGCGGTGATCGTGGCGGTGGTGGTGGCGGCGCTTTCGATCAGCCTGATCGCCGCTTCCGGAGTCGGCATCGCCCTGGCCATCGTCCTTTTCATCCGCGAGCAGATCGGCAGCTCGATCGTGCGGCGCAAGGCCTTTGGCAATCAGCTGTTTTCCAAGCGCGTGCGCCTGCCCGATGAGATGGCGATCTTGGAGAAGCGCGGCGACAGCACCGCGATCTTCGAGCTGCAGGGCAGCCTGTTTTTCGGCAACGCCAACCAGCTGTACTCGACGCTGGAGAGTGAGCTCAAGACCCGCTCCCACATCATCCTGGATATGCGGCGCGTGCACTCGGTCGATCTGACTGCGGTGCATATGCTGGAGCAGATTCAGGGCGCGCTGGCCGAGCGCAAGGCGCTGCTCATCTTTAGTCACCTTCCGGAAAATGCGCCGAGCGGCCAGGACATGCGCAAGTACTTTGAAGCGCTGGGGCTGGTGCACCCCGAGAGTATGGTCCGCACCTTCAACGAGCTGGACGAAGCGCTGGAGTGGGTCGAGGAGCACCTCATCAAGCAGGAGAACCTCGACCGCGTGCAGGAGGATCTGCTCGACCTGCGCGAGATCGACATCTTCAGCGGCCGCCAGGCCACCACGATCGCGGCGCTAGAGCAGTGCATGGAACAGCGGTCGTTCAAGGCGGGCGAGAAGATCTTCGCGCTCGGCGACCCCGGTGACGAGATCTTCCTCATCCGCCGCGGCACGGTGCGCATCATGCTGCCCATCTCGACGACCCAGGCGCATCACCTGGCGACCTTTGGCCGCAAGGACTTTTTCGGGGAGATGGCCTTCCTGGATCCGGCTCCGCGCTCGGCCGACGCCATCGCCGACACCAATATCGACCTCTTTGTCTTGTCGCGCCATCGCTTCGACACGCTGGCCGAAGAGCACCGCAAGCTCGGGATCGATCTGGTTACGAGCATCGCCCGCGTCCTGGCGGTCCGGCTGCGCTATGCTAATAGCGAGCTGCGCGTCCTGCACCAGTCGTAGCGCTGCCACCAAAGTTCGGCAGCCGACCGTGGTCGGCCGCTTGGTTCAAGGAGAAATCCGAGTTGACACAGCAGAGCACCGGTGCCAGCCCGAGCAGCGAGGAGCTTGCGGAGCTCTTGGGCGAGCTTCTGACCCTGCGGGCGGAGCTTATCGCTGGGCCCACCCTCTCGCAGGCCGCGCTCGATGCCGTGGACCCGAGCAATCGGGACAGCGCCCGCAACTTCCTGCACTATCTGGTGCTGCGGCGCCGGGACCTGCGCCCGCTGCAGCTGCGGCTGGCGGCGCTCGGGCTGTCCTCGCTGGGGCGGGCAGAGTCGCATGTGCTGGCCACGGTGGATGCGGTGCTGGCAGTGCTGCATCGGCTGCTCGACCGCCCCTTTCAGCGGCCGGCGGGCGAGGCGGAGGTGGTCGACTTCGCCGGCGGGCAGCGCCTGCTGGCGCAGCACACCGAGGCCCTGCTCGGACCGCCGCCGGGCGGGCGCGCGGTCCGCGTCATGGTCACCATGCCGAGCGAGGCGGCGACGGACTATGAGCTGGTCCACCGCCTCCTGCAGCAGGGCATGAACTGCATGCGCATCAACTGCGCCCATGACGACGCGGCGGCGTGGCAGCGGATGATCGCGCACCTGCGCCGGGCCGAGCAGGAGCTCGGGCAGCCGTGCCGGGTGGTCATGGATCTGGCCGGGCCCAAGCTGCGCACCGGACCGCTGCTGCCAGGCCCGCAGGTGGCGCGGATTCGCCCGCAGCGCGATGTCCTGGGCAAGGTCACCGCGCCGGCGCGGGTCTGGCTGACCGCGGACCCCGCGGCGCAGCCGCCGCCCGCTGCCGCCAGCGCCTGCCTGCCCGTGCCGGCCCCCTGGCTGGCGCGCCTGCGCTCGCAGGATCGGGTCAAGCTGACCGACGCCCGCGGCTCGCGGCGAGCGCTGCGGATCATCGAGACCAGTGAGCGCGGCTGCTGGGCGGAGGCGACCCGCACCGCCTACGTGGTCCCCGGCACCGTCCTGCGCCATCGCGGCGACAAGAAAAAGGGAGTCGTCCATGAGGCAGCGGTCGGCCCCCTGCCGCCGCGCGCAAGCTCGATCCGGCTGCAGCAGGGCGACACCCTCATCCTCACACGCGACCGCCAGCCGGGTCGGCCCGCGACCTACGACCCCGAGGGGCGGCTGCTGACGGCGGCAGTGATCGGCTGCACGATTCCCGAGGTGTTCGACGATGTGCAGGCGGGCGAGTCGATCTGGTTCGACGACGGCAAGATCGGCGGCGTGGTGGAGAAGGTGGAAAAGACCCGGGTGCTGATCCGCATCACCCAGGTGCGCCTGCGCGGCGAGTCGCTGGCCGGCGACAAGGGGATAAACCTCCCGGAAAGCGAGCTGCGCCTGTCGGCCCTGACCGCCCAGGATCTGGCGGACCTGGCGTTTGTCGCCGAGCACGCCGATGTCGTCGAGCTGTCCTTTGCCAACTCGGCCCAGGATGTCGAGCTGCTGCAGCAGCACCTGCGCCGGCTGGGCAGCCGCCAGCCGGCGATCGTCCTGAAGATCGAGACCCGGCGCGGCTTTGCCAACCTGCCGGAGATGCTGCTTACCGCGATGCGCGCCCCGTGCTGCGGCGTGATGATCGCCCGCGGCGATCTGGCGGTCGAGAGCGGATTCGAGCGGCTGGCCGAGGTTCAGGAGGAGATCCTGTGGATCTGCGAGGCCGCCCACGTGCCGGTGATCTGGGCCACCCAGGTGCTGGAGACCCTGGCCAAGCAGGGCATGCCCTCGCGCGCCGAGATCACCGACGCGGCGATGGGGCACCGCGCCGAGTGCGTGATGCTCAACAAGGGCCCCCATGTGGTGAGCGCGGTGCGCGTCCTGGACGACATCTTGCGCCGCATGCAGGCGCATCAGACCAAGAAGGCGGCCATGCTGCGGGAGCTGCAGCTGGCGCACACGCTGCTGCGCGGCACCTGAGCGCCCGGTGTCAGCGGCCCGCGGGTCCCGCTTGCGGGATCGGAGCCGCTGCCGGTAGCATCCGCGGGTTCCCCTTGCGACGGCCTCGCCCGTCCCATCCGCCCAAAGGAGTCCAGCTTGTTGCGCGACCTCGAGCAAACCGTTCACATCGCCCGCCGGGTCGCCCGCGCCGCCGCCGCGAAGATCGCCGAGCTGTACGCCGCCTGCCAGGCCGGCGCCGCCGCCGGCACCGTCTACAAGGGCGACGATGGGCCGGTGACCGCTGCCGACCACGCGGCCAACCAGCTCATCCTGCGCGAGCTCGGCGCCGCCTTCCCCGGGGACGCGCTGTTGTCCGAGGAAAATCCAGAGTCGTGGATCACCACCGGCGAGTGGACCTGGATGATCGATCCGCTGGATGGCACCGAGGAGTTCCTCAAGCAAAATGGCGAGTTCATGGTGATGATAGGCCTTGCGCATCGCGGGGTCCCGGTGGTCGGGGTGGTGATCGAGCCGGCTACCGGCGATGAGTACTGGGCCTGCCGCGGCCGCGGCGCCTTTCGCCTGGCCCCCGGCGCCCGCGAACCCGAGCGGCTGCGGGTCACAAGCTGCAGCGACCCCGCGGCGATGACGCTGGCGGTCAGCCGCTCGCACCGCAGCCCGCGCGTCGAGTCGTTCTGCCGGGACCTGCAGCTGACCCGCGAGGTGAGCTCCGGCTCGGTCGGGCGCAAGGTGGCGCTGGTGACCACCGGCCGCGCCGACGTCTACCTGCACCCCTCGCCCGGCACCAAGCTCTGGGATACCTGCGCGCCGCAGATCATCCACGAGGAGGCCGGCGGCGTCTTCACCACCGCCCTGGGCGAGCCCATCCGCTACGTCCGCCCCGACGGCGACGTGCGCAACGACGAGGGACTGCTGGCCACCAGCGCGGTCGCCTTCCCGATCCTGCTGGCGGCGGCGCGCCGCGCCTGGGAGGTCCCGCTGCCGCCGCGCGCCACGAAGAAATCCTAGCGCGCCGCCCAGCCCAACGCCGGACTGTCATCGCCGCCCTGTCATCGCCAGCCTGACACCGCTGTCAACGCCGGCTAATCCGCTGTATTTTCCCGCCATGAACTCACACGCGTCTGGTTTTCCGCCATCGCCGGCTCGCCGCGGGCGGCGGCTCGCTCCCCTGAACAGCCGGCTCGCCGGGGCGGTGGGCCTCTTCGCCCTGCCGCTCGGCTGCAGCTCGCCCGAGCCGGCGCCTCCGGCCCCGCCCGCAGTCGAGCCCTACCAGCCGCCGCCGGCATCAGCGGTGGTCGAGACCGGGGCTCTCGGCATCCGGCGCGAGGTGCTGCGCGTCCCCGCCCCGGCCGCGCCGCGCAACCCCGACGCTGCCCAGGCAGCCGAGACCCCCGCCGAGTACAACGCGGTGCGGGTGGTGCGCTACCGCGTCGACACTGGCAGCGCGCCGCCGCGACCGGCGCGGGCGATTGTCGTCCTCATGCCCGGCTTCCTCGGCGGCGCCGGCAGCTATGATCCGCTCGCCCGGGCACTCGTCCGCCGCTCTACCGCCAGCGAGCCCATCGAGGCGTGGGCGATCGACCGCCGCAGCAACTTCCTGGAAGATCACCACGGCCTGGAGGTCGCGCAGGTACGCAGCGACCCCGAGCTGGCCCGGCGCTACTACTTCGGCGGCGAAGCGATCGAGGGCCGCAGCTACGCCGGCGTGCGCCCGCCCGAGGGTCTGGCCTATATGTCCGAGTGGGGCCTTGCAACCACCATCGCCGACCTGCGGGCCGTCATCGCCCTGGTTCCCGCGGCCGAGCGCAAGGGTCGGGTGGTGCTCGTCGGCCACTCGCTGGGCGCGTCGATCGTCGAGGAGTACGCAGCCTGGGACTTCGCCGGTCAGCCCGGCTTTGCCGAGCTGGCGGGGCTGGCGCTGATCGATGGCACCAGCGCCAGTGAGGGCAGCCCGGCGCCGGCCGTGACCCGCCAGCAGTACGAGCAGGGCTCGATGCTCGGCGGCTTTCCCGCCCCCGGGCTGCGGCAGATTCGCAAGGACTCGCCCTACTTCGTGTTGCCGCTGCTCGGCAGCGATGTGTACACGGTAGCCGGCGTCTCGGGCCTGCGCGCCGCCCTGCGCCCGGCCGAGGTGACCACCGACTCCGACCGCGACGCCGCCCTGCGCGTGCTCTTGGGACTGCGTCAGCTGCCCAGCATGACCAACCGGGCGGCGCTCGGCTTCTCGTTCGATCGCGCGTATAATAGCCTGTCGTTCGCCTCGGTCGCCTGCGGCGCTGCCACCGGCGGGCCGCTGACCGAGTACACCGGCGTCCTGGGGGACAAGCTGCTGCACCCGAGCGACCCGGCCGCCACCTACGACTGGATCGACTACGCGCAGGCCGCGCCGACCGGAAATACCGCCATCGACGAGCTCGCGCGGGTCTGGTATCAGGGGCCGGGCCTGGACTTTGCCGAGTGGTACTTCCCCTCGCGCCTGTCCCTGGACGCGCCGGCGGCCGGCACCCTGGTGCTGGCGCCCACCGACTGGCCGCTGGCCGACTACGGGCTGCGCGCCATCCACGGCCAGCAGATGGATCTGCCGATCTTCGCCGCCGCCGCCAGCCTCGTCGGCAAGGGACACGGCGACGCCACAGCCTACGACCGCCTGCGGGCGCTTTTGGCCGCCGTTCCGATCGGTCCGCAGCGGCCGGCAGCGGGGACCCCGCGCACCCAGCCCGCGGCGTTCCAGGCCGTCGGCTACCCGGACCTGACTCACATCGATCCGCTCATGGGGGCGGACACCGCGGTCAGCAAGACGCGGCCCTTCTATGACGCCCTGCATAGCTTCGCGGTGCGCAACACCGTCCCCGGTGGCGTCGTCATCGAGTCTCCGGTTCCCAGCGGTCCCTAGCGCGACCGCGTCGCCCCCCGGCTCTCCAGACAATAGAAAGCTGATTGCATGCGGGTCATCTCGCTGTGTCCAAGCCTCACCGAGACCGTATTTTGTCTCGGTCGGGGACACCTGCTCGTCGGGCGCACCAAGTTCTGCGTGCAGCCTGAGGGTGCCGTCAACGCGGTCGAGCGGGTGGGCGGAACCAAGAACCCCAAGCTCGAGCGAATCGTCGCCCTGGCCCCCGACCTCGTGCTGATGAATGAGGAAGAGAACCGCCGCGAGGACGCCGAGGCGCTCGCCGCGCACGGGGTGGCCGTGCTATCGACCTTCGCCCGCGATGTGGCGGGGGCCGCGGCGACGGTGGTGGAGATCGGTGCGGCGATCGGCGCCGCCGCCGCGGGGCAGAGCCTGGCGGCCGCGATCACCCAGCGCGCCGCCGCGGTCGCCGCGCGCGCCCGGGCCCGGCCGCCGCGTGGCTTCCTCTACCTGATCTGGCAGAAGCCGTGGATGGCGGTCGCTCCCGGTACCTACATCGACGGGCTGCTGCAGCTTGCCGGCGGGGTCAACGTCATCTCCGACCCGGCGACGCGCTATCCCGAGGTGGATCAGGCGCTGCTGGCGCAGGCCGAGCTGATCCTCCTTTCCTCCGAGCCCTTCCCTTTCGCCGCCAAGCACCGGGCGGAGATGATCGAGCAGACGCAGCTCCCCGAGCAGCGCTTCCGCCTGGTCGATGGGCAGCTGTTGTCCTGGCACGGCGCACGCACCCTGCAGGGGCTGCTGTACGCCGAGCAGGCTCTTGCCTGATCCGCCGGTGCCCGGCCGCCCGCGGACGCCTCACCCGCCGGCGACAAAGGGCCGCTTCTCGTCGGCGCACAGCAGCTGCACGGCGTGGCGCCCGGTCATCAGCGCGGTGGGCACGCCGCCCCCCGGCGCGACCCACTGACCGGCCATGTAGAAGTTGTCCAGGCCGTGCAGCTTCTTGCTCACATGGGAAAACAGGGAGTCGGCGCTGGGCAGCCACCCTTCGTAGGCGCCGCGCCAGGAGCGCGCCATGTTCCAGTAGGTAAGCGGCGTCGCGACATCCACCGTACGGACCGCAGACCGCAGGTTGGGCAGGTACGGCTCAAGCTGCGTCAGCGCCGCCGCCGCCACATCGTCCTTGGCGGCGTGGTAGGCCGAGCCGCGCGTCGCCCACCAGGTATAGTCGGTGCGCAGCATCGCCTGAACCACACAGTGACCGGTGGGCGCAAAGCACGGGTCATCGTTGCCGACGCGTATGTAGAGGTGCTGATTGGTCTGCCCGCCGATCTCCACCGGCTCGATCCCATCGATGAGCAGCAGCGGTGGGACTTCCGGGTACGGCTGCTCGACGCCGAAGCTGACCAGCACGATCGGCTCGAACAGCTTCCAGCGCGTCAGCCGCTCCTGCATCGCCTGGGCCTCGTAGCGGCCGCCGAGCAGGCGCAGCATCGTCTCGGGCATGCTCGCGGTGGACACGATCGCGTCCGCCTGCAGGATCTCGCCATCGCCCAGGCGCACCCCGCAGGCGCGCCCGCCATCGACCAGCACTTCGTCGACCGTGGAGTGCAACCGCGCCGCGCCGCCGAGCTCGCGGTAGGTATGCTCCAGGGCGCGCCGGAACGCCGCGGTGCCGCCGACCGGACGCGAGAGGTCCCCCTGAGCCAGGTAGCCCAGGATCATCGGCAGGACGAAGGCCGGAGCGGTCTCGGGCAGAAGGGCGGTGAAGGCCCGCTGCAGGCGCGGGCTGTGCAGGTGCTCGCGCGCCCAGGTGCCCATGGGCTTGCGGTAGTGCAGAAACAGCCCGAGCTCCGCGCGCAGGTCCCACAGGGAGCGCAGCTGCTCGCCGAAGCTGCCGAGCTCCGGCGCGTCGAGCGGCGGCTGCATGAGGCGGGCCTCGTTGGCCGCTTCGCGCAGCCGACACAGCTCACCCGCATCGGCCGGTGAGATCGCGACCAGGCGCGCGACAAGCTCGTCCAGATCGCGGCTCACCGCGAACTCCCAGGAGTCCTTTACATTCCTGTAGGTCACCCAGCTCTGGAGCGTGCGCAGCTGCACCTGCGAGAGGATTCCCAGCTCCTGGTACAGCTGCAGGAAGCGGCCGCCGGTCAGCCAGTGGATGCAGCCATCAATCGTGTAGTGGCCGCGCTGCCAGGCCGTACAGACTCCGCCGAGCGCCAGGTTGTGTTCAACAATCGTGGTCTTGAAGCCGCTGCGGCGCGCGTAGCAGCCGGTCGCCAGGCCGGCAAGCCCACCGCCGATGATTAATAGGTGTGGGTCGTTCATGCGGGGGCAAAAAGCAAGTTCCATACCGGCGCCGCCGCCCTGGCCTCTGACCACGCCGTGCGAGCCGCGCGTAGCCCAGCGCCGGGCGAAGTCGCCCCAAGAGCCCGCCGCCGCGCCGGCTCGGGCTCGCGACGGTCGGTGAGCCGCGGGCACGGCTGGTCAGCCGCAGATATTGCGCCCGGTCGTCGACCGCACGTACGATTTGCGCGCTCTCTGCGGTGGCCGGCCACTGGTGGCAGGCGAACAGCAGGCTCGGCCAGCCCTTGCTGATCGGCCACGCGACTCGGCCATGCGCGCTCGGGCGCCTGGGTGCAGCGCTTGCCACGCTTGCAGCGATTGCAGGACTTGCCAGCGCCCGCGTCCTGGGGTCTTATGGCCCGGGCCCATGCTAGACCAGCTCACAAACCCAGCGTCGCTATTCCCTCCTCTGTTCGCTCGGGCGCAGCGCGCCGGGGGGACCCTCTGATGCGCTTTTATACCGGCGATACGACCTACGACAGCCTGCTGGCCGCAGCGCTCTTGTTTGCGGTCTTTGTCTTTGTCGTCTCCTGGTTTCTGCCCTCGCCGTATGGCCGCTTCGCCTCCAGCCGCTTCGGGCTGAGCGTCAGTCCGCCCCTGGGGTGGCTGCTCATGGAGCTGCCGGCGACCCTGAGCTTCCTTTACTTCTACATGCAGGGCCCGCGGCGGGCCGAGACCGTGCCGCTTTTATTCCTGGTCATGTGGTGCATTCACTACGCCAACCGCGGCTTCTTCTTTCCGCTGTCGATGCGGGTGGCGCGGGGCGAGCGCGGCAGCTTCAGCGCCCTGGTGATGGTCACCGGCTGGGCGGTGACGACCCTGCACGGGTACTTTCACGCGACCTACTTTACCCGGCTCGGACAGCACTACACGACGGCCTGGCTCAGCGACCCGCGGTTTCTGCTCGGCCTGGGCATCTACTATTCGGCCTTCATCCTCACCCTGCACTCCGACTCGATCATCCGCAACCTGCGCCAGCCGCACGAGGTGGCCGCCGGCACCAAGGTCTACCGCATTCCGCAGGGCGGGCTGTTTCGCTGGGTCAGCAGCCCCAGCTACCTCGCCGAGCTTGTCGCCTGGGCCGGCTTTGCGCTGTGTACCTGGTCGCTGGCGGGGGTGTTCATTTTTCTCGTGAGCGCCGGCAACCTGGTGCCGCGCGCGTTCGCCACCCATCGCTGGTATCGGAGCCGCTTTCCCGACTATCCAGCAGAGCGCCGCGCGCTCGTACCGTTCCTTCTGTAGCAGTGCTCAGGCTGGGAAGAAGCGGGCGCGGTGGATCCGCCGGCTCGCGGGGTCAAACTCCAAAAGGCCCAGCCCCTCGCCGGGCGAGCCGCCGGGGAGGCGGAAGCGGAAGGACAAGGTCCAGCCGGCAGCGACCGGTGCCTCGATCTGCAGCTGGACCGCGGGGGGCAGCGCGGCGATGAGCTGCGCCGGAGTCAGGGTCTGCGTACCGAGCTCGATCTTGGCGTCGGGACCCTCGGCGAACAGATCGCCGATCGCGGCGGCATCGCGCGCCTTGAGCGCGCCGCACAGCGCCGCCGCAGCCTGGTGCCCGCGCCCGCCGATGCCGCGCCACAGCGACGCCAGATAGGCGCCGACCCAGGGCAGGCCCATGGTGCCGACCATGCGGGCAAACAGTCCGGTCATCGCCCACCACGCCCGCGGCCCCATGGCCATCGCCACCTGCGTCATCTGCAAAAGCGCCCAGTGCGCAGCCATGCGACGCACGCGCAGCTCTCCTGTGCTCGGGTCGAGCTGATACAGCAGATACGCCGGCACCTCCACCTCGACCCCAGGCCGCACCCGGGTGTGGATCACCGCGTCCCGAAATACGTCCGTGCCAAGGTAGTGATCGCGGCGGATGGCAAAGCGGATCTGGTGCGGCGCGATGAACGTGTCGTAGAAGCGGCCCAGCGTACCGTCGGCCTTGGCGGCGGCGGCCGAGCCGACCGGATCTTCGATGAACGCCTCGTCGCCAAACAGGCCCAGCCAGCCTTCTCGATCGTGGACCGCGACGCAGGCCGGTGAGCGCTCGACGACCGCGTGCAGGGCTTCGCGCGACGGGGTCATCGGGCCCTCCGCCGGCTGCCATTCCTCTTTGTAAGCTGCTCCTTTGCAAGCTGCTCCATCGGCGATGCTCCTTGCGGCGACTCTTACCACTTCTTTATCCGCCCAGGCAACCCAGGCAATCGCGCGCAGCCAAAGAGCGGCGGTCCGCCATCGGGTGTATAGTCTGCGCCATGTCTTCATCTCGCTCGCGCCCCCGGGGAGGAGCCGACTCGTCCGTGAAAGCCCGGGAGACTCCCCGCAGCCGCGCCGCGGCAGACGCGGACGTCGCCCCCGCCGGCCTGCGGCTGCACGAAAAGCCAACGCGGCTGCAGTCGCTGCTGCGCGAGCACCAGCAGCTCCTTGTCAAGATCCGCCAGAAGAAGCGCGAGCTGCAGCGCCTGAGCGAGCGGCTGCAGGCGACCTTTACCGAGACCTCGCGCCGGCTCGCGCCGCTCCTGCAGACGATTGCCGAGCTGGATCGCCAGCTGCACGCGCTGTTTGCCGAGCTCCTGGCCCGCAGGCGGCAGCCGCGCAGCGTGACGGCGGCGCTGCAGCGGATCTACAAGATCCTGCAGCAGGGTGGCGTCTTGTCTCTAACAAACGCGGCCGCCGCCTCGGCCCCAGATCCCGACGCGAGCGCGGACGGAAGGACCGCCGCGGCAGATCCGCAGGCGGGCGGCCAGTCGGCGGCGCGACCGGGGGCCAGCGAGGGCGCGGTCGGCCAGTCGCTGCGCGGGCTGTTCCACCGCCTGGCGGCAGCGATGCACCCCGACCGCGCCCAGCACGAGCCCGAGAAGGCGCGACGCACCGAGGCGATGAAAGAGCTGACGCGCGCCTACCAGGACGGCGACCTGGCGCGCCTGCTGGAGCTTGAGCGGCTCTGGCTGCTCGCCGGTGACCTGCCGGCCGCGCGGGACGAGCTCGACCAGCGCTGCGCGACCCTGCTGCGGACCAACGCGGCGCTGCGCAGCCAGCTGGACGAGATAAAAAAAGAGCTCAAGGCGCTCCGCCGCTCGCCCCAGGCCGAGCTCCTCTGCGACATCGAGCGCTCGGCGCGGCTGCACGGCGAAGATCAGCTGGCCGACGCGGTCTGCGAAGCGCAAGAGCATGGCGAGCACCTGCGCGAGCTGCTGGCCTTCATCCGCAGCTTTCGCGACGGCGAGATCGGCCTGGCAGAGCTGCTCGCCGGCCCGCCGTCGGCAGCCGGGCCGCACGACGAGCTAGACCCCGAGGTGGAGTCTATGGATTTCGCCGAAGAGCTCTTGCGCGACTCGCGCCCACGCCGCCGTGGCAAGGCGCGCCACCGCGCGATGCGACCGGGGCCTGCCGGCGACCCTCCCTTCTGAACCAGTCCGAAACAGTCCGCCCGAGGGCCCGCGCAGCGCTCCCAGAGCAGGCGGGAGCGCCGCTAGTCTGCGACATTCCCAGGTTGACGGAGGACGCTTTATTTGTCACCTTCCGCTGCCAACTGGAGGACTGTCCATGATCACTCTGCATCACGCACCACGCTCGCGCTCGTCACGGATCATCTGGCTCCTGGAAGAGCTCGGGGCTCCTTACGAGATAAAGATGACCAACATTCCGCGCATGGATGGATCCGGCGCTTCGGACCCGACCAACCCGCACCCCGACAAGAAGGTTCCGGCCCTGGTCCACGACGGGCAGCTCATCACCGAGTCGGCGGCCATCATTCTGTACCTGACCGACCTGCTGCCCGAGGCCGGCCTGGGTCCCAAGACCGGTCAGCCGCTGCGCGGGTCTTATCTGACCTGGCTCGCCTACTACGCGGGCGTCATCGAGCCCGTGGTGACCATGGAGTTCGCCGACCTGGGAGCGCACCCCGCGGTGCAGCGGACCTTCGGCAGTCGGGCGGCGGTGGACAAGCGGATCCTGGGCGCCCTGAAGGCCGGGCCCTATGTATTGGGCGAGCAGTTCTCGGGCGCCGATATCCTGATCGCGAGCATGGGGCAGTGGGCGCGCAAGATGCTGCCTGAAGACGCGATCGTCGATGAGTACCTGAGCCGCTGCGCCGCCCGCCCGGCCCTGGGTCGCGCCCTCGCCAAAGACGGCGGCTGAGCGGCGCGGTCACTGCGCCTCGCTCATGGCCGGGCGCCGCCGCCCAAAACGGCTGGCGGGCTCGCCACATGGGCGACGCGCGCGCGCCGACCTTGCTAAAGGTAGAAGCGGCGGGCCCAGGCGGAGTATACTGACGCATGGGAGTCTCCGACCCCCGTCAGCCAGTGTCCCAGACCCTCGACGCCGCGCCGCTGGCCCAGACCATGGCGACTACGGACGACGAAGATCATCGCGCCACCCTGCCCTTGCCCGCCGGTCGCGCGCTGCCCAAAGTCCGCTCGCCGCCATCGGGTGAGCTCGCCCCCCGCGGCGAGCACCGCACCGTCGGCCGCTATGTCCTTCTGCGCGAGCTCGGCGAGGGCGCGATGGGAGTGGTGCACGCTGCCTACGACGAAGAGCTCGACCGCAAGGTCGCCCTCAAGCTGATCCACCCCTCGCGGCAAGGCGACAGCCAGCTGCGCGCCCGCATCCTCCGCGAAGCGCAGGCCCTGGCGCGGATATCCGCCCCCAATGTAGTCCAGGTCTACCAGGTCGGCGAGGTCGATGGTCAGCTGTTCATCGCCATGGAGTTCGTCAACGGCACCACGCTGACCCGCTGGCAGGCAGCGCCCGGCCGCAGCTGGCAAGACATCCTGCGCATGTACATCGCCGCCGGCCAGGGCCTCTTGGCCGCCCACCACGCCGAGCTGGTCCACCGCGACTTCAAACCTGAAAAGGTACTCCCCAATAGACAGCGATAGACAGCAATGGACAGCGAGCTGCAAACGATCCGCAGCGGCGCGAAGTGCTTGCAAGTTAAGGGCTTAAAAGCGGAGCGATATTCGGCTCTCTCGGTGGACTGCTTGGTGGTGGCAAGGGCAGGCGATGGCTCTGAATGGGAAGAATTATTCCAAATCTCATCGCTCTGCTGCGGATGAATTATGTGGAGCTATGTAGCCATCGCCGGAGCGTCATCGGGCATTGAGAGGCCGTGGCGAGGGTCAACTGCGAGCGGAGCTCTTGGTCTACGCCCGCGCCGTGTCAAGCCTAGATTCTTGCCGTGACCTGACAGCTCGGACAGTAGATAAGTCCGGTGCGCACGTGGTAGCGGACCGGCGTACCTTCCGCCACCGCGCCGCCGCAGCCGTCGCAGAGCGAGCCCGCCGCCAGGGGCAAGGTATCGTAGCCTTCGTGCACATGCTCAACGCCTTTTTCGACGATTCCACGCCCCGTCGCCTTGACAATATCGCGTCGGAACCGCTCGTGGATGGCGGACCAGCGGCGGATTAACGGGTCGGCCAGACCGTAGCGCCGCATGCAGCCTTCCAGGAGCGCCTCGCGGTAGTCAAACAGTTCGTCGGAGATGATCATCCAGTGGTGGGCGTTGAAAGGCCGCAGCCCGAAGTAGATGTTCTTGCCAGTAAACAGCTGGTGCAAAAACTCGAACTGCTTTTCGATGACCCGCTGCTTGGTGACATTGTGAAAAAATGGCGACAGGCGCGGATCTGCGAACACCAGATTGTAGAAGTCGGTGAGGATCTCCACCAGTCCGTCGCCGTGGCGCAGCGCCGCCCACAGCTCGTCATCCGGGCGGATGCTGGCGACGGTGGCAGCGTCGTCCGGCAGATAGACCGCTGCGGTCTCAAAGGGGTCTGCGTGCACAAGCTGGCGCGCGGCGCCGCGCAGCACGACCTGCCAGCGTGCGGCCTGGACCATCGCCGGAGGTCCACACAGAAAGATCCGCCAGCCGACCAGGTCGGAGTGACGTGCTACCGCCACCTCGGGAACCAGGCCGTGCGGGTGGTCGGGGTGACACTCGTGGCTCAGACAGCCGAGGTAGTGGAAGTTGTCATGCTGCGCCGCCAGCGCCCGCAGCTCGGCGTCCTGGTAGAGTCCCTCCGCCGCGCGCGCGCCATGGTACAGATAGATCATGCCGCGGTGGCCCCGGGCCAAGGCCTCACGGGCGATGGCCGTCAGCGGCCCGAGCCCGGTGCCGCCGGCGATGAGCAGCAGGCTGCGCTCGGGCTCGTCGGTGCGATAGTGACAGATCCCGTAGGGACCCTGGACCTCGAGTTCGGCGCCGACCTGCAGCTCGTCGCACAGCCAGCGGCTCATCACGCCATCCGGGTAGCGCCGAATGTGCAGATCCAAAAAGTAGTCCTGCTCCGCGCAGCTCGCCAGCGAGTAGCTTCGGACCAAGCCGTCGGCCCGGCGGAGATTCACGAACTGCCCGGGAAGCCAGGTGAAGGTGGGGCCGGCCTCCAGCCGCAGCCGCACGACATCACTGGCCAAGAATTCCTTGGCTGCGACCAGGACCACCGCGCTCAGATCGTCGCGCTGCGGGCGCTCGACAACAAAGTCCCCGGGGCCGCGCATCTGGCAGGGCAGAAAGTAGCCGCGCTGGCGCAGGGAGTCACGCAGCCCAGCCTGGGACTCCGGGGTCGGCTGACCGCTCAGCGCCCGCAGCATGCAGACATGGCAGCTGCCCTTTTTGCACGAGAAAGGTACCTCAAATTCAAATACAACAGTTCTCGGAGGTTATCACCAATGGGAACACAGCGACGCACAAAGGCGGTGGGCTACGTCAGGGTAAGCAGCGAGCAGCAAGCTACGGAAGGGGTGAGCCTTGACGCACAACGCTATAAGATGCGCGCTTATTGCAAAGCGATGGATATCGATTTAATCGATATCATTGCGGATGAAGGGTATTCGGCTTCAAACCTCAAGCGCCCGGGTCTGCAAGCGGCGCTCGCCATGCTCCGCAGCGGGCGGGCCAGTACGCTGATCGTGGTGAAGCTCGATCGGCTCACTCGGTGCGTCAAGGATCTGGGGACGCTGTGTGAGCATTACTTCTCCGACTCCA
>JBGANQ010000044.1:0-72605 GCA_044222245.1 Polyangia bacterium | reverse complement strand
CGGGGGCGGCCTGCCCGCTGGCCTTATGGCGTCGCCGGGCGGGGCGGCAGTGGCGGTCGCAGAGCCGAAGGTGGGCTCGCCGCGCGGGGCTCCGCCGAGCGTGCGGCGGGCCGTCATCGACTCGCTGGCGACGGCGCTGGGGCAGTCGTGGGCCCGCCGCTCACGCGAGGCGCTGCACCGCGAGGGGCGCGCCGCCGCCGGGGGCTGGCCGGGCACGGTCGGCGAGGCGACGGCCTATGTCGCCCAGGCGCTGCTCTCGGAGCAGCACCGGCTGCCGAGCCCCATGCTCACCACCGCCGAGCGCGAGCTGCTCGCCCGCGCCGTCTACGCCAGCGCCCGTCACGAGTGGCTGCGCCACCTCGATCCCGAGGCCCCCAAGCAGAAGCGCGAACACTAGAGCCGCTAGCCCGGGCGCGACGAGGCGGGGAAAAAAGCAAAATACGATTTGGCAAAAATATAGGCATACGATTTTTGCTTTTTCGCTCGGCCAAGCGGCCAAGAATGCGCGCCGGCGGATTTTCACTTTTTTACTTCCGAAGTTTTTCCGGCTCGGCCTAACTCCGCATTTTATTTGATGAAAAAAGCGCTGCATCTAGGCGCGATGAATGATTCCTTTGCCGTGCGCGGCGGCCAGCGCCGAGGCCAGCTGCTGGCTCAAGAGGATCGCCTGCGCCTCGGTGAGCACGTCGTGCTCCAGCACCTCGCGCAGCGAGCGGCCCTCCAGATACTCCATGACGAGATAGACCGTGCCGTCGGGGAGCTGGCCGTGCTCGTAGATGTCAACGACGCCGGGGTAGTGGATGATGTTGACGGCGCGGGCCTCGTTGCGGAAGCGCGCCGCCATCTCGGGCGCGCGGGCGACGTGCGGGTGCAGGACCTTGATGGCGGCGCGGCGGTGCAGCTTCTCATGCACTGCTTCGAAGACCTCGCCCATTCCGCCCTCGCCGAGGACGCGCACGATCTTATAGCTGCCGATGTGCTGACCGATCATCTTCGTATAGGATCCTGCCCCCAGGCCCTTTATGCTGCACTTTTTAAAGACGCCCGGGGGCGCCGAGTGCCGCAGACCGGACATTTACATAGTAGCCGACTTTGTAGTTTCCCGGGGGGCCATCCGGCAGGCTGGTCGACTGCCGATGCGGGCAGCGGGTCGGGCGGGAGGCGCGGCGCGACTACTTGCAGGTAAGCGTCACGGTGCCCGAGTCGCCCTTACTGTCGGTGTAGCTTATCGTCGCGCCGCCGGCGAAGGTCACCGTGGCGGTGTTGGCGCCAGCGGTGATGACGACGGTGCCCGAGGCCGGGCACATGCCCTGGCAGCGCTTGTAGTTGGCGATCGAGGTGTTCCAGCCGATAAGGCCAATCTGGGTGGTGAAGGCGCCGTTCAGCGTCAGGCAGGAGCCGTCCCAGCCGGCGGTGTAGTTGCCCGAGTGGGTGATCGTCCGCCCGCGCGCGGTCTGCGCGCTCGTCGATGAGGTCACCGCCGCCTGGCGGCTGCCGGCGGCGCCGGTGACAGTGGCGGTGGCGTTGAGGTTGACGGTGCTGCCGTTGGCCTTGAGATTATTACCGCTCAAGGTGACGGTGAGCACGCCGGCGGCCAGCGCGTAGGTCGCGCTGACGGTTCCAGTGGCGTTGATGAGGCCATAGGGGCCGGTGCAGCCGTTGAGGGTGTAGTTGACGGTGCTGCCGTTTACCTGCGCGGTGGCGCAGCCCTGCGGCGAGAGCAGCGCCAGCGCCTTGACCTGGGCGCTGGCGGCGGCAGCGGTGGCGGTGGTGGCCGAGGCGTCGACCCCATCGGTGGTGAGCGAGCTCATAGACGCGGTCACGCTGGCCGTGTCGGCGGAGTCGGCGGCGTTTTCACCGTCGGTAGCAACCGCGGCCGAGCCGCCACAGGCGGCCAGCAGCAGGGGCGACAGGACAAGGGCGTACAAGGAGCTGCGCAGAGTCTTTTTCATGGCGATTCCTTTCTAAAAATAGGCAAGCAAACCCGATTCGGACAGCGGTGGCACCCCTGCGGACGATCGTGGCCCGCAGCAGGCAAGGGAGCCCGCGCGAGCCGCGGTCACTGGCCGCGCGCGGCGGGCGATCTTCCCGGCAGCGCCGCCGCCAGCCCGTCTTCCCCCCTAAAGACGAGGGGCCTGCGGCCAGAGTTCCCCGGAGCGCCGAAAAGCGGGCCCTGTGCGGCGCTTTTTTATTCGCTGTGGTTTTCGCTGCCGAAAAGCTGCGCCAAGGTGGCCTTCTGATCGTGGTCGCCGGCGATGAAGCGGTGCAGGGCGCCGCACAGCGGCATGCGCAGCTTCTCGTGCTGGCACAGGGCGTAGGCCTTTTCGACCATGCTCGGGCCGTCGCAGACCCGGCCGACGCGGCGCTGCGCCTCGTCGAGCGACAGGCCCTGCCCGAGCAGCCGCCCGAGCTCGAAGTCGGCCGAGCCGTGCAGCTCGGTGGCCACCACCAGCTCGCCGACGCCGGCGAGGCCGAAGAAGGTCTCCTTGTTGCCGCCGAGCGCGACCCCGAGCCGCGCCATCTCGGCGGCCCCGCGGGCGATGAGGATGGCGCGCACCGCGATGCCGAGCTGCAGGGCGTCGGCGATGCCGCTCGCCATGGCGATGCACGAGGCGCCGGCGCGGGCGACCTCGACGCCGATGAGATCGGCCGTGGTGTACATGCGCAGCGCCGGGCCGGCCAGGGCCTGGATCACCGCCTGGCCGACCTCGGCAAAGCGGCTGCCGCAGATGAGCGCGGCGGGGCGCGACTCCTCCAGGTCGGGAGCGAGCGCCGGGCCGGCCAGGGCGCCGACGCGGCGGATCGGCGTCAGGTGGCGCACCACATGCGAGATCAGGGTCACCCGCTGATCCGGCCCGGCCGCCGGGGTCAGGCTGCCGATGGCGTGGACGAGGAACTGCGCCCCGGTAAGGTATGGGCTGGCGGCGGTCAGCACCGCGCGCACGGTGGCAGCGGGCACCGCCAGGATGAGCAGGTCGGCTCGCCCGAGGTCGCCGAGCTGGATGCTCTGCACGCCGAGCTCGCCGAGCCGCGCCGCCGGCGGGGCCGCCGCGGGCGCGCTTGCCGTCCGCTGGCGCCGGCAGCGGCTCATCGCCGGGCAGGCCGGCCAGATCCTCGCGCGGCGGCCGGTAATGCAGCACGCCGGCGACCCGCTCGGGGGCGCGGCGCGAGTTATGGGCCAAGGTCGCGCACAGGGCGCGGGCCCAGCGACCACCGCCGAGCACTGCGACGACAAGACCGCTCATAGCTCGACTCCCAGCGACTCGACGCGGTTTTGGTAATAGAACAAGAGCTGGCGATCGCCGGGGGCCAGGCTGCTGCTGCCGGCGACCCGCTCGACTGCTGGGGCGGTGTGGTAGCTGCCAAAGGCGGTGAGCGCGGCGGTGAGGATCTGCTGCGGGGTGGTGCTGGCGTACGGCCCGAGCAGGTGACCGCGGGCGCGCAGCAGCGCTTGCAGCCGCTCCAGATCGGCCAGCGCCTCGGCCTCGGGCATGACCAGATCGAGCGGCTGGCGCAGGCGCCGGTACAGATCCAGCCCCGGCAGCGCCCGGCAGATCCGCCGCCACATCACATGCGCCAGCATGTGCGTGGACATCAGCACCGTCTCGTGGCGGTAGGCGCGGGCGATCGCCTCGCCGGTCTCGTTCATGTACTCGGCGTCGCGCTGCGGCAGCGGCTGCGGCCGCCCGTTCACCCAGAAGTAGCGGCCCAGGTCCACCGGCCGGCCGTCGGGAGCCAGCGACCGACCCTGCTCGTCCACGGGGTTGCCGAGCACGTCGAGCGGCCGGCCAAAGCGGATCATGATCGCCCCGGCGTGGGTCATCGTCGAGCGCACAAACTGCACCACCCGCCGCCACTGCGTCGACTCGTCGTCGTCGATGATGAAGCGCGCCTTGCCGGTCTCTTTGAGGTAGTCGGCGATGAGCGTCTCGGCCTCCAGCACGAGCTGGCAGTTGATGGTGACCGGGCACAGGTAAATCGGCCGCACCTTGGGGCCGGGCGCAAGGCCCGCCTCGCGGCGCAGGCGCTCGATGGTGGCGGTGAGGGTGGTGCCGAGCAGGCCGAGCTTGAGGTGCCCCTCGACGCGGCCCGAGCGCGAGCGGGTGCCGCCGGGGAAGAACATCGAGTGGTAGCCGCGCTCCAGGATTACCTGCGAGTAGGTCTTGAGGACGTCCTTGTAAAGCTCGTGGCGGATGCGGCGGTCGACGCGGTAGGCGCCGCAGTTGCGCATAAAGAAGCCGAGCAGGGGATTGGTAAACAGGTTCTTGCCCGCCCCGTACGTCGTCGGCGGCAGCCCGGCGACCTGCAGCGAGTAGCCCATCACCGGTGAGTCGAGGTTGGACAGGTGGGTGGGCACGCAGACCAGGGTGGCGCGCTGCGCCAGCGCCCGCAGCTCGGCGAGCGGCCCCTCGATGCGCAGGCGCTGGTTGAGCAGGGCGACCAGCTTGTCGGGGCTTAGCAGGTGCTCGCCGAGGCTGCCCAGCCGCTCGGGGTTTAGCAGCAGCGCCAGCGCCGGCGGGATCGCGCCCGAGGCGACGTGATAGACGACCTTGCTGAAGCCGCCGGCGACGTCCTCGGCGTAGTCGGCGACCAGGCGCGACAGCTCGGCGGTGAGCTGCGGCGCCGACATGTGACCCAGGGTCCGCCACAGGCGCTTCCACTCGCCGATCGGGCGCACCTCCTGATGCGCCGCGCCCTCGGAGAGGCGGCGGATCTCGTGCAGGCAGGTGTCGTTTAGGATGTACTCCGGGGCGCTCTTTTCGAGCGCCACCCGCAGCGCCCGCTCTGCGGTCTCGGCCACGATGGCGGCGCGCTCGTCATGGAAGCGGAGCAGCGGATAGTCGGTGGGTTCAGTAACTGGTGGCACGGAGTCATGATAGCAGCGCTCACCGCGGCCGGGACTCTGATTTTAGCGCCCGGCCAGGATCTGACCGACCGCCTGCAGCGCCGGGATCGCGGTGACGCCGCCGCCGCCGTGGGTCGCTGACGAGGCCTGGTAAAGGCCACGCACCGGGGTGCGGAAGTCGGCGTAGCCGGGCGCCGGGCGCAGGTGGAAAAGCTGGCTGACCGACAGCTCGCCGTGGAAGATGTTGCCGCCGACCAGGCCATACTCCTCCTGCATCTTGTGGGGGCCGATGACCTGGCGGTGCAAGATGCTGCTCTTAAAGCCCGGGGCGAGCTCCTCCACCCGGGCGAGCACGCGGTCGGCGTAGGCGTCGAGCTCCTCAGTGTGCGGCGCGTCGGCCCACTGCCGCGGCACCCACTGCGTAAACAGCGACATGACATGCTTGCCCGGCGGGGCCAGCGTCGGGTCGAACACCGAGGGGATGCAGATGTCGGCAAACGGCCGCTCGGCGGCGCGGTGGGCGACCGCGTCCTGAAAGGCATGCTCTAGCTCGTCGAGCGAATCGACCAGCACGATGGTGCCGCCGTGGACCTCGGGATCGAAGCCGGGCTTGGCGGTGAACTCGGGCAGGCGGTCCAGGGCGAGGTTTATCTTGACGGTGCCGCTGCGGGTCTTCCAGCGCTCGATCGACTCGCGGAACTCGGCCGGTAGCTCCTGCGGCTCCAGGTGGCGCAAAAACGTGATCTTGGGGTGGGCGGTGGCGACGACGACGGGGGCGTACAGCTCCTCCCCGCTCTCCAGCACGACGCCGTGGGCGCGGCCTTTTTTCACCAGGATGCGGGCCACCGGGGCGCTCGGGCGCAGGGTCGCGCCGAAGGCCGTCGCCGCCTTGGCCATCGCCGTGGTCACGCCGCCCATGCCGCCCTGGGGGAACCCCCACGAGCCGAGCTGACCGTCGCCGACGTCGCCGATCTTGTGGTGCGCCATGACGTAGGCGGTGCCGGGGGCGCGCGGGCCGGCCCAGGTGCCGATGATGCCGCTCACCGCAAGCAGGCCGCGCAGCTCGGGCGACTCGAAGCGGTCTTCCAGCAGGTCGGCGATGCTGCTGGTAAAAAGGCGGGCGATCTCGGCCAGCTGGCGCTCGCTCAGGTTGCGCAGCCGCCACAAGAGCCCCAGCTGGTCGCGCAGCGCCCGCGGCGACTTGCTGCCCAGCCGCGGCGGGATCTGGGTGAGCAGCGGCCCCAGCACCGCGCCGAGCTCACCGAGCCAGGCGTCCCAGCGCCCGAGCGCCGCGGCGTCCTTGCGCGAGAACTTGGCCACTTGCTGTTGGCGGCGCTGCTGCTCGCCTGGCAGCTGCAGGTAGCGGCCGTCGGGGTAGGCGGCAAAGTAGCCGTGCTGGGGGTAGACCTTGTAGCCGTGCCGCTCCAGCTCCAGCTCGCGCACCACGGCCTGGGGCAAGAGGCTGACGACGTAGGACAGGGAGGTGATCTTGAAGTCGGGACCGAAGGGCTGCTCGGTGATCGCCGCGCCGCCGAGCTGGGCGCGGCGCTCGAGCAGGATGACGCGGCGGCCCTGCTTGGCTAACAGCGCCGCCGTCACAAGGCCGTTGTGACCCCCTCCGATGACGATGACGTCGTAGCAGTTGGCGTGCGGCTCCATCGCGGCTCCTTGCAGGGTCCTATACGCCACGGCGGCGCGCAATCGTCAAGGGCCGTCGTGCCGGCCGGCCGGCGCGAGGCTATATATCCGGCTCGGCCACATAAAGGTGGCAGACGCCAAAGGTCAGCGGCTGCACCGTCAGCACGCGCAGGCCGGCGCCGCGCAGCTGCTCGGCAAACTGCGCCGCTGGCGGAAAGGCGGCGATCGACTGCTGCAGGTAGCGGTACTCGCGGGCCCCGGACAGGATCGCCCCCACGGTCGGCACCAGGGTGTGGACATGGAACCGCGCCAGCGCCCCGAGCAGGCCCCCGCCCGGCTCGGACAGCTCGAGGATGGCGACCCGGCCGCCGCGGCGGCACACCCGCGCCATCTCGCGCAGGGCGCGCGGGCGGTCGGGCACGTTGCGGATGCCAAAGGCGATGGTCACGCCGTCGAAGCTGCGGTCGGGGAAGCTGAGCGACTCGGCGTCGCCCTGCACAAGGACGACTCGCCCGGCCAGCCCGGCCGCGGCGACCTTGTGCCGCCCCACCGCCAGCATGTTCTCCGAGGGATCGACGCCGGTGACCTGGGCGTCTGGGTGGGTGCCGGCGATGCGCAGCGCGACGTCGCCGGTGCCGGTGGCCAGATCGAGCACGCGCGCCGAGGGAGGCAGCTGCAGCGCCGCCACCGTCTTGCGCCGCCACCGCTGGTCGATGCCCAGCGACAGGACGCGGTTTAGCAGATCGTAGCGATGGGCGATGGCGTCGAACATCGCCCCCGAGCCCGGCCGCGCCCCGGCGGCAAGGCCGGAGCTTCCCGCACTTCCCACATCCATCGACCCGTTACTCATGAAAAATCCTCAGCCGCAAGCTGCGCAGGGTGACGGCTCTGGGGCCTGCTTGCAACCTGCTTGCAACCTGCTTGATTAATGGTCCTCGGCAGCGCCGATTGAAGGTTAGGTGCCTCCCGGCGCGCAGGAGCGCCGCCGCTTGGTCCAGCCGGGGCCGGGCGAAGCGGGGCGAGCGGGCGTTTGCTTAGTTGGCCGGAACCGGCGGCGGGGCAGGGGGGGCGGCCGGCGGCGGCGGCGGCGCGTCGAGCTTGGCCTCGGGCAGCGGCGCGGTGAGCACCAGCGGCAGGAGCTCGTCCATCTTGGACACGTACAGGATCTCCATGTCCTTCTGGACCTCCTCGGGCACGTCGACGATGTCCTTGCGGTTGCGCTCGGGGATGATGACGCGCTTGATGCCGGCGCGGTGCGCGGCGAGCAGCTTTTCCTTGATGCCGCCCACCGGCAGCACGTTGCCGCGCAGGGTGATCTCGCCGGTCATCGCCACATCGGCGCGCACCGGGATGCCGGTCAGCATCGAGGTCAGGGCGACGAACATGGTCACGCCTGCCGACGGGCCGTCCTTGGGGATGGCGCCGGCCGGGATGTGGACGTGGATGTCGGCCTTCTCCAGGAAGTTCTCGTCGATGCCGAAGGTCTTGGCGCGGCTGCGGACAAAGCTCGTCGCGGTCTGCGCCGACTCCTTCATGACATCGCCGAGCTGCCCGGTGAGCATGAGGCTGCTCTTGCCCGGCATGCGCGTCGCCTCGATGAACAGGATGTCGCCGCCCACCGCCGTCCACGCCAGGCCCGTAGCGACGCCGGCGACGCTGGTGCGCTCGGCGACCTCGTTCATGTACTTCTGCGGGCCGAGGTAGTCGGGCACCGTGGCGCCGGTGATGTTGATCTTGGCCGGCGCCTCGCCCTCGGCGACCTTGACGGCGACGCCGCGGCACAGCGAGCCGACCTCGCGCTCCAGGTTGCGCACCCCGGCCTCGCGAGTGTAGCTGTCGATGATCTCGCCGATGGCGCTGTCATCGATGGCAATCTGCGCATCGGACATCCCGTGCTCTTCGATCTGCTTGGGGATGAGGAAGTTGCGCGCGATCATCGCCTTCTCGTTGCGCGTGTAGCCGGGGATCTCGAGGATCTCCAGCCGATCGCGCAGCGCCGCCGGGATCGGGTCCAGGATGTTGGCGGTGGCGATGAACATCACCTTGGACAGGTCGAAGGCGACCTCCAGGTAGTGATCACTGAAGGTGTTGTTCTGCTCGGGATCGAGGACCTCGAGCAGGGCCGAGCTCGGGTCGCCGCGGAAGTCGTGGCCGAGCTTGTCGATCTCGTCCAGGACGAACACCGGGTTATTGGTCCCCGAGCGCTTGATCCCCTGGATGATGCGGCCGGGCAGCGAGCCGACGTAGGTGCGGCGGTGGCCGCGGATCTCCGCCTCGTCGCGCACGCCGCCGAGCGAGATGCGCACGAACTTGCGCCCGAGCGACTTGGCGATCGACTTGCCGAGCGAGGTCTTGCCGACGCCGGGCGGGCCGACCAGGCACAAGATCGGCCCCTTCTTGTCGGCCTTGAGCTTGCGCACCGCGAGGTACTCGAGGATGCGCTTTTTCACCTTCTCCAGGTCATAGTGGTCGGCGTTGAGGATGCTGCGCGCCTCGGGGATGTCGATCTTGTCCTCGGTGCTGACCGACCACGGCATCTCGACCAGCCACTCCAGATAGGTGCGGGTCACCGTGTACTCGGCCGACGAGGGCTGCATCACCTTGAGCCGCTCGTACTGCTTGAGCGCCACCTTCTCGACGTCAGCCGGCATCTTGGCTTCGGTGATCTTGGTCTTGAACTCCTCGAAGTCGCCGCCGCCCTCGTCGAGCTCGCCGAGCTCCTCTTTGATCGCCTTGAGCTGCTGGCGCAGCACGTACTCGCGCTGGTTTCGGCCCATCTCCTCCTGGACCTGGGTGTTGATCTTCTCGCGGACCTTGAGCACCTCAAGCTGCCGGGTGAGGAAGTTCAGCACCTTGCGCATGCGCGCCTTGAGGTCGAAGGTCTCCAGCACGTCCTGCTTCTCCTCGACCGGGATGTCGAGCTGGGACGTGATGAGGTCGGCGAGCTGGCCCGGATCGGTGACGCTGTCGACCAGCGCACTGGCCTCTTTGGGCAGCTCGGGCATGAGCTTGATGACCCGCTTGGCGATGTCCTTGAGGTTCATCACCAGCGCGTCGAGCTCGACGTCGGTGGAGGTCGGATCGGGCAGGCCCATCACCTTGCACGACAGAAAGGGGTCCGCCCCCTCGTAGCCGAGCACGCGGATGCGCGCCACGCCCTGCAGGATCACCGAGAAGTTGTCCTTGGCGAGCTTGATGACCTTGAGGATGCGCGCCGCACAGCCGATGCTGTACATGTCACCCTCGCCGGGGTCCTCGGTGCGGGCGTCGCGCTGGGTGAGGATGCCGATGATCGGCCGCTCTTTGGCGATGGCCTCCTCGACGAGCTTTACGCTCTTGCGGCGCCCGACGTCGATCGGGATGATCGAGCCGGGGAACAGCACCGAGTTGCGCAGCGGCAGGATCGACAGTACATCGGGGATGTCAACGGGACCGCCAGTGTCAGGGGGACCGCCCTTGATCTTGGTCATTGTGTACTCCTTAAAAAGACCTTTTTTGTGCAGCCCGCTGACGGTTGCCGGGGTGCAGCCCCTATCTCAGTCGCGGTGGCTGATTTTTTCATCTCTGCTGGCATGGTGGCTCGGTTGACTTCCCTTGCTGTGGGCGCCGGCGACCGGAAATTATCGTCGCACGCACGCTACTTGGGCCCACTACTTCCGGCTAATTTGTAGATAGTTGGGTTCTATAATAGTTCTTCAGGCCGGCCACGCAATGGGCCAGCCTCGACTGCTTTTGTGCGATCTGTCCCATGGGGTAAAAAATGGCGCAGCGGGCGGCGGTCACCCCCTGCAGCCGCCGGAAAATTCGTCCCAGAACGTGCGCTTTTTTTTGGGCTCGGGCCGCCTCGTCGGTATCCTTCCGCCTTGGCACCGATCGCCAAATGGTCTGAGGATTGAAACGCATGGGCCGGGTAATCGCCATCGCAAACCAGAAGGGCGGCGTCGGCAAGACGACGACCGCGGTGAACCTCGCTGCCGCCCTGGCCGCCGAGGGGCAGAAGGTCTTGATCGTCGACTTCGACCCCCAGGGCAACGCCACCTCGGGGCTCGGGTTTCCCCGCGGGAGCATCGAGCAGGGCGTCTACCAGGCGCTCATCGACAAGGTGTCGCTGCGCGAGCTGACGCAGCTCACCGTGCTGCCGACCCTGTGGCTGGTGCCGGCGACCGCGGATCTGGCCGGCGCCGAGGTTGAGCTCGTCGCCGAGCCGCGCCGCGAGTGGCAGCTCAGCGAGGCGCTGGCCGCGGTGCGCGACCGCTACGACTACATCTTCATCGACTGCCCGCCCTCGCTCGGCCTGCTCACCCTCAACGCGCTCGTCGCCGCCGATCAGGTGATCATCCCCATGCAGTGCGAGTACTACGCCTTGGAGGGGCTGTCTTACCTATGCGGCACCATCGACAAGGTGCGCGGGCTGTGGAACCCGCGGCTGCAGCTCACCGGCATCCTGCTCACCATGGTCGACGGGCGGCAGAACCTCATGCAGCAGGTCGAGGGCGAGGTCCGGCAGCACTTCGCCGACAAGGTCTACAAGACCCTCATCCCGCGCAACGTCCGGCTGTCCGAGGCGCCCTCGCACGGGCTGCCGATCTTGCGCTACGACGCGGCCTCGCGCGGGGCGCACAGCTATGCCCAGCTCGCGCGCGAGTTCCTCAAGCGCCAGACCGCGACGGCGCAGCCCGAAGCGGCGGCGCAGCCGGGCGCAGGGGTGTAGGCCGATGGACAAGCGAAAGGCCCTGGGGCGCGGGCTGAGCGCGCTCATCCCGAGCTTGCCGAGCGCACCGCCGCCCGGTGAGCCGGCGACCGGCGGCGACGGGGAGGCCGACGTCGCGGTGCACCGCCCCCCCGAGCTTGGCGGGGCGGCGATGACTGCGGCGGCGGTGCGCGCGCCGGGCAACCGCCGCGAGTTTTTCTTGTGTCCGATCGAGGAGATCCGCCCGGCGCGCGACAACCCCCGCCAGCGCTTTGACGAGCAGCGCCTGCAAGAGCTGGCCGACTCGATCCGCGCCCAGGGGCTGGTGCAGCCGCTGGTGGTGCGGCTGCTCGACGCCGCCGAGCTCAAGGCCGAGCAGAAGCGCGGCGAGCCCGGCGGCAGCTTCGTCCTCATCGCCGGCGAGCGGCGGTGGCGGGCGGCGCAGCGGGCGGGGCTCAAAGAGGTCCCGGTCGTGGTCAAGGACGTCAGCGCGACCCAGGCCTTCGAGCTGGCGCTGGTCGAGAACCTGCAGCGCGAGGACTTAAACCCGATCGAAGAGGCCGAGGCCTACCGCCGCCTGTCCGACGAGTTCGGCTACACCCAGGAGGAGCTGGCGCGGCGCGTCGGGCGCGAGCGGACGACGGTGGCCAACTCGCTGCGGCTGCTCAAGCTGCCCGACAAGGTCCGCGATCAGGTAGCGACCCAGAAGCTGTCGATGGGCCACGCGCGCGCCCTGCTCGGCCTGGAAGATGCCGAGCGGATCGAGCTCACCGCCGATCGCATCGTCGCCAAAGAGCTCTCGGTGCGCCAGACCGAGGATCTGGTGCGGCGCACCCAGCGCGAGGACGGCCAAAAGCCCAAGAAGCTCCCCGAAGGCCAGAAGACGCCGGCGGTGCGCGATGTCGAGGATCGGCTGCAGCTTGGACGGGGCGACCGGGCTCTGCGGATCCACCTCCATGATGATGGCGCCGGCGACCGAGCCGTCGTAGCGCACCGCGAGCAGCGGGAAGTAGGGCACGGCGCGCACCTTGGAGGCGCCTTCGCTCTGACCGTAGAAGTTGACCAGCTTGTCGAAGGTCGCGTTGTCGAGCTCGACCGTGGTGGAGGCCTGGTAGGCGACCTCGCGGTTGTTCTTGACGGTGCGCGCCCGCTTCTCCCAGTACTGGACCGGCGGCGCGGTGACAAGCTCGGCGGCGCCGCTGCGCAGCACCGCCGCCACCCGCTTGTGCGCCTCGGCCACCCGCTCGCGAATCGGCGCCAGCTGGGCCTCGGCGGCGGCGGGGTCGGTCTGGGTCTTCTGCGCCTTCTGCGCCTTGTCGAGCTCGTCCAGGAGCCCCTGCTGCACGCTGGCGTACAGCGGCTGCACGGTCTTGCGCCACTCCGGGTACTTGGCGGCCAGCGCGTCGCCCAGGCGCGTCGCCAGCTCGGTCTGGGCGGCGACGTCGGCGCGCTCCAGGGCCTCGACCTTGTCGGGGACCAGCGGCGAGTGGCCGATGAACACATGGTCGCTCTTGCTGACAAAGCGCGGGTCGTGCCAGGCCGGCGCCTTGGGCAGCGACGCTTCGACGACCTTCCACTCCAGCGCCCCGCGACCCGCCGGCGTGGCGAGGATCTTGTAGACCACCGCCCCCGACAGCGACAGCATGACGATGAGCAGGCCGGGCAGGATGCCCGGGATCCCGGTCAGCTTGCCGAGGAACGTCGGCGGCGGCGGGGGCGGCGCCGGCATGACCGGCCCGGCGGCGGTGAGCAGCGAGTTGCGGCCCTCGGGGCGCGCCATCGCCGCGGCGGCGGCGGTGCCCATCGGGTTGAGGGTGTTGCGCGGCGCCGAGATCGGGCCCGGCGCCATGGCCGCCGAAGGCATGATCGCCGACTGCTGGGTCCACGCCGGAGCCTGCGGCGGCGGGGCCTGCGGCGGCGGGGAGAGCGCCGGGGTGCCGCTCATCGGGCCCATCGTCGCCCGCCCGCCCGCCGGCGGCTGACTCGGCGGCGGCGCCGCGGTGAGGCGGCCCAGGGTGCGGCGCAGCTCCTCGGAGACCACGGTCTGCGGCAGGGTCTGCAGGCGGCTGAACCAGGTCTCGGAGACCACGCAGGTCACCGGGCCGCTGCAGATCGCGCACTTGATGCGCGGCACCCGGCCAAGCCGCAGCTCGTCGCCGTGCTGGCTGAAATCGACCAGGCGCTGCGTTGTCGCCCGGCAGCGCGAGCAGTTGTACGGGATGAGCAGCGACAGCACCTGGCCCTTGCGGGTCAGATCCTCGGGCTTGCCCAGGCGCTCCAGGAACGGCGCCGGGATCGACAGGAAGTTGATGCGCTCGACCTGCTCGTCGCCGCCGGTCTTGGCCTCCAGCAGCTGCATCAGCTTGCGCCACTGCGCGGTGCCCACCGGATCGATGGACAGGATGCCGCCCAGGTCGATGACCACCTCGCCCTCCAGGCCGTCGGCCAGCTTCTGCGCCTTGAGGTCGCTGTCGAGATCCCCGGACAGCTTGAGGTAGGTGCAGCGGCCCTCGATGCGCTTTTCGATCTTGAGCTTGCGCTGGCCGCCCTGCCCGTAGGACAGGTGCACACGCAAGAAGTTCATGACCTCGCGCGGCAGCTGGGCCATCGGCTGCTGGGCGACGTAGTTGAAGTAGGTCGCCGGATCCTCGTCGAAGTCCTCGGGGTTGCCGCAGGTCGGGCAGGTCGACGGCGGCGACTGCCCGGCGCGCCACAGCGGCGTCTCTTCGTCGGTGCGAAACAGCAGCCGGCGCTCCTGGTCGCAGGTGTCGCAGCGGTAGGGGGCGTAGAACGAGACGATGTAGCCCGGCCCGCCGAAGTTGGCGACCATGTTGAACTGGTCGACCACCTTGGGCGAGCCCTCGACGTAATAGACGCCGCCGAGCCGCGGCCCGATGTTGGCGATGAAGTCGACCCACTGGCGGATGCCAAAGGATGAGATCCGGTCCACCCCCCCGAGGTCGAGGATGAGGTAGCGCGAGGCGATGGTCTGCGCCAGGCCGGGGGCGTCGAACTGTTCGTCGACGATTCCCGAGAGTCGCAGGCACGTCACCTCGCCCTCCGTCAAGCGCTCGATGAGGAGCTTGGGCGGCGGCTGGACTGCACCCAGAATGCTGGAGCGTTCTTCGTTGCTCACGACGTTAGCCCATTAAAGATCATGGCGACCTGACTTCGCCGTCAAGTCGGGGAAAATCAGACTGCGACCTGGACGCGGTCCCTCGGCGGCGCGGGCAACGTCCAGCTCCATGACGGCGGTGACGCGCGTGCGCGCCCCCGGCTCCACATCCACTTGTAAGGTCTGCGAGGTGCGGTAGACCAGCGACAGGCCGATGCCGGCTCCGCCCTGGCCCTTGTTCACCTGCCCGGCAGCGGCCTGGCGCAGGCTGCGCGTAAGGTCGCTGCGGCGCAGGCGGCCAAAGCGATCCGCGGTCTCGATGCACAGCCGAATCCCGTCGGTGCCGTAGCGGAACGTCACCCGATCCTCGGCCGGCAGCTCGATCGGCGCCGTGCGGTCGTGGGCGTAGCGCGGCTGGCCCTTGTCGTCGACCGGGGCGTCGTACATCGCGTTGGTGATGAGCTCGTGAACCACCTCGCCGATATTATCGGCGACGCGGCGCGAGATGTTCAGGTGATCTGTGCACAGCTTGACGATGCGCGCCTCGGCAGCGTCGCGGCCGCCGATGTTGGTGATGCCGGTGCTGAAGGCCTGCGCCCCCCACAGGAGGTAGGCCTGCAGCGGCAACAGCGGCTGGCCGCGCAGGTGGCAGGCGATGCCGAGCAGCTCCGACTCCAGGTCGAGCCGGCCGCCGTTCTGGCGCAGGCCGAGCGTCGCCACCACCCCGGGCTGCTCGCCCAGCGTGGGCACATCGAGCTCGCCATCGGCGCCGTAGAGCACGGCGAAGCAGCGGCGCTTCGGGTCGCGCAGGCTGAGGGTCGCCGAGCACAGCCCGAGCAGGTTGCTCGCCGCTGCGGCCTCGCCGACGACGAGCCACAAAGACACCCCGGTCTCGCCCTGCAGCGCCGGCAGTAGCGGCGTGCCCACGTCTTCGTACGTCTTTACCGTATAGCCTGCGCTGACCAGGATGCGTGCCAGCCGCTTGTTCGTCGCGCGGTTGCGATCGACGACGATGGCGCCGGCTCGCTCGCGCTGCTCGGCCTTGGGGCGTGCCCCGCCTGCTGGATTTGGATGGGCCATGTTGGTGTGGTGTGCGCTCGTCCGTTCTTCGGTCGCGGGCCGTTCTATGGTAGCCCAACTTACACTGTTTTCAGTAAGCTAAGAGCATATCCTAGCTTGCAGGCGAGCGGCAAGCGACCTTGCCCAGGGACCTGGCTGCCTCGCGCCAGTCGTGATTGTCAGGTCGCGCCAAACAAGGTCGCGGTCAGCCGGGCCTGCGTGGTAAGATATTACAGCTCATTACGATAAGAAGTCATGGACTCCCCAGCCGATAAAATAAACCCCGGGTCTCCGGCGGATCCGCGGCCGTTTGGGAAGTACCTGCTCATGGGCATGATCGCGCGCGGGGGCATGGCCGAGGTCTACCGGGCGCGCAAGGCGACCGACAGCCGCCTGTACGCCATCAAGTGCATGCGCCCGGCGCTCGCCAAGGAGGCGCGGTTTGTCGACATGTTCGTGCGCGAGGGCCGGCTGGCGGTGCGCTTTGAGCATGTCAACATCGTCCGCACCTTCGAGCTCGGCCGCACCGATGGCCGCTACTTTATCTCCATGGAGTATATCGGCGGCAAGGATCTGACCCAGATCCTGCGCCGCTGCCAGGAGCAGGGCGGGCGCATCCCGATCCCGCACGCCTGCTATATCGCCGCCAAGATGTGCGAGGGGCTGCACTACGCCCACACCTTCGTCGACAGCGATGGTAAGCCCCTGGCGATCGTCAACCGCGACGTGTCGCCCTCGAACGTCCGCATCGGCTACGACGGCGAGGTCAAGCTCCTCGACTTCGGCATCGCCCAGGCGATGGTGCAGTTCACCAGCGAAATCGGCGTCCTCAAGGGCAAGTTCAGCTACATGTCGCCCGAGCAGATCCGCGGCATGCCGGTGGACGCGCGCACCGACGTGTTCTCCACCGGCATCATCCTGCACGAGATGCTCACCACCGAGAAGCTGTTCCGCGGCGACACCGAGTTTCAGCTGATGGAGCGGGTGCGCAACGTCGAGGTCCTGCCGCCGAGCAAGTACAACCGGCGGGTCAACGAAGGGCTCGACCGCATCGTCATGAAGGCGCTGGCGCGCGACGTCGCCGACCGCTACCAGACGGCGCAGGAGCTGGCGCGCGACCTCAACGCGTTCCTTGCTTCGTACAAGTTTGACCGCAAGGAGCTGGTCGAGCATGTGCGGTCGCTGTTCCGCGCCGACTATGACGCCGAGGCGCTGGAGGTGCAGGCCTGCCTGCAGGCGCTGCTCCCGAGCGCCGAGGGGCGCGAGGCGTCGCTGCTCATGAACACCGGCAGCATCGACGTGGCGATGATGAACGAGCAGAGCGAGAGCCTGCAGATCAGCGTCGGCTCGGGCAGTGAGCACGCGGAGCTTCTGGAGATCGCGGTCACCGCCCCCCAGAACGTACTCGCTTCCGAGCCCGCGCCCTCCACCGCCAGCAGCCGCGGCGAGCCGACCCCGGCCTCGGGCCAGACCCAGCCGCCGGCGGCCTCGCGCACCGGCCTGTGGTCCCGCCTGCGCGACAAGTTCTCGTCGACCAAGTAGGCGCGAGCGGCAGCGCGCCGCGCGTCCGTCTGCGCGACCGGTTCTCGCCGCCCAAGTAGGCGCGAGCGGCAGCGCGCCGCGCGGCTCGCGTCGGCCTGCGCGACAAGCTCTCGCTGCCCAAGTACGCGCGAGCGGCAGCGCGCCGCGCGCCTCGCCCTCGGGGCGCCGCCGCCGGCCGCGCATCCGCTCGGGGCGCTACGGTCCGGTGCCGCCAGCAGGGGTCAGGACTCAGCGCGGTCGCAGGATGAACACGAACTGCTCGGGCAGCCCGGCGTCCGCCTCTTCCAGCTGCAGGCCGGCGGCGGCGCTGGCGGCGCTGGCGGCTTGTCGGTAGCGCACGCTGTTGGTCAGCACAATGCGCCCGCTGCGAGCAAGGGCCGCCGGCAGCGCTCGCAGGTAGGCCGCCCGGTCGGGCAGCAGGTGATCGACCTGGGCCAGCAGGATCAGGTCGTAGGTGCCCGGCTCCAGCCCGGGGTCGCTCGCGGTGACCACTCGCGTCTCGATCTGGGGCAGACCGCGGGTCCGCTGGCGCAGGGCGGCGAGCGCTTCTTGGCTGATGTCAGTAGCGAGCACCCGCCCGCCGGGTCCGACGGCGCGCGCCAGCCAGCCGGTCAGGTAGCCGCCGCCGGCGCCGATCTCGGCGATCCGCTGCCCGGGCTGCAGGTGCAGCACCGCGAGCAGCCTCTCGGGGCGGCGGTAGGCGTCGTAGGCGGCGCCCGAGCCGCGCGGCGGGGCGGGCTCCCGCTGACAGCAAGTCATTAGAAGCAGCAGGACCGCCAGCCGGCGGCCCCAGCACGCCGCGCCGGGCTGCCCTGACCCCGCCGGCCCCCGGCGCGCCGGCCGCGCCCTCGCCCCGCGAGGCTCGCCCGCCTGCGCCAGCGGCCACTCCCGCCCCACCTTTCCCCGGATGCTCGGCTCCATGCGCTGCATCTTGCCACGCCCCAGCTGCCCGACCAGCCGGCAAGGGCAGGGTGCCGCCCTTTGCGCCGGCGGCGTTGACCTGGCTCGGGCGACCGGGCTAGCGTACGGACCTTCTAAAGGAGGCTCTCATGCGCTGCCGCTCCACCTCTCCCTGGCTGTCGGGTGCCGCAGGGGGCCTTCCGCTGGCCGTCGCCGCCTGCGCGCTGCTCACCCTGACCGGCTGCTCGGCCAGCCGCGTGATTGACACCGAGGTCGAGGCGCCCCCCGACCTCAGCCGTCCGCGCCCGGCAGACGGCGGCATGACCCTGCCCACCTGCCACGGGCGCTTCTGCCAGGTGCCGACCTGCCCGGCGGGCACCACCACCGAGATCGTCGGCAAGCTGTACGCTGGCAACGGCACCGACCCGGTGCCCGGCGCCGCGGTGTTCGTGCCGGTCTACGAGCTGCCCGAGCAGCCGCCGGCGCTCGGCTGCGACCTGTGCAACGACATCCCGTTCGCGGTCGCCAGCGCGCGCACCGACTACGACGGCAGCTTCCGCCTGACCGGGGTGCCGGCGGGCACGATCCCGGTGGTGGCGCGCCTGGGCCGCTTCCAGCGCGTGGCGACCATGGAGGTCATCCCGTGCGTCGAAAACCCCGTCACCGCCGACCCGAACACCGCGGGCAAGGGCCTCCGCCTGCCGCGCAAGAGCCGTGAGCTCGACGGCCAGGACCGCCTGCCGCGCATCGCCGTGGCCAGCGGCGACTATGACCAGATCGAGTGCGTGCTCAAGCGCATGGGCATCGACGAGATCGACATGTACGACGACCGCGGGATCAACAACCCCCCCGCCATCGCCCCCCTGGCGCAGCTGCTCGGCGACGAGAAGCGGCTCTTTCTCTACAACATCCTCATCGTCAACTGCACTGACAACCAGTTCCAGAGCCTGCTTGCCCAGGCGAGCGTGCAGAAGTCCCTGGAGAAGTTCGTCGCCAGCGGCGGCCGGCTGTACGTCACCGACTGGGCCTACGATGTCATCGAGCAGGTGCCGCAGTTCTCTTCCTTCCTGTGCTTCGAGCCGCAGAGCCCGCCCGGGGCGCCGATGTGCACCGGCGGCCCGGCGCCGCAGACGGTCGCCGACTCGCGCAACCCCTATAACGGCAAGGATCAGGTCCTCGATCCGCAGATGGCCAAGTGGCTGCGCCAGTTCCCCGGGGTCATCGACCCGAGCGACAAGGTCGACGTCGGCTACAGCTTCGTCGTGGTGTCGGCGGCGTCGCAGGATCCCAAGACGCCGACCAAGACCTGGGTGAGCGGACCGACCCCCTTTGGGACGCGCCCGCAGACGGTGACCTTCGACTACAACGGCTGCGGCCGCGTCCACTTCTCGACCTACAACACCGAGCCGGCCGGGGCGGTCGACGACGGGGCGCGCTGGCCGAGCAACTGCAAGCTCAGCTTCTCGCCGCAGGAGCGCCTGCTGGAGTACCTGTTCTTCGACATCGCCTCGTGCCTGCCGCCGCCCGGCTGAGCGCCGCGCCGCTGCCTGGCGCGCGGTCTGCGGGGCGCGCCCTCAGAGGGTGATGTTGAGCAGCGTGCAGGCCTGACGCAGGGCGCCGCGCACCTGCTCCAGCTGCTCCAGGGCGAGCTCGTCGCCGGCGGCGCGCAGGGCGGCGCGGATGTCGGCCAGGCCGTCGCTCACAGCGGTCAGGTTCTCGACCGCCTTGGGCGCGGGACGGGCCGCGGCGCTGCCCCCCTTGGCCACCGCTTCGCGCAGGCCGTCGCGCTCGCGCTCGGTGTCGCGCAGCTGGCGCAGCGCCGCCTCAAGCTCCTGGCGCAGGGACTCCAGGCGGTTGCCTTCGCTGACCGTGCCGACCGGCCGGCGCTTGAGCTCGGACTCCAGCTGCTCGATGCGGCGCCGCGCTCGATCCAGGTCTTCGATCAGCTTGGCGTCGCTGCTGGCCGAGCCGGCCGCCCGCCGCAGGGCCTCGTCGCGCTCCTCCTTGAGGCGGCGCAGCTGCTCCTCGAGATCGGCGACCAGGGTGTCGGTGCTGCTCGGCTCGGCCTGCGGGGCCTTGCCGCCGCGCAGCCGGCGCAGCTCGGACTCCAGCTGCTCGACCCGGCGGCGCAGCCGCAGCAGATCCATCTCGTGGTCGTCGTTTTTGGGCGGCCCGGCGGCGAGCTGCGCCTCCAGCTCGGTCACCCGGGCGCGCAGCCGGTCGCGCTCGGCCTCGGTAGCGCGCAGCGCGGCGTCGGCGCCGCTGGTGCTGGTGCCGCTTATGACCCCGCCCTTGCGGCGCAGCTCGGACTCCAGCTGCTCGACCCGGCGCCGCAGTCGCTCGCTGTCGCCATCACCAGCGGCGGCGGCGGCCGGGGGCCGGGCGCTCAGCTCGGCAATCTGGCGGCGGGCTTCCGACAGCTCGAACTCAAGGTCGGTCCGGCGTCGGCGCTCACTTTCGAGCTCGCCGACCAGCACCGCCTCGGCCGCGCTCGCCCCCGTGCGGCCCGGCGCCTCGGGCGCGGCGGCGGTGGCGCTGCCCACGACCGGCAGCCCGGCCGGGGCGACCGGCAGCCCGGCCGGGGGCGGCACCGGCAGCGCCGCGGGCGAGGCGGCCTGGCCGGCGACCGCCAGCGGTCCGGGCCCGGGGGCGGGGGCGACGGTGGCGACCGGCGCCGGCACCACCGGGGCCGCTGCCATGCCGGTGCGGCGGTTCACCTCGGCCTCGAAACGGACCTCCAGGTTGCCGCAGCGGAAGGTGTCGCCGGGCCGCAGCTGCTGGCGCTGCACGCGCTCGGTGCCGACGTAGACCCCGTTGGAGCTGCCGAGGTCCTCGATCCAGTACAGCCCGTCGTAGGTCACCCGGGCATGCTTGCGGGACACCAGGGCGTCCTGGGTCTGAATCTGGCACTCCACGGCCCGCCCGATGAGAATCGTCTGGGTGCCCATCTCTACGGTTCCCGCGGCCCCAGAGCTATCGTGATAGACCAGTTTCGGCATAGCGCAGAGCTTCCCTATCATTGAGGCTACCATGCACGGACCCGGTGAGGAAATGCGATGACCAGCCCGAAGCACGACCCGAGCACCGACGGAGGCGCCGGCCCTGGCGGGGGTCGCGGGGAGTCCGCGGAGCCGTTGCGGGCGCAAGGGGCTGCCGCGGCGCCGGGCGCCTCCGGTGGTGCCGTGGCGCTGCGCGGGGGCGAGCCGGTGACCCTGCGCGCGGCGGACGGGGCCCTGCTGAGCGGCGAGCTGCTGCTGCCGGCCGGCGGGGCGCCGCGAGTGGTCGCCGCGCTGTCGCACGCAATGATGGTCGACCGCCGGACCCTCGATCTGCGGATCCGTGCGGTCGCTCCGCCGTCGGCAGGCCCCCGCGGTGTCGCCCTTGAGCCGGGGGACGCCGCCGCCCGCGGTGGGATCCTGACCGAGCTGCTGGCCGCCGGGGTGGCGGTGCTGTGGTTTGACCAGCGCGGCCACGGCCAGAGCGGCCCCACCCCGACCCAGGGCGGGTGCTGGGACTACGATGACCTGGTGGCCGATGCCGGCACGGTGGCAGGCTACCTGCGCGCCCGGCTGCCCGGCTGTAAGCGGGTGGCGATCGGCCACAGCCTGTTTGGCCACGTCGCGCTGGCCTATCAGGCCCAGGCCGCCCGCGCCGCCGGGCTGCCGCCGGGCTCCGGCCCCGAGGGGGCGGCGGCACTCTATGACGGGCTGGTGTTGATCGCCGGCAATGTGTGGCTGCGGTGCCTGGAGCCGAGCTGGCTGCGATTTTTGGCCAAGCGCGCCAGCTATGCCGCGCTGCTGCTTTTGAGCCGGCCGCTCGGCTACCTGCCGGTGCGCCGGCTCGGCCTCGGCACGGCAGACGAGTCCGGCCACTACCTGAGGCAGATGGGCGGCTGGGTGCGCAGCGGCGACTGGACCGATCGCACCGGCCGCTCCTACCTGGAGGCGCTGGGCAGCGTGCGGGTGCCGATCCTCAGCATCGCCGGAGCGGGCGACCGGCTGATGGCGGTGCCGGACTGCCAGCTCGCGCTTTTGCGCCGCAGCGCCGGCCCGGTCACCCACTGGCTGGTCGGCAAGCAGCAGGGCGACGCGGTGGACGCCGATCACATGCAGCTGGTGCTGGATGCGCGGCTGCGCCCGCGCTGGCGCGCCCTGGCCCGCTGGGTGTCCGCGCTCGGCCAGCCGACGGCGCCGGGCGAGTAAGCCACGCCGCCGTCCGTTCCTGGTCAGGCGCCGGCGGCAGCGATCAGGACGATGCAGGCTCGGCGGAGGCTCGCGGGAGCGCGGCGATCGCAGGACGGCGGAAAACGCTGTACCATCGCCGCGCTTTACGGCGACGCGGGTCGCCGGACTGCGGATTGCACGATGACTGCCAGCCCCCCTGCCAACTTCAGCCGCTCCGCCAGCGGGGGCGCGCCGACCGCGCTCGCCCGACGCTATGCGAGGCTCGCGGCGGTCGGCCTGGGGGCCCTGTGGTGTGCCGCTGCGCCGACGCTGGCCGGGCTCGCCCCAGAGCGCCGCCTGGCAGCTCGGGTGATCCTGCTTGGGGCGGCAGTCGTGCTCTTGCTGCTGAATCTGCTCGGGGAGCGGCGCGCTGCGCTGCAGCCGAGCGAGCCGGCGGGTCGCTCGCTGCCTTTGTCCGGGCTCCTGGCGCTGGCGAGCCGCGGGGCCGGTCTCGCGGCGGTGGTGGCCCTTGGCTTTTGGCAGCAGGTGCAGGCGAGCAGCAGCGACGCCGCACCGCGCGAGGGGCTGGCGCTGGCGGCGGTGCTGCTGGGCCTTACGCTGGCCGCCGCGCTCGCCCTGGGCCACGCGCTGTTCCGCCTGCAGTGCGCCGTGGCTGAGGCGGCGCCGGTGCCAGTGCCGCTGCCGGCGGCGGCCGACTCCGGGGTGATCTCGGGTCAGTATGCGGCGCTCGGGCAGCGGCGGCCGGTCGCCGCGACCGCCTCCTACATTGATCTGCACAGCCTGTCGGCCGGCGGCCTGATCCTGGCCGGCTGGCTGCTGTGCGCCGGCTACGCCCTGGGCCCCGCCAAGGCGCGCTCGCTGGGGCTGTGTCTTATCGCCGTGGCGCCGGCGATCGCGGCGCTCGGCTTCCTCGGCGCGCGGGTGGCTTGCCTGGACACCGCGCGCGACCTGCAGGCGCTGGCCGATGAGCTGCAGCAGCTGAGCCTGCGGCCAACCGGCAGCGCGCCGGCGCTCGCCGAGGCCGTGGCCGCGACCGGACAGCTCAGCCAGCTGTATGCGACGCTCGATCAGCTGCGCGCCCAGCTCAACCAGCACATCGCCGCCTACCATAAAGAGATGCTGCGCGCCGAGGAGGCCGATCGCCGGCGCACAGAGTTTATCAGCGACGTCGGCCGCGAGCTGCGGGTGCCGGTGCTGGCGCTGCTGGCCGACGCCGAGCGGCTGCTAAGCGGCGACGATGGGCCGCTGACCAGCCGGCAGCGCGACGCCGCCGACGTACTGTACCGGTCGGCGTGGCAGCTGCAGGCGCTGCTGCGCGAGGTGTTCGACGCCGCGGTGCTGCAGGGCGGGCTGCGGCTCGGCAAGCGCACGCCGGTCGATGTGGGGGTGGTGGCGCGCGAGCTTTTGCGCCTGCTGCGGCCGCTGCTGAGCGGCGGTCAGGTGCGCCTGCGCCTGCAGGTAGATCCGCGCACCCCGCCGGCGCACGCCGACGCCCAGGCAGTGCGTCGCATCCTCGGCAACCTGGTCTCCAACGCCGTCAAGTTCACCGAAGAGGGCGAGATCGCCATCTCCCTGCGACCGCTCGCGGTGGCCGGCGCCGGGCCTGCCGCCCCATCAGCGGCGACTCCCCACGCCATGGTCGAGGTCCAGGTTCGCGACACCGGACCCGGCATCGCGCCGGGCGAGATCAGCCGCCTGTTTGAGGAGTTCAGCCAGGGCAGCGCCCCGCGCCTGCCGCAGGCCGCCACCGGGATCGGCCTCGGCCTGTCGATCGCCCGCCGCCTCACTGAGCTGCACGGGGGCCAGATCTCCGTCACCAGCGAGCTCGGGCACGGCGCGACGTTCACCTTCACCCTGCCGGCGGCGACCCTGGACCAGCTGGCCGACAGCGGTCCGCCGCCCACCGCCTGGGGCCACATGCTCGGTGAGCGTCCCACCGCGCCGCTGTCGCGCGCCGCGCCCGGCAAGGCCGGCGGACCGGGGCGGCCGGGATGACCGAGCGGCGTCCTCACCTGCGCCTGCTCGGCGCCGTGAGCCTGGGCACGCTCTGCGCGGCGCTCGTGCTCGCCGCCGGCGACAGCGCGCTCTTGCGGCTGCCCGAGGCGCTGGCGGCGGCGCTGCGCCGCGGCTACCTCATCGGGTCGGTCCTGATGGTGACCGCGGTGGCAGCGGCGCTGTGGGTCACCCTGTGGCCGGTCCCGGGGCAGCTCGGGCCGCTGGCGCTGCACCCGGACAGCCGGGCGGCGCGGGCGGCCAAGACGGCGGCGCTGGTCTGCCCGCTGTGGGTCGCCACCGCTGGCACCGGCACCGGCCTTCTGACCGCCGCGGTCGGCGCGCTGGTGCTGACCGAGCAGGGCCATCCGCCGCCGCAGGTGCTGGGGATGCTGAGCCTGGCGACCACCCAGGTGAGCCTGTGGGGGCTTCTGGTCTACGGGCTGACGCAGCGGGCGATGGCGCCGCTGCTCTACCCGCTGCGCGCCGTGGCGCCGCCCTCGGGGCTGGGGCGCAGCGAGGTCGAGCTGCAGGGCCGGGTCAGCTATGCCCTGGTGGCGGTGGTGAGCGCGGGGCTGTTGCCGGCGCTCGTGCTGCTCACCCTGCACGGGGCGCCGCGGCCGCTGGCGGCGGGCGGGTGGCCGCTGCTGCTGTGGGGCGCGGCGGCCGGCCTGCTGGGGCTGGCGGCGCTCATCGCGCTGGGGATCGGCAGCGGGCTGCGGCGCGACGTGGCGACCCTGCTGCTGACCGCCAAGCGGCTGTCCGAGGCACGGCTGGATCAGCAGGTGCGCCTCATCGTCACCGCGCCGCAGGCGGCGACCGCCGAGGTGGCCGGGCTGCAGCACGCCCTGTTCGAGCTGATCGACCGGGCGCGGCGCCTGCAGGTCGAGATCTTCCTCGCCACCGAGCGCACGATCGAAGCGCGGCGCGCCAAGTCGCAGCACCTGGCGGCGACCAGCCACGATCTGCGCAACGCCTTGAGCCCGGTGCTCGGCTTCACCGATCTGCTCGCCGGCGGCTACGAGGGGGAGCTGCCGCCCGCCGGGCAGCTGCGCATCCAGCGCATGCAGCGGCAGGGCCGGCGGCAGCTGCGCATCCTGTCGGAGATCCTCGATACGGCCAAGATCGAGTCGCAGACCATCGACCTGCACCCGCGCGACTGCTCGCCCGCCGAGCTGTTGGCGCAGGCGGTGTCCGAGGTGCGGCGGCTGCGCTCGGTGGATGGGCTGGCGATGCGGCTGGAGCTTGCGTCCGAGCTGCCGCTGCTTGGCGTCGATCCGATCCGCTTCCCGCAGGCCCTCTCGTACCTGTGCGGGCACGTCATCGACAGCCTGGACGCCGATGCCGAGGCCGGGGGGCCGGCCGAGCAGGCCGCGGGCGAGCTGCTGCTGCGCGCCTACCAGCTGCCCGAGAGCTCGGCCGGCGGGGCCGCGGTCGTGTTCGAGGTCGCCTACCTGCCCGATGCGCCGGCAGCGTCCGCGGCCGGCGCCGAGGCTCCCCACGGCCCGGCGCTGGGGACCTCGGGCCTGGGGCTGGCGCTGCCGCTGGCGCGGCGGCTGCTCGCCCTGCACGGCGGCAGCGTGACGGTGGTCGCCGATGTCTTTCCCCGCCTGCGCGCCACGGTGCCGCTGCGCGCCCGCTGAGCGGCGCTACAGCCCAAGCCGCAGCACGACACGCGGTCCGACGGTGAGGTAAAGGGGAATGCGCCCAAGGTCGGTGAGAAAGGCGTGATAGCGCAGCGCCACCCCCACCGCCCAGCGGCGGTTGAGCATGTAGTCGGCGCCGAGCCCGAGCTCGGCCCCGGCGTTGAGCGTGGTCCCGCTGCCGGCGGTGGTGCGGGTGGTCACCCCCAGCAGCCCGAGCGAGGCCTCGAAGTACGGCACGATGCGGACGATGTCGAGCGCGTACATCACCCCCACTGAGGCGTGCCAGGTGAGCAGCAGGCCGGCGGGGAGCTTCTTGTCCATGTCTTCTTCCACCGGGTGCGCGGTCAGGCCGCCGTGCAGCTGCACCGCGACGGCGTCGGTGATGCCGTAGCTCAGCTGCAGGTTGCCGCCACCGCCCGAGGGCGAGCGCTGATCGATATAGGTGATGCCGTAGACCGGCTGCAGGCCGAGCTGCAGCTCGCGCTGCTCGGCGCGGGCCGCGGGCCGAAAGAGGACCAAAAAGAGCAGCAGCCAGGCCGCCACCCCGGCCAGCCGGCGCGCGGCGGCGGTGCTCCCGGGTCGAGCCGGGGACAACGGGCGGCGCAAGAGGACCGCGGCACTGGACCTTGGGGGCACGCGTCTTGGTACCACGAGGCGCCGCTCGCTAGCAATTCCGCCGCGCGCGGCGGCGCACCCGGAGCCCGGCCGCTGCGCCAGGCAGCCCTTGCAATTTCCGGCGGGCTTGGCTCTGATGCAGCGGGCAGGACTTCCCCATGGCTCCGTCGCAATCTGCGTTACCGCCGCCCTTACCGCCCGCGTCATCGGACGCGGCGCCGGCCGCTCTGGCTGCCGGCAGTCCGCTGCCGCTGACCTTGAGCGAGCTCGCCGCCGGCGGCGAGGCCGTGGGCCGGCTCGCCGACGGGCGCGTCGTGTTCGTGCCGGGGGGCGCCCCGCAAGAGGAGGTGGAGATCGCGCTCACTGCGACCCACAAGAGCTACGCCCGCGGCGCGCTGCTGCGCATCCGGTCGGCCAGCGCGCAGCGCGTGCCGCCGCCCTGTCCGCTCGCTGCGGTGCCGGCGGCGCCGCTGTTCGCGGCGGGCGCGGCGGGCGCGGCGGCCTGCGGTGGGTGTCCGCTCATGCACCTTGCGCACCCGGCCCAGCTGCAGGCGAAGCAGGAGTGGGTGCGGCGCGCCGTGCGCCACAGCGGCGCCGAGGTCCTGCCGATCCTCGCGCCGACGCCGTCGCTCGGGTACCGGGTGCGGGCGCGGCTGCTCGTGCGCGGGGGGCGGCTGGGCTTTGCCAGCTCGCGCTCGCACCGCGGCGTATCGGTGGCGCACTGTCCGGTGCTGGTGCCGGCGCTGGCGGCCGTCCTTCTGGGGGAAGGGCCGGCGCTCGCGGCGGCGCTCGGCGAGGGCGGCGCGCTGGCCGGGCTGGTCGGTGGCAGCGAACAGGCGCCGGTGGTGCAGCTCGCGGTCGAGCTCGCACCTGGAGGGGATGCCGCGGCGGTCCGGGCCTGGCTCCAGCAGCTGCTCGGGGCAGGTCGCATATGCGGCGCGAGCCTGGCCGGTCCGGGGCGGCACAGCGAGCGATTGGGCGCGGCGGCGGTCGATCTGGGCGCGGGCACCGCCGAGCTCGGGTCGCTGTGGGCCAGCGCCGACGGCTTTGCCCAGGCCAGCCGCGCCGGCCATGACGTCCTGCCAGGCGTCGTTGCCGAGCTGGTAGGCACGACGCCCGCCGGTGGGCGCTGGCCGCGCCTTGTCGAATTATACGCCGGCAGCGGCAACCTGACCCGCGCCTTGCGCGCGCGCGCCGACTTCATCCTGGCCATCGAAGGCGAGGCCGCGGCCGCCGCCCGCCTGCGCCGCCTGCTCGCCGCGGGGTCGCCGGACTGCGCGCAGGTGGAGGTCGTCTCGGCGCCAGTCGAGCGGGCGCTGGCCGCGCGTCCGGGGAGCCGCTTCGACGTCGCCGTGCTCGATCCGCCGCGCAGCGGGGCGCGCGCCGCCCTGGCCGCCCTCACCCGGCTGGCGCTGCGGCGGGTGGTCTATGTCTCCTGCGACGCGATGACGCTTGGGCGTGATCTGGTCGAGCTGCGCGCCGCCGGGCTGCGGCCGCGCAGCGTGCAGCCCGTGGACCTGATGCCGCACACCGCTCAGGTCGAGTGCGTCGCCGTCCTCGATGCGGCGTGACGCGGCGTGCGGCCGGGAAGCGCGTGCGGCGCCCGGGCCTACGTGGGACCGTGCGGACCGGGGAGCACGCCGACTACCGCGCGCGCCTGTTCCGGGGTCGCGGGCTCACGGCCGCACTGCCGGGCGATCTTGACCAGCTCGGCGATCAGGCGACCGTTGGAGTCGGTCTTGCTGCCGTCGGGCAGGTAGAAGGTGTCCTCCAGGCCGCTGCGCAGGTGGCCGCCGAGCTCGGCGCAGCGGCGGTGCACCGGCCAGACCTCCTCGCGCCCGATGGCGATGGTCTGGAAGTGGGCGCCGCTCGGCATCTCGGCGACCAGCAGCGGCAGCCACTCGGGCTTGGCCGGCATGCCGCTGGCCACCCCGACCACCAGCGAGATGTGCACCGGCCCCTTGAGCAGCCCGACCTGCTGGAACAGGGCGATCGAGCGCACGATGCCGGTGTCGAAGCACTCGCACTCGGGCACCACGCCGAGCGCCGTCATGGCGGCCAGGACCTTTTCAATCTTCTCCACCGGGTTGTCAAACAGCATCGGCGGCCAGGCCCAGCGGCCATCGCTGCGTGTCTTTAAGTAGTTGAGCGAGCCGGCGTTGAGCGCCGCCATCTCCGGCCGCACCCGCGCAAGGCAGGCCAGCGGTCCCGAGACGTCCGGGCCGACCACGCCGGTCGACATGTTGACCAGGATCGAGGGGACGCGGGCGCGGATGGCGGCGTCGATCTCGGCGACCACCTCGGGCTCCCAGGTGGGCAGGCGGCCCAGGCCCGGCTCCTGGCGGCGATAGTGGCAGTGCACCACGGTGGCCCCGGCGTTGTAAGCCTCCTCGGCGGCGGCGGCCATCTCGCGGGCAGTGACCGGGACCTTGTGCTGGGCCGGGTCGGTGAGCACGCCGGTGAGGGCGCAGGTGATGACAGCAGGGTGCGAGTTACTCATGGGCACAACCTAGCAAGCGGGGCGCTCGACGGGAAGGGCGGTTGGTAACGGCGGCGGCAGGGCGAGGCGCAGACCTCGGGGCGGGGGGGGTAGGTTAAGCCTTAATGCGGGCCGCCAGGGCGGGCCGGGCGCGGCGCCGCCGGGACCTGCCGAGGTGCCGCGATTCTTGGCGGTTTTCCGACGGGGGCGAAACAAGGGCTAACATTGTCCGATAATTAACGTGTCCTATATTACGAACTGCTGGAGGCAGTCTCTCCATGCTTGAAACGTCGAGCGAAAGGGCCGCAGAGGCCGTGACCCCGTTTGCCTCGCCGATGCTGGCGTCCATCGAGCGGCTGGTTTCCCGGCTGACCAGCCGCGTCGCGGGGCCGCAGAGTCAGTTCAGCGGTCGGTCGCTGCAGTTCGCCGAGCGCATCTTCGCCCGTCAGCTCGCCAGCCTCGGATCCGGTCCCCTGCCCGAGGCGCTGCCAGCCGAGCGCGAGATCGAGCCGCAGAAGTGGCTCCTGCCCGACAGCTGGGTGCCGCCCGCGGCGGCGCTGCGCGGCGGCGCCCGGGGCGTCGTCCCGGCAGCGAAGGTGGCCGCGGCCGCTGCGCCGGCCGCCCTGCGCACTGCCGCTCCTCCGCTCGTCATGGCGGTGCCGGCGAGGCAGCCCGAGACGGTGCAGCGGCCTGCCGGAGCGGTCGCCGCGGCGCCACCCGCAGCCTCGCCCACCCTCGATGGAGACGTCGCTGGGACTGCCGCCACGCCGGCCGGTGCCGGTGTGGTTCCGTCGGCACAGACGGACTCCGCGGCGGTGGCGACGGCCCAGGCCGCGATCGCCACTTTGGCCTCGCCCATCTTGACAGCTCCCGCAGGCGAGCAGCCCGCGGCGGTGGCAGCGGCGAGAGCGCCGGCGGCCGAGCAGCCCGCAGTGGCTGCTGCGGCGAGAGCGCCGGCAGCGGCCCAGTCCGCAGCACCGGCGGCGGCGCTGTCGACCACTGCCGACGAGCAGCCCGCGCCAGGCGCCACGGCGAGCCCGCAGCCTGCCCCCAGCGCTGCGCCGGGAACATCGTCGACGATTACGCCAGCCGCGCCGCTGGCAGCTGTCGCGACGCCGGCTGTTGCTGCGACGCCGCCGACCGCCGAGAGCGGGACGACCACTGCCGCCGCGAGCGGGACGACCACTGCCGCCGCGAGCGCGGCAGTCGACGGGCCGGGCGCTGCGCTGCCGGCAGCGGCAGTCGCACCGGCGCCGCGGGCCGGCGCGGCCGCGTCCGGGCTCGGCGATGCAGCGGGCGCTCGCGCCGCGGCCACTTCACCTGTTACAGCTGGGGTCGATCCTGCTTCGCTCCAGCCCGGGGCGCCGGAAGCGCCGGCCAGCTCGGCGCGCGCCGGTGAGCAGGCGCGCGGACAAGTGGCGGCCGCGCCAGGCTTGCGGTCTGGCCGCGCCGGCGCCTCCGCAGGTGAGGAGACAGATCTGCCGCAGTCGTCGGCCCCCGCCGGCCTGGTATCCGCTGCCGCTGCTATCGGGGGGCGGTCAGCCGAGGTCGGTTCGCCGGCCACCCACCCGCCGCGTCCGGTCGGTGCGGAGCCGGTTGCGCCGGAATCGCGCGCGATGGCTGCGGCGTCCCCTGTTGCCCAGGATGCAGGCGCTGCCTTGCCGGCGAAGGCTGGCGTCGCGGCTGCGCCCAGTCTGAGCGGTGCGGCGGTACCCCCCGGAGAGACGCGGGTTCGCGACTGGCTGCAGCCGCTGCTGCGGCGGCCGGTCGCCACCGGCGCGGTACCGGCGGGAAGAGCCTCGGCCTTTGCGCGCAGCCTCGGGCACCTGAGCTGGTCGGATGCGCGGCTCGGGCACCAAAGTGCCCAGCAGGGCTTGACCGCGACGCCCGGCGGAGAAGCTGATGACGAGCTCGCTGGCTCGCCGCGGGCCGCCGCTGCTCCCTCGCTGCCGATGGTGCAGGCCACCGAGCTGACCCCGCGCGCCGCCGCTCGCGGTGCCAGGCCGGCGAGCAAGGCGGGGACGCCTGTGGCCGCGCAGCTGTCGCAAGTGGAGCCGCTCCACCGGCCGGTGGTCGCTGCGCCGCTGACGGCAGAGCGGGCGCCTGCCCTGCCCGCACCGGCCTTGGCCTCCCCCACCGGCGCCGCGTCCGGCCCGCTGGGCAGCGCCATCACGTCGGACCCGACGTCAGCGGTGGTGCCGGCAGTCGCCGCGGGACGGCCGCGTCCTGCGACGGCCCCGGACCTGGCCGCGACCGAACGTGCGCTGACCCCGCCGGCATTGCCGCTGACGGCGACGGTCCCGACTGGGACGGCGCCAGCGGGCTTGCCGGCGCGAGCTGCCGGCGAGCTCGCGTCGGCCCCGCAGGCGAGGTCCGGGGCAGCGCCGCGGCCGGGAAGGCAACTGCAGCTCGGCGGTGCCGAGGGAGCTGCTTTCGCGCCGCTGTCGCCCCGCCTCCTCGACTCCGCTGCGCTGCAGCGCCCGCGGGAGCAAGGCCCGGCCAGCTTCGTCGAGCTGTTCCTGGCAGGTCAGGCGGCGCGCCTGGCGTCGCCGAGCGCCTGGTCCTTGCCGGCGCTGGCGACGAACCAGCCGTATCGGACACCCGGCGCCCTGGGGCTGCACACCGAGCAGATGGCGAACTTCATCGGCGCCCACGCGGCCGCCGGCTCCGCCGGAGTGAACAATCCCTTTGGCGGCGTGCAGCGGTGGCGCTTGGCGCCCGGGCTCTCCGGGACGGTGGCGCGGGCTCTGGGGAGCGCGGCGCCCCCGGGCGCGGCGCGCTGGGCGCAGCTCAGCCTGAGCAAAGAGCTTCCCTATCTGGAGTCTCCCGACGGCGAGCCGAGCGCCGAACTCCAGGCTCCCGCGCCGGCCGCCTTGGCCGACGCTGCGCGGGCCACGCCGCCGCTGACGGTGGCTGCGCCCGCTCGCGCCGCGGTGGCAGAGGCCGCAGCGACGCCGGCGCGGTCGTCGGCTCTGGGCTCGCTGGGAGCGGACGCGCCCTTCGCCGCGCCCGCGCAAGCCGGCAGTGAGCCGGGCGCGCCGCGGCCCTGGCAGCTGGCTGGGGGCATGGCGACGCTCGCCGAGCTGTTCGCCGCCGGGGTTGGCCTGGGCAGCGGTGCGGCGGACGTCCTGGCGCGTCAGGCTGGCGTGGCCCCCACCTTGGGGCTGATGCCGCCCTGGCTGACCGCCGCGGCCGGCCCGACTGGCTTGGGGCTGGTGAGCGCCCCCGGAGCCGGGCCCCGCACCGTCGAGCACGGCTTGGTAACCGCCGGTGCGCCGGCGAGCGTCCCCTCCGAAGACCCGCTGGCACGAGCGCTGCGACGGGGAGATGCGGCTCCGCCCGCCGCGTCCCTGCCGCCGCAGCTGGTGGCCGGGCAGGCGGCAGCGACTGCCCCGGCGGCCGCTTACGGCAGGCCGGTCCCGACGGCGGCGCTGCCCTTCTGGCAGCAAGCCGGGGGCATCGCCGCCACGGCCGAGGCCTTCGCGCGCGGCCACGGCATCGAGCGCGCCGACAGTCGCGCCTTGGGCGCTGCGGCCCGGGCAACCGGCGGTCGCTGGATTCCGATCACCGGCGGCATGGTCTTTATCGACGACGAGACTCCAGCCGAGTCGACCGCGGCAGCGCACCAAGCGCCGGGCGGTGGACTGCCAGCGAGCTCGGCGGTGCACCCGCTATCGCTGGTCAGTACCGCGACTGCGGGCCGGCTGCCGGCCGGCGGGATGGACCCGGCAAGCCCCCTTGGGGCCTGGCCGCCGGCCGCCGCGGCGTCAGAGCTTGCGCTGTCGCCCGACTACCAGCAGGCTGGGCGGCCCACGGGGGCCCGCGCCGCGGCGGGAGCGCGGGGGATCGAGGTGGGGCGCGTGGGCGGACTCGGCTTGCGCAGCGAGCTATTCGCCGCCGGACTTGGCACCGCCGAGCTGCGGGCGCGCCCGCTGAGCGCCGCCCAGGAGCGCGCGACCTGGTCGCTCGCCCCGGGCGTGACGGCCCCGCTCGCCGAGGCGCTGCAGACCGCCGAGCCGCAGACCCCGCCGCGCTGGGCGTTCGGCGAGCGCGGCCTGCTTTTCTTGAGTGAGCCGGGCGTGGCGAAGGCCGCCGGTCGTGGCCGGGCTGTCAGCCGCGGCACTGCCGGCGCGCCCATCTCTGCTCGCAGCCCGTCGGGCCGGCCAGAGGGCACCCCGTCCACCGCCGCCCCCGAGCGCGGGCCGGCGGGGCGCGGGCAGGTGCTGAGCGGGGCTGCGGCCGCCGCCGCGGGCGAGGTGGCCTCCAGCGGGGATGGGATGCCGCTCACCGCTGGGGCCCTGGGCCCGGCCGCGGGTCCGGCGAGTGCAGGCTGGAGCGGCTTCCCGGCTCCCAGCCAGCAGCCGTGGCTGCGCGCCGGAGGCATGGCCATCCTCGCCGAGCTGTTTTCGGCCGGCGTCGGACTGGGCGCCGGAGCCGTGAGCAGCCTGGCGCAGCAGGCGGGTGTCGCCGCCGGGCGCGGCCTGTTGCCGGGCTGGCTGGCGCGGCTCTTGAAGGCTGAGCAGTCGCAGCCGAGCGCCGACGAGGAGCCGGGCCCCGGCACGGTGCTGCCGTTTGTCGCGCGTGACCAGGAACAGCGCGTCTCCGGTCGCCTCGCAGGAGGCCCGCGGCGGCGCGCTGCCAGCACCTTGGCGCCGAGCCTGCCGGCGGCCGGCACCGCAGGCGCCGCCACCGAGTTTGGCCCGGCGATGCCTGGGGTCAGCGCGGCGCAGCCCTGGTCGGCGGCGACGGCGGCCTCGACGTGGCAGCGGGCCGGCGGGCTGGGGGCCAGCGCCGAGGCGTTCGCCCGCGGTCACGGGCTGGCGCGCACCGACGGCGACTCCGCGGACTACGAGGACAGCGTCGAAGCTCCGGCGGGCCGCTGGCTGGCGGTCAGCGGTGGCCTGGTATTCGTGCCCGCAGAGCGCCCGGCGACGGCGGCTGGCAAGCGCGGGTCGGCGACGACTCGACCGGCGGCGCGGACCGCGGCCCTGCCGCCGGCGCAGCTGCCGGCGGTGGCACCTGCCGGCTCTCTCCCAGACGGGTCGCGGGTCGGCGGCCTGGGGCTGCGCAGCGAGCTGTTCGTCTCGGGGCTGGGGCAGTCGGCGAGCGGCGTCGCCCGCACCGGCAGCGACCCGCTGGGCGGCTGGGCGGGGGCCCACCGACTCCTGACGGGATTTCCGCAGCAAGAGGTCGAGGCGCCGGTCCCACCGTCGCGCTTTGCCTGGAGCGGCGCCGGTGGCCTGCTTTATCTGGCCGGGGCGAGCCCGGCGCGCGGCCAGCAGCGGACCGCGGCGACGGCCCGGCGGAGTCAGGCAGCCGCGCCCGCTGCCGCCTCGCCGGGCGCGACCGCCGGAGCGCAGGCGACCGCGCCGCTGCCCGGGGGCGTCGCGGCGCTGGCCGAGCAATTCGGCGCGGCGCGGCGTTCTGTTGAGCCGTCCGTCAGCGAGGCTCCCGCTGCGGCGAGCCGGCCGCTGCCGCTCGCCGCCGGCTTTGGCGGCCGGGCAGCTCTGCCATCGACAGGCGCCGCCACCGGGGCCGCCCTCCCTGGGCTGCTGGCCGAGGCGATGCTCAGCGGCCGAGCGCGGGGCGGTGGCGCGGAGGCAGCGGCCGCCTCGGGGTCGCCGCGGGCGATGCAGAGCGCGGACCGGCTGACCCGGCTGCTCAGCCAGCTGCCGGCGCAGTGGCTGCCATCGGCGGCGGTGACCACGGCGATGCAGTCGAGCGGAGTGACCGAGTCGGCGATCTGGCAGCGCCTGCCGGCGAGCCTGACCCGGCTCGCGGCGGCGGCGCTGCGCGGCGACTCGGCCGGGGCCGGGGATGACAGCAGCGAGGACTCGTCGGTGGAGCGCCACTCGCACCTGACCCTGGTGAAAGGCAGCTCACCGGCGGCGACGCAGAAGGCCCAGCGCGCCGCCGAGCCGGCGTGGAAGCAGCAGACGCCGCAGGCGATGGTCAGCGCGGCGCTGCAGAAGGTCGCCGGCTCGGGCACGCCGATGGCAGCGGCGGCCAAGATGCTGGAGACGATGCGCGGGCAGGGCGGCTCCCAGGGCGTGCGGCCCGATGACCGCCTCAGCCTGGGGGATCTGACCCTCATCGCGATCTCGATGGGCGACAACCGTATGGCGGCGATCTCCAAGAGCGGCACTCCGTCGACGGTGCCGCATGTCGAGTCGGCCCTGCGCCAGGACGATCACCAGCTGGTGCAGCCCGAGACCGAGCACACGATGAACCAGAAGATCGACGCCCTGGCGAAGATGTGCCTGAAGTACGTCGAGAAGCACGAGAAGATGATGAACGAGCGCGGCTCGTTCGACACCTGAGCGCCCGCCCCCCTCCCGGTGCAGCCCGGCACCCCCGGGCCGCTGCCCCGCCCATCCTCCCTGACCCCGCAGCCCGCACGACTCGGTGGGCCCGCGCCGCCCGGCCGCCGGCGGCGCCCCTGGGGTCGGCGAGCGACTGAGTTTGACGGCGAACCGCGCCAGACCGGGTAAACTTGCCGGTCAGGGAGCAGCTTGCCCCGTGAGATGATGTGCCCCATGACCAACAAGACTCTTGTCGGCGCGCTGGTTCTCGGCGTCGCCTCGGCGGCGCCCCTGGCGGCCGCCGCGCCTCCAGCGCCCGCGGCGACCAGCGCTGCGCGGCCTCCCGCGACCCCGCCGGCGGTGGTCGCCAGCCTGCACCTCTCGCACGCCGACGCGACGCTGACCGCGCTGCGCAGCTACTTGCCCTTTCCCATCAACGCCCAGGACTTGCTCAAGGAGCTCGTCGGCGATTTCAACAAGCTGGTGCTGCTGTCGGCGCCCATGGACCTGGTGGTCGCCCTCGATCCCGCCGCCGGCGAGAACCTTGAGCGGCCGCTGTGGGGCTTCGCGCTGGGCATCACCGCCGCCGAGGACGCGCGCCTTTTGGCCCAGGGACGCGGCTACCTTACCGACGGCAGCGCCGGCACCTACCGGATGAGCGTGCCGGTGACGGCGAGCGGCCGCGGCCTGTTCTGCCTTTTGACGACGCTGCCCGGAGGCACTGGCCGCCTCGCGTGCAGCAGCCGCGACCGCGATCGCGACCTGCTCGGGCCCTACCTCGGGCGGCTGGCGCCCGCTGCCGCCGCGCAGGGCACCGATCTGCACGGCGAGCTGCTCATCTCGACCCTGGCCCGCACCTACGCGGGGCCGTGGCAGCGGGTGCTGCAGGTCGGCGGCCTGGCGCTGCCGCAGCGGCTGGCGCTCGGCGAGCCGAAGTTCGATCGCGCGGTCACCGACGCGACGCAGGCGCTCATCGGTGAGCTGGCGGCGGTGAGCCACGACCTGCAGACGGTGGCGCTGGATGTCTCGCTGCAGCAGAGCGGCGCCCAGCTGCAGCTCGGCTATCGCATGGGCGGCCGCGAGTCGGTGTGGGCCCAGGCCGATGCCGAGGCGGCGGCGCGCCCGAGCAGCGGTCCGCCGGCGGTGTTCTGGTCGCTGCCGCTCGATGTCACCTCGGCCTCGTATCGGACCACCGACACCAAGTGGGCCGAGCGGCTGCTGCAGCTGATGTGGCCGATTGTCGACGGCTACCTGGAGCACGACGGGCTGGCGGCGCCGGATCGCCAGGCGCTGGCCGAGCTGCTGCTAAAGATTCCCAAGTTCGAGGGCCCGGTGACCACGGTCCTGGCCGAGGCACCGACGGGCTCGCCGGCCAGCGGTCGCAGCGATGAGGTGGGCGCGCTGCTCGGGGGCACCTCGTACCTGGTGACCACCGAGGGGCAGGCGGACAAGTCGGTGCAGTGGCTGCGGGCGCTGGCGGCGGCGTACAACCGGCCGGGCATGCAGGGCTACCTCAAGCGCAAGTGGCGGCTGGCCGGGCAGACCGAGCCGCTGCCCACCCTGCGCAGCGAGCCGGTCAGCAAGCAGCTGGGTCCGGAGTCGGTGGCGCTGGCGTTCAGCGGCAACTTCGCCAGCCTGGGTCGCGCCGCCAGCACCCGGCTCGGCTCCACGGCCGGCGCCGGACCCACCGCCAAGAAGGGGCCGACGACCTATTACCTGATAAGCGCCACCGCCGGCAACCGCGTGTGGACGGCCCTGGGCAGCGACCGCGCGGCGCTCTTGCGTCGCCTCGCCGAGACGCCCAAGCTGACGCCCGAAAGGACGCTGGCGCAGCGGCCGGGGCTCGAGGCGCTGCGGCGACCGGGTCTGCAGAGCGGCGGCTTTGGAACGCTGGCCGGCTTCTCGACGCTGCTCAACCTGGCCCTGTCGTCCGCGCAGCGCGCCGGGGCGAGCAGCAAGCCGGGCGGGTCGCCGGCCGCTCTGGACGCTGCGGCGCTGCTCGCCGCCATCCCCCACCACGGCGAGGTCCCGCACACCTATGGCGGTCGGCCGGCGGCCCCCGGGCCGCAGAACCCGCTCGGGCTCACCTATTTGTATGCGGCGCAGATTCCCCGCCTGGTGCTGGAAGACGCGGTCGCCCTGGTGATGAGCATCGCGCTCGCCAAAGACCGCTAAGTCCAGGTCCTCACCGCTTGGTGCTGGGCGCCGTGGTGCTCCAGGGCCTGCGCTGTCCCAAGCCCGCCCACCGTCGCAACCCGACCTTCACCTCCGCCGCTGCGCCTGCCGACTTTACTTGCCTCGGCGCCTGCCCGCGGCTCCGCGCTGCGCCCGCGCTTGCAGCCGGCCCGCCCGCTCCTGAGCTCCCCCGGAAGGCTCCGCCCGAGTCGGAAAAAACCTAAAGAGTCCTGTCGCGGCGCGCGCTTCGGCGGGCTCGCCGTAGCGCCGCCGCCGCTGGCTAACCTCGCAATTCTGGCGGGAGTTTTGCCGCGCCGCCGATGGCCCATGTTAAAATGAGCGCGGGGGTCTCTCGACCGTCAGAAAGGCTAGCTGGGGATGGTCAATCTGCGACGTGAGTTGAGCGCGCTATTCCTCTTTCTGGTGAGCGCTTGGTTAGGGCTTGCTGGCTGCGGCCGCACGCCGAGCGAAAGGAGCACGCTGAGCCTGACGGTTACCACCGGCGCCCTGAAGCTGGCGCCGGGCCAGAGCAGCACGCTGGGGGTCCAGGTGGCGACCACCGCCGTGCTCAAGTCGTTGGTGCAGCTCACCAGCGTCGGCGAGGGCAGCAGCGAGCTGCCCCCCGGGCTGTCGGTGGCGTTCGAGCCGGCCGAGCTGACGGTCGCACCGAGCGCGATGGCGCAGCTGCGGATCGCGGCGCTGCCCACCGCGGCGGTCGGCACCTACTCACTGATCATCACCGCCCGCAGCGATGAGTACGAGCAGAGCACCCGCCTCAAGGTCACCCTGAGCGGGGCCGGCCAGGGCTGGCAGCGCCAGGTCGGCTCGCCGGGCAGCGAGGTGCTGAGCTCGCTGGCGATCGACTCGACGGGGAGCGTGTGCGCCGCCGGCCAGACCACGGGCTCGATCGGCGGCCGGCCCAATGCCGGGCAGTTCGACGGCTACCTGCTCAAGTACAAGCCGAGCGGGGCGCTCTTCTGGGCGCAGACCCTGGCGACCGCCAGCTCGGACGTCATCACCGCGATCGCCGTCGACGCCGCCGACAACATCTACGCCGCCGGTTACACCTACGGCGCCTTCCCGGGCAGCATGAACGCCGGCAAGGCCGACGGCTTTGTCGCCAAGTACAACGCCAGCGGGGCCCTTTTGTGGCTGCGCCAGCTCGGCAGCAGCGAGATCGACCAGCTTACCGCCCTGGCCGTCGATCCCACCGGGGGCGTAGTGGCGGTGGGGGCCACCGAAGGCGGCTTCGGCCTGCTCATGAACCGCGGCCCGCTCGGCACCAGCGACGTCGTCGTCATCAAGCTCAGCGCCGATGGCCAGCAGGTCTACGCGCAGCAGCTCGGCACCGACATGAACGAGCGGCCGACCGGCATCGCGGTGGACGCCACCGGCGCCGTCTACGTCGTCGGCTCGACGCAGGGGGCGTTCCCGGGGGCGACCGCGCTGGGCGGCTACGACCTGTTCGTGTTCAAGCTGATGGCAGACGGCAGCCTCGGCTGGATGCGCCAGGAGGGGACCCCCTACGACGATCAGCTGAGCGCGGCTCTCATCGACGGCAAGGGCGCGCTGACCGCGGTCGGCTGGACGCGCGGCGCCTTCGGCGGCCAGACCCAATCGGGCGGCCAGGACGCGCTGCTGCTGAGCTATGACCCAAGCGGGGCCCGCCAGCTCACCCGGCAGTTTGGCACCAGCTACAACGACGTCCTCAATGGCCTTACCCGGGTCGGCGACACCCTGTACGCGGTGGGCAGCACCCGCGGCGCCTTCCCCGACCAGATCCCCTCGGGCTCCGCCGACATCTTCACCGTCCGCTTCGCTGCCGACGGCGGCGTCGCCTGGCTGACCCAGCTTGGCACCGACCAGAGCGACTCGGGCAACGGCATCGCCGCGACCGCCACCACCCTGTACCTGGGCGGCACCACCTTCGGCACCTTCGACGGTCAGATCCTGCAGGGGGACAGCGACGGGATCATCGTGCAGCTGCTCGGCGCCGCGAGCGCCCAGGGCTACTAGGCGCCGCTCGCCGGGACCGACAGGGTGACCGTCACCTCGTCGCGCACCTTGAGCGAGCCGAGGGCGGCGCTGTAGGGCTTGATGCCGAAGGCGGTCTGGCGCAGGTTGACGCTCGCCTCCAGGCGGTCCCCGACGCGCCGCACCGGGACAGTGAGCTCGGCGGTGCGACCGTGCAGGGTGAGCTCGCCGCGCACCGTGAAGCCGTCAGCGCTGGGGGTGACCGCGGTCGAGACGAACTGCGCGCTCGGGTAGCGCGCCGAGGCCAGGACGTCGGTGTGGAGGTTGGACTCGATCTGGCTGCGCTCCAGCGCACCGAGCGGATGCGCGTCGTCGGCCCCCTCCTTGCGGAAGCACAGCGCCTGAACGCTGCGGGTGTCGAAGGTGGCGCGCACGGAAGGCGGCTCGGTCTCGACGGTCACGCTCAGGCTGGCGACGCTGAGCTTGAGGTCGTGGGCGAGCCGCGACAGGAAGCCCTCTTTGAACGTGTAGATCCGGCACTCGGCGGTGCTGGCGTCGTAGGTCGGCATGGCGCGGCGGCGGTCAGCCCGGCGGCCAGCCGAGGTGGCGGCCGCCCAGGACGTGAAGGTGAAGGTGAAACACGCTCTGGCCGCCGTGCGCCCCTGTATTGACGACCAGGCGATAGCCGTCGCTGCTCAGCCCGGCGGCGGCGGCGACCTCGCCAGCTACCGTCAGCAGGCGCCCGGCGAGCGCGCTGTGCCCGCCGGCCAAAAGCTCTGGCAGGTCGCGCACGTGCAGCCGCGGGATGACCAGCAGGTGCTTGGGCGCCTGCGGGTTGATATCAGCGAAGGCGACGATCTCTGGGTCGTCGTGGAGCAGCGGCGCCGGGATGGCGCGGCTGGCGATCTTGCAGAAGATGCAGTCGGCAGGCATGACGGTGACTTCGGGTTTTAGCCGTTCTTGCGGGCAAAGTCTGCCATGAAATCGCTTAGCACCTGCGCCCCGGCCAGGGGGAAGGCGTTATACATCGAGGCGCGAATGCCGCCCACGGTGCGGTAGCCCTTGAGGCCATCCATGCCGTGCGCCTTGGCCTGCTTGACGAACTTGTCGGTCAACTCCTCCGACGGCAGGCGGAAGGTCAGGTTCATCAGCGAGCGGCTGCCCGGCTCGGCGTGGCCGCGGTAGAAGTCGGGCGCCGCGTCGATCGCCGCGTAGACAAGGGCCGCCTTCTTCTGGTTGTGCGCCGCCATCGCCGCCAGGCCGCCGCTCTTTTTCAGCCAGCGCAGCACCAGGTGCACGACGTAGATCGCGAACACCGGCGGCGTGTGGTAGAGCGACTTGTGCTCGATGTGGGTGCGGTAGTTGAGCAGCACCGGCAGCTTGGCCTGCGCCGCCTTGTCGAGCTTGAGCGCCTCTTCGCGGACAATGGCGACGGTGACGCCCGCCGGTCCGGCGTTCTTCTGGGCCCCGGCGTAGATCAGGCTGTAGCGCTTGGCGTCGATCGGGCGCGACAGGAAGTCGCTCGACATGTCGCACACCAGCGGCGCTCCCGCCGTCTCCGGCTCGACCTGCCACTGCGTGCCCCAGATCGTGTTGTTGCTGGTGGTGTGCACGTAGGCGGGACTTGGGGAGAAGCGCAGCTCGTCGCTCCGCGGGATGCGGCGGAACTGCTCGCCCTCGCTGCTGCCGGCCAGGTGGACCTGACCGACGCGCTGCGCCTCGATGACCGCTTTTTTGGACCACTCGCCGGTGACCACGTAGTCGGCGGTGCCGCCCGGCGCGAGCAGGTTCATCGGCACCATGCTGAACTGCAGCGTCGCCCCGCCGTGCAGGAACAGGACCTTCTGCTCGGGGACAAGGCCCAACAGCTCGCGCAGGTTCTGCTCCGCCTCGTTCATGATCGCCTCGAACTCCTTGGCGCGGTGGCTGATCTCGAGGATGCCCATGCCGAGGTTGCCGAGCGACAGCAGGTTGTCGCGCGCCTCGAGGAGGACCTCCTCGGGGAGGATCGCCGGGCCGGCGGAGAAGTTGAAGATGCGAGCGGGCGTCTGGGGGGTCGATGTGGTCATGGTGCTCGTGCCTGAAGAAGCTTTAGAGCAGGCTACTATGCCGGCCGACGCGCGGGAAGCCCTGCGCGCACGCCGCAGCGCGCCCACGGGTCGCCCTGCCGCGCGCCCGGCGGCGGCGCACCACCGGTAGTCGTGCGGGTGCGCGGCAGGCCCGTGCCGCCTCGCGTCGGCCGCCCGCGCCGTCCAGCTGCCCGCGCCGTCCAGCCGCCCGCGCCGTCCAGCCGCCCGCGCCGTCCAGCTGCCCGCGCCGTCCAGCTGCCCGCGCTGCCCAGCTGCCCGCGCCGTCCGGCCGCCCGCGCCGTCCAGCCGCCCGCGCCGTCCGGCAGGTGCGCGCCGGATCGTCGTGCTAGAGTGCCCTTGTGAGCCCACGCGTACGCGGCATCCGTCCCCCCAGCAGCTCCTCCTTCGCCCTGGGGTTCAGCCCCCGGGCTGGCCGGTCCGAAGTCTCGTGGCTGCAGGTGCTGCGGCCCCTGGCGGCTGTGCTGACCGCGGTCGCTCTGACCGGCTGTCCCAAGCCGCTGGTCGTGCGGCCCTACCCGCCGCCAGTGGCCTCCGACCTGCTTGCGGCGCTGCGGCACGGCCACGACAGCGTGCTCGCCCTGCGGGCGCGCGCCAAGGCCGACTACCTGGACGGCGCCGCGGGGCGGGTCAAGATCGACATCGGCCTGGCCCTGGCCAAGCCGAACCGGCTGCGGCTGTCCGGCGAGAGCTCGCTCACCGGGCCGCTGCTCACCCTGGTCACCGACGGCCAGGACTTTCAGCTCTTGGATGTGCGGCGCAACAGCTTCATGGCCGGCCGGGTCAACCCCTGCAGCATGGCGCGGCTTATCCGCGTCGCTCTGCACCCGGCCGAGGCGGTCGAGGTCCTGGTGGGCGGCGTGCCGCTGCTAAGCGATGGCGAGGCGGCGGCGCCGCAGCTTGACTGGTCGGGCAAGGACGGCGGGCGCGAGGTGCTGACCCTGCGCGATGCCCGCGGCCGCACCGAGGTGCTGTGGCTGGCGCCGCGGCCGGGCGGCGCGCCGGGGGTGCCGAGCGGCTGGGACGTGCGCGAGGCCGAGGGCCGCGACCCCGGCGGCCAGGTGGTCTGGCGGGTGCGCCATGAAGACTTCAGCGAAGTTGCGCTGAGCGGCGAGGGCGGCACCGAGGCCACCAAGCCGGGCCGGACGGTCCGCCTGCCCGCTGTGACCTACATCGAAGACCCGCCGCACAAAAGCGATGTCCGGCTGCGCTGGCGCGAGCGCGAGCTGAACCCGAGCCTCGAGCCAGGGATCTTCCACATGGACGCGCCAGCCGGCGTGCCCACCGAGCCGGATCTGTGCGCCGACGCCGGACCGCCGTCCAGCCCGGCGCCGGCCGCGACCCCCAGCCCATGACCCAGACGCCCGCGCCCGGCCACCCGCTGCCCGACTGGGACGAGCTGGCTCGCCGCCTGGCCCAGCGCCCGCGGCGGCGGGTAAAGCTCGCCAACTTTCGCGAGTCGGCGGTGCTGGTGCCGCTCATCGAGACGCCCGCCGACGCCCACCCGCCGGGCGAGAGTCCCGCCCGCCACCTCTCCGAGCTGCTGTACATCGTGCGCACCACCTCGCTGCCCACCCACGCCGGGCAGGTCGCCTTCCCCGGCGGCAAGCGCGAGCCGCACGACCCGACCCTCACCGAGACCGCGCTGCGCGAAGCGACCGAGGAGGTGGGCATCCCGGCGGCCGCGGTGCGGGTGCTCGGGACTCTGGATGACGTGCCTACGCCCATGGGGTTTGTCATCACCCCCATCGTTGGGCTCATCCGCGGGCCGGTGCAGCTGCAGCTGCACGCTGGCGAGGTCGCCCACACCTTCACCGCCGGTCTGCACCAGCTGCCCGCCACCTACAACAACGCCGGGCAGGCCGACTGGCAGGGCTTCCGCTACACCATGCACGAGTTCTTGTATGAGGGGCAGCGCATCTGGGGCGCCACCGCGGCGATCACCCTGCAGCTGCTAGATACGCTGTCGCTGCTGGCGGCGCCGCCCCGCGATCCCGAAGCCCTCCGCTGACCGCCGCGGCCGCGGCCGCTGGTCGCGCGGGCGGGCGGCGGCTCAGTTCAGCTTGTTCGACTTGTCGTAGTACTGATCGAAACGCCCGGCGAGCAGCTGCTGCACCTGGGCGGGCCACCAGTGGCCGTGCCCCTTGGGCGTGAGGTACCCCGACTCCTGCAGGATCTTGGCTAGCCGGGGGAAGCCCGGGCGCCGGAACTCTTCGTCGGGGTGGTGCTTCTGGTGGTCGCGCGTCATGCGCTCCAGGATCATCTCCAGGTAGCGCCGGGGCGTCAGGTGCTTGAGCTCATCGCAGTTGGCCAGAAGGTGCCGCACGCTGGTGCTGGTGAACTTGCTGCCCTTGAGCGGCACGAACTGCTGCTCGTTGAGGTTGCTGGCGATCTGCTGGTGGGTCTGGCCGCGCTGGCGCAGCTCCAGGGCCCGCTCCTTGAGCTCGTGATCGGTGTGCCAGCGGGTGTTGTGCGGGCGCGGCGCCTGCCACTTGAGGCGCAGCCGCAGGTTGTAAAGCAGGCTCTTGGTCCAGGTAGTGCCCTGCGGCGGCCGGACCCCATCGGCGTTCAGGCGTGCGGCGATCTCCGAGATCCCGACCCCTTGATCGAGCCAGCCGCGGATGCGCAGCAGCACCGCCTGCTCCTCGGGATCTTCGACCAGCAGGCGGAACCGCGGGTTGTCCGGCGCCGGGATCGCCCGCTGCCCGTAAGGGACCTTGCCGAAGTGATAGCCGCGGGCGCGGATGTGCCGCACCGCCTCGCGCGTCCGCTCGCCGGTCGCCTCGCGCTCCATCTGCGCGAACACGAGCAGGATGCTGACCAGCGCCCGCCCGAGCGAGGAGTCGAGCTTGATCGACTCGCGAATCGCCACCAGCTCCTTGGAGCCGGTCTTGAAGTAGCGCTCATACAGCTCGCAGAAGTGCTTGATCGAGCGGCTCAGCCGATCGAACTTGAGGACCACGAGCACGTCGACCCCGCGCTCCAGCCGGCCCAGCGCTTCCTTCAGGCCCGGGCGCTGATCCTTGGCCCCCGACAGCACGTCTTTGTAGATGGCGACGAGCTTATAGCCCTGCGCCTGACAGTACTGCTCGATCGCGGCCTGCTGCGCATCGAGCGAGAGCCCGTCCGCGGCCTGCATGTCAGTGGATACGCGGACATATCCAACAGCTTGCCTCATCCCAGAAATATCGCACTTCCAGAAAGCCGCTTCAGTGTGGTTCTTTGGCCCCCCAGCACTTGCACTAGGTCACATCCAGCCTCGCGCAGCAAAACAGGCGTCGGCCGACCGGAGCTCCTAGAACCGCGCCAGTGAGCTACATCCGCCATCGCAGCCCGCATCGCACTTGTAGATATAGCCGTCATTTTTGCGCAGCAGCGACGCCTCGTCGCCCGAGTTCCGGCACTTGAGCGGATAGCACGCCCCTTCGCGGTGGTTGAACGGCAAGTCGCGCTCGTACGGGCAGCCCGCGTGCTTGTCGGCCAGGCTCTTCATCGTTTCGTTCCACATGGACAGGAGCTGATCGGCGCTGTACTGGACCGCCGGCTTGCCGCCCGCGCAGCCCACGGCGGTGCCGGCCAAAAGCGCCGTCAGGGCCAGCGCCCCCAGGCCGCCGCGGCGGCGATTCAGAAGGCGAGCTGCCCATTCCCAAGCTCCCGCAAGCCGAGGTGATTGCGAAGGAATCTGCGCCAGAACAGCTGCAGAAGTGTGGGCGGAGGTGTTGACGGAAATGTGGGCAGAAGTGTGGGCAGAAATATTGGATGTGCAGACAGATGCCACGGCTCGGTTCCCCCCAAGCGGCCCACCGCGGGCCCGCGAACCTGGGGCACAAGCCCCAGCGAATTGGCTCATGTTATCAGAGTTTGCTGCTGCCTGCCTGACCGCGGCGACCCCGGTGGGGCCCAGGTCGACGCGCCGCGGAGGGCGGTGCTATGATGAGCCGAAGCTTCCTCGGGAGGGACGCATGACATCGCTACCGGCTCCGCCTTGCGCGAGCGCGAAACCGAGCTGCCAGCGGACAGCGCGCCAGCTGGCAGGCCGCGCCGGCCGCGTCGGTCCTCGCGTGGGCCTATGCCTTGGCCTTCTGGCCGGCCTCGGCCTTGGCGCCTGTGATGACAACCAGAACATCCTGGTCACGGTGCAGGGCCTGCCGTCCGGCAACCCCTCGCTCGGCGCCTACTACAGCGTGGTGGACGCCCAGCCGGCAGTAACGCGCGCCGCCGCCATCACCCAGAACCTGAGTCAGTTCGGCTTCCGGTTGCCGCCCGGCCTGTCCGGTAAGCTCGCCCTCAGCGTGTTCGCCTATCAGAACCTGCTCCCCTGCATCGCCGCCAGCGGCACCGCGACCATCGAGCTTGCCGGCAAGAGCCGCCAGGATGTCAGCATCAACCTGACCCCGAGCGCCGGCAGCGCCTGTACGATCCATCAGGGTCCGGCCGAGCTGCCGCCGGTCGGCAAGGTCCCGCTGGCCTCCTGGGGCAACGCCCCCGACAACATCTGGGTGGTCGGCGACCAGGGAATGATCCTGCGCTGGGACGGGCGGGTCTTTCACACCATCGAGCTGCCGCCCGAGCTCGCCGCCGCCCCGCCGACCTGGCGCGCGGTGGCCGGCGCCGGGCGGGACTACGTATGGGTGGCCGGCGACAAGGGAGCCGTGGCGCGCTGGAACGGGACCGCGCTCACCGCGGTGCCGCTGGTGAACTCGATGAACGTGCCCTTTGATCCGGGCTCGTCGCAGCTGCCAAACTGGGTCGGCGTCTCGGTCGCCAATCAGGCCACCGATGACGTGTTCTTCGCCGGCCACAACAACTTCATCGGCCACCGCTACCAGACCGGCATCAACGGAGTCGCCGCCTTCGCGGTGACCAGCGCCTACCGGGCGCATGTGGCAGGCGGCGGCGTGGCGTCCGCGGTGAACACCACCATCGCCTTCACCGACGTCAGCTGCATCGCCGGCAACGAGTGCTGGTTTGTCGGCAACGACACCGCAACCGGCGGCTACATCCTGCAGGCGTACTCATTCCAGAGCGACGGCAGCTATATCTACACCGACTACTCCAACAGCGGCAGCGGCTACCTCACCGCGAACCGCCTGCTGGGAATCTGGACCAAGTTCGAGGCCATCACCCGCGAGCTCCTGGCCGTCGGCACCAACGGCACCATGCTCTACAGCAACAACAGCCTGCTCGGTGGCACCACCCCCGCGACCCTCTATCCGGCGTTTCAGGTGGTCTGCAGCGGCGGCTGCACGCCGTCCGCTCCCGGCGGCAACCTCAACGCGGTGGGGGGCAGCGGGCTCTCTGATCTGTGGATCGCCGGCGATGCCGGGGCGCTGTTCCACTGGAACCCGACCGCGGTGGCGCCGAAAAACCCCCTCGACCCCATGGCTGCGGCGACCACCAGCAGCCTGCGCCGGGTGTTCACCACCGGCGGTCGGGTGTTCGTCATCGGCGATCAGGTTCCCCTCTCTTCGCCGGTTCCCTAGCCGCTGCGCTCTAGCGCCGGCTCAAGATGAACGAGTTGCAGAAGACCGAGTACGGCTGGTAGGGAATCGCCCGCCAGTGCGGGTGCTCGTCCAGGAACTCGCGGAAGGCGCGCTGCTCGCCCTGGTCGGGATTCCCTTTGTACATAAACCAGTCGTCAAAGCACACCAGGCAGCCATCCGACAGGCTCGGCTCGACGCCGAACAGGACCTCGCGGGCGGAGGGATACAGGTCGCTGTCGATGTGCAGCAGGGCAATCTTTGGGTACTTGCCGGGAATCGTCCGCTGGATCGTCTCTTTGAACCAGCCGACCTCAATCTCGGGAATCGCCAGCTCGCAGGCCAGGAACAGCCGGCCGATCGACTCGGGAGTGATCGGCGCCCCGTAGTCCAGGCTCGGGTGTCCGTGCAAGTAGTTGGTGGCAAACGACCCTGCCTGCCAGCGCGGGTGCTCGGCGTCGTCGGGCGGCAGGCCCTGGAATGAGTCAAAGCCAGCGAGCCGGCGGCGGGTGCAGGCCGGCTCGGCGTACTGCCACAGGGCAAGGTTCTCCCGTTGCAGCTGCCCGAGCAGGCCCAGGCTCTTGCCCACCGAGACGCCGAACTCCAGGATGTCGCCTTCTACTTTTTCCCAGTTGATAAACTGGATGGCGTTTGTGAAAAATGCGCAGCGCGCGTCGTACTTCAGCCAGTCTACGGCCTCTTTGGGGGTCATCTGGTAGGGGCTCCAGCGCAGCTCAGGGTCCGGTTTACAGCGGGCGACACCGGCTTAAAAAAGGACGCGCAGCTCTTTGACGCCGCGCACGAAGGTGTTCTGCTTCCACTCCGGCTCCAGCGTCTCCAGGGTCAGCTCGGGAGCGCGGCGCAAAAGGGCGCCGATGCCAAGCTCGCCCTCAAGGCGCGCCAGCTGCGCGCCCAGGCAGTGGTGGATGCCGCCGCCGAACGACAGCGGCTTGACGTTCTTGCGCGTCACGTCCAGGCGGTCGGGATCGGCGAACACCTCGGGGTCGCGGTTGCCGGCGCCGAGTAGACACAGCACGTACTGCCCGGCATAGATTGTCCGGTCGCCGAGCTGGACGTCCTCCATCGCCGTCCGGCGGCCGATCTGCACCGAGGTGTCAAAGCGCAAAAGCTCCTCGATCGCTCCTTTGAGCAGCGCGCCCTCTTGGTCCTCGACCAGCAGCTGCCACTGCCGCGGGTGGCGGTGCAGCGCCAGCATGCCGTTGCCAAACAGGTTGATGACCGTGTCATGGCCGGCGCAGAAAAGCAGGATGAGGTTGGCGACAAACTCCTGCTGGCTCAGCGTCCCGGCGTGCACCGCGGCGACGAGCTCGCCGAAGAAGTCGTCGCCGGGGCTGGCGCCGGAGCGCTGCAGGCAGCGCAGGAAGTAGTCGGCAAAGCCGAGCGCGGCGCGGTTTGACTCTGCGGTCTCCTTGTGCGACATCGGCGTCGGATCGGTGGGCCGCATCATCGCGTGGGTGTAGTCGGCCAGAGGCGGGCGATCCGGCTCGGGGATGTTGAGGATCTCGCAGATGACGCGGAAGGGCAGGGCGTGGGCGAAGTCGGCGATCAGGTCCATGCCGCCGCGGGCCAGCGCCGCGCCGAGGAGCTCATCGACGATCTCCTGGATGCGGCGGCGCAGCCGCTCCATGCGCGGCGGCGACACCGCCCGCTGAAACAGCGCCCGGATGCGCGGGTGATCCGGCGGATCCGAGGACAAGAGCTGGGTGCGGATGATCTGGTTGTACGGCTCGGCGAACACCGCCCGCAGCGCCGGAATCGCCATCAGGCGCGGCAGGTCGATGGCGAAGCGCTTGTCGCCCAGCACCAGCTTGATGTCCTGGTAGCGCGACAGGATCCAGCAGTAGCCGCTGGGCGACCAGTGCACCGGATCGAGTGATCGCAGCCGGTGCAGCGCCGGGTAGGGATCGATCCGGAACGACGCGGCGAGCGGGTTGTACAGCGGCTCGGCGGCGCCGGCCGGCGGAGCGGGGGCGGCGGGCGGGGCCTCGCTCATGGCGGCCCCCCGGGCCCGGCAGTGAGGCGAACCTTGGGCACGACCTGATTATCGCACAGCCGGCCGCGCCCCGGTCAACGCGCCGGTGCCGCCGCGAGCTCGCTGCTAGGCGCCGCCGCCGCCGGGCAGCGAGACGACCAGCCAGGTCAGCCGGTGCAGCTCCATCGCCGCCAGCGAGTCGATCGCGGTGCCGTCGGCGGTGACCCGGCCCATGCCCTGGCGCTCGGGCCGCCCGAAGTCGGGGTCGATGCTGCTGAGGACCACCAGGCTGCCTGGGGGCAGGCCGAGGCTGTCCCCGATGTGGATCGAGATCGGCGCGCTGCTCGTCGTGCCAAAGGGCATAAAGGCCCACTCGGCAAGGATGCGGCCATCGCCGCTCGGCAGGCAGAAGTCGGGGTATAGCCCCGCCGGCACGCGCATGCCGGCCAGCCGCGGCGCGCCGGTGCCAGGCGGTAGCGTCAGGGCGTCGGCGTCCACGGTGAGCGACAGCGTCGCATCGATCGCCACCGTCTGCGTGCCGGCGCCAAGGGCGACGCTCTGCCCGGCCCGCGGCAGCACGATCGGCGCGATCGTTTGGACCGGCGTGACCCGCGGGTCGAAGTAATAAAGCGGGACCACCACCTTGCCGTAGTCGGTCGGCGCCGCCCCCGGCAGCTCTACGTGCAGACCGTAGGAGGCGGCGGTCACCCCGGCAATCTCGAAGCGGCCGGCGCTGTCGGTCTGGACCTCGCGGCAGCCGGTGGCGCAGAGCTTTACGCTGGCCCCGGGGAAGCCCTTCTGCGCAAGGTCGATGACGGTGCCAGCGATGCGGGCGCTGCTCGGCGCCAGATCGGGGTCGGGGGCTCCGGGGTCGGGGCCCGGGGGGCTTGCGGCGGACCCGCTGCAGGCGGTGACTGCGAGGCCGAGGCACAGCGCTAGCGAGGGGATCTTCATGGACTTGCCGACCTTTCATCTGCCAGAGGCGGACCGGCGCGAAGGCACCGGCGCGATCGGGCTTGGACCGGGATTTATCCGTTCAACAGGACTATATACTCGACTGAGTATGAACGAGCCCTTGATCATCAGCGCCGCCTTGCAGGTCCCTCCCGGCGATCTCAGCTGGACCGCCGCCCGCTCCTCGGGACCTGGGGGCCAGAACGTCAACAAGGTGGCGAGCAAGGTCGAGCTGCGCTTTGACCTTCCGGGCACCCGGGCCCTGGACGAGGCGACCAAGGCGCGGCTGCGCATGCTGGCCGGTTCGCGGCTTACCAGCGACGGCTGGCTTTTGATCATAAGCCAGCTCACCCGCGATCAGAGCCGCAACCTGGACGACGCCCGCGAGAAGCTGCGCGCCCTCATCCTGCGCGCGCTGGAGCGCCCGACCCCGCGGCGCCCGACCCGCCCGAGCCGTGCCGCCAAAGAGCGCCGGGTCGCCGACAAGCGGCAGCGCTCCAGCACCAAGCAGCTGCGCCGCAGCCGATCCGACGACTAGCTCGCAGTCGCGCGGCGCGCCTTCAGGGCCGCCGGCTAGCTGGTCGGCGGCGGCGCCGGCAGGACGATCTGGACATCGACTTCGTCGGCGGGGGAGGGGGGCTCGTCGCTGTGCTCGCTGACGGGGCCGAGCGAGAGGCCAGTGGCGACGCCGCGCCGCGCCGCCCGCGCCGGGATGGCGAAGCGCCCGACGTGGCCGGCGCCGGCCAGCACGACGACGCGGGCCGGCGGGTGGGCGCCGCCGAGGATCGTCGCCACGCCCTGCGCCATCGACTCGTCCCAGACGAGCTGCGCGGCGTAGAAGCGCTCGAAGGCGGCCACCCGCTCGGCCGGGGTGCGCTTGTCTTCATCGCCGAACGAGTGGCGGGCGAACACCTCCTGCACGGCGCGGCGGTGGGCCTCGGGGGCGGGCCACGGGTAGCCGCTTGGCAGCTCGGCGCGCTCGGCGGCGGTCAGGCCGGCGACGCCGCGCTGGCGCACCGCCTTGGCGAGCTCGCGCGGGGCGTTGAGCGCGTACATGCGCAGGCCGTGCCGGCGGCAGAACTCGAACAGCGGCTGGTACAGGGCGAAGTCAAAGCCCCAGGTGTGCTGCCAGTCGACGGCGGCGAGAAAGCCCGCCTCGTCGAGGCTACCGGCCAGGTAGGCCGCAAGCTGCGGCTGCAGGGTGCGCGGCAGCATCTCGACCCCGACCGCCACCGGCTGGCCGAGCGCGTAGACTTGCTCCAGTAGCTGCAGCTGCGCCTTGTGCGAGGAGCGGCTGTTGTGGCGCTCGCCGAGGTAGATCGCCTGGGCAGCGCGCAGGCGCTCGGTCAGCGCTTCGGGGGACAGCGCGGCGCCGGTCTTGCCATCGCGCAGCTGGAGTACAAAGGGCGCCGCCTGGCTGTCGCCACCTGCGGGCGCCGCAGCGGCCGGGGCGGGGCGACCGACGGGAGTCGGCGGCGGCGGTCCGGTGTGAGCCTGGCAGCCGGCGAGCACGGTTGCCAGCACGGCGCCGCGCAGCACCCGCTGGGGGCCTCTTGGGTGGTGCGGCAGGTTGCAGGGGTGGCTTTGGGCTTGCTCCCGGGACATGGGGATGCATTGTAGTCGCGCCGGCACCCGTGCGGGCACGGATTGCATTATCTTGTGACCATGCGACAGCAACCAAGTGGAGGCAGCGAGCTTGCCGGCCGGCTCATCTTGGTGACCGGCGGCGGCCAGCGCGTCGGTCGCACGATCTGCGAGGAGCTCGCGCGGGCCGGGGCGCGGCTGGCGGTGCACTACCACCGCTCGCAGTCGGATGCCGAGACGCTGGCGCTGCGGCTTGGCCGCGGCTCGCTGGCGGTGCGCGCCAACCTCCGCGACACCGGGGAGACTGTCGCCATGTTCCAGCGCCTGGAGGCGATGGCCGGGCGCATCGACATGCTGGTCAACAACGCGGCGATCTTCGGGCGCACCCCGTTTCACTCGCTGACCGACCAGGCGTGGGACGAGCAGCTGGCGGTCAATCTGACCGCGCCGCAGCGCTGCATCCGCCTGGCGGTGGCAGCCGGAGCGACCGCCATCGTCAACCTGGTCGACATCGCCGCCTGGCAGCCGTGGAGCGAGTACAGCGCCTACGCGGTGGCCAAGGCGGGCCTTTTGCACCTGACGCGCATCCTGGCGCGCGAGCTCGCCCCGACCGTGCGGGTGAACGCGGTGGCCCCCGGCACGGTGCTCTTTCCCGAGGACTATGATGCGACAGCGCAGGCGCGGGTGCTGGCGCGGGTGCCGCTCGGTCGGCAGGGGCAGCCCGGCGACGTGGCGCGCGCGGTGCGCTTCCTGCTTAGCGAGTCCTACCTGACCGGCGTCTGCCTGCCCGTCGATGGTGGCCAGGGGCTGCGCTAGGATGGCCGCTGCGCCCGCCGCCTCCGGGCGCTATCGCGTGGCGATGGTCTGCTCGCACGCCATCCAGTATCTGGTGCCGTGGTTCGTGCACGCCAGCGGCCACCCGCGGCTGGCGCTGACCGTGCTGCTGGGCGATGAGCACGGGCTGGTCGCCGGGCACGACCCGGAGTTTGGCCGGGCGTTCCGCTGGGACGTCGATCTTTGGACCGGCTACCGCCGGATCGTGCTGCCCAACCAGGCGCCGCGCCCCGGCGTCGGGCGCTTCTGGGGCGTCGCCAGCCTGGAGGTGTTTCGCGAGCTCAACAAGGCAAGCTACGACGCGGTGGTGATCCAGGGCTGGAACTACGCCCTGTATCCGCTGGCGCTGCTGGCGGCGCGGCGGGCCGGGCTGCCGGTGCTCATGCGCGCCGAGTCGGCCTGTCTGCCCGGCGAGGCGCCGGCGGCGACGCTGCGCCAGCGCGGCAAGGAGGTGATCCTGCGCCGCTACCTCGGGGCATGCGCCGGGGCGCTGGCGGTCTCGAGCGGCAACCGGCGGCTGCTCCTGCACTACGGGATGGCGCCCGAGCGCGTGTTCTGCTCGCCCTATGCGGTGGATGGCGAGCGGTTCCAGCGCTCGCCGGCGCAGCGGCTGGCGGCGCGGCAGGCGCTGCAGGCGCAGCTCGGCCTGCCTGCCGACCCGGCGGCGGCCGCGCCGCCCATTGTCTTATTCTGCGGCAAGCTGGTGCCGGTGAAGGACCCGCAGCTGCTGCTCGCCGCCTTCGCCGCGCTGCGGCAGGGCGGCACCCCGGCGGTGCTGGCCGTGGTCGGCGATGGCCCGCTGCGCGACGAGCTGCAGGCGTGGACGCGCGCCCACGCGGTGCCCGACGTCCACTTCCTGGGTTTCAAGAACCAGTCCGAGCTGCCCGACCTCTACGCCGCGGCCGACGTCCTGGTCCTGCCCTCGCTGCGCGAGACCTTCGGGGTCGTGGTGATCGAGGCGCTGCACGCCGGCCTGCCCGTCATCGCCTCGGACGGCGTCGGCTGCGCCGAAGATCTGGTGCTCGCCGGCCAGACCGGGCTCACGTTCCCGCGCCGCGACGCCGCAGCGCTCACCCGCTGCCTGCAGGCGCTGTGCGCCGGCGAGTCCGGGCGCGCGCGCCGCCTCGCGCTGGCCCAAGGCGCCCGCGCCCGCGCCGCCAGCTGGACCTATGCCGAGTCCACCGCCGGGCTCGTCGCGGCCCTGGACGCGCTCCTTGGCTCTGCCCCTTTGTCGAGGTAGGCGGGTGCGGTTGGTCAAGCCGGCAGACGCCGCGGCGCGGTATAATCGTCCATGGACAAAAAGTCCAAGCCGCCCGCGCGCTCGTTCCGGGAGCTCGACCCCAGCCTGCTCGGCGACACGGTCGAGGTCCCAAGCGGCGCCGCGCCGTCCCGCAGTCGACCGTCCCAGGCTCCCCAAAGCCCCCGGGCTGCCGCGACTCCGCAGGCGGTGACCGCGCCCACCGCCGTCGACCGCCTCCCCCCTGTCGAGGAGGTGAGCGAGTCGGGTGCCATCATGCACGGCGGTCTGTCCAGCCGCATCGGCCGCTACGTCCTGCTCCGCACCCTCGGCAAAGGCGGCATGGGCGTCGTCTATGCCGCCTACGACGAAGATCTGGATCGCAAGGTCGCGGTCAAGCTGCTCCATACCGCCCGCCAGGCCGACTCCGAGCTGCGCCTGCGCATCATCCGCGAGGCCCAGGCGCTGGCCCGCGTCTCCTCGCCCAACGTCGTGCACGTCTACGAGGTCGGCGAGATTGAGAACCAGATGTTCATCGCCATGGAGTTTGTCAACGGCACCACTTTGACCAAGTGGCAGGCGACCCAGAAGCGCACCTGGCAGCAGACCATGAACATGTATCTCGCCGCCGGCCGCGGGCTGCTCGCCGCCCACCAGGCGGGCCTGACCCACCGCGACTTCAAGCCCGACAACGTGCTGGTCGGCAGCGATGGAACCCCCAAGGTCGCCGACTTCGGGCTGGCGCGCCTGCACACTGGCGCCGAGGACGGGGCCCCCGGCGGTCAGCCAGCGGCCGCTTCGGGCGGCCAGCTGGCGGTGACCCCGCACCTGTTCGCGCTGACCCAGGAGGGCGTGGTGGTGGGAACGCCGCTGTACATGTCGCCCGAGCAGCACCTGGGCGAGGTCGCCGACCAGCGCAGCGATCAGTTCAGCTTCTGCGTCGCGCTGTACGAGGCGCTATACGGCGAGCTGCCGTTTGCCGGCAAGAACCTGGCCACCCTGCGCCACAACGTGGTGCACGGCAAGCTGCAGCCGCGGCCGCCGGGCAGTCGGGTGCCGGCGCCGGTGCACCAGGCGCTGCTGCGCGGCCTGGCGGTCCTGCCGGAGAATCGCTTCCCGTCGATGCAGGAGCTGTTGGCGGCGCTCGACTTTGATGAGGCGCGCGACCCGGCGGCGGCGCCGCGGGCGCGTCGCTCGGTGGCCGGGGGTCTCATCGCGTTCTGCATCTTTTCGCCGCTGGTGACCCGGCTGATCCTGTGGCGCGGCGCCGACCCGATGCTGGTCTCTTTGACCATGGCCCTGGTGTTCTTCTGCATCTTCGGACTGCTGGCGTTTCGCTTCCGCCGCCGGCTGCTGAGCAACGCCTTCCACCGCATGATGATCGTCTCGGGCCTGGTGTTCGCGGGACAGATCATCGCCACCCGCATCGTCGGCATCCTGCTTGGCCTGTCGCTGCCGCAGATCTTCACCTTCGATCTGGTGACGATGTCGTCGATGATCGGCCTGCTGTCGGCGACCGTGCTGCCGCGGTTCTGGCTGTGCTTCCCGGTCGCGGTGGCGTGCTCGCTGGTCGCGGCGTACCGGCCGGGGTACGCCCACATCATTACTCCCATCATGACGCCGCTGGTGATCCTCACCGCGGTGCTGCTGTGGAGCCGCGCCGCGCTCAGCCAGAGCGCCCACGAGCCGGGTCCGCGCCCCTGAACGCCGGCTGCTCGCGACGTCCGCGGCTCGCGACGTCCGCGGCCCGTGCGCAGCCTTTGCCTGGCGCTGCCCGATGAGCGTAGACTGCGCGGCCATGGGTGCAGGCACGACCATCGTGACCGCGGAGCAGGTCCGCGCGACCGCGGAGCTGGCGCGGCTCCTTGTAAGCGATGCCGAGCTCGGCCAGCTGAGCGGCGAGCTGTCGGCGATCCTCGGCTACGCGGCGCAGCTGGCCGAGCTCGATGTGACGGGGGTGCCGCCGACGACGCACCCGGTGGCGCTGCCCTGCCCGCTGCGCCCCGATGTGGTGGGTCCGCACGACTCCTCGGCAGATGCGCTGCGCAACGCGCCGGCGGTTCAGGGGGCGTTCTTCGCCGTCCCGGCGGTGTTTGCCAGCGCGGCGTCCGCAGCCGCGGGCGAGCCTGAGCCCGGCGCGAGCTGAGGCGCGAGCCCGATGGCGGAGCAAGCAGAGTCCAGCGCTGTCCCGAGCGGCGGGGTGCTGCCGGCGGAGCTGGTCGGTGTGGAACAGCTCGCCGCCGCGGTGCGCCGCCGGCAGCTGTCGGCGGTGGAGGTGACGCAGGCCTACCTGCACCGGGTGGCGGCGCTGGACGAGCAGCTTGGGTGCTTCCTGAAGCTCGATGCGGCGGGAGCGCTGGCGCAGGCGGCGGCGGTGGACGCGCAGGTCGCTGCGGGGGCTGCAGCAGAGCTCCCACTGTGCGGGGTGCCGGTGGGCATCAAGGACATGCTGTGCACGCGCGGGGTGGAGACCACCGCGGCCTCGCGGATCCTGCGCGGCTTCGTCCCGCCCTATGACGCCACCGCGGTGGCGCGGCTGCGCGCCGCCGGGGCGGTGATCCTCGGCAAGCTCAATCAGGATGAGTTTGCGATGGGCAGCTCGACCGAGAGCTCGGCGGTAAGGCCGTGCCACAACCCGTGGGATGGGCGCCGCGTGCCGGGCGGCAGCTCGGGGGGCGCGGCGGCGGCGGTGGCGGCCGAGCTGTGCCCGCTTTCTCTGGGCACCGACACCGGGGGCTCGATCCGCCAGCCGGCGGCGCTGTGCGGGGTGACCGGCCTCAAGCCGACCTACGGCCGGGTGTCGCGCTACGGCGTCATCGCCTTTGCCAGCTCGCTGGAGCAAGTCGGGCCGCTTGGCCGCAGCGTGCGCGACGTGGCGCTGGCGCTGCAGGTCATCGGCGGGCCGGACCCGCACGACGCAACCTGCCTGCCGCAGCGCCAGCCCGACTACCTGCTCGCCTGCGAGCGCCCGCTGCGCGGCCTGCGCATCGGCCTGCCGGGCGAGTACTTCAGCAGCGCCGTCCTGCCGCAGGTCGCTGCCCGCGTGCATGAGGCGGTGGCGGCGCTGCAGCGCGCGGGGGCCGAGCTGGTCGCGGTCTCGCTGCCGCTTACCCGCTATGCCGTTGCCGCCTATCACCTCATCGCCAGCGCCGAGGCGGCGAGCAACCTGGCGCGCTATGACGGGGTCCGCTACGGCCTGCGCGTGACCCCGGCGCCCGCCGCGCTTGCCCCCGGCCAGAGCCTGCTCGACCAGATGTACCGGCAGACCCGCGCCGCCGGCTTCGGGCCCGAGGTGAAGCGCCGCATCCTCACCGGCACTTTCGTGCTGCGCGCCGGCTACTACGATGCCTACTACCGGCGGGCCAGCCAGGTGCGCACGCTGCTCGGGCGCGAGCTGGCCCAGGCCTTTGCCCGCTGCGATGTGCTGGCCACGCCGACCTCACCGGTGCCGGCGTTCGCCCTGGGCGAGCGGTACGGCGCGCCGCTCCAGATGCACCAGGCCGACGTGTTCACGGTCAGCGCCAACCTCGCCGGGCTGCCGGGTCTGTCGGTGCCTTGCGGCTTCGTCGAGCCGGCGGAGGCAGGCCAGCGGCCGCTGCCGGTCGGGCTGCAGCTTCTCGGGCCGCCGCTTGGGGAAGAAGCGGTGCTGCGCGCCGCCGCCGGCTACCAGCGGCTCACCGACTGGCACACCCGCCGACCCGCGCTGACGGCAGCGTCCAAGGTGCAGGGATGACCGCGCCTCCCGAGTGGCTTGCCGAGTACGAGCCGGTCATCGGCCTTGAGTGTCATGTGCAGCTCAACACGGCGAGCAAGGCCTTCACCACCGCCGCCAACGAGTTTGGCGCGCCGCCCAACACCCTCATTGACCCGTATACGCTCGGGCTGCCGGGCAGCCTGCCCGTGCTGTGCGGCCGCGCCGTCGAGTTCGCCGTGCGCCTGGGCCTGGCCTGCGGCTGCCGGATTGCCGAGCGCAGCGAGTTTGCCCGCAAGAGCTACTTCTATCCCGACCTCCCCAAGGGCTACCAGATAACCCAGTCCGACGCGCCGCTGTGCGAGGGCGGGGCGCTGCAGTTTCTCTTGCACGGGGAGAAGCGGCAGGTGCGCCTCATCCGCATCCACCTCGAGGAGGACGCCGGCAAGAACCTGCACTTCACCGAGCAAGGGGAGCAAGGGGCGCAGGGGGTCTCGCTCATCGACTTCAACCGCGCCGGGGTGCCGCTGTGCGAGCTGGTGTCCGAGCCCGACCTGCGCTCGGCCGAGGAGGCGGCAGAGTGCCTGCGGGCGGTCCGTCAGCTGGTGCGGTTTCTCGGGATCTCCGATGGAAATATGGAAGAGGGCTCGCTGCGCTGTGATGCCAACGTGTCGCTGCGGCGGCGCGGCAGCACGGCGCTCGGGCAGCGGACCGAACTCAAGAACATCAACTCGTTCAAGTATGTGCAAAAGGCCATCGAGCATGAGCTCGGGCGCCAGGCGGCGATCCTGCGCGCCGGCGGTCAGGTCGCCGCCGAGACGCGCGGCTGGGATGCGCAGCGCGGCACCTCGCGCAGCCAGCGCAGCAAGGAGTCGGCTCACGACTACCGCTACTTCCCCGAGCCCGATCTGCCGCCGCTCATCATCTCGGCGCAGTGGCTGGCCGAGCTGCAGCGCAGCCTGCCGCCGACGCCGCTGCAGCGCTACGACCGCTACCGCGAGCGGCTCGGGCTGTCGGCCTATGATGCAGCGGCGCTCACCGCCGAGCGCGAGCTGTGCGAGTACTTCGACGCGCTGCTGGTCGCGCTCGGGCTGCCCGCGGACGCGCCGGCGGGCGGGCGCGAGCTCACCGCCGCCGAGCAGGGGCTGGCCAAGCTTGGCAGTAACTGGCTGCTCAGCGAGCTTTTGGGGGCGCTGCACGGCGCGGACCGCGCCATCGCGCAGTCGCCAGTGAGCGCGGCGGCGCTGGCCGAGCTGGTGGCCGCGGTCGGAAGCGGCGCGGTGAGCGGTCGCCAGGCCAAGGAGGTCTTTGCGCGGATGTACGCGCAGGGCGAAGGCGCCGCGGCGATCATCGACGCGCTCGGGCTGCGGCAGCTTACCGATGCGGCGGCGATCGAGGCGGTCTGCCAGAAGGTGGTGGCGGCGCCGGCCAATCAGGCGCAGGTCGCAAGGTACGCGCAAAACCCCAAGCTCCTCGGCTTCTTCGTCGGGCAGGTGCTGGCCGAGACCGGTGGACGGGCCAAGCCCGAGCTGGTAAACGATATCCTGCGGCGGCTCCTGCCAAGAAAGGTCTGACTGTGATGCGGTATGACGATCCTTCCCTCCTGTCTCCGCTGCGCTGGGACGCGGCGACGGCGGATCTCCTGCTGATCGACCAGCTGCGCCTGCCGCAGGAGGAGATCTGGCACCGCTACCGCGACCACCAGCGGGTCGCCGAGGCCATCCGCACCATGGTCGTGCGCGGGGCCCCGGCCATCGGCATCGCCGCCGCCTACGGGGTCGCCCTGGCGGCGCGGCAGGGCGAGGACCTGGACGCGGCGCTGCAGACCCTGGGGGCGACGCGGCCGACGGCGGTGAACCTGTTCTGGGCGCTCGGAAGGATGCGGCGGCGCATCGACGCGGTGCGCGCCGCGGCGGGGGGGACGCCGGATCCGGGGGTGCTGTTTGTCGCCCTGCTCGCCGAGGCCGAGGCGATCCGGCGCGAGGACATTGAGATGTGCCTGCGCATGAGCGAGTTCGGCGCTCCGCTGCTCCCCGAAGGCAACATCCTGACCCACTGCAACGCCGGGGGGCTGGCGACCGGGGGCTACGGCACCGCGATCGGGGTGATCCGCACCGCCCACCGGCAGGGCCGGCGCATCGCCGTGTTTGCCGATGAGACGCGGCCGTACCTGCAGGGAGCGCGCCTGACCACCTGGGAGCTGCAGCGCGCCGGGGTGCCGGTCACCCTCATCACCGACAGCATGGCCGGCCACCTGATGGCGCGGCGCGAGGTGGCGGCGGTGATCGTCGGCGCCGATCGGATCGCCCGCTCGGGGGACGTCGCCAACAAGATCGGCACCTACTCGCTGGCGGTGCTGGCGCACGCGCACTCGATCCCGTTTTTTGTCGCGGCGCCGCGCTCGACGCTCGACCTGAGTCTGCCCGACGGCTCGCTGATTCCCATCGAGGAGCGCAGCGTCGCCGAGGTGACCAGCCTCGCCGGCATCCCCATCGCCCCCGCCGGCGTCCCCGCCCGCCATCCCGCCTTTGACATCACCCCGGCGCGCCTCATCTCGGCGATCATCACCGATGGCGGCGTCGCCCACCCGCCGTACGAGCTGTCGCTCTGCGAGCTCGCCGGCGTCTAGGGGCGGCGCGGGCGCTCAGCCCCCGGCGACCAGGCGGATGAGGCGGAGCAGATCGAGCGCTGCCCGGGCCGCCCGCCGCGGCCGGTGAAGGAGCGTCGCCGGCTCGTGCAGGCGGATGGGCTCGTGCAGCAGCGACAAGACGAGCTGGACCCCGGCCGGCGAGGCGAGCAGCGGCAGCCCGAGCACGGTCGGCAGCGCCTGCAGGCGCGGCAGCAGCGCCGAGGACGCGGCGATCACCAGATCGGGCGCCACCAGGCCCGCTTCGATGACGCAGCGGGAGTTGGCCAGGTCCAGCGTGACCTCGTCGCCGGCATCGGTGGCCACAAGGCCGAGCCGACTGGCGAGGCCCGGCAGGCCACCGCCGTGACGCCCCGCCGCGTCGGAGAGTACGCCATATAGGAGGAGGGCCAGTCCGTGATCCGCGGCCGATTCGGAAAGGGTCACCGGGTCCATGATCGCTAGGGTACAGTGCGCCGCATGCGAACGCCAAAAGCCCATTCCTGTGTGCAGCTTGGTTCTCTGCGGCGGCGGTCCCGGCGGCTCGGCTGGCCCGCGGTGTGCGCGGCGGCGGTCGGGCTGGCCGGCTGCGCCGAGCAGACGCCGCCGATGATGATGATGATGCCGGATCCGCCCGCCGATCCGGGGCTGCCGGTGTGCAGCGCGGCGATGCTCGCCCCGCAGGTGCCCACGGTCTCGCCCAAGATGCCGCTCGCCGGCGCCTGCCTGAGCCCGGCCCCGGAAGAGACCGGCGGCGGCCCGGTGCTCGAGCTGCGGCCCGGCGAGCAGCTGCCGGTGGCCGGCTATGTGGCGCTCGGCCCCGGGGTCGAGCTCCTGGCGACCGCGGCGATCGGCCGCCGCGGGGTCGATGTGCTGCTGCCGCTCGACTGGAAAAAGATTCCCGAGGCGGCCCGCGGCGAGCTGCACCGCCTGGTCGTGCTGTCGCGCTTTGGCAACGCGCCGGCCCATGTCACCCCGGTGGAGAACATCACCGTCGGCAGCGCCCGCGGCGGCCAGCTGCGCTTCCACCTGCCGGCGCACGGCCTTTCTCCGGCCTCGGCGCCGGGGACCTTGGGCCGTCTGGCGACGTTCCAGGTCGCGATGCCGCAGTCGCTGGGGCAGAAGGTGATGCGCCGCTTCTCGTACCGGGCGATCGGCGGCGTGTCGATGGGCGGCATCGGCTCGTCGATGAACTTCTTCCGCCACCCCGAGCGCTATGACGCCATCGGCGTCCTCGGCGCCGACCCCGGGCCGGATCTGACCTACATCCAGGGCTTTATCCGCGACGTGTTCTTCGGCGGCTTCTGCACCGCCGACAGCGGCCAGCTCGGGCAGCTGTGCCCGACCACGCGCAAGCCGCTGCTCGGCCAGGGCGAGGCGACCGGCAGCTTCGAGGCGATGCCGATCCAGACCGGCGAGGGCATTGGCCTCACGCTGGGCCGCTCGCTGTACCTGCGGGCCAACCGCGACCTGGTGCGGGCGCTGGGCAACTGGGCCTACTACAACCCGGCAGACGCCTACCTGCCGCCGGGGGTGCCGGCGAGCACGCTCGCCCAGACGCCGGCCATGGCGTGCGCGAGCCCGGTGGTGATCAAGGGCTTCAAGAACGATCCCATGGCGCGGCCGCTCTATGACGGCCGCTTCAACCCCGATGGCAAGTTCGATGTCATCACCTTCTGCGACGGCGGCGAGCGCCCCGGCCAGCCGGGCGTGTTCGATGGGACCAAGCCGCAGACTAATCCCGCGCAGATCCTGCTCGCCGTCGATCTGAACGCCAACCAGAAGCGGGACGCGGGCGAGCCGGTGCTGCTGCAGTCGAGCGAGCCGTTCAGCGACTTCGGCATCGACGGCCTCCCCGATGACAAGGAGCCGGGCTACGACCCGGTGACTAACCCCGACCCGGCGGGCGACAACTACCACTACCTGAAAAACCCCGGCGGCACCGAAGGCAACTGGCGCTACGACGTCGGCGAGCCGTACCTCGACTCGGGGCTGGACGGCGTCGCCGGCAAGGGCTGCGCTATCGACACCAAGCAGGCGGGCTGCTTCGACTACGGCGAGGGCAACGGCCACTTCGACTACAACCCCGGCCTGCAGAGCTGGCTCGATCACGATCCGCACAGCCTGATGGAGAAGCTGGCCGGCGATGTGCTGGAGCAGCGCGACATCTACTACGATGCCGGCATCCGCGACTTCTTCAACGCCCAGGTCTCGACGAGCAGCCTGTTCGGGGTGCTGGCCGCGCGCGGCCTGTCGACGCAGGTCTTCGGCGGCTTCCCGGCGCTCTTGGGGCTAGGACCGACCGACGAGGCGCGCTTTGACCCGAGCGCCGTGCCGATCGGCGCCCTCGGGCGGCGGGTGTTTGTTCGCTACGGCAACCCCGAGCTGTCCGATGACGCCGTGCAGATGAGCGGAGATGGCCGGCACGCCGGCACGGTGCGCCAGGTGGTGCAGCGGGCGGTGGTGCTGTTCTCGTTCCTCCTGTCGCGCTGGCCCGACGCCGACACCAGCATCCAGCCCTCCGACGATCCGCGGCTGGTGCCCAAGGGGCTGACGTTCACCACCCAGAGCGGCCGCAAGGCGCCCTACAGCCTGGTCCTGCCCCCCGGCTACTTCGAGCCGGCCAACCAGAGCCTGCGCTATCCGGTGGTCTACGTCGGCCATGGCTACGGCATGGACCCCGAAGACCTCGGCAAGGGCACCGGGAGCCTCATCCACAGCTTCATGTCCGATCCCGACCCGATGCGGCGGCTGCCCAAGGCGGTCCTGGTGTTCGTCGACGCCAAGTGCCGCCCGGGCGGCGAGGTCCCGCAGGCGCCGCTGCCCACCGACGGCGATCTGTGTGAGGAAGGCACCTTCTACACCGACCACCCCGCCGGTGCCTACAAAGGCGAGTCGCTGATCGATGAGCTCGATGCCTACCTGCGCAAGACCTACCGCCTGCGCGAGCCCGAGGTCGTGGCGGTCCCGCTTTAGTCGGGTGCCCGCGCCCTGTCGGTAGTCCGGGCCTGGCTTGCCTGGCTCGGTCCGATCGTGGTACCAAGGAATAATGAGCGAAGCCCTGGACTCCACCCCCCAGCCCATCCCCGCAGCCAGCCCGGCGCCGCAGCCCGAGGCGCCTTTTACGCTCGCCATCGATATTGGCGGCACCGGCATCAAGTGCATGCTGCTCGACAAGAGCGGCAGCGCGTGCGGCCCCCGCAACCGCATCGAGACCCCGCGACCGGCCACTCCCGAGGCGGTGCTGGCGGTCATCCGGTCGCTGCTGCCCGAGCTGCCCTACGATCGGGTCTCGATCGGGTTTCCCGGCGTGGTCAGCTCGGGGGTGACGCGCACGGCGCCCAACCTCGACAAGGCCTGGCACGGCTACAACCTGCAGAAGGCGGTCGAGGAGCTGACCGGCCGGCCGGTGCGCGTGCTCAACGATGCCGGCCTGCAGGGCCTGGGCGTCATCGCCGGCAAGGGGGTCGAGATCGTGCTCACGCTCGGCACCGGCATGGGCTGCGCGATCTTCGTCGAAGGCCGCTACGTGCCCAACGTCGAGCTTGCCCACCACCCGCTGCGCCGCAAGCAGACCTACGAGCAGTACATCAGCAACGCCGCCCGCGCCGCCGTCGGCAACCGCAAGTGGACAGAGCGCGTCCTCAAGGTCCTGGCCCAGGTGCAGGCGACGTTCAACCCCGACATCATCTACCTTGGCGGCGGCAACGCGAGCAAGCTGAAGCTCAAGGGCAAGGTCAAGCTGCCCGAGGGCGTGCGCGTCACCCAGAACATCGCCGGTCTGCTCGGCGGCATCGCCCTCTGGCGGTAGCCGCTCCCTCCCGCCGCTTTCGTTCTTTCTTACAAGCTACCTGACCTGGCTCTCGCGGCCTGCACGCGGGCGCGGCGCGGCGCTCTGCCTTGCCGGCCTGCCGCGGCTGCCCTGGCGAAGGAATCTCAGCATTTAGCCGGGGATATCCACCCGCGCGGCTTGACTTGGTCGCGGTCAAGATTCAGATTGGCTCTAAATTTAGAGCTCTTCTAATCAACCACTCCAAGGAGATAGCAAATGACCATCCAGGTTTCCCGGCCCGCCCCGGAGTTCACGGGGCAGGCCCTGGTCGCGCGGGAGTTCAAGACGGTGTCCCTTGCGGACTACCGCGGGCAGTGGGTGCTGCTGTTTTTCTACCCGATGGACTTCACGTTCGTCTGCCCGACCGAGCTCGTCGGCCTGAGCGACAAGCTCGCTGAGTTCAAGGAGCGGCAGTGCGCGGTCATCGCGGCCAGCACTGACACCGTCTACAGCCACCTCGGCTGGGTCAACGCCGAGCCGCAGCTGGCGGGCCTGCAGTATCCCATCCTCGGCGATGTGACCAAGTCGATCGCGCGCAGCTATGGCGTGCTGCTGGAGGAAGAGGGGATTGCGCTGCGCGGCTCGTTCCTCATCGACCCGAGCGGCAAGCTGCGCTGGGCCAACGTCAACGACCTGGGCACCGGACGCAGCATCGAAGAGATCCTGCGAGTGCTCGACGCGCTGCAGACCGACAAGCTGACCGGCTGCGGCTGGAAAAAGGGCGACAAGACGCTGTAGCGGCCGGCGCGGCCTCCTCTGGGAGGCGGGGAAGCGGGTCGGCGCAGTCGCATTCGCTCTCTGGGCTTGGCGGACGCGGCCGCAGAGGTGATACTGGGGTTCATCGCGCCGGAGGGCCGAGCGCCTTTCGGGCCGCCCTCCGCGCAGGTCGCCGATGAAGAGCAAGCAGCCAGAACCAATGGACCGTCACCAGCCCCGGCGCGGCTCGCTGCGCGACTACGAGCAGCGGCTGCGCGACGGCGGGCAGTTTGTCACCGTGCAGCGCCGCGCCATCCTCCGCTATCTGCTGCGGCATGATGACCACCCAACGACCGCGCAGATCGCCGCCGCGGTCGGCCGCTCGGGCGCGGCGAGCCTGGCGACGGTCTATAACAACCTGGCGCTGTTCGCCAAGCTGCAGCTGCTGTCGGCGGCGCGCACTCCCGATGGCGAGCAGCACTGGGATCTGCGCATCGACCCGCACCACCACCTGAGCTGCCAGAGCTGCGGCCACGTCTTCGACATCGAGCCCGCCGCCGCCGAGGTTGTCGTCCCCGATGCGGCGCTGCGCCGGCGCATCGACCATGCCGAGGTCTGGCTGATCGGCCGCTGCGCGCCGTGTGCGCAGGCGGCTTCTTAAGACAGCGCAGCGCAAGTTCGTTCGCACCGCTGCGCAGGGCAGTGCGGAGAATGTCTCTGGGATGGTCCGCGCGGCGCGCCGTACTGCTAAGCCGGCCTGGCCCCGCTCTGGACGCCCAAGTGGTGGGGCGCTGGTCTTTACAAGGCAAGGCCAGGCCCGTGCGGTGAGCGGGGCCGCGAGGTGCTTGTCAGGCGGCGGCGAGTTCCGTAAAGTCGCCCCTCATGGGCTTGCAACAGGCGTTTATCCTCGGGGCGGTGCGCAGTCCGATTGGTCGCTATCGCGGCGCGCTCAAGGACGTGCGGTCAGATGATCTGCTGGCGCAGGTGCTGGGCGAGCTTTTGGTGCGCACCAAAGTGCCCGGGGCCGCCATCGATGACGTGATCATCGGCTGCGCCAACCAGGCCGGCGAGGACAACCGCAACGTGGCGCGCATGGCGCTGCTGCTCGCCGGGCTGCCGCAGTCGGTGCCGGGGGTGACGGTGAACCGGCTGTGCGGCTCGGGGCTGGAGGCGGTGCTGCTGGCGGCGCGCGCGATCGCCGCCGGCGAGGGCACCCTCTACATCGCCGGCGGCGTCGAGTCGATGACCCGGGCGCCGCTGGTGATGGGCAAACCGGATGCGGCGTTCGCGGGAGGCAACGCGACGCTGTTTGACACCTCGCTCGGATGGCGCTTTCCGAACCCACGCCTGGCCCAGCTGTTCCCGCTGGAGGCGATGGGCGAGACCGCAGAGAACCTGGCCACTCGCTACAACATTGCCCGCAGCGAGCAGGACGAGTTCGCCCTGCGCAGCCACCAGCTGGCGGTGCGGGCGCAGAGCGAGGGGCGCTTTGATGCCGAGCTGTGCCCGATCACCGTGCCATCGACCATAAAGGGCCAGCCGGCGGGGCGCTGCGAGCGCGACGAGGGCCCGCGGGCCGACAGCGCGCTCGACAAGCTGGGCCGGCTGGCGCCGGCGTTTCGCAGCGGCGGCACGGTGACCGCGGGCAACTCCTCGACGCTCAACGATGGGGCGGCGGCGCTGCTCATCGGCACCCGCGACAAGGCGCGCGAGCTGGGCCTGACGCCGCTGGCGCGGATCGTCGGCGGCTCCGCCGCGGGGGTCGATCCGCGCTACATGGGTATCGGGCCGGTGCCGGCGGTGCGCAAGCTGCTCGCCCGGGTTGGCGTGGAGCTGTCAGCGATCGAGCGGGTCGAGCTCAACGAGGCCTTCGCCGCCCAGGCGCTGGCCGTGCTGCGCGAGCTCAAGGAGCTGCCGGTGGAGCGCGTGAACTTGCTGGGCGGCGCGATCGCGCTCGGGCACCCGCTCGGCTGCTCGGGGGCGCGCATTGCCACCACGATGGTCCATGAGCTGGGCCGCAGCGGCAGCCGCTACGGGCTCTTGGCGATGTGTATCGGGGTCGGGCAGGGGGTGGCGGCCCTGCTGGAGCGCGCCGATGCGGCCAGCCTGTCATAGTCGCGGGGCGGGCTGCCTATATATTTACCAGGGCTTGAGCGGGGCCCGGGGCGGCCCGGGGCGCGGTCCTGCGGGCGCGCATTCGGGCGGCGATTTTTCGCCGTGGCTCGACGGAAAATTTTGTGGAAGATTGAATCCCTCGCCCGATCTCGGGCCATGATAAGATTGCTAGCTGCATGCGACAGCCGCGCATCAAGTCGAGCCTCGTGCTCGCTCCGACAATCACCATGACGACACTCCTTCCGCACTCGCCCCTCGTCGCGAACCACCGCCCTGGCGCGCGCCGTAACCTCCTGGGTCTGGTCTTGTGGGTCGCGGTGCTGCTCGTGGCGGCCCCGCGCGCCGAGGCCGCCGACAAGCTGGTCGCGGTCTTTGAGCCCAAGGTCGAGGGCGTGCTCACCGCCGAAGAGCGCAGCCGGCTCGACGCGGCGGTGGCCGAGGCGCTGCGCGAGCTGCAGTATCAGATCGTGCCCGCCGCCGAGCGCGACACGATCATCAGCGGCGAAGGCGTGCAGAACTGCTTCACCGAGGAGTGCCAGGAGCGCATCGGCCGCCTGCTCGGCTCGCAGGCGGTGCTCGTCTACAAGGTCAAGGTCAGCCGCCCCGAGGGCGCGCTGCCGCCGGCCGAGCCCGCCGGGCCCAAGAAGAAGGGCCGCCCCGGCGCCAAGGAGCAGCCCAAAGAGCTGGAGCCCGAGCCCGCCGGCGCCGGCACCATCACTTGGGGCCTGACCGCGAGCCTCTTCAACGTCGAGGTCGGCTCCAGCGGCGCCACCGCCAAGTCCGACTGCAGCAAGTGCTCGGCGACCCTCGCCGCGCAGAGCCTGGGCGAGCTGGTCAAGAAGATCGTCCTTGAAGACGCCGCTCGTCCGCGCGGCACCCTGGAGATCCTCTCCGACCCCGCCAATGCCTCGGTCTTTGTTGATGGCCACGAGATCGGCGTCACCCCCTACAAGCGCGTCGCCTTCGCCGGTAAGCACGAAGTCACCGTCCGCAAGACCGGCCACCGCTCCAAGCAGGAGACGGTCAACGTCATCGAGGCCCAGAAGACCTCGGTGACGCTTCGACTGACGGTTGGCCAGGACGACCGCGTGATTCTGGTTACCGAGCGCCAGCCGCGCCCGAGCTGGCGGGTGGGGCTGGGGATCGCCGGGCTGGTGGTCGGTGCTGTGGCGCTGGGGTTTGGCGGGCGAGCGCTGTATCTGGATGGACGCTGCATTGAATCGCCCACTGGCGGGCAGACCAAGTGTGACACGGTGTTTGATACCCAAGGGTTAGGTGTAGGGTTAGTCGCCGGCGGTGCTGCAGTCTCGATCCTCGGTATGGTCGCGCTGGCCATTCCCGGTAAGGCGGTGCAGGTCCAGAAGCCGCTGCCCAGTGGGCCCTCCACTAGCGACCCGAGCCCATCAGACCAGCGACCGCCGAAGAAAGTGTCGCTCAATCGGCTGTCGTTCGGAGTCCTTGGCTCGGGAGCCGGGATGCGCGCCGAAGGCTCGTTCTAGGATTAACCGGGATCTGCGGATGCCCTTATTACTTTATTGGCCGCAGTAGGCGAACGAAGGAACCCACCATGAGAAATTCTCTTTGGCTGGCCTGCATGCTTATTGGCTTTCTAGGGAGCTGCGACGCGACCGCTCCAAACCTGGATAACCTGCGCTGCACTGTGTCAAGCAGTGCCCCTGACGTTCCTGCGAGTGGTGGAGATCCGGCGCTGTTCGGTTCTCTTTCGAAAGATAATCAGTTTAACTGTAATAAGAATCCGAGCATTTGCGGATCTCTCGGAGTTAATTTTACCTGCAATAAGGTGTTTGGTTGTTGCGACGATACCCCGCTAGGGCGCTGTAACAAGCCAACTGATTGCACGACGAACGATAAGCCATATTGTGACTTGCCTAATAATATCTGCGTTCCTTGCTCGCCCGTGCCCGCGACTGGCAATCAGCAATGTAAGGATTGGGCAGCCGCCCAAGTCGATCCACTGAGCCGAAATTTGTGCATTAATGGCCTATGCAATGAATGCACTGTCAATGCTGATTGCAAGCGTCCTGGTAAAGGCTTCTGTAACCAGAATACCAATGTCTGCGGCGGCTGCACAAAGAATAGATTGGCGAATGCGTGTTGATGACTGATGTCGTGTTTGTCGATAATAATCCAGTTCTCTGCGACAACGCAGGAGCCGGCGGCAAGCCGTTCTGCCAGATCAGTCAGGCAGTGGGCAGTGGAAAATCGTATATCAAGGTCGCTGGCAACGGCGCTATTTCGGCCAATTTGTACCAACCGGTGACTGTGAGCAGCAGCGGCCAGCGAGTCACCATCATTGGCCCGGGACGTGATGCGATGCCATATTCCACGGCCCAGGCCGTGATCAATGGCGTTACTGTCGCCAGCGGAGCGCAGGTCACTCTTATTGGTATCTCTGTGACGAATAACTCTGGTGCGCCAGCCATACAATGCAACGGGTCGAGTTCGTTGTTCGTTCAAAACGTACTTATCTCGGATACGGTAATTACACCCAAGGGCGGCATCTACGCAAATGGCTGCACTAAGGTTAGTGTTGAGAAGTCAAAGATTACCGGTGCTTCAGGGTATGGTTTATTGATATCGGGAGGGAGTGGCCATCGCGTTATCAATAACGCCATCATCAATGGCGGCAGCGTCGCCGAGCCGACCGGAATGCGGCTCTCTGGAGGCGCTTCTGGTCTGTTTGCCTTTAACACTATCGCCAATAACCGCCAAGGCGGCATCCTTTGCGATAGTGCAGTTGCGGTAAGTGATTCAATTGTAATGGTAAACGGTGCTGGACCGGAAGTGTCGACCAACTGTCAGCAAGCGCGAATCGTAACCTCGGGTGTGACGCTGGATCCTTCTTACATGAACGTGATGGCAGGAGATCCACGGGTGACTGCGGACCCCGGCAATGTCGCCATTGACAAAGGTGCAGCCGACGTCAATAAGACCATCAAAGACGACTATTTCGGAGCCCCGCGGCCCCAAGGCAACGGGTACGACATCGGCTTCCAAGAAGTCCGTTAGCCTCGCTCCTTCCCAGCGGCCTTCGCCGCCGATTTTGCTACACTAGCTGCATGTCCATCCTCGGGCGGTTCTCCAACCTCATCAAGTCCAACCTCAACGCGGCAGTCGACAAGCTTAGCGATCCGGCCAAAGAGGTCGATCTCCTCATCGAGGAGATGGAAGAGGAGCTAAAGAAGCTCCGGCTGGAGCTGCGGGATCAGCTCGCGCGCGAGAAGCTCGCGCAGAAGAAGGTCGACGAGGAATACCGCGCGGTGCAGAAGTGGCAGGAGCACGCCGAGCGGGCGGTGCAGGCCGGAGACGACGAGCTGGCCAAAGAGGCGCTGCTGCGGCGCGATGCGATGGAGGTCAAGCTCGCCGCGGTCGAAAAGACGCTGGCCGAGCACTCGCAGCTCACCGCCAAGCTGGCCGCTCAGCTCAAGGCCGGCGACCAGAAGCTCCTTGAGGTAAAGGGCAAGCGCGAGGCCTTGAAGGCGCGGGCGCGGGCCGCCAAGCAGGCGGCAAACCCCGAGGGGACGGCGTTTGACCGCTTCAGCACCCTCGTCTCGCAGATCGAGTCGCAGGAAGAGCAGGCGCAGGCGATGGCGGAGCTTCTGCCCGAGCTGCACCCGGGGGTCCAGGAGGACAAGGACCGGCAGACGAGCGAGCGCTTCGACCGGCTGCTCGGGCCAAGCGGTGGCGCTGCCGGGTCGGCGGCGGGTGGCAGGCGCTCGGAAAAAGACCAAGAACTTGATGCGCGTCTGGCCGCTCTCAAGGCCAAGCTAGACAAGCGGCCCTCGGACGAATAACCTTAACGATACTTTCCTTGTCGAAGCTGTTCACCCTCGTTAGACGCCTGTGGGCGTGGCTTCTGCCGAGTGCGCGCGACGCGAGCACCCGGGCGCCGTCCGCCGTCGAGCGGGTGCTGCAGCACCGCGAGCACCTGCTCGGCTCGGCGATGCAGCTGCTCGATGACGAAGCGGCGGCGCAGCAGGTGGTCCTCGACGCCCTCTCGCAGGGAGTGCGCTCCTCGCTGGCCAGCCCGGTCGCCGAGCCGCTGCGCCCCGAGTCGGCCGACGAGCCGAGCCTGGTCCGCTGGCTCGATCGACTGGTGGTGAGCCTGGCGGTGACCCGCCTGCAGGCGCTAGCAGCTGCCGGGGTGGGCCGCGGCCAGAGCCAAGACGGCTGGCCGGCGGTTCGCGAGCCGGACGGCGTGCCAGCGGACTCGGCAGCCGGGGTGCTCGTCGCACCCGAAGGCGCTGCGGGCCCGGGCGCGGCCAGCGGCAGCTTTGCCGGGCCGGCAGTCCTCCAGGGTGGACCTCCAGCCGGCGTCGGATCGGGGGGCGGGCTCACGTTCCCCGGCGAGCAGGCGCAGCTGCAGCGCACCGCCCAGGTGCTGGCGCTCTTGCCCACCGAGACCCGGGTTACCCTGATGCTGGTGGCCATGCAGGGCCGCCCCATCGCCGAGGTGGCGGAGCTGCTCGGCTGCAGTGAGCTGACGTGCCGCTTCTGGCTGCGCCACGGCATGAAGCTGATGCGGCGGGCCTTGCAGCGCGACCTCATCGAGGACGAGTTTGTCAGCCGTGAGTCGCGTCTGCTGGTGTCCCCCGGAGCCCTGAATGACCTGCGCCGAAGCAAGAAGGCAGCTGCCCGCGCCTGAGGCGGTGCAGGCCGCTGCGGTGGCCGCGCACCTTGTCGACTGCGTCCCGTGCCGGGTCGAGAGCGACGCCCTCAAAGAGGTCGATCGCCGGCTCCACCGGCTTGGCCAGGCCCGGGTCCAGAAGGCCCAGCCGGCGCTGCTCGCCCTCACCCAGAGCGCCCAGGCGCAGCTCGGGCTGCCGCTACCCACCCCGGCGGCGCGCTCGCGGCGCTGGGCCGTGCTCCTTGGCCTGTTTGCGGTCGCGGCGCTGCTGTGGTGGCGCCTGCACTAGCTGCCTTTTGAAAAGCTGCTGCGCGACTTAATCGCAGGACCTGCCGTGCGCACGGCCATAAGGCCGCTCCGCGCCAGGTCCTGCGCTCGGGCCGCTCGCTGCGCTCTACAACAGACTGCCAGGCGGCCGGCTAGCGAGCTCTTGCTGCGATAGTGGCGGCAGCCTGCCGCGCACCCTTGTAAAAAGACGCGAAAGCGGGGGCGGAATCAGTATACTGGCGCCGCCTCAGCGACTGTGGTGGCGGGAAGCGGCGGCTTCGCCGGCGCCGTGCCATCGGGGCAGGAAGGTAGACGATGGACAGCGGCGATCGTGATGCAGTGGTTCTCACCGGAGCGACCGGATTTCTGGGCCGCGAGCTCCTGTGGAAGCTCATGAAGGAGCTCCCCGCGAGCACCGACATAGTCTGTCTCGTCCGGCAAGGCCAGAACGGCCCCGCCGACAGGTCCCCCACCGCCCCGGCGCCGCCCGCCGCCAGCCCCCAGGAGACGGCGGCGCGCCGGCTGGACGAGCTCTTGGCCGCCGGCTGCCCGCTGCCCGCCGGTGACCCCCGCCGCCAGCGGGTGCGCGCCGTGTGCGGCGACATCACCGAGCCGCGCCTGGGCCTTCTGCCCGAGCAGTTCGCCGCTCTGGCCGCCTGCTGCACCTATATCTTCCACGGCGCCGCCACCGTCCGCTTCGACCTGCCGCTGGCCGAGGCCGAGCGCATCAACGTCGGCGGCACCCGGGCCATCGTCGAGCTGGCCCAGGCCGCCCACCGCGCCGGCCGGCTGCGCCGCTTCTGCTACATCGGCACCGCCTACGTCGCCGGTGGCCGCATCGGCCGGGTCACCGAGGACGAGCTCGAGTGCGGCCAGGCGTTCAACAACACCTACGAGCAGACCAAGTGCGCCGCCGAGGCGCTGGTCCGCGCGCAGCTGGCCGCCCCCGCCCCCCTTCCAGTCACCCTGTTTCGCCCGAGCATCATCGTCGGCGACTCCAAGAGCGGCTACACCTCGAGCTTCAAGGTGATGTACTGGCCGCTGAAGATCTTCTCCCGCGGGCTCATCCCGATCGTCCCCGCCTCGCGCGCCGGCCTGGTCGACCTGGTGCCGGTGGACTACGTGGTCGACGCCATCTGGGAGCTGAGCCAGCTGCCGGCGGCGCTCGGCCGGTGCTATCACCTCGCCGCCGGACCCGAGCAGGAGACGACGATCGGCGCGGCGATGGAGGTCGCGGCGCGCTTCTTCGGGGTCTACAAGCCCCTGTTTATGCCCACGGCTTCGTTTGAGCGCTACGTGCGGCCGGTGCTGAACCTGCTGTTCCGCGGCAAGCGGCGCAAGGTCCTGGATGCGGGGCGCATCTATGTCCCGTACCTCAACTACCGGGGCTCGTTTGACACCACC
>JBGANQ010000149.1:0-13088 GCA_044222245.1 Polyangia bacterium | reverse complement strand
CGGGGAGCTGCGGCTCATCAATTTCGCAAGCCGAGCCTGGGGAGCGGCCAGGTGCATAGAGGAACGGTTTAGTGCCGACCGAGAGGCCGTGGCGCGGTTTGGCGCGCCGTTTGCCGCGATGTGGCAGGGCGAGGCTTTACGATCAGCCCAGCGCGGATGCGCGTCGTCCGCCCCGGCATCGCCGCTTCCGCCGCCTGCTCGGCGAGGGCCTTGAGCGGTCCGTAGGTGCTCACATCAATCTTTAGCGGCTTACCTACCTCCACCCCCGGCGGCAGCGGCAGTACGGGCGAGCTCTCGTCGAGCGAGTCTCTGCCCAGCTTGTACACCGAGATGGTCGACAAAAATACATACTGATTCACCTGGTCACGCAGCAGCTCGGCGGCGCGGCGCACCAGTGTGGGTCCGGGTCCCCAGGTGTCGATGACCGCATCCCACTTCCGGCCTCTCAGGCTGTCGAGCGACACTATCCGGTCGCCGAGGATGGTCTCCACGCCAGGGAACAGACCCGGCTGGGTCTTGCCGCGATTAAACAGGGTCAGGACGTGCCCTCGCGCCAGCGCGGCTGTCACGATGGCAGGACCGACAAAGCCGGTGCCGCCCAGGATGAGAACTCGCCGGGGCCGCGCCGAGGAGCTCTTGAAGCGGGAGCACGCGGACAAGGCCAGCGAGGCGGCCAGCCCTTTTAGCAGCGCACGACGATCGTTGTTCATTCCCTAATAAACACCGCCGCCCGAAAGATGTTCACGCTCAAAGTTCGGGGCGCTACCTGTACCAGGTCGTCGGCACCACCCTGACCTTCGGCAAGGGCGCCAAGATTGCAGTCAATCTCACGGAAGCAGACCGGCCGACGCAGCTTGATCCGCAGCGCCCCTTTACTCTGAAATAGGAAGCGCGGCCAAGCGCCAGCGGAAGGCGACCGCACTGTATCACGCGCCGTCTCTGACTCGGCGGCTGCCCCGCGCAAGGGGGAAGCACAAGCCAGCCGTGCCCGCGCCTCCGCTGCTTGCCTATCTTGTCAGCTCGCGCTGCGGCCACCCGGCATCGGCTCGGCAGCCGCAGCGAACGGAATGCTGAAAAGGACCGTGGTGCCGCTGCCCAGGGCGCTCTCGACCCGGACACGGCCGCCGTGTGCCTCGATGATTCCGCGGACGATGGCCAGCCCCAGGCCGGCGCCGCGGCGGTCGGCGCGGTCGGCCTGCCAGAACCGCTCGAACAGGTGCGGCAGCTGCTCGGCCGAGAGGCCGGTCCCGGTATCAGCGACGCGGAACTCGGCCGCTTCGTCGCGCGCCACGGCGCCGATGGTGATCGAGCCCCCGGCCGGGGTGAACTTGATGGCGTTGTCGATCAGGTTCTGAAACACCTGGATCAGCCGGCGGTGATCAGCGCGCACCCGCGGGAGACCGACCGCGGCATCGCGCCGCAGCGCGATCCCGGCCGCGGTGGCGAGCGGCTGCTGCGTCTCCACCACCTCTTGCAGGATCCGCTCCGGCTCGAGCAGCGATAGCGAGATCGAGAGCGCGCCCGCCTCCAGACGGGTCACGTCGAGCAGGTCCTGGATGAGCTGGTTCATCCCGGTGCACGAGCTGCGAATCCGCTCTACCGCCTCCTGCCAGCGCTCCGGCTCGGCTCGTCGCCGCAACAGGCTCTGCAGCTGCAGGCCGATGGCGTTCAGCGGGTTGCGGAGGTCGTGGGCCACGATCTGCAGCACCTCGTCGCGCGCCCGCTTCGCACGCTGCTCGGCGCGGTACAGGCGCGCGTTCTCCAGGAAAAGCGCGCACCGCCGCGCCATCGTCTCCGCCAGGGCTACCTCCGGCGCCTCGAAGCGCTGCGCCCGCCGGGCGAGCGCCAGCGCGCCGAAGCACTTTCCGACGGCGACAAGCGGTACGATAAGGGCGCTCCGCGGGTTCACGGAGGTGAGCGCGCGCAGCTGTTCCGGGCTCGGCGCCAGCGCCGCATACTGCTCAGGGTTGAGCTCTACTACAAGCGGCTTTTGCTCGTAGACGACCTGCAAAACGGACTGCGCCAGCGCCCCCTGCAGCGGGACGCCCATCACCGACTCCGCGGCCGACGCGAGCGCGGAGTCGCGGCTGGCCGCCGCGGCGCGACGCAGCTGGCCGGTCACTTCGTCAAGCATGAAGACCAGCGCGAACTCGGCGAGCCGCGCGGTCGCGACCCGCACGATCTGGGGCAGCGTTTCGTCCCTATCCACCGACCCCAGCGCGCCGCCGAGCTCCGCCAGCAGCCGCTGCTCTTCCTCGCGACGACGCCGCTCCGAGATATCGCGGACCGCCACCGTCAGGATCCGCGTGCCATCGACCTCGAGGTGCGAGATCGTCGCTTCGATGGGAAACTCCTCGCCGCTCTTGCGCCGCCCGTGCGCGCTGCTGTGATCCATCAAGCGCCCCAGGCCCGACTCTTGTACGAAGCGAGTGACGTAGTCGCGGTGGGCCGCGCGCCGATCCGGCGGCAGCAGCTCTTCGAGCGGCATCCCGAGCGCCTCGGCCCGCGAGTAACCGAACATCTGCTCGGCGCTGGGGTTCCAGGCGACGATGCGGCGCTGCGCATCGATGGAGATGATGGCGTCGGCGGAGACGGCGAGGATGCCCGAGGCCAGGGCCTCGGCGCGGCGCAGCTTCTGCTCGGCGCGGCGGTGAGCCAGGAGATCGGCGGCGTGGACCGCCAAAAGATCGAGTCGCCGCAGCGCGGACGCGGACGGGCGCCGCGCGGTCCGGAAGTAAGTGGAGATGACGCCGATCGGCTCGCCGGCGCGGCTGAACAGCGGCGTCGCCTGCAGTGCCCGCACGCCGGCCTGGCGGTGCGCCTCCAGCTCTTGCGTGCTGGCGAAGCCCGGACTCGCCTCTAGGTCCTCAACGATGAGGCGCGCGCGCTGCCCGAGCAGCGCGGTGCCGCGCGCGCCCTGGTCGGCCGCGACGCGGCTCCAGAGGCCAAGCCCTGCGGTCGGGAAGCCATGCGCGGCAACAAGGCGGAGCTCGCCGGTACTCGGGTCGAAATCTTGCAGGCTCCCGCAGTCGGCCTCCGTGGTCGCGATGGCCGCCGCCAGGACTGCATCGAGGATCACCGGGTCGCCCTGGTTGCTGAGGTGAAGCTCACAGAGCTGCAGCAGCCGCTGCAGGGCTCGCTGATCGGCCTGCAGCTCCCGCTCGCGCTGCCAGCGCTCGCTGATGTCGCGGACGATGCTCTGCTGCTGCCCGCCCGGCAGGAGCCGGGTGTGAACCTCGACGGGAACGCTAGAGCCGTCCGGGCGCCGCAGCGTCACTTCGAAGCGCGCCACGCCCGCGCCCGGAAGCGCCCGCAAGCGTCGCGTCAGCTCGTCGGCATCCGGCGGATCGACGAAGTCGAGCGCGCTCTTGCCAAGTATCTCGGCCCGCGTGGCTCCCAGCAGCTCGCAGGCGGCGTCGTTGACCTCAAGATAGCGGCCGCTGGCGTCCGCGAGAAAAAAAGCGTCGGGAGCGAGCTTGATGAGCTCGGGGAGCTGCTCATCGTCGTTCGCATCTTGTCGAATCATCAAGGGTCCGTTCTCGCTCGACCTGGACAGCTGCGACGTTCGTCAGTGGCGCCGCGATAGAGTAGTTTTTCAAGCCCGACCACGCAAATTTTTCGCTAGATGCAGCCATTTTAGCGCCGCAAGCAAGCACGGGTCCTCGTCAGATGCAGCAAGGTCACCCCGATGCGCGAGGTTTGCGGCCGGCGCAATCGCTGCGGGCCGGGTGCGGAAACCCTTGTGTTCACTTGCTGATCACATGGAGGATAAGCCGCATCATGACCCCAGGGCTTCCCCGCGGAGTGCGCGCGGCTATCGTTTTGGCGGCCGCAGCGGCTCTCTCCGGTTGCGCCATCCTGCCGGGCAAGGTGACTGGCATCATCAAAGCGCCCGATGCAGTACCTGCGGTGGTGATGACAACCTACGGCCCGGTGCGCGGCGCCGCCTCTGCGCGCGGACAGGCGTTCCTCGGGATCCCGTTCGCAGCCCCGCCGCTTGGCCCGCTGCGGTTCGCACCGCCGGCCGCCCCTACTCCCTGGCACACGGTGCGGGATGCCACGCGAATCGGCGCCGCCTGCCCGCAGCTCATAATCCCCGGCCCAGAGAGCGAGGACTGCCTCAACCTCAACATCTATGCGCCGCCCGGCACGCGCGCCGACAGCCGCCTGCCGGTGATGGTGTGGCTGTACGGCGGCGCGCTCGAGCTTGGCTCCAACGCCCAGTACGATCCCTCGACCCTCGCCGCGCGCCAGCAGGTGATCGTCGTGGCGCCGAACTACCGAATTGGCGTCTTCGGATTCTTCGCCCATCCCTCCCTCCGCGGCACCGGGGAGGGGAACTATGGCCTGCTCGACCAGCAGGCGGCCCTGCGCTGGATTATCGCCAACGTGGCGGCGTTCGGCGGCGACCCGCAGCGGATTACCCTGTTCGGCGAGTCGGCAGGCGCCACCAGCGTCTGTGCTCAGATGGCCCTTCCCGGCTCGCAGGGGCTGTTCCAGGGGGCGATCATGCAAAGCTATACTTGCATCTTCCCGGACGCGGTCACCTCGCGCGACGAGGCGGAACAGGCCGGGCTGAGGTTCGCCAGCAAGCTCGGATGCGCCGACCCGGCCACCGCTCTTGTGTGCCTGCGCGCGCTGTCGGCGCGCAAGCTCGGGCGCGCCAAGAGCCAGCGCCGCGGCAATGGCGGCGCCAATGGCTGGTCGCCGATGAGCGGCGGCGATGTCTTGCCGCGCTCCCCGCGCGAGATCTTCGAGAGCGGCGAGGGCGCGCGCATCCCGGTGCTCATCGGCAGCAATCACGACGAGGGCCGCCTGTTTTCCAACGCCCTGGCGTTCCTGTTCGTCATGGCGAGCCGGCGAGGCTACGAAAAGAGCGTGCGCAACGCTCTGCCCGAAGATGACGCGCGGGCGGCGCTCGCTGAATATGCGGAGGTGGCGCGCGGCTCCTATGCCCGCGCGTTCTCGGCGATCTTGACCGATTCGCACTTCTCCTGCCCGGTGCTGTCGCTGCACCGCCTCCTTGGTCGCAGCGTGCCCGTGTACGCCTATGAATTTGACGATCCGCATGCGCCGTCCAAGCTGCCCCACGCTCCCTGCTCGCCGCCGCTAGGCTCCTACCATACCTCCGAGCTAGCCTATGTGTTTCAGAGACCGTGGGCGCTGCAGAATCCGAAGAGCTTTTCCGCCAGCCAGTGGTCGCTGGCGCGGCGGATTCAAGATCACTGGGGGACCTTCGCCAGAACCGGAAGCCCCGCTGCCGGTGCGCCGCCGACCTGGTCGGTGTTTGATGGCAGCGCGGTGCACCGCCTGTCGCCAGACGAGCCGAGCGGCACGGCCGACAACTTCGCAGTCCGCCACCACTGCGGCTTCTGGAACGCGCGCGGCTACTGACGCTCGCTCGGGCACGGCCAACTGCTGCGCCTCGGCAGCGCCGCCGCGCAGCCGGCGCCGACCCGCCAGGCGTCGCGCCGGGGGCGGCCTGCGTGCTATGATGTCCCATGGCTCCGTCTACTCCCCAGGCTGCGCTAGGACAGACCATCGACGCCAGTCCGCTCGTCGAGGCGGTCACTGACCTGCAAGAGAAGACCGTCATTTCCGGCAGTGTCCTGCGCATCGGCCGCTACGTCCTTTTGCGCAAGGTCGGCGAGGGAGCGATGGGCATGGTCTATGCGGCCTACGACGAGGATCTCGACCGCAAGGTAGCGATCAAGGTCGTCCATCCCGACTTCCAGCAGAACCGCGAGTTTCGCGTCCGCATCGTCCGCGAGGCCCAGGCGCTGGCCCGCGTCTCGGCTCCCAACGTCGTCCAGGTCTATGAGGTGGGCGAGGTCGGCAACCAGATGTACATCGTCATGGAGTTTGTCGGTGGCACCACCTTGACCAGCTGGCAGGCGGCGCAGAAGCACAGCTGGCAGGAGATCCTGCGGATGTACTGCGCGGCTGGACAGGGGCTGCTGGCGGCGCATGATGCGGGGCTCGCGCACCGGGATTTCAAGCCTGACAATGTGCTGGTCGGCAGCGACGGCAGGCCGCGCGTCGTGGACTTCGGGCTGGCCCGCCTTGCAGGCACCACGAGCCAGCGCGCCGAGCCGACGGAGCAAGAGCCACAAGCGGCAAACCTCAAGCCGGCCACCGGGCAGCCGCAGTCGCTGACCCAGGCCGGCTCGGTGGTGGGCACGCCGCTTTACATGTCGCCCGAGCAGCACGAAGGTAAGCTCGCCGACAGCCGCAGTGATCAGTTCAGCTTCTGCGTCGCGCTGTTTGAAGCGCTGTATGGCTACCTGCCGTTCAACGCCAAGAACTCAAGTGCGCTGCGCTATAACCTCCTCACCGGCAAGCTGCAGCCGCGGCCGGCCAACAGTCCGGTGCCGGTGCGCGTGCATGAGGCTCTGGTGCGCGGGCTGGATACCGACCCTAGCCGGCGCTTCCCTTCGATCCGCGAGCTGCTCGGCCAGCTCTATTTCGATGAGGAGCACGACCCGGCCGCGGCCCCGGGCGCGCGGCGCATGGTGACGGTGCACCTGTTTCTGGTGACGCTCGTCGTCAGCATCGCCCTGAGCGCGGTGACCCGCCTTGGCGCCGACCCGCGCCGGGCGGCGCTGACGACGGCGACCGGCTTCTTCCTTGCCATCTGTGCCCTATCCTTCTGGTTCCGCCAGGTGCTGATGGGAAATACTTTTCACCGGACGATTGTCATCGCGGGTCTGGTGTTCTCGGGGCAGCAGGTCGGTCACCGGCTGGTCGGCCTGGTGCTGCGGATGAGCCCCGAGCAGTTCTTTGCCATCGACCTGGTGTCCATCACAGCGATGATCTGCCTGCTGTCCGCCATGACGCTGCCCAGGCTGTGGCCGACCTTTCCGCTGGGCCTGGGCGCCTCGCTGCTGGCGATCTCCCGGCCAGAGTTTGCGCGCATTCTGGGCGAGGTCCTGGTACCGGCCACTGTGCTGGTGGTTATCGCGCAGTGGAACCTGGCGGCGCTGCACAAGGCCAAGGGTCCCCAATAACCTGCGCGCGCAGAGCGTCGGCATCGCCTCAGGGCGCGCGGCAGGCTCCGGCCTCGTGCAGAGCCTGGCGCAGCTCATCGGCGCCCACCGGCTTGGTCAGGTGGGCCTGGAAGCCGGCTTCAAGGGTTCGGCGGCGATCCTCCTTCTGGCCAAAGCCGGTCATGGCGACCACGTACAGCGGCTCTTCTGACTGCGCCCGCAGACGACCGATCACCGAAAACCCGTCGCCATCGGGCATGTTCAGGTCGAGCATGACGATCTGCGGCCGGAAGCTCGGCATCGCGCGCACTGCCTGCTCGGCCCCGTACGCCCCCTGCGCCTTGTGACCAAGCAGCTCCAGCATGTACACCATGCTGTCGGTGGTATCGCGGTTGTCGTCGATGACCAGCACGCGGCGCGAAGCGGTGCCGCCGGCCGCGATGGCGTCGCCGGCGTGGCTGGACGGCGTGTCCGGAGCCAGGCTGGTCGCCGACCGCTGGCGCAGCGGCAAGCGCATGGTGAACGTGCTCCCCTGCCCAAGCCCAGCGCTGTTCGCCGATAGCATGCCGCCGTGCCCCTCGACCAGGCTGCGCGCCAGGCTCAGGCCGATGCCGAGCCCGCTCTCCGATGGCAGCCGCGGCACATTCTCCTGCGCGAACAGCTCGAAGATGCGGCCCAGCGCCTCCGGGGCAAGCCCGCGACCGGTATCGGTGACCGTGGTCACGCAGGCGGCCCCTTCGACGCGCACGGTAAGCAGGATGGCGCCGCCCTCTGGCGTATAACGCACCGCGTTGCTGAGCAGGTTCTGCAGCGACTGCACGAGCCGGACGAAGTCGCCCATCATCGCGATCGGCTCTGCCGGCACATTGAGTCCCAGGTGCTGGCTGCGCGCTGCCACCAGCGGTCGTACCGCTTCGACGCTGGCCAGCACCACCTCGCGATAGTCGAGGTGCTCGCGCTTCAAAAGGAGCTTGCCGGTGACGATGCGAGCGACGTCGAGCAGGTCATCGACCATGTGGGTCAGGCAGCCGAGCTGGCGGTTGATTATTTCGGTGGTGCGCACGATCGGCGCCGGCAGCGGCTGCATCTGCATGATGCTCACCGCGTTGCGGATCGGCGCCAGCGGATTGCGCAGCTCGTGCGCCAGCATGGCGAGGAACTCGTTCAGGCGGCGGCTGGAGTGTTCCAGCTCGCTCAGCCGGCGCTGCTCCGACAGATCGCGGGTCACGCAGGCGTAACCATGCAGCAGGCCGTCGCTGCCGAGCACCGGCGTGAGCACCATGTTGGCCCAGAACACGCTACCGTCCTTGCGCACCCGCCAGCCATCGCTCTCGGCGTGCCCCTGCAGGCGCGCCACCGCCAGCTTGCGCTCGGGCAGGCAGGCCGCTATGTCCTCCGCTGTGAAGAACATCGAAAAATGCCGCTGCAGCACCCCGCTCACTGCGTAGCCTTTAAGGGCTGCCGCGCCGGCGTTCCAGGTCAGCACGTGGCCCTTTGGATCCAGCATGTAGATTGCGTAGTCCTTCACCGACTCGACGAGCAGGCGGAACTGCTCTTCGCTGCGGCGCAGCGCCTCCTCCTTCAGGCGCGGCTCGGTCAGATCGCGGGTGACCTTGGCAAAGCCCTGCAGCTCGCCTTGTTCGTCGCGCAAGGCGGTGATTACCACGCTGGCCCAGAAGCGAGTGCCGTCCTTGCGCAGGCGCCAGCCCTCTTCGGCAAAGCGGCTCTGCGCCGCGGCGAGCTCCAGCTCTTTTTGCGGCCAGCCCACGGCCACGACCTCCGCTGGGTAGAAGACCTCGAACGAGCGGCCAATAATCTCATCCGCTGTGTAGCCGTTGATGCGCTGCGCGCCGATGTTCCAGGTGCTGACGTTTCCGCCCGGGTCGAGCAGGAAGATGGCGTAGTCCTGAACGCTCTCCACCAGCAGCCGAAAGCGCTCCTCAGAGCTGCGCAACCCTCCACTGACCCGACGACCTAAAGGAGCCTTATTGAGGGTACCGTCTGCCATCATACCAGTGAGTCTAACACACACTGTCCCCGCGTCATGTTGCCGGAGCGACGAATCGGGTTTTCCAGAATTAGGAGGATTCGCTCTGTCCCATTTGGTACACGCGGTGTCCCATTTGGTACACCGCGGCCCGGAGCGATTCCGCCAAGCGTTCCTTGGACCCTAGCGTGGTGCCGTCGCCGCCGGCCCCGGCTCGGCATCGACACTGCTGTGGTCAGGCCGAGAACGAACGGTCAAGTTCGCGCCAAGGGGCTCGGCATCGGCGTCGGTCGCGGCAATGCGGTGAAAGACCTCCAGCATGCAGTCCTCCGGCAGCGGCGGTGCGCTCGACAGAACCTGCGCGACCCAGCAGCACTGCGCGCGCCAGGCCGCCGGACTTGCCGCGATCGCGCTGGCCAGCGTGCGGGTCGCGGCGGCGAAGTGATTCGGCTCGCCGACAAAACACGCTCCGGCGCACAGCTCGTCCAGATCGAGCAGAAGCTCGCGCCGGTCGAGCTCATCGTAGTCAGCGGGGGCCTCGAGGATCGACTCCACAAGGTCGGAGGCCGTCGCTGCAGCCGGCAGCACCGCCTGCAGCGTGCCGTCCTCGCGCAGCGCCCGCACCCGGGCGAGGATCGCCGGCTCAGCGGAACCGGCCGCATTGCCGGCGGCGGCGAAGCGCATGAGCAGACCGGCGAGCGCCGCGACCTCAAAATAGTCATCGCGTCCGGCGGCGGCATCGGCCAGTGCGGAAGCAAGCTGCTCGACCAGGAGTTCTCGATCCGTCATGGCCGGGCATAAGAACCCGTCACCTGGGCGGTGTCAATGCGCTGCGCGGGAAAAGCCCCTTGGGCGATCTTCTCTCGCCGCTACTTCAGCGCGGCGGGCGGGCGGCGGATCTTCCCGCGCGCTTAGCTTGGTCGGGCTGGGCGGGGGCTCCACCGCCGTGCCGCGGCGGCGGGCAGCCCCCCGGGAAGGGCTTTGTTGTGAGCCTGCTTTATCCGATGATCACCTGGCAAAAGTAGGGCGGCCCGCCATTGGTTGAGCTGCAGAAGTTGGGATCGCAGCACGGCGCCGAGGAGCAGTCAGCCCCCAGGGTCGGGACGCACATCCCGGTTCCACCATCGGGCGGCGGCGGCGGCGGCGGGTTTAGTACATCGATCACCCAGTACGGACGATGGGTGTTCTCGGTGTCGCCCTGAAATGGCAGCCGGAAGGCGGGGAAGCTCGGGTCCTGGGCGGGCAGCTTCGCCGGGTCAATGCCGACGACCCACAGCTGCTTGTACTTGCCCACCGCGTACACGTTGGCATAGGCGCGGGTCGAGCTGAAGGCCAGGAACATGGTGTCGCCAGGCTTGGTCGGGGCCCAGGTCGGGAAGGTGTCGGCGAGCTGGGCGGCATTGCCGGTGAGAGTCTGGTTGTTGACGATGGTGTTGGCCTGCCCGAGGTCAATCGGGGCCGAGCTGCCGTCTGCCGGGACGATCATGAGCCGGGCCAGGTTGTTGTTGTCGGAGCCGCCGCCGGCCGCCGAGACAAAGGCGATCCACTTGGAGTCCGGCGAGAACGAGGGATAATACTTGCTGTCGTTATTGCCGGCAGACTGAACGATCACCTTGAGGTTGCTGAAGGTGTCATTGCTGTACTGCATGGTGGCGATCGACGAGCCCGAGATCCCGCGGTCCTTGTTTACCGCGCTATAGGCAAACACGATCTGTTTTCCGTCGGGCGACCAGTCGGGCATGGTGCCAAACTTGGGAGCAAGCGTCACCACCCCGTTGTTGCCGCCGACACTGACCGCCGCGCCCGTCGCGCCGTCCCGCAGCGTCAACACTCCCTTGCTGGCAGTGACGATGCGGCTGTTGTCGGGGCTGAAGGTCGTCCAGGCGGTGGCGATGTTGGTGGTCGGGCTGACCACCGCGCTGCGATCCTTGACATTGTAGACGCCCAGCGCCGAGCCCCCGATGTCCACCGCGATCCGCCCCCCATTGCGCGACACGGTATGGCAGGCTACGCACTTGCCGGTCTGCGCCGGCGTCAGAAAGTCTGTCGGGACCGAGTCCGAGACGGTCGCGCGGCGCACGCCAGCCACCGTCGTGGACCAGTAATAGATGGCGCCATCGACAGTGCTCTTGGAAAAAGAGAGGTCCACCGGATTGGAGCGATAGACGGTGCCGGGGCTTGCCTGCTTGATCCCGTAGACCGTCCAGGTGACCTTGCCGCCGGCGTTGGTGTCGGCCATGTAGGCCCACTGCTGCTGCGTCGGGGTCCAGCTGGTCGAAGTCGTGTAGACCGACAGGGTCAGGAGCGGACTTTTGAACTCGAGCCGGTACAGGTCGTTGCCGGTGCCGCCGGTAAAGGTGAACAGGATCTTGTAGATGTTGCGGGGGAAGATCGTATTGGCCGATGGGTAGACGATCGCTGGCGAGCTGCCTGCCACCACCGTGCCGGTGGCGGTAGGCGGCAGCAGCGTGCCGGCATTGGCGGGCGCGCTCGGATCGTTGACCACCGGACTGAAGCTGACGATGATCTGCGCGGTCGCCGCCACATTTCCCGAAGACGCGGTGATTGTCCCCTGACCGCCGGCCAGGTTCGAGGTCGTGAACACACCCCCGCTGTCAACTCTCCCGATAGCGGTGTTATCGAGCTGCCAGTTGACGCGGCTGGTCACGTCGCTATCAGGCTGACCGTTGTTGAAGTGGCCCGTCGCGGTGTAGGCCGCCGTCTTGGGCGTGCCGGTGTTATCCGCGGTCAGGGTCGCGGTCGGCGGTGTGATGGTAAGTGACTGTAACCCCTCAATCGCCGGCTTGGCGCCGCCATCATCGGTCCCCCCGTCGCCGTTGCCACTTAGGACATTGCCTGGGCATCCCAGCTGAGAGGTCAGCATGCCCCCGATCAAACTGGCCGTGATCAACAGGATTCCGAAGTGCTTTCTCATGGCGCCTCCATGGGTCTGAGAGTCCAGGTCCCAAAGCAAGGACCATGCCCTGGAAGCGGCGCTGAGATTCTACGTACTTAACAAGGTAGCGGTGGCATGGTATGGACTATTTGGGACATGTGATGCTTGCAACTGAACCATCTGGTACACCCATGCCGAGTGCAGAGCAAATCCTCATCGGTCTGGAGTCCCTGGCAAGTCAGGCGGCACCGCTTGCCGTAGTCTGGCACGGCGTCGTCCTGCTAGTGCTGGTGGCGATGGCGCGCCTGGGCGTGATAAGCGACCTCGGTCTCCTGGTCGGCGCCACCGCGCTGGGGATTCAGGGCTTCAGACGCGGGTCCACTCGGCCGTGATTGCCGGGTACTCGTCCCCGGCTGGCGAGATGTTGACCGCGCGCAGCGTGAAGCGGCCCTCGCCGGTCAGGTGAAACTCGGTGCGCCAGCCCCAGCGCTCTGGGCCGGCGAGGTAGCTGCCGGTGACGCGGATAATCCCGTCGGTGGCCGCCGGGCCCGTCGACCACATCATGGCGCTGCCGGTGTGGAAGCTGTCCACCCAGCACAGCTCGTACTGCTGCTGGTCGTTGTGGTAGCCGAGCAGCATCTCCCCGGCGTGGGGCTTGCCGGCAACCTGGCCGAGCTGCTCCAGGCGCAGCCAGCGACCCCCGAAGAGCGCGGTGGCATGAAGCTCGCCGCTTGCGAAGTCCGGAGCGGCTTGCGGATCCAGGTGGACCTGCACCTGCCCAGTGTAGTGCCCCGCAAGACGCATCAGAGCGCTGTGCTGGTCGCTTGCCCGGATCGGCGCCGGCTCGTGCTTGGCGCGCTGCGGCCGCACCACGCAGAAGCGCTGGCCGGTGGGCGCCTCCATCACCACCCAGGTGCGGATCTTCTCCAGCCGGCGCGCGCCCAGCTGCGTCAGGCGCGCGACCTCGGCCTCGATGTCCTCGCTCTCGATGTCCAGGTGGACACGGCCCTCATGGGCGACCCGCTGCACCATCAAAAGCGGCTCGCCCGGTCCCACGTAGAGATCGCGATAGCGATCGTCGCCCGGCTCCGCCGGCTTGAGCCCGCGCTGCAGAGCCTGCGACCAGAACGTCGCCGCCGCGCCGAGGTCATCAGTCTGGCAGTCGATAACAAAGGTGGACAGTTTGCTGTTAGCCATCGGCGCATCCTACTTTCTCTCC
>JBGANQ010000043.1:0-72979 GCA_044222245.1 Polyangia bacterium | reverse complement strand
GGACGTGGTGCTGGACGACGACGACCGCCGGGCCCTCAACCGGCTGTGCGATGCGCCGGTGTGGCCGCTCGCCCAGCACGACGGCGAGCGCGCGCCGCTGCTGCTGGCCCAGGCGCTGGCGCACGCCCAGGCGGCACAGCTGTCGTGGGCGACCAGCGACGAAGAAGGCCGGCCGCTGCTGCGCTCGCCGCTGATCGACGCGGTGCTGCAGGCAGCGGCTCGCCCCGAGCCGCCGCGCTGGCGGGTGCCGCTCTTGCCGTGGCCGGATCAGGCCCGCCACCGCGCCGAGCTGTGGGCGCGCGCCGCGCTGCGACCCGGCCCGGCTGAGCAGTCGCCCGCCCCCGCCGCTCCCCCGGAGGCCCGCTTCGGCAGCGGCGCCCCGCACGTGCGCGCCTGCGCCCCGCTGCTCCTCGATGCTCTGGCCGAGTACGACCGCAGCCGCGCCGCCCGCCTGCGCGCCCGCATCGCCATCGAGCAGCAGCGCGGCCGCTTTTTCGCCGCGCTGGCGGCGGGGCTTGCGCCGGCGGTGCTCGACGGCCTCGCAGGTCCCTTCAGCGGTCGGCTCGCGGCCGGGGACGGCGTTGACCGCCTGCAGCTGCGGCTGCCCGGCAGCCCGGAGCACCCGCTGTCGGCCTCGGCCCTGGAGGACTACGCCAAGTGCCCGTTCCGCTTCTTTGTCCGCCGCGTCCTCAAGGCGACCCCGGTCAGCGAGGGAGGGGAAGATCTAGATCCGCTGGCGAGCGGCCGCCTGCACCACGCGGTGCTCGAGCGCTTCTTCCTAAACCGCCGCGACCGCGGTCGGCTGCCGCTGCGCGGCGACGAGGAAGACCGCGCCGCCATGGAGCAGGCAGTGGATGAGGAGCTTGGCCGCTTCCACGTGCAGGAGCGCACCGGCCACCCCGAGCTGCTCAAGGTCCGGGTGCGGCGGCTGCGCGCCGACCTGCAGCGCCTGCTCGCCCGCGAGGCCAGCTCACCGATCGACCCCGAGTGCGTGCCGGCGCGCTTTGAGCACCGCTTTGGCCCACTTTCGATCCGCAGTGCCGACGACCCAGGCAGCGCCGGCCACGGCGGCATGGCACTGCACATCGAGGGCATCATCGATCGGGTCGACCTCGGCCGCGGCCGCGCGGTGGTGCTGGACTACAAGGCCGGGCGCCTTTTGCGCTACGAGGAGCTCTTGCGCTCGCACCTGCTGTCGACATCCTTCCAGCTGCCGCTCTACGCTGCCGCGCTCACCGTCGATGAGTCGCTGCGCGAAGGCGGCCCGCCGCTCACCGAGGTCGCGGCGCGCTACTACTCGCTGCGCCAGGGCCGGGTGTCGCGACCGCTGCAGGACCCCGAGATGATCTCGCTGGATCCCGAGGTGCGCCGCCGCGCCCCCGATCGCAACGTCGCCGAGGTCGCCTATCGCCTGTGGCGCCGGCTGCGCGCCGGCGACTTCCGCGTCGCCCCGCGCACCTGCGAGGGCTGCGGGCTGGAGTCCGCCTGCCGCATCCCCGCCGCGAGCGCCGCCGGCACCGAGCCCGGCGACGAGCCGACCGCGGGCGCCGCGCCGAGCAGCACCACCACCGCGCCACCGCCGAGCGCGGCGTCGCCGACCCCGGACTGGCCGCGATGAGCGAGCGCTTCCTTCTGCGCCGCGATCGCGTCGTCCAGGCCGGGGCCGGAACCGGCAAGACGCACGCCCTTCTGACCCAGTATCTGCACCTGTGCGCGGGGCTGTCGGCGCACGGCGCCAAGCTGCCGCCGCGGGCGATCTGCGCCCTGACCTTCACCGACAAGGCGGCCGGCGAGATGCGCGAGCGGCTGCAGCGTCGCACCACCGCCATCGTGCGCGCCACCGCCGCCGCCACCAGCCGGGACGAGCTGGCGGCAGCACTTGTGCAGCTGCAAGAGGTGGATCTTTTGCAGACCGCGGCGGCGCTCGAGCGGCCGCTGCCCGAGCTGAAGGACTGGGAGCAGATCCTGGCCCAGCTGCCGGGGGCGCCGATCGGCACCTTCCACTCGTTCGCCGCCAGCCTGCTGCGGCGCTACGCGGGGCTGGCGGGGCTCGACCCGGACTTTACCCTCCTCGATGAGGACAGCGCCCGCGCGCTCCTGGTCGAGAGCAGCGAGCGGGTGGTGCTGGCGGCGCTGGAGGGACGGCTGCCCGCGCCCGCCCAGGGGTCGGACCCGAGCGCTGAGCCCACTGCCGAGCAGGCGGCGCTCTTGGTCAGCGAGTACGGCTTCAGCGGCGGCCCCAGCGCCGAGGGCGGCACCGTCGAGGCGCTGTGCCGCCTGCACCGGCTGCGCGGCGAAGAGGGCAAGGACGCGGCCGGCCTGGCCGACAGCTACCGGCCCGCGGTGCTCACCGCCGAGCTGGCGCGCCTGCGCACCGCTCTGCTCGGCGGCCTGGCCGAGCTGGCGCAGCTCGCCGCGCAGCTCGGCCAGGGCAGCGCCGAGCGGGTGACCGAGCTGTGCGGGCTGCGCGACGCCCTGGCGGCGAGCCTGCGCCAGCCCGACGAGGCGACGCTGGCCGCGGCGCTGCCGCTCGCCGAGCTGTTGCAGCAGGGCTTAAAGAAGCTGCGCGCCAAGAAGGACTCGGGCGCCCAAGACGAGCTGGCCGAGCTCAAGGAGCGCCTCAAGACCGCCGCTGAGGAGCTCACCGCCCTGCACAAGAGCCTGCGCGCTGCGCCGCTCGCCCTGGCGCTGGAGGCGCTGCTCGGGCCGGTCGCGCGCGCCTACGGGCAGGCCAAGCAGGCGGCGAGCGCACTCGACTTCACCGATCTGCTGCGGCAGGCGCGCGATCTGCTGCGCGATCAGCCGGCGGTCCGCGCCGAGGCGCAGGCGCGCTTCGCCGTGCTGCTCGTCGACGAGTTCCAGGATACAAACCCGCTGCAGGCCGAGCTCCTGGAGCTGCTCGCCGGGCCGCTGGCCGGCGCCCCGGAAGCGGGGGCCAGCGCCGGTCCGCGCGAGCCGGGGCGGCTCTACATCGTCGGCGACCGCAAGCAGTCGATCTACGAGTTCCGCGGCGCCGACGTCGCGGCCTATACGACCCTTTGCGACCGCCTGCTGGCCGGCGGCGCCGACGAGGAGACGCTGAGCCGCTCGTACCGCTCGCGGCCGCCGGTGCTGCAGTTTGTGAGCTCCCTGTTCGCTGCGGTCATGAGCGGCGCTCCGCCCGGCGAGCCGGCAGCGAGCAGCGCCGAACCGGCGTTTTTTGTCCGCTGGGATGCGCAGCGCGATCCGCTGCAGGCGGTACGCCCGGCGGCTCCGGGAGCGAGCCACGCAGCGGTCGAGCTCGTGCGCAGCGCCGCCCGGCCCGCCCCCCCCGACCAAGCCTCTTTGGCCAAGGGCCCGCCCGGCGAAATCCAGCCTGCCCAAAGCTACCCAGCTGAAGGCCACCCTGCTGAGGGCCACACCGCTAAGAACCACCCTGCTGAGGGCCACACCGCTAAGAACCACCCTGCTGAGGGCCACACCGCTGAGGGCCATCCCGCCGAGAGCCATTCCGCTGCGGGCCATTCCGCTGCGGGCCACACCGCCGAGGGCCACACCGCTGAGGGCCATGCAGCCGAGGGTCACGCAGCCGAGGGTCACGCAGCCAAGGGTCACACCGCCGAGGGCCACACCGCCGAGGGTCACACCGCCGAGGGTCACCCCATCGATCGCGAAGCCGAGCTGCTGGCGCAGCGCATCCTCGCCCTGTGCGATGAGGGCGAGCGCCTGGGCGATCAAGTGGTGCTGCTGCGGCGCTTCACCCACCTTGCGCGCTACACCCAGGCCCTCAAGCGGGCCGGCATCGCTCACTACGTCGTGCGCGGCCGCGGCTTCTACCAGGCGCAGGAGGTGCTGGACGTCGCCGCGCTGCTCACCCTCCTGTCCGATCCAGAGGACCGGCTGGCCCTTTTGACGCTGCTGCGCTCGCCCCTGTGCGGGCTCTCGGATGACTCGCTGCTGCAGCTGCACCTGGAGGGCCGGCTGAACCTGGGGGCGCTCTTGCGCGAGCGGCGCGCCGCCGGCGGGCACTCCGCATCGCTGACCGCGCCGCTGCCGACCCTGAGCGAGGACGAGCTCGGCCCACCGCTGGAGCTGCTCGCGGAGGGACGCGCCGTGGTGCCCCGGCTCGGGCTGCCGGCCGACGAGGCGGCGCGGCTCGGGCGGCTCCTCGGGCTCATCGAGGTGCTGCTGCGCCTGGGCGATCGGCTCGGCCCCTCGGCGTGCCTGCAGCTGCTCTATGACCACACCGATCTGCTCGCCATCCTCGCCGCCGACCCCGACGGTGAGCAGCGGGTCGCCAACCTGCTCCGGCTGCACGAGCGGGCGCGCGCGTTTGACCGCAGCGGCGGCCTGCGCGCCTTCGGCCGCGCCCTGCGCCTGGCCACCGATCCCCAGCTGAAGGCGGCGCTGGCCAGCCCGGGCGATGAGCCGGCGGCGCAGATCGCCGGCGAGGCGGACGACGTCGTGCGCATCATGACCGTGCACCAGGCCAAGGGCCTGGAGTTCCCGATCGTGCTGGTGGCGGGCTGCACGACGCGCGAGCGCACTGACTCGCCGGCCGTCGCCTACGATCGCGCCGTCGGCCTCGGGCTGACGATCTACGAAGAGGGCGAGCGGGTGCGAACCCTGGCCGCGCGCCAGCTGGACGCGAGCGCCCGCCGCCGCGCCAGCGCCGAGAGCGCCCGCCTGTTCTACGTCGCCGCCACCCGCGCCCGCGAGCGCCTGATCTTCCTTGGCGAGCCGGGCCCGCGCCCGCGCCTGGGCGGGACCTGGCGCGCCCACCTGGACGCGCTGCTCGCCGCCCAGGAGGCAAGTCTCGCGCCCGCCGCCGCGCTGCCCCCGCTGCTCGCCGAGTGGCGACCGCACCGCCTGCCGCCGCCGCCGAGCCCTCCGCCCAGCCGGGACGACTCGGCGGTGCTGCGCCAAGCAGCCCGCAGCGCCGCCGCCCTGGTCTACCAGAACCGGCTGCCGCCCGCAGCCGACGGGGCGCAGCGCAGCGATCCGGAGGCCGCGCCGCGGCTGCCCACCGCCGCCGCCGCCGACCTGCTGGTGTGCCCGCGGCGCTTCCACCTGCGCATGACGGCGCGGCTGTTCCCGCCGGGGCCGGTGGCGCGGCCGGCGCTGAGCGATGAGGCGGCGGGGGCGACGGCGGCCGAGCAGCTGCGCAGCGGCAGCCTCGCCGCCCGGCTCCTCGCCCAGGCTGATCCGACGCGCGGCGGACACGACCTGGCGGCGCTGCTGCTCGCCAGCGGGGTAGATCCGGGCGAGCCGCGGGCGGTCGAGCTGACTGCCCACCTGCAGCGGTTTGGCGCCGCGCCCAGGCGCCACGGCTCGCAGCTGGCGGCGCTCCTGCAGGCAGGACCGGGGCAGCGGGTCCAGCGGGCGCTGCCCTATGCGGTGACAGTCGGCGGCGGCACCGTGCGGCTCCGCGGGGTGCTCGATCTGGTGCACCAGGCCGCCGCCGCGGACGGGGTGACGGTGACCGTCCTTGACTACCACTACTGCTGCGCCCCCGAGGTCGAAGGGCCGCTGCACGCCGAGCGGCGGGCGCTGCTCGGTCTGGTGGCGGCCCAGCTGTACCCGGAGGCGCGCTGGCTGCGCACCGGGCTGTGCTTCCTACGCGACGCCGACCCCGAGCCGGTGCTGCGCCCTCTGGACCCGGCCGTGCTCGCGGCAGCCGAGGTGGCGCTCGGCCAGGCGGCGCCGGCCAGCCAGCTGCCGCTACCCGCCGCGCTGCGGCTGCCGGTGCTGAGCCCGCGCACCTGCGCGTCGCTGGCCTGCGAGTACCAGCCGCTCTGTCACGCTGGCCCGTCGGCAGCGACCGCTCGGGCAGAGCCGCCGCTGCCTCCCGAGCCGACCGCCTATGCCGAGTCAGCCGACTATCCCGGGCCCGAAGAGTCGGCGCCGCCCCGCGAGTATCTGGAGCCGCTGCCTTAGGTCCGGGACGGCTCTGCCCGCGGCGCCCCGGGCGGTTGCGTCCGCGCCTTTGCGGCGTAGCATAAGCCCATGTCGGCAAGCTCGATGGACCTCGATGAGGAGCAGTTGGCCAAGCTCGTGCGCAGCGCCCGCCGGGTGGCCGTGCTGGGCATCAAGACCGAGGCGCAGGCGGCGCAGCCTGCCTACTATGTGCCGGCCTACCTGGCCGCCGCCGGCATCGAGGTGATCCCGGTTCCGGTCTACTACCCCGAGGTGACGCAGATCCTCGGCCGGCCGGTGTATCGGCAGCTGACAGCGGTCCCCGGCCCGATCGACATCGTCGACGTCTTCCGGCGGCCCGAGGATCTGCCACCGCACCTGCCGGAGCTGCTCGCCGCCCGGCCGCGCGCGGTCTGGCTGCAGAGCGGCATTCGCCATGATCAGGTCGCGGCGCAGCTCCGCGCGGCCGGCATCCTCGTCGTGCAGGATCGCTGCCTGATGGTCGAGCACCGGCGCCATGGAGCCCCGCGGCCGTGAGCAGCGTAAAGAAGGAGGTCCGCCGCGCCGCCGCGCGCCTGGCCAACCTGGGCAAGGTGGTGGTCGTCACCGAGTCCCAGCCCGAGCGCCTGCGCGCCGCCGTGCAGGGCCTGCGCACCGAAGCTGCCTACGGTGCCGCCGCGGCCTGCCAGGCCTGCCAGGCGGCCCAGCACCGCGACCCAAGCGCGCTGTGCCCCGAGCACCTGGCCAAGGCGCTGGGATTTTGACGCCGTCCGCTACAATCTTAAGGTACGTGCCAGCTCTGCCAGGTCGGTTGCAAGCGCGTCCGCGGGCGACCGGGTGGCGAGCGTCACGGGTCGCACGGAGGTGCTGGCGAGATGGCCCTGGTCTTGAAAAGCGGCGAGCCGACGGTCGCACCGGCCGCCCCGCGTGAGCTGTACCGCGATGCCTATGTATTGATGCTGCTTGATGAGGAGCGTCAGCTCGTGCGCTTCATCCGCAGCGCCCAGCCGTTCCCCGATCTGGAAGCTCCGCGCCGCACCTACGAGGTGGTGATCCGGCTCGCCGAGCGCCTGGCCCGCCCGGGCCTCAGCCTGCTGACCGACCTGCGCGCCGCCCCCGGTCGCAACGATCCGGCCTTCGAGACGCTGATGCAGCCCTTGCGCAGCCGCCTGCAGGCCCCCTTTGCGCGGCGGGCGACGCTGGTCGCCACCGCGGTCGGCGCCATGCAGGTCCGCCGCCTGACCAAAGAGGACGGCATGGAGCGCATGGTCTCCTCCGACGAGGCCGAGCTGCTCAGCTACCTGAGCGGCACCGGCGACGGCAAGCCCGCGCGCTAGGCGGGCGGGCTCAATAGATAGAACAGGAACTCTTCGTTTCCCGCCGGCCCGCGCAGCGGCGAGTCGGTCACCCCGATGACGCGGCAGCCGAGCGCCTCGGCGGTCTGGGTGCAGCGGGCGATGGCCTGCTCGTGCAGCACCCGCTCGCGCACCACGCCGCCCTTGCCGACCTGACCTTTTTCCACCTCGAACTGCGGCTTGATGAGGGTGACGATCGGGTGCCCGCCGCGCCCCACCGCCGCCACCAGGCGCGGCAGGATCAGCGTCTGCGAGATGAACGAGACATCGCACACCGCCAGATCCGGGGCGAACGGCAGCGACTCAAGGTCCAGGTTGCGGGCGTTGACGCGCTCGCGCACCGTGACGCGCGGGTCGCTGCGCAGCGACCACGCCAGCTGGCCGTAGCCGACATCGATCGCGCACACCCGCGCCGCCCCCGCCTGCAGCAGGCAGTCGGTAAAGCCGCCCGTCGAGGCGCCCACGTCAATGGCCGAGCGCCCGCCGACGTCGATGGCGAAGAAATCGAGCGCCCGCTTGAGCTTCAGCCCGCCGCGAGACACGTACGGCAGCGGATCGTGTCGCACCGCCACCGCGGCCGCGGCGTCGACCGCGGTGCCGGCCTTGGTCACCACCTGGCCCGCGACCGTCACCTCGCCGGCCAGGATGAGCGCCTGGGCCCGCTCCCGGCTCGGACACAGTCCGTCGCTGACCAGCCGCAGATCGAGCCGCATCGGCCGCCCGCAAGGGCGCTCCAGCGCGACCGCGGGGTCGGCCGCGGGCAAGCGGAGCGAGCGGGACGAGCGCGCCATGGCCCGCTTGTACCCACAGCCGACCCGGCGGGCAAGAGGTTCTACCGGAAAAGTTCTGCCCTGTAGGCTGGCTAGCAGGCTGCGGCAGCGCGGCGCGAGCGGCCCGGGCTCAGGCTCGGGCGCGCGGAGCCGCCTCGGGCTGCCAGCACGGCCGGCCCGAGCTCGGATCGCGGAGCGGCTTTGCCTCGGCGGGTTAGCACGAATTGGTCACTTGGCAGCAGTCTCTCGGCGAGAAACCTGGCCAAGCGACTGACTCGCCGCGCATGATTCTCGACGGAGGTTCCGGCAAGTGACCAGGTCGTATTAGCGCTCGCGGTCGTAGCGGCCGGTGCTGCTGCCGCGGTGGAGCTGATCGCCCTTGACCCGCGCGACCAGGGGGAAGCTGCCAAGCGGCACGCCGGCCGGAATCTCGACCTCGGTCTGGTAGCTGCCGTCGGTGGTGGTAAAGGCGCGGCCGATCGGCTGCGGGGCGCCGGGGATGGCCAGGATCAGCACGACCTGCAGCCCGGCGGGGCTGCCGCGGCCGGTGCGGACCTGGCCGCGCACCGGGATGGCGGTGCCGCGATAGACCCGGCGGGCAGCGCTCGCGGTGAGGGTGACCTGAGTCGGGATGAGGGCATCGCTGGCGGGGTCGCGGCGCCGGTCCTCGGGCTGCGTCAGATCGTCATCGGGGACAAACTCGGGAGCGCCGGAGTCTTCGCCGGGTTCGCCGCGCCCGGCGGCCGCGGCCTCGCCGGGTGGGCCGCCGGCGCTTGGATCCCCGCTCGCGCTGGTCCGCCGGGGGTCGCTGCCGCCCGCGGCGGCGCGGGTGGCGGGGCTGCTCGGGGTGGGGGCGGCGCTCTGCGGACCGCTGGCGGGTCCGGCGGCGCGGCGGGGGTCCTTGGGCGCGTCTTGGCTCGGCTCGCTGCTGGGACCTTCGCCGCGCCGGGCGCGATCCTCGGGGCCATCCAGGCGCGGCAGCGCCTCGCCGGGGTCGCCGCCACCGCCACCGCCGCGCTGTCGCGAGCTGCTCTGGCGCGGCAGGCCGGAGACCGCCGGCGCCGCGCCCTGGCGAAACTCCGGTGGGCGCGAGAACGGATCGCCGCCCTTCTCGCGGTAAGCGACCTTGCTCTCGCCCTCGACGACGCGCTGCTGCAGGGGAGCGCCGCCGAGGTTGATGCGCCGCCAGTAGCCGCCCCCCTCGGCGGGCAGCGGCACGTAGACCTCGACAAAGACATGCAGCTCATTTTCGACGTAGCGGGCCGGGATGCCGGCGGCCAGGGCGGTGACCACAAACGCATACGCGCGGTGGCGGCAGACGCCGCGCTGCTGCAGGGCAATCTGCAGGTATAAGGAATCGCCTCCCGCGCCCTGCTCGGTGTCGAGCTCCTCCAGCGCGAAGGCGCGGAAGTGGCCGACCAGCCGGTCCAGGGTGTCGCCGTAGTCGGCGCCGGGCCCCTCGCGCAGCTGCAGCCGGCGCAGCACCGCCCGCGCCTCGCGCCCAAGCCGCCGCGGCAGCGGTCGCAGGAGCCGCGCCGGCACGTCGCCAAGCCGCACCCGCGGCGCACCGCGCTCCCACAGCGGCCCGGCGAAGTAGCGCGGCTCCGCCTCGACCAGGTAGACCAGGCGATAGCGGCCGCCGCGCGCCGCCAGCGCGTACAGGTTGTCGGCCCCGTCGGCGAGAAACCGCACCTGGAGGGCGGGGGTCGCCTGGTAGCTGACCACCCGCACCCCGGCCGCCGGGGTGGGCAGGGGCACCGGCTGCCCCGACACGAAGTCCACCACCACCGAGGCATAAAACGGATCGTGCTCGCGCCGCACCCGGCCATCGCCGGGCGGCAGCGGCAGCTTGCGCGGGTCGCGCACCGTCAGCGCCCCATCCTCGCCGACCGCGTCGACGACGCTCATGCGCTTGTAGGGGAAGACGGCGGGGTTGAAGACCTCGTGGTACAGGCGCTCCCCGGGGGCCTGCGGCCCGGTCTCGGAGTCGGGCAGGACGTGGTCGCGGCGCACCGGCGGCGGATCTGCCCCCGGCGGCGACGCGCCGCTGGCAAACGGCAGCTCAAGCTTCTCGCTGCTGTAGACCTTCTCGTTCTGCGCCGGGCTGCGGCTCGCCTCGGGGGCGCCGAGCAGCCCCTCGCTGCTCACCACCGCCTCGGGCAGCGACTCGCCGGGCATGCCGTCCCGCCGGCAGGCGCCGTCCTGGCAGCGCAGCTGCGGCACCACCACCGGCTCGTGCAGCACCTGCGCCGCCGGCTCCCCGGCCACGAGCAGCCCCCCGACGAGCACGCCGCAGAGCCACTGCCAGCCGACCCGGCCTCGCCTGAGATCCCCAGCTCGGATAGCAGCTCGCCTCAACATCTGACCTCCAGCATCCGGCCAAGACCTTCCCGAGTCACTCTCCTTGCAATACCTGCCATACCTAGCAGCTGTGCAGGTGTATCTGGGCAGGTGTACCTGGGCAGGTGTATCTGGGCAGGCATATCTGGGCAGGTGCCCCCGTGGATGATACTTGTAGCGAACCGAAGCGCTAATCTGGGGCGGCGCGGAAAAAATCCGCCCGCTCGGGGCAAGGCGGCGCGCAGACGCCGCGCCCAAGTGATGGTAGCATGCGCCCATGGTGCGAATCCCCGAGATCGCTTCGGTCCTTTGCCGCCGAACACCGCTATTGTGGGCGGCACCGCTCGGCTGCTACCTGAAGCTTGAGTCGATGCAGCGCACCGGCTCGGTCAAGATGCGCGGCGCGGCAGTGAAGCTCGGGCGGATGTCGGCCATGGATCGATCCTCGGGGGTGATCACGGCGTCGGCGGGCAACCACGGGCTGGCCCTGTCGTGCGCCGGCCAGCGGCTCGGGGTCGCGGTGCGGGTGGTCATGCCCGAGTCGGCCCCCCGCTGCAAGCGTGAGGGCATCTCCAGCTTCGGCGGCGAGATCATCCGCCACGGCCAGAGCTACGACGACGCCGAGAAGCTCGGCCGCCGCCTGGCGACGCTGCGCGACTCGCTGTTCGTGTCGGCGTTTGACGACAGCGACGTCATCGACGGCAACGGCGCCTGGCTCGGGCAGGAGATCCGCGAGCAGTGCCCCAAGGTCAAGCGCATCGTCGTGCCGATCGGCGGCGGCGGCACCGCCGCGGGCCTGGCGGGCGAGCTGTGCCCCGACGGCATCGAGGTCCTGGGGGTGTCGCCGATGCTCAACTGCGCGATGGCCGAGTCCTGCCAGCTCGGCCGCGCCCTCACCGAGTACCCCGGCCAGCGCACGGTGTGCGAGGAGCTGGAGGGCGGCGTCGGCTGGCGCAGCTACCGCGCAGTGAAGCGCTACATCGAGCGCATCCACCTGGTCAGCGAAGAGGAGATCATGGACGCCGTGGTCTTTGCCTACCGCAAGCTCGGCCTCATCATGGAGCCCTCGGCGGCCACTGTCATCGCCGCGGCGCGCGACGGCCGGCTGGCGCTCGATGACACCTCGGTGCTGGTGATCACCGGCGGCAACATCGACAGCGACGTCCTGCACCGCTGGCTCGCCGCGCCGCCGCACCGCGCCTGAGCGGGCGCCGCCCTACGGCGCAAGCCCCGGCGGCTCCTCCTCCAGGCGATAGATCGGGTAGCGGTTCTGCTGGCCGTCGAACGACGGGTGGCGCTCGTAGAAAAACCGCAGCCGCTGCGCCGGATCGCGGGCAAACCCCGGCTCGCGCAGCTTGCCGAGGAACTCGCTGCGCAGCCGCGGGTCGGCGGCCAGCTGCTGCTCGGCGATCGACTCGGTGACGTAGTCTTCCATGTACTCCTTCTGCTCGAAGATCGAGTTGAAGAAGCCCCAGGCGAGCAGCGAGTCGGGCCCGGTCGGCTCTAGCAGCTGCACCGCCAGCCGCCCGCCCCGCTGCGCCACCGGCAAAAACAGCGCGCCGGCCAGCAGCGGCACCTGCTCGGGCTGCCAGCGGCCCTCGACCTGCACGGTCTGGCGGCCCTCGTAGGGCTCGGGCCGAAAGGTGCGGGCGCTGACCCGGAACACCTGCGCGGTGCCGGCCGCCACCGTCTTTGTGAGCGCCCGGCTGCTCAGGTCGTGGGCGCTGAGCTTGCGGCCGACGAGCTCCGCCAGCTCGGGCGGGATGAGGTAGCCGGCGCGCGGCACCGTGACCACCGCCTGCTCGGTGACCTGGCCGAAGAACGGGACGTCCCAGACCTCGGGCCGCTGCGGGTCGTAGCGCACCCGCAGCGCGCCCGAGACCGGCGAGGGCTCGATCGAGTAGTGATAGCCGGGGAAGCGCAGGCGGGTCGGCGGGCCGCCGGCCTCGTGGCGCAGCGGTAGCGGGGTGCCGCCGAGCTGACGATCGTCGGCGTCCGCTGCCTGGGCGGCCGCCAGCCAGCCCCGACCCTGCGCCGCCACCTCGGCCAAGAGCCCCGCGAGCACGGCGACCATCGTACGCACCCGCCGCGGGTAGGGCTTCCACGAGTGCGCCTCGACCAGCACCGCGAAGCGGTTGCGCAGCGGCCAGTACCCGGTCGAAAAGCGCGCCGGCGCCAGGTCGGCCGAAAACCCCGAGGTCGGGTCGTCCTGCTTGCGGAACGACGGGTAGAAGTCGACCGCCAGGATGCCGCCGGCGGCCAGGCGCTTGAGGCAGCGGGCGTTGAGCTCGGCGCCGATCGGCCGCAGCGCCGCCGGGCCGGCCAGGCGCGGCTCGACCTGCACCGCCACCGCCGGCTGAAAGTCGGCGCCGTCGGTGACGTGCAGATCGACGTAGAGCAGCGGGTCCCACTCACGCAGAAGCTGCAGCATCGCCTGCATCTCCGGCGCCTCGGCCTTGGTGTAGTCGCGGTTCAGGTTCAGGTTCTGCGCCGTGGTGCGCCAGCCGCTCTCGGTCGGGCCGACCTGGTTAGGTCGCTGGTAGGGGCCAAAGCGCTCGTGGCCGTCGACGTTGAACACCGGCACAAAGACCCAGGTGAGCCTCGCGAGCACTCCATTATCAGGTGCGGCCGCCGGTCCGCCAGGCGGCTGGCCGCTCAGCAGCTGCCGGAGCAGCAGGAAGCCGGCGTCCTTGCCGTCGATCTCTCCGGCGTGGATGCCGCCCTGGGCGAGCACCACCGGCCGGCCCGCCCGCCGCGCCGCCTCCGCCGTGAGCACGCCGTCGGCCGCGGCGATGAGGGCCAGCATCGGCCGGCCGCCGGGCGTGGTACCAAAGCGCTGGCAGCGCACCTGGGAGGGGAAGGCGCGGGCAAACTCGGCGCACAGGCGCACCACTTCGTCGTAGCGGCCGGTGCGGGTATAGCCGCTCTGCTCGCCCACCGTGGTCAAGCTCGCCGGGCTCGCCGAGCTTGCCGGGCTCTTGCCAGCCGCAGCCGCCTGGCCGATCGGGCTCGCCGCCAGGCTCGCCAGCAGAGTGACCAGGGAAGCAGCGAGCACCCGAGCCGAAGGCGAAGCCAGAGCCAGAGCCGGAGCCAGAGCCGGAGCCAGAGCCGGAGCCAGAGCCGGAGCCAGAGCCGGAGCCAGAGCCGGAGCCAGAGCCGGAGCCAGAGCCGGAGCCGGGGTAAAGACGGGGGACTGCCGGGTCAACTTTGTCATGGCGCGCAACCTAGCAGAAAGCCCGACGCCCTGGCACGGCGCCCGCCGCGGTGCCCAGCGCGGTGCCCAATTCGGCGCCGCCACCCGCTGGCCCCAAGACTAAAGGTTGGACCCTGCCATGACCCGGATCCATCTGGGCAGTGGTTGTGGTAGATTGCGCCCACAGAGAGGATAAAGGACCGCCTTGCACGACGACATCAAGCAGCGTATGAGCGAGCTCACAAGCCAGCTCAAAGATGACATCTTCGGCGCGATCGACGAGGTCGGCGCCGCCCTGGAGTCCGGGGACCTCACCCGCCAGCTGCAGGCCGGCAAGCTGATGCCGCCCCTGGTCACGCGCTACCAGGAGCTGACCGCCCAGATGCCCCCCGAAGAGCGCGAGCGCTTCGAGCGCACGGTCGGCCGCACCCTGACCGACCTGCGGCGCCAGGCCGGCTTCCTCGCCAAGCAGGTGGGCGGCCAGAAGGCAGAGAAGGCGGCCGACGGCGGCGGGCTGCCGTTCCTCCTGCAGCGCACCCCGGGCAAGTCGATCCTCGGCGAGGACCGGCCGACGCCGCGCGAGAAGCCCAAGTACAGCGTCGGCGCCGATGTCGAGTCCTGGTGCGGCAAGTGCAAGGAGATGCGGCTGCACCACATCGTCGCCATGCTCGGCGACCTGCCCAAGCAGGTCAGCTGCGCGATGTGCAAGAGCCGCCACGGCTACCGCAGCGAGCCGCTGCACCGCGGCGAGGCGGTCAAAAAAGATCCCAAGACGCCGCCGCGCTCGCCGGCGATAAACGCCGAGGCGCGCCGCCAGCGCGAGCTGCGCCAGAAGCTGGAGTCCGAGCTCGACGCCGTCGCCTCCAAGGTCTTTGACCCCAAGGACAACTTCAAGTCCGGCCAGGTCATCGTCCACCCCAAGTACGGCCGCGGCAAGATCGAGACCGTGCTCAAGGGCAGCGTGCTGGTGCGCTTCCTGGACGGACTGCGTCAGGTCTCCCGCACCTGATGCCGGCTTGCGCCCCCGCGCGGCCCTGAGCGGCGCGGCCGGCAGAGTCTGGGCCTTGCTTGTCCATGTCGCGCCGACCTCTGGTACACTGCGCGCGTCATGTCATCCCCCTTCTCTCCCGTCGATCCGAAGCAGAACTTCCCCAAGCTCGAGGAGAAGATCCTCGGCTTCTGGCAGGCGCAAGACGTGTTCAAAAAGAGCGTCGCGCCCACCGACCCGGCCACCGGCAAGGCGCGCCCGCTGTTCGTGTTCTACGAGGGACCGCCCACCGCCAACGGTCTGCCCGGCATCCACCACGTCCTGGCGCGCGCGTTCAAGGACGTCATCCCGCGCTATAAGACCATGCAGGGCTACTGCGTGCCGCGCAAAGCCGGCTGGGACTGTCATGGCCTGCCCGTCGAGGTCGAGGTCGAAAAGCGTCTCGGCCTGCGCGGCAAGCAGCAGATCGAAGAGCTGGGGGTCGCCGCCTTCAACCGCCACTGCCGCGACAGTGTGTTCCGCTACATCAAGGAGTGGGACCGTCTGACCTCGCGCATCGGCTTCTGGCTCGACACCGAGCATCCGTACCGAACGCTGGACAACTCGTACATCGAGTCATGCTGGGGGCTGCTCGGGGAGCTGTGGCGGCGCGGCCTGCTGGTCAAGGACTACAAGGTCGTAAAGCACTGCCCGCGCTGCGGCACCTCGCTGGCCGAGGCCGAGGCCGGCCAGGGCATGAAGGAGGACGTGGACGACCCGTCGGTGTTCGTGCGGCTGCGGCTAGGCCCCGGCCAGGCGCTGCCGGTGGCGCCGGGCAGCACCAGTGACGCGCGGGTGTCGATCCTCATCTGGACGACCACGCCGTGGACCCTGCCGGCCAACGCCGCGGTGGCGGTGAGCGCCGAGGCGGTCTACGGCGTCTACGAGGTGCCGCTCGACGGCGACGAGAAGGAGTACGTGATCTTCCTGGCTAGCCAGGCCGACACGATCCTCAAGGGCAAAAAAGATCCGGTCTGTAAGGGCACCCTCACCGGAGCCCAGCTCGCCGGTCTCACTTACGAGCCGCTTTTCCCGGGGGTCGGCCAGGGCGGCGCCGACATCGACAAGAGCGCGGCCTACCGCATCCTGGTCGATCAGACGGTGGAGCTCGGCGAGGGCACCGGCGCCGTGCACATCGCGCCGGCCTACGGCGACCTCGAGGTCGGGCGGCGCCACGGGCTGCCGGTCCTGTTCTCGGTGGGCCTGGACGGCCTGGTGCTGCCGGCGTTTTACAAGTTCGCCGGCAAGTTCTTCAAGGAAGCCGACCCGCTGGTCACCCGCGATCTCAAGGAGCGGGGCCTTTTGTGGAACAGCGGCCGCATCAAGCACAGCTACCCGTTCTGCTGGCGCTGCGACACGCCGCTGCTCTACTTCGCCAAGGACAGCTGGTACATAAAGACAACGGCGGTGCGCGAGCAGCTGCTAGCGCAGAACCAGCGCATCAACTGGTACCCCGAGCACATCAAGGACGGCCGCTTTGGCGACTGGCTGCGCAACAACGTCGACTGGGCGATCTCGCGCGAGCGCTACTGGGGCACGCCGCTGCCGCTGTGGCAGTGCGACAAGAGCGGTGAGCTAGCGTGCATAAGCAGCATCGCCGAGCTGTCGCAGAAGGTCGGCCGCGACCTGACAAAAGACCCCGACTTCGATCTGCACCGGCCCTACATCGACAGCGTCGCCTGGCCGAGCAATAGCGGCGGCACGATGCGCCGGGTCAAGGACGTCATCGACTGCTGGTTTGACTCGGGCGCGATGCCGTTTGCGCAGCACCACTACCCGATCGAGCACAAGGACGACTTCGACTCGCTGTTCCCGGCGGCCTACATCTCCGAAGGGGTGGATCAGACGCGCGGCTGGTTTTACACCCTGCACGCGCTGGGGGTGCTCTTCCGCGGCGAGCCGGCGTTCCAGAACTGCATCGTGCTGGGCCACATCCTCGATGGCGAGGGCCGCAAGATGTCCAAGCGGCTCGGTAACATCGTCGATCCCTGGACGGTGCTCGACACCGAGGGCGCCGACGCCCTGCGCTACTACCTGTACACCGCCTCGCCGCCGGGCCAGCCGCGGCGGTTCTCGCAGGCGCTGGTGCAGAAGTCGCTGCGCCAGTTCCTGCTCACCCTGTGGAACTGCTACAGCTTCTTTGTCACCTACGCCGAGGTCGAGTACCACCGCCTGGGCACCGAGGTGCTGCCGGTGCTGGCGCGGCCGGCGCTCGATCAGTGGATCGTCGGCCTATTGCACCGCCTCATCCAGCAGACCACCGAGCAGCTGGAGCACTACGACCTCACCGGTGCGGCGCGCGGCATCGCCGACTTCGTGGACGTGCTGTCCAACTGGTATGTGCGGCGCAGCCGCGAGCGGTTCTGGTCGAGCCTGGACGGCCCGGGCGGCGAGGTCGGCGGCGCGGTGGAGCTCGACAAGCGGGCGGCGTACCAGACGCTGCACGAGTGCCTGGTCACCGTCTCCAAGCTGGCGGCGCCGTTTGTTCCCTTTGTCAGCGAGGAGATCTACCTGAACCTGGGGCGGGCGGGCAGCGCCGAGGCGCCGCTCAGCGTCCACTTGTGCCGCTGGCCGACCGCCGATGCGGAGGTGCTGCAGGCGACCAGCGGGCTGCGCGCCGACATGGACGTGGCGCTGCGGGTGGTGTCGCTGGGCCGAGCGGCGCGCATGGACAACAACTTGAAGACGCGGCAGCCGCTGCAGGCGGCGATGGTGCAGCTGCCGAGCGCGGCGGCGCGGCGGGCGGTGCAGCGCTTCGAGCGCGAGATCAAGGACGAGCTCAACGTCGAAGAGGTCCGCCTGGCCGAGGAGGGGACGGAGCTCGTCCACTACAGCCTGCGGCCGAACCTGCCCAAGCTCGGCAAGAAGTTCGGCAAGAAGGTCAAGGGCATCCAGGACGCGCTAACAGCGCTGAGCCCGGCGGCGGTGCGGGCGATCGCCGAGGCGGTGCTGCGCGAAGAGGCGGTGACGCTGCAGACGGCCGAGGGCGAGCTCGTGCTGGCCGCCGATGAGGTACTGCTGGCGGCGCAGGCGGCGGCGGGCTTTGCCGCGCGCACCGAGCACGGGGTGGTGGTGGCGATCACCACCGAGATCACGCCCGAGCTGCGCGATCGCGGCATCGCCCGCGAGGTGGTGCGCGCCATCGGCGAGCTGCGCAAGAAGGCCGGCTGCAAGGTCGCCGATCAGGTCACGGTCGGCTACAAGGCGACCGACCCGGTCGTCGCGGCGGCGCTTGCCCGGCACGCCGACTTCATCGCTGCCGAGACGCTGGCGACCTTGCGCGGCGAGGCGCTGGCAGGCTCGGATCTGAGCGCGACGGTCGATCTGGATGACGCGCAGATCGAGCTCAGTCTGAAGCGATAGTCTGCGCGGCGCCGGCGCGGGTCCCGGCCCGGCGATCCTTCCTGGTCGGGGGGGCGGGCGGCGGGGTTTCTGTCGGTCTTCTTCGGTCTTCGCCGGCGCGGGTCCCCCTTCCCTGCGATCCTTTTTTGCCAGCTGGCGCTGACAAAAAAGGATCTCCGGTCGGCCCGCGCCTATGGCTCTTGAGTCTGGACGAGGGAGAGCCTTCGTTAGGGCGCGGGAGCGGCGGGGAGGAAGGCGTCGCTGGCGATGTCCTTGCGGCTGGCGCCGGCGAGGAAGACTTGCTTGCGCAGCTTGGTCACCAGCGCGAGGCCGCCGCAGAGAAAGACCCGGAAGCCGCGCAGCGAGGGCAGGCGGGCGGCGAGCACGGTGTCGAGCGGGCCTTCGACTACGTCGGCAGCGGCCGGCGAATCAGCGGGCGGGGCGGGGCAGCGCAGGGCGCTGGCGAGGTAGGTGAAGTTCGGGTGGGCGGCGGCGAGGGCGCGCAGCTCGCGGTCGAGGTACAGGCCCTCGGGCGTGGCGGCGCCGTGCAGGAGCAGGATGGGGCCGCGGTGGGCGGCGCGCAGCGCTTCCTGCAGGACTCCGTAAAGCGGCGACAGGCCGGTGCCGGTGCCGACGAGCAGGAGCGGCTGCTCGGGGCGCCCGGCGACGTAGAAGCAGTCGCCGGCGGGGCCGCGCAGGTGGACCGTATCGTCGGGGCGGAGGGTCTTTATGTAGTCGCTCATCTGACCGCCGGGATGGAGGCGGATGTGCAGCTCGAGGAAGGGATCGCGGCCGGGCAGGCTGGCCAGGGAGTAGCTGCGGGTAAGGCCATCGGGGCGCGCCAGGTTGATGAACTGGCCGGCGGCGTAGGCGAAGTCGGCCTCGGGGCGCAGGCGCAGCCGGACCACGGTGGGCGACAGCGGCTCCAGGCTGTGCACGCGGGCGGCGCAGCGCAGCTCGGCATCGGCCAGCGAGACAGTTAAAGCTTCGCTGGGGCGGGCGATGCAGGACAGGAAGTAGCCGCGCACGCGCAGGCTGTCTTTGAGGGTCTTCTGCGCCTCGGCGGGCGGCGTTCCCGACTCGGCGCGCACCAGGCAGGACTGACAGGCGCCGGCGCGGCAGGCGCACGGCACGGGCACGCCCTCGCGCAGCAGGCACTCCAGCACCGTCTCGGTGGGAGCGCGGGTGAAGGTACGATCTTGGTAGCGAATGGTCGTCATGACTCTCCCCTGGCCGGACGCGCGGCCCGCTGGCAGCGCGCGGGCGTGTTCAGGCCCGGGGCATCCGGCCGAGTACGGCGTCGCGCACCGAGTTGGCCAGGGCCGCCACCGCCTGCACCTGCTCGGAGCTGGCCCCAAGCTCGCGCAGCGTCTCGCCCAGGTGGGCGATGACGATGTCGACGTGGCGATCGTTTAGCCCCTGGGCCAGCAGGTGAGCGTGCGCCGCCTGCATGTCGCGGCCGGTGTAGTGACTCGGTCCGCCGGTCACCATCGTCAGGAACGCCGTCTGCTTGGCCATCTGGCGGTCCATGTCGACGCCATCGAAAAAGTGCGCGACCTGCGCGTCTGTGAGCATCTTACGGTAAAAGAGCTCCACGGCGGTTTCCATACCTTCCGCTCCGCCAAGCTGCTCATATAGGCTCTTCATGGTGGTGTCCCCCTTTGCGATCGGACTGATATTATGCATCCAAAATACATAATATTTATTAGCCCAGCCGCCGCGGCTGTCAATCACAACTTGCCGGGAGCGACGCTCCCGGTCGCAGCAGCCCGGCCCTAGGCCCGAGACGCCCATGCAGCTGACCCAGTTTTCCGACTACGCCCTGCGCATCCTCCTATATCTTGGGACCCATGATCCGCAGCCGGGACAGCGGCTGCCGGCGCTCGCTGACATCGGCCGCGCCTACAGCATCTCGTACAACCACCTGAGCAAGGTGGCGCAGCAGCTGGCGGCGCTCGGCTTCATCGACGCGATGCGCGGCCGCACCGGCGGCATCCGGCTGGCCCGACCGCCGGCGCAGATCAACCTGGGGGCGGTGGTGCGCGCCACCGAGTCGCACTTCAACCTCGTAGAGTGCTTCGATCGCGAGACCAACACCTGCCCGATCGCTCCGGTGTGCGGCCTGACGCGGGCGCTCTTGGAGGCGCGCGACAGCTTCCTGGCGGTGCTCGACCGCTACACGCTGGCCGACGTGCTGGTCCACAAGCAAGAGCTCATCCGCCTGTGGCGGGTCAATGCCAGCCCGGCGCGCACTCACTAGTCGCACCCGCCCGAGCGGCGGCGGCAGGCGGCGCTAGAGACCTGTTACCGCTTGGAGTATCTTTAGAGCCATGGACGCCTTTCTGCGCGCCGGCCTGATCAGCCTGATCCACTTGATCCACCGCCGGGGATGGGCGCCAGGGACGGGGGGAAACTTCAGCGCGCTCCTGTCGCGGGCGCCGTTTCGCCTGCTCATCACTCCGAGCGGAATCGACAAGGGTACGATAAAGGAAGACAGGCTGCTGGAGGTCGACGAGCACGGCACGCTCCTTCTCGGCAGCGCCCGGCCCTCGGCCGAGACGCTGCTCCACATCGCGGTGATAAACACGGTGGGGGCTCAGGTCGTCCTGCACACCCACTCGATCTGGAACACGCTGGCCTCGCTCAAGCCGAGCGCCCACGACCCCGAGCGGTTCGAGCTCGCGGGGTTTGAGATGCTCAAGGGCCTGCGCGGCGTGACCACCCACCAGCATGTGGAGGCGGTGCCGATCCTCGACAACTCGCAGGACATGCCCAAGCTGCGGGCCGAGCTCGAGCGGACGCTCGGCGCACACCCGGGCGCGCACGCGGTGCTGGTCGCCGGCCATGGCCTGTACACCTGGGGACACGATCTGGCCGAGGCGCAGCGCCACCTGGAGGTGCTGGAGTTCCTCTTTGAGGTGGCTCTGCGGCGAGCCTAGGAGACCTGGATGGCCACTTTGCACATTCCCGACGAAAAAAAGACCATCACCGGCTACCTGCCGATCAAGCAGTACCTGGCCGGCATCGGCATCGACTACGAGGTCTGGAAGCCGGCGGTGGCGCTGCCGCCCACCGCCTCCGGCCCCGAGATCCTCGCCGCCTTCGCCCACGAGATCGACCTGCTCAAGCAGCAGGGCGGCTACGTGACGGCCGATGTCATCGATCTCCACCCCGACACGCCGAACCTGGAGGGCATGCTCGCGCGGTTCCGCAAGGAGCACTTCCACGATGAAGACGAGGTGCGCTTCATCGTCGCCGGCCGCGGGGTGTTTCACCTGCGCCCGCGCAGCGGCCCGGTGGTGGCGCTGGAGGTCGAGGCGGGCGACCTGGCGCGCGTGCCCACCGGGACCTGGCACTGGTTTGACCTGTGCAGCGAGCGGCGAATCCGCGCCATCCGGCTGTTCCAGGACCCGGCCGGCTGGACGCCCCACTATACGCAGAGCGGGGTGGACAGCGGGTATCAGCCGCTGTGCCTGGGACCTTCTGACTTGCCAGCAAAGAGCCCGGCAAGCGGGGCCGCTTGATGGCCTACGCGGCGTACCTGCTCGACATCGAAGGGACGACCACGCCGGTGGATTTCGTCTATAAGACGCTGTTTCCCTTCGCCCGCCGGGCGCTGCCCGGGTTCCTCGCCGGCGCCGCGCCCGAGCCGGCCGCCCTGGCGACCGAGCTCGCGCTGCTCGCCGACGAGCATCGCGCCGATCGCGCGGCCGGACGCAGCCCGCCGCCGTGGGACGAGCGCGACGCCGCCGGCGTTGTGCCCTACCTGCTGTGGCTGATGGATCAGGATCGCAAGTCGCGCGGCCTGAAGTCGCTCCAGGGCCGCATCTGGGCCCAGGGCTACCGCAGCGGCAGCCTGCACGGGGAGCTTTATCCCGACGTCGAGCCGGCGCTGCGCCGCTGGCATGAGCGCGGGGCGCGGATCTATATTTTCTCGTCGGGCAGTGTGCTGGCGCAGAAGCTGCTGTTCGCCCACCTGCCGGGCGGCGATCTGACGCCGCTGCTAGACGGCCACTTCGACACCGAGATCGGCTCCAAGCGCGAGGCGACAAGCTACGCCCGCATCGCCGCCGAGCTCGCGCTGCCGGCCGCCGCGATCCTGTTTCTCAGCGACACCCCCGAGGAGCTCACCGCCGCCCGCGCCGCCGGCCTGGCGGCCGTACAGGTCCACCGCGACCCTGCCGCGCCGCCCGGCGCCGGCATCCGCTCGTTCGCCGAGCTCCCCTAGTACGACCTCGTCACTTGCAGGAATCTCCGTCGAGAACCTAGCGCGGCGAGTCAGTCGCTTTGCCAGGTTTCTCGTCGCGAGGCTTCTACCTTGTGACCAAGTCGTACCAGGTCGCCAGCGCGGCCGGCGCTAGAACTCGTCCCGCCAGCGGCGGATGCGCGCGAACACCTCGACATCGTCGTCGGCCGTCATCGGCCGCGCGACCTCCGTGCGATGCGCCGCGGCGCTGCGTACCGACGATGCGGCGGCGCGCAGGAAGGGGTTTGTCTGCAGCTCCTCGTGCAGGGTCGAGGGCACGGTGGGCAGGCTCTGGGCGCGCAGCTGTTTGGCCTTCTCGGCGCGGGCGCGCACCTCGGCATTGTCCGGCTCGACCGCCGCGGCGAACGAGAGGTTCTTCAAGGTGTACTCGTGGCCGCAGTACACCTTGACCTCACCGGGCAGCGCCGCCAGCCGCCGCAGCGAGGCGTGCATCTGCGCCGGCGTCCCCTCAAACAGGCGGCCGCAGCCGGCGGAGAACAGGGTGTCGCCGGTGAACAGCAGCCCGTCATCGGGAAAGTAGTAGGCGATGGCGGTCAGGGTGTGGCCGGGGATGTGCAACACCTGGACCCGCCGCCCGAGCAGGGTAAACTCCTGCCCGTCGTCCAGGCCCACCGTCTGCGCCGGCACCCGGCCCTCGCGGCCGCCGGCGAAGTCGCCGCTGTAGCCGTACACCGCCACCGCGGGAAAGCGGGCCCGCAGCTCGGCGTTGCCGCCCACGTGATCATGATGATGGTGGGTGGTCAGGATGGCGCCCAGGCGCCGGCCAGCGGCAGCCAGGGCGGCCAGCACCGGCGGCGCCTCGGAGGCGTCGACCACCGCAACCTCGTCGCGATCGGGCACCGACAGGAGGTAGGCGTAGTTGTCATGCAGGCAGGGGATCGGTAGGACCGTAAGCATAGAACAGATGTTATCGCACCTTCGCCGCGCGTGCATGCATCACTGCGCGCCCGGCCGATTTGCCTGGGATCGGCCCCGGCCGCCCGGGGCGCAGCCCGCCAGCTCCACTACGTTCACAGGGTCTCGCGGGGGTCCCGCGGCGATCTTGCAGGGTCCCGCGCGGGCCGACCGACCCGGTCACCCGTCACAGGACCGCGGTGCCGGCCAGGCCCAGCGCGCGCGCGCAGTCGGCCACCGCGGCGCACACCGCCTCGTGCACCGCGGGGTCAAGCTGCGAGGGCACGATCTCGTCGCGAGCGGCGCAGCGGGCGATCGCCTCGGCGGCGGCGATGTACATCTGGGGATGGATGGTCGAGCAGCGGCTGAGCAGCGCGCCCTTGAAGATGCCGGGGAAGGCCAGGGCGTTATTGATCGAGGTGCCGTCGGCAGCATAGGCGGCGCCGGCGGCGCGGGCGGTGTCGGGCTCGATCTCGGGGATGGGGTTACTCAGCGCGAAGATGACCTGGCCGGGGCGCACCTTTTGGGGGTCGATGAGGCCGACCTGGCCGGTGGTGCACACGACGATCTCGGCCTCGGCGAGGATCGTCGCCAGCTCGGCCGGCCGGGCCCCCTGCTCGCGGAGCGCGGCGACCGCTTCCGGCGAGCGATCGTTGACCAGCACCGAGCCGACGCCGTACGCCAGCGCCAGCTTGGCGATCGCGCTGCCGGCGGCCCCAAGGCCAATCTGGCCGAGCTTGGACTGCTTGAGGGCCAGCCCGGTGATCCGGCAGGCGTTGATGATCGCCGCCAGGGTGACCACCGCGGTACCGTGCTGGTCGTCGTGCATGACCGGCTTTTTGAGCAGCCGCCGCAGCTCGGACTCGATCTTGAAGCACTCGGGGCTGCGGATGTCTTCCAGGTGGATGCCGCCGAAGCTGCGCGAGACCCGCACCACCGTCTGGATAAACTCGTCGGCGTCCAGGGTGTCGATGAGGATCGGCGTCGCCGACAGACCGGCGAACTTGTCATAAAGGACCGCCTTGCCCTCCATCACCGGCAGGCTGGCCAGCGGGCCGATGTTGCCAAGGCCCAGCACCCGCGAGCCGTTGGTGAAGATGCCGACCGAGTGGCCGACGCTGGTGTAGTCCCAGGCGTGGCGCGGCTCGGCCTCGATCGCCCGGGCGACGCGGGCGACGCCCGGGGTATAGATGTAGCGGAGGTCGCCGAGCTGGAGCAGCTCGACGCGGCTGCGCGAGTGGATCTTGCCGCCGCGGTGGCAGTCAAACACGCGGTCCTTGACCTCGATCACCTCGCAGCCGTCGGTGCGGCTGAGCGCCGCGACCAGCCGCTCGGTGTGCGCCTCGGTCTCGGTCTCGACGGTGATGTCGCGGGTCGACAGGCCCTGGGCCATGTGCACGGTGGTGATCTCGCCGATAAGGGCGCCCTCCTGCGCGATCACCGTCGCCAGCCGGGCGAGCTGCCCCGGGCGATGCTTGGTGCGCACGCGCAGCACAGTGTCAATGCGGTAGGTAGACATCGATCCTGAATCTACCTCAAGCGCCGGGTGGCGGCTGCAGCTCAGCTCGCCCGCGGCCAGCGACTCGCGCCTGGCGACCGCCGACCGCCGACCTGGGCCCACGGCCCACGGCCCACGGCCCACTGCCCACTGCCCACTGCCCACTGCCCACTGCCCACTGCCCACTGCCCACTGCCCACTGTATGAGCTGCCCTACAGCGGCAGCGCGCCTCACACCTGTGCCCCAGCCGGGGGTCGCGGCGGCCGGGCAATCTGCCTCGCAGCGGGCGATTTTGTGGGGAGAGCCTGCCACTTTGACCCCATTTAGGAGCAATATCGGATGATAAAGGCAACGCATGATCGCCTGCGGCGCGGGTGCGCCCGGGGCTGCGTCCTTTTGTTCGAGCATGGGTCTTACGCGCCAGTGCCCCGAGTGTGGCAAGCAATACACAACCAAGGCTCGCTTCTGCCGCGCCGATGGCTCGCAGCTCATCGACATCCCCAAGGGGCACCGCAGCGGCACCTCGGGCGGCGATAAAGATCCGCTGATCGGCCGCGTCATCGCCGGCCGCTTCCTGCTCGAGCAGTTCCTCGGCAGCGGCGCCACCGGCGTCGTGTATCGGGCGATGCACAAGGTGCTAAACCGCCCGATGGCGGTCAAGCTGCTCAAGCGCGAGTTCATCTGGGACGAGAAGTCGCTGCTGCGCTTTCTGCGCGAGGCGCGCGCCGCCAGCGTCATGGATCACGCCAACATCGTGTACCTGTACGACTTTGGCCGCGACGAGCTCGGCGAGCCGTACCTGGTCATGGAGTACGTCGACGGCCAGACGCTGCACGCCGCGATCCAGCAGAACCCGACCCGTACCCTGCCCATCGAGCGGGTGCTAAACATCATGCTGCAGGTGGCGCGCGCCCTCGATCACGCCCACAGCAAGGGCGTGGTCCACCGCGACATCAAGCCCGAGAACATCGTGCTCACCCGCAACCAGGGCCAGGACGACTGGGTCAAGGTGCTGGATTTCGGGGTCGCCCGCATCATCGGCCAGGCCCCGGTGACCGGGCACGGGCAGGTCACCGGCACCGCCGAGTTCATCGCCCCCGAGACGCTGCTGGACGACGCGATCGTCGCCCCGCCGGTGGACCTGTACGCGGTGGGGATCATCTTTCACGACGCCCTGGTCGGGCGGCCGCCGTTTACCGGCCCGCTTGATGTCGTGCTGCACCAGCACCTGTACTCGGTGCCGCCGCTCTTGTCCGAGCGCATCGGCGACTCCAACCTGCCCATTGACCTCGATCTGCTGGTGGCGCGGCTCCTGGAGAAAAACCCCGCCCACCGCCCCACTGCGGCGCAGCTCGTCGCCGAGCTGGAGCAGATCTGCCTGCAGTTCGAAAACCCCCAGCCGGCGCCGCCCGAGGTCCAGCTCAGCGACCAGGCCACGCTCAAGCTGACCGTCTACCAGCGGCCGACCTCGATCGTGCCGGCGCAGGAGCGCAAGACCTCGCTCGTCGACCGCCTGAACCGGCCGACCCAGCTCATCGATCGTCAGGGCTGGCCGACGCAGCTCCTGCCGCAGACGGCGCAGGCGGCCAGTACGCTCCTGCTCAGCCGCCAGGCCAACGACGACCTGGCCCTTGGCTACGAGCGCGGCACCGAGCTCCTGTTCCGCCAGGCGAACTCGCTGGCGACGGTGTCGTGGCCGGGCGGCTGGCCGCTGGCGCTGCTCAACCTGCGCACCCACATCGCCGACTGCGACCGCGTCGAGGCGGAGCTCAGCGAGCAGCTGGTGGCGATCGAGAAGCACCACCGCGAGCACCAGCAGGTGCAGGAGCGCCACCAGCAGCTGCGCCAGGGCATCCTGACCCTGAGCGAGCGCCTGCAGACCGACCTCACCCTGAGCGAGGAGGCGCGGCACGGCCTGTTCATCGACCTGGAGGAGCTGGAGCGCGCCTTCTTCGCCACCGAGCAGCGCTGGCGCAGCCTGCCGGCGGCGGCGCCCGAGCCGCTGCGCCACCGCCTGTACGACGTGCGCGTCGATCGCCAGCGGGCGCGCTGCCTGTTCGCCCGCCTGGTCATCGAGATGCCGATCCCGCTGGCGCTGGCCGCCGAGCGGGCGCAGGTCGTTGATCTGCTGACAACCCTAGACAGTCCAAAGAAGACATGGCCTCGCTCCTAGGGCGGCGGCTCGCTCACCAGGATCTTGCGCCGCGCCTCCGCGCTCTGGCTGTGGTGGCGGCGGTGGCGGGGTTGTTTGCGGCCGGTCCGCTGGCCGCCGCGCCCCCCGGGCCGCGACCGGGCGGCGAGCCGGTGCGCTTCACCATCGAGCCGTACGTGCAGGACGCCAAGCCCGATGGCATCGTCGTCGCCTGGACCACCAGCGCGGTGACCTCGGGGGTGGTGCGGGTCGAGCTGCCCACCGGGCGGGCGACGTTCGTCGCCGCTCCCGGGCTGGATCATCAGGTGCGGCTGTCGGGGCTCACCCCGGGCACCCGCTATCGCTATGTGGTCGCGGCGCGGCGGCTGGGCGCCGAGGGCACCCCCGAGACCCTGGCCCCGCCCGGCGAGTTCACCACCGTGCCGCTTTCGGGGCCGTTCGTGTTCCTGGTCTACGGCGACAACCGCGATCGCGACGCCGACCACCGCGCCGTCATCACCGCGATGAGCAGCGAGAACCCCGACTTCATCCTCCAGACCGGCGACATGGTAAGCCGCGCCAGCGACGATCTGCAGTGGCAGCGCTACTTCGCCGCGGCGAGCCCGCTCATCCACAACACGCCCATGTACCCGGCGCTCGGCAACCACGAGCTGCGCTTTGACCCCGAGGCCTACCACTTCTTCCGCTACTTTGCCCTGCCGGCCGGCGGCACCCACCGCCGGCGACCGGTGTTCTACTCGTTTCGCTACAGCAACTCCCTGTTCGTGGCCCTGGATGGCAACAGCCCCTACGACGGCGAGCAGGCGGCGTGGCTGGAGCGGACCCTGGCCGCGGCGCGCGGCGACGCCCAGCTGCGCCACATCTTCCTCTTTGTCCACCAGCCGCCCTACGCCGTCGGCGCCTACTGCGGCAGCGAGCGACTGCAGCGCAAGATCGTCCCGCTGCTGCTCCAGCAGCCCAAGGTCCGCGCCGTCTTTGCCGGTCACGAGCACGCCTACCAGCACCTGGAGCGGCAGGGCATCCGCTACTTCGTCTCGGGAGGCGGCGGGGCGCCGCTGTACCACCGCAGCCAGTCGTGTAACTCCGAGGACGACCTGGCGCTGCAGCTGTTCCGCGCCGAGCACCACTACCTGCGGGTGCAGGTGGACGGCGACGCGGTGACCCTGACCGCCGTGGCCAAGACCCGCGAGGTGATGGAGCGGGTCCTGCTGCACAAGCCGGTTGCCCCCGACGTCGTCGCCGAGCTGCCGCCTAAGCTCCTGCCGGCGGCGCCGGACGAGCTGACGCTGACCCCCGACCCCTATCTCGAGCCGCGGCTCGGCGGCTCGCGGCCCCACGGCCGGGTGGCGATCCTGTGGTTCTCCGCCCTGGCCCTGCTGGCGGGGCTCTTGCTGCTCACCCGCCCACCGCCCCGCCGCCCGCGGCGCGCCGACCTGCAGCCCGGGGCCCGCCGTCGCTCAAGGCCAGACGGCCTAGACCGCCACTCGGGCCATTCGGACCATTTGAGCAGCTCGAGCAGCTCGAGCAGCTCGAGCAGTTCGAGCAGCTCGAGCCCTCCAGGCCCTTCAGACCCTTTACAAAAATAAAGCCCGCCCCCCGGGCCAAGGTCGCCGAGAACCAGTTGACCGAGGTAGCTGTGCGTGATAAAAGCACACCACTTCTTTTTCGGGCTTGTAGCTCAGCCGGTAGAGCAGCGGCCTTTTAAGCCGTTGGCCGTGGGTTCGAATCCCACCGAGCCCACCCAATAATTTTTTCCTCGCGTCAGCCCCCCGCCCTCCTCGCGCATCGCTGACCCCGCATCTCCGTCTGGCCCCAAGGTTTCTTGGCGCCGGCCAAGGTCCCTGCAAAGTCCATGAAGCGCTTACAAAAAGCCTTCCGTTCTTTGCTCCGGTGAACTTACTATGCAAGAATCCCTTTCAGAGGCGAAAGCGACCCTCACTTGACTGGTATGGACGACTTCCACTGCTCCTTCTGCGGCAAACGGCGACGCGAGGTCCGGAAGCTTATCTCCGGGCCGCGGGTGTTCATCTGCGATGAGTGCGTCGCCCTGTGCAACGACATCCTCTCTAAAGAGGAAGCTCACGAGCGCCCCAAGTATCCCAAGCCGACCGAGGTGGTCGAGGAGCTTGACCGCTACGCCATCGCCCAGACGCGGGCGAAAAAGACGCTGTCGGTGGCGGTGTACAACCACTACAAGCGCATCCAGTCGCGCGGCCGCACCGGGGACGTCGAGATCCAGAAGGGCAACATCCTGCTGATTGGTCCGACCGGGTGCGGCAAGACCCTGCTCGCCCAGACCCTGGCCAAGAAGCTCGATGTCCCGTTCGCGATCGCCGACGCCACCACCCTGACCGAGGCCGGCTACGTGGGCGAGGATGTGGAGAGCGTGATCAAGGCGCTCTACCGCAACAGCGCCGGCGATGTCGAGCGCGCCCAGCGCGGCATCGTCTGCATAGATGAGATCGACAAGATCGCCCGCAAGGGCGGCGGTCCGTCGGTGACCCGCGACGTCAGCGGCGAGGGCGTGCAGCAGGCGCTGCTCAAGCTCCTGGAAGGCAAGCACGCGACGATCACCCCCGACGGCGCTCGCAACCGGCCGCAGCAGGAGCTGATCCAGGTCGACACCACCGACATCTTGTTTGTCTGCTGCGGCGCCTTCAACGGCCTGGAAGACATCGTGCGCCGCCGCGTCGGCGAGCGCGGCATGGGCTTTGGCGCCCGCATCTCGGCCAAGAGCGACGAGGACAAAGACTCGCTGCGCGCCATGGTGCGCACCGAAGACCTCATCAAGTACGGCATGATCCCCGAGTTCCTCGGCCGCCTGCCGATCATCGTCTCGTGCGACTCGCTCGATGAAAAAGCGCTCGCCGAGGTGCTGTGGAAGCCCAAAAACGCCCTGACCAAGCAGTACCAGCGCCTCTTCGAGATGGAGGGCGTCCAGCTGCGCTTCACCGAAGACGCCACGATCGCCGTGGCGCGCGAGGCCTACCGCCGTAAGTCCGGCGCCCGCGGCCTGCGCGCGATCATGGAAGAGATCATGCTCGACGTCATGTACGAGATCCCCTCGACCACCGGGGTGCGCGAGTGCGTGATCAACGCTGACGTGGTCATAAACCGCCAGCGGCCGCTGCTCATCCGCGAGAAAAAGGCGAGCTGACCTTTAAGCCTCGCCGCGCCGACCAGCGAAAAATCCCGAAGACTCAAGGCTCGCCCGCGGCACCACAAAGGGTTCAAGTAGAGCCCACGTCAGCCGCCGCCGGCCGCGCTAATAAGGCTTTCTCCATCGCTGCTGTCAAATACATCCATTGACACCCTGGCGATTGGCCCTTAGAGTACGCTACCCAATGGTTTGCTGGTCCGCACTGTCGCTAACGACATGCCGTACTCCAGCTTGATGTCCTTACGGGCCTTCTTTCGCCGCTGACCCAGGTCAGCAAGGGGTTTTGCATGCTAAGTGAGCAGGAGCGGGCGCAGCTGAGCGCGGTGCTTCTGGCTGAACGAACTCGCCTCCTTCAAAACGCAAAGGATGGCCTCAAGTTCAGCATGGAGCGCGAGCGCAGCATTGGGCGCGACTCCATCGACGAGTCGATGGAGGAGGAGATCTTCTCGACGGAGCTGCGGCTCCGCGATCGCGAGAAGTTCTTGCTAAACAAGATCAACGCGGCGATCGAGCGCATCAAGGCCGGCACCATCAACGAGTGCGAGGACTGCGGCGAGAAGATCTCGTTCCGCCGCCTCCTGGCGCGGCCGGTGACGACCTTGTGCATCGACTGCAAGGAAGAGAAAGAAAAAGAGGAGCTCGCCAAGTCGCAGATCGTCGGCCGCGGCGGCTCGGATGCCGATCAGCTGCCCGAGTCCATGGAAGAGGAGTAGCCAGACCAGGCCAGCCCGGGCCGCTTAGAAAGCTCGGGCGCCTGCGGCTACCCGTGTACCGGCAGATCACCAGATCCCGGCGCGCCTTTATAGCATCGGTCCGCGCGCTGGCCTGAGAGCCGCTGCCGGCGCGTACTCCTACATCTGCCACCGCGGAAATTCCTCGTCTTTGGGCGACTCCGGCTGGGCCTGGCCCGGGCGCTGCGCCCGCTCGACCGTCGGCGGAGCGAGCTTCTGCGCGGTTTAGCACAGCGAGACTACTTTTTCTGATAGATTAGGGTTTCATCCCGTACATGGAGCACCAGCGCTACAAGATTACCGACCGCCTGGACGCCGGGGGTATGGCTGAGGTTTTTCGCGGCGTTGCCGAGTCCACTGTTGGTGGGCTCAAGCGCAACGTGGCGATCAAGCGCATCCTCCCCAACCTCACCAAGAACAAGAAGTTTGTGCAGATGTTCCTGGATGAGGCGCGCCTGGCGCTCCACCTGCAGCACGCCAACATCGTGCAGGTCTACGACTTCGGGGTCTCCGATGCCGCCCCGCCGGGCTCCAGCGCCGCCGCGGTCGCCGAGGCCGCCGCCGCCGCCGCCGCCGCCGAAGCCGCAGGTGAGCACGCCTACTTCCTGGTCATGGAGTACGTCGATGGCGCCAACCTCAAGGTGATCATCGACTCGCTGCGGGCGCAGAACGTGCGCCTGCCGGTGAGCCAGGGCCTGTACATCATGATGGAGGTCTGCAAGGCGCTGTCGTATGCCCACGACCTGGTCGATCCCGAGACCGGCCGCGCGCTTGGCATCGTCCACCGCGACATCTCGCCGCCCAACATCCTCATCTCCAAGCGCGGCGAGGTGAAGCTGGCCGACTTCGGCCTGGCCAAGGCGACCTCGCAGCTGGAGAACACCGACCCCGGGGTGGTCAAGGGCAAGTTCAGCTACCTGTCCCCCGAGGCGGCGCGCGGCGAAGAGGTCGACTGCCGCTCGGACATCTTCGCCACCGGCATCCTGCTCTACGAGCTGCTCATCGGCAAGCGCCTGTTCGACGGCGAGACCGACTACAAGACCGTGCAGCTGGTGCGCCAGGCCCACGTCCCCTCGCTCGCTGCCCAGAACCCGGAGGTCACGCCCGAGCTGGAGGCGATCGTGCGCAAGGCGCTGGCCAAGGATGCCGCGCAGCGCTTCCAGCGCGCCGAGGACCTGGGCGACGCGATCGCCCAGTACCTGTTCTCGCGCGGCATGAAGGTGACCAGCCGCGACATCGAGCAGCTCATCGCCCGCTGCCTCAGCGAGCGCCAGCGCAGCAAGCCCCAGAAGCCGATCGGCTCGCTGATCGACAACCTGATCCAGGACGAGATCCTCAAGTTCACCTCGCTCGACGAGGTCAGCGCCGAGGCGGCCGAGGCGGCCAAAAAGCCACCGGCGACCGGCAACGCGCCGCTCAACCCCGAGTCGTTCATCGACCCGCGGATGTGGAACGAGGCCGAACCCAGCCTGCCGCAACGGCCCTCGGGGGCGAGCCTCTCGGGGGCCAGTCTCTCCAAGGCTAGCGGCGCCGGGCAGGCGGTCCCCTCGCTGGAAAAGCTCCTTGAGGGCGCCTCCGAGAAGACCACCAAGATGCCGGTACCGACGCTGCCCATGTCGGCGGAGTTTACCGGGCCGATCCGCGCCAAGGACGCGGCCGAGCCTTCGCAGGGCCGCGGCCCGGTGCTGGTCGTCATCGGCGTGCTCGCCCTGGTGCTCATCATCCTCTTGTACATGCTGGCCGTACGCCGCTAGCCGCCTCAGCTCTGACGGGCCTGAAAAGGGCCTTTCCCCGCAAAGACACTCCCTGGCAGCGCAGCGCAGCGCAGCTCAGCTCAGCTCAGCTCAGCTCGGGTCTAGGCGCGCCTAGCTCCTGGCAAAATCGCTGATCAATGCCCGATTTATGGGAGCGACAAGCCGCGCTTGCCGAAGTAATATGAAACGCAAGCGCTGCCGCAGCGCAGCGCCCCTCCAGTGACGGCTTTCGATTCCCTTTTGCCTTTGCCCATCGAGAGTGGAACATGAGCGCAAGCCAGAGCCCCAAGTTCGTGCCCCACCGAGGTCCCATCCCCCGCGTCCTCGCCCTGGTGCTCGCCGGCGGTGAGGGACGACGGCTGTGGCCGCTGACCGCCGACCGCGCCAAGCCGGCGGTGCCGATCGGCGGCCGCTACCGCCTCATCGACTTTGTCCTGTCCAACCTCGTGAACTCGGGGTTCAACAAGATCAAGGTCCTCACCCAGTACATGAGCGACTCGCTCAACAACCACCTCTCGCGCGGCTGGCGCCTGCCGGCGATGCTCGATCAGTATGTCGAGGCGGTGCCGGCGCAGCAGCGTCGCGGTCGCGAGTGGTTCAAGGGCTCGGCCGACGCCATCTACCAGTCGCTCAACGTCATCACCGACGAAGATCCCGACATGGTCCTGGTCTTCGGCGGCGACCACGTCTACAAGATGGACGTCCGCCAGATGCTCGACTTCCACCTGGAGACCGGCGCCGAGTGCACCGTCGCCGCCATCCCGGTGCCGGTCGAGCTGGCGCGGTCGTTCGGCGTCATCGAGATCGACACCTCGTGGCGCATCGTCTCGTTCACCGAGAAGTCGGAGAACCCGCCCGAGATCCCCGGCCGCCCCGGCTGGGCGCTGGCGTCGATGGGCAACTACATCTTCAACACCCGGCTGCTGGTGCAGCAGCTGCTCCACGACGCCGAGGGCAAGACCGGCACCCAGCACGACTTTGGCCGCAACATCCTGCCCGACATGGTCGGCAAGCGCGCCCTTTACGCCTACGATTTCATGCGCAACGAGATCCCCGGCATGGACGAGCGCGAGCGCGGCTACTGGCGCGACGTCGGCACCATCCAGCAGTACTACATGGCCAACATGGACCTTATCCAGGTTGTGCCGGTGTTCAACCTGTATAACCCGCGCTGGCCGCTGCACACCTGGATGCGCTCGCTGCCGCCGGCCAAGTTCGTCTTCAATGAAGAGAGCCACGGCGGCACCCGCCGCGTCGGCTTCGCCACCGACTCGCTGATCAGCGAGGGGTGCATCATCTCGGGCGGCTACATCGACCGCAGCGTGCTCGGGCCGCGGGTGCGCGTGAACAGCTACGCCGAGGTCCGCTCGTCGATCCTGCACGAGGGCGTCGACATCGGCCGCCACTGCCGCATCCAGCGCGCCATCATCGACAAGAACGTGCGCATCCCCGCCGGCACCGAGATCGGCTACGACCCCGAGGCCGACGGGCGCCGCTTCCAGGTGAGCGACGGCATCGTCGTCATCCCCAAGAGCCACGACTTCGGCTAGCCCCCCGCCGCGGCCTCCCTGCCGCCTCCGCCTCCCCGCCCCGGCTCGCGCCAGCGACTGCCCGGTTTCAGCTCCGCGCTCTGCCATCGCTCCTGCCTCTTGGGATCAGGCGACGAGAAATCGCGGTGGCCGCTTTATGTACTGAGCGTCATTACATGGGTGGCATGGCGAATAAACCAGTCGAACGAATCCCGCCGGCGCGTGAAAATAACCAGGGAAATTTTCGACCCAGGAGAAGCGCATGGGGGCAGCGATTCGACGCCGGGCGTTCCTTGGCCTGCTTTGCGGAGCAGCGCCAGCAGTGGCTCTTGCGCAGCCGAGTCCGCTACTGCCCCTGCTCGTCAAGGCAGGCCGCCTGCTCGACGTGCGCACCGGCCAGGCGCAGCCGCGGGCGGCGCTGCTCATCATCGGCGAGCGCATCCGCGAGATCGGGCCCGAGGCGCTGGTCGCCGCCCACGCGCCGCCCGGCACCCCCATCCTCGACCTCGGCGACTTCACCGTGCTGCCGGGGCTCATCGATGCCCACACCCACCTCACCTACGGGCTGAACATCGCCGGCTACGAGGGGCTGGGCATCTCGGTCCCGCGCGAGGCGCTCATCGGCGCCAAGAACGCCCGGCTGACCCTGATGTCGGGGTTTACCACGGTGCGCAACCTGGGCGCCCGCGGCTACGCCGACATCGCCCTGCGCGACTCGATCAACGAGCGCGAGGTGCCCGGGCCGCGCATCCTGGCCTCCGGGCCGGCCATCGGCAGCACCGGCGGCCACATGGACTGCAGCCTGCTCGCCCCCGAGTTCAACTACCGCGCCGAGGGCGTCGCCGACGGCCGCGACGCCGTCATCCGCAAGACCCGCGAGGTCATAAAGTACGGCGCCGACGTGGTCAAGGTCGCGGTCACCGGCGGCATCCTGTCCAAGGGCACTATCCCGAGCGCCGGCCAGTACAGCGACGAGGAGCTGCGAGCGATCGTCGAAGAGGCGCACCGGCTCGGCCGCAAGGTGGCCGCCCACGCCCACGGCGCCGACGGCCTGCGCCAGGCGGTGCGCGCCGGCGTCGACTCGATCGAGCACGGCTCGCTGATCGATGACGAGGGCATCCGCCTCATGAAGGCCCGCCGCACCTACCTGGTCCCGACCCTGTACGCCGGCGACTGGTTCCTCAAAAACGCCGCGCCGCCGCAGGTGCCGCAGGACATGATCGACAAGGCGCGCGAGATGCTGCCGCTCGCCCGCGCCCATGTCAGCCGCGCCCTGCGCTCGGGCGTCCGGGTGGCGCTCGGCACCGACTCGTCGGTCTACCCACACGGCGAAAACAGCAACGAGCTGGCGGCGCTGGTCACCGGCGGCCTGACCCCGCTGGCGGCGCTGCAGGCGGCGACGATCAACGCCGCCGACCTGCTCGGCTGGGCGGATCGGGTGGGGCTGCTCCTGCCGGGCTTTTACGCCGACCTCATCGCGGTGCCCGGCGACCCGCTGGCCGACATCCAGCTGCTGTCGCAGGTGCCGGTGGTCATCAAAGGTGGCGAGCTCATAAAAGGCGCCCGCTAGTCAGTAGCGCCCGGAGGCAGCCGAGGCCGGCTTAGATTCGCCAACGATTTTGGTCGTTTCTCCGTGCGGCTCTTACGTGCATGCTAGGATGCGCCGAATCTGTCGTTCTCGGAGGGAACGCATGCGACGTTCTGGATGTGCAGCGCGAGGCCGCCTGGGCCCTGGGTCCTGGGCCGCGGCAACGTGCATGCTCGGACTCGGGGTGCTGGGCGCGCCACCTGCGGCGCGGGCTGATGATCGCCCGCTGGAGGCTGGGGTCGTCCTCGGCGCGCACTTCTTCTCATCTACCAGCGCCCTGGGACGCAGCGACTACCCGACCCCGGGCAGTGAGCTCGCGCACGCGGTGGCGGTGGGCGGCAGGGTCGGCTACGGCCTGAGCAAGTACTTCATGCTCGAAGCCGAGTTCCTCGCCAGCCCGACCAAGCTGCTCGAGCGGCCCTCACAGGTCCTGGTCTACACCGGGCGCGGGCACCTCTTGTTCCGCTGGCCGCTCGGCAGCGAAGGGCGCTGGCAGCCGTTCCTGCTCGCCGGCGGCGGCGTGCTCGGCATCCGGCCCGATCCCGGCCTGCCGCTGCGCACCGAGAACGTCGGCGCCTTCCACACCGGAATCGGCCTGCGCGTCAACATCAACAAGTATGTGGGCGTGCGCGTCGATGGTCGCATGGCGCTGGTGCCCGAGATCCGCACCGCCACCTTCACCCAGGACTTCGAGGCCCTGGCCGGCGTCTACGGCCGGCTCGGCTTTGAGCCGGAGAAGCCGCCCGAGCCGCCCAAGCCGGTGGACACCGACGGCGACGGCTTCATCGACAAGGAAGACCGCTGCCCGACCGAGGCCGGGATCAAGGAAAACGACGGCTGCCCGGACAAGGACGCCGATGGCGACTCGGTCGTCGACCGCCTGGACAAGTGCCCCGACAAGGCCGGCCCGGTCGACAACGGCGGCTGCCCCGACACCGACGCCGATGGCGATGGCGTGTTCGATCGCCTGGACAAGTGCCCGAGCGAGCCCGGGCCCAAGGCCAACGGCGGCTGCCCCGACACCGACACCGACGGCGACGGCATCGTCGACCGCCTGGACAAGTGCCCGAGCGAGCCCGAGACGATCAACAACTACAAAGACTCCGACGGCTGCCCGGACGAGCTGCCCGAGAAGCTGGCGAAGTTCGTCGGCAAGATCGAAGGCATCCGCTTTGCGCCCAATCGCGCCGTGCTGCTGCCGCAGTCGTTCCCGGTGCTCGACAAGGCGGTCGAGGCGCTGCAGGAAAATCCCTCGGTGCGGGTGGAGATCTCTGGCCACACCGACAACATCGGCCTGCCGGCGCAGAACCAGGCGCTGTCGCAGCAGTCCGGGCCGCCTGATCGCGGTCGGCCACGGCTCGACCCGCCCGATCGCCGACAACCGCACCGAGGCCGGCCGCACCCAGAACCGCCGCGTCGAGTTCCAGCTGCTGCCCGGGACGCGCAGCGCCGTGCCGCCAAGGCCCATGGCGCCGACTCCGCCGGAGGGGACGACGGGCGCGGCGCCGGCGACTCCCCCGCCGGCGGCGCCCAAGCCGGCAGCGGCGGCGCCCGCCCTGATTCCGCAGAAGCTGGCGCAGTTCATCGGCAAGCTCGAGGGCGTCCGCTTCCAGCCCAATCAGCCGGTGCTGCTGCCGCAGTCGTTCCTGGTGCTCAACAAGGTCGCCGAGGCGCTCAAGGAGAGCCCGACCCTGCGAGTCGAGATCTCCGGTCACACCGACAACGTCGGCGTCGCGGCGCAGAACCAGACCCTGTCGCAGCAGCGAGCCGAGACGGTAAAGACCTACCTGGAGAGCAAGGGCGTCGAGGCGGCGCGGCTTTCCGCCGTCGGCCTGGGCTCCAGCCGGCCGATCGGCGACAACAACACCGAGGCCGGCCGGGCGCAGAACCGCCGCGTCGAGCTGCGCGTGCTGCCCGCAGCGCCGGCGGACACCGGCATCCCGGTGGTCCCGAGCGCCGTCCCGAGCGTGGTGCCGAGCGACCCCGCAGCCCCGGCAGTCCCGGCGCCGCCGACCCCGCCCGCCGCGCCGCTGCTGCCCGGCGAGCCGAACCCGACCGCGCCGCCGATCCCGCCGCCGCCGGCCATCCCGACCGCCCCCGCGGCGCCCATCGCCCCCAACGTCCAGGCCCCTTCCAGCCTGGGCGCCCCGAGCCCGCCGCCGGTCCCGATCCCGCCACCGGTCGCCCCGCTGCCGCCGGCCGTCCCCGCAGGGGGCTGAGCGACCCACAGCCAGAGCCTCAAGCGGCCCTGCCCCAGCTCCTTCCGACAGAGTTCGCGCAAAGGCCAGCAGGCCCCAAGCGCCCCATCCTCAGCTCCTTCTTCCAGGGTTCAGGCAAAGGCCAGCGGGCGCCTCGGCTGCCCCGCCCCAGCTCCTTACACGGTGGGCACAAGGCCAGCAGACCCTCTGCGCCCCGTCCCCAGCTCCTTCTTGCACGGTGGGCACAAGGCCAGCAGGCGCCTTCGGCGGCCCGCCTCAGCTCCTTCTTACAGGGTGCGCAGGAAGGTCAGCGGGCGCCTCGGCGGCCCGCCTCAGCTCTTTCTTACAGGGTGCGCAGGAAGGCCAGCAGGGCGGCGCGCTCGCGCGCTGGCAGAGTGAGGCCGAAGCGGTGACCGCGCGTCGCGGGCGCGCCGGGACCGCGCGGCGGCAGCTCCAGCAGCGCCTCTAGCGTCGGGATCGAGCCGTCGTGCAGGTACGGCGCGCTGCGGCCTACCCGCAGCAGCGAGGGGATCTTGTAGCCGGGCGAGCTGTTGGGCAGCACTGCCGAGACCCGCGTCACGTCGGTCAGCAGCTCGGGCTGGGCGATGACCTCGCCGGTAGTGTATGCCGGCGGGGCGTGGCAGCGCTGGCAGGTCTGCTGGAACACCGCGGCGCCGGCAGCGACCGTGGCCACTGACCCCGGCGGCGGCGGCTGGGCCGGCGGCAAGGGCAGCCCGCGCAGGTACGCCGCCACCAGCGCGATCACCGCCGGCGGGGCGGACTGGGCAGACAGGTTGCGGTCGATCTGCACCTCGAGAGTCGGGGTGTCGCCGTTCCAGCGCACCGGCCCGCCCACCCGCAGCCCGTAAAGCGACGGGATCTCCGTCGGATTGTGCACCCCGTCGGAGGACGAGTCGTTGCGCCCGGGCCGATACTCGAGCAGGTCGGCGAGGTTGCGGTTGCCCGACTTGTGATGGATCGGCTGCTCGACGCAGGCCGCCAGCAGCAGGCCCTGATCATAGGTCCGGCTCGGCAGCCCGTCCTGGCGCGCACCCCGCGCATCCACCTGGGCATGGCACAGCGCGCACGTCACCCCATAGCGGCCCGGCGCCGAGCCGCCGGGTGCCGCCGCTCCCGCTGCTGGCACCGCATCCGCGGTCGCCGCGGCGCCGCGAGCTTCGACCACGCCGACGAGCAGACGCCCGCCGCTGGCCTGCTCGGCCGACAGGCCCAGCGCCTGGACCAGGTCGCGGTTGTTGCCGTGCAGGAAGCTGCGCAGGCAGGAGTCGTAATACTCCTCGGAGCCGAAGGGATAGTGGGCGAACAGCTCGGCGCCGAGGGCCTGCGCCGCGGCGCTGTGTAGGCCCGACTCGCGCAGGACCGCCGCGGCCTGCGCCGCCAGCTGGGCGGGGGCCACCACGGGCACCCCGACCTGTCCGGAGCTCAGCTCGCCGGCGGTCACCACCGGGGCCAGCTCGGCGGCGGGCGGGGTCGGCGGACGCGCCGCCAGCGCCGCCCGCACCTGCCGGCGCGCCGCGGCGACATCGAGCGCGGTCGTCAGCGCCCGACCGTCAGACCCGAGCGCGCTCAGGAACACCTCGGGCAGGTTGCCGAGCGCCAGCGCGGTGCGCAGGGTCGCCACCGCCGCCGGCTCGCGGCGCCGGCTCTGCACCTGCGCCAGCAGGAACTGCGCGGTCGCCGAGCGCGGGCTCGCTGCTGCCGCCGCCCGGGTCAGCTGCAGGGCCTTGTCCAGGGCGACGGCGGTCGCCGGCGGCGGCAGCGACAGCAGCAGATCGACAAACGCCGGCAGCAGCGGCACGAGCTCGGCCGCCTGGGTCGGCGTCAGGGTGGGCGGCACCTGCAGCGTGGCCGGGTCCGCCGGACCCAGCGGCTCCTCCGCGGCCGCCGCCGCGTCGGGTAGCGCGAGCTGCTGCCGCAGCGCCGCCAGCAGCGGCCCGTCCAGCGCCTCATCGCGGGCCAGGGCTACGGCCAGGATCGCCTGCCGTCGCACAAACCGGCTCGGCTCGCGCAGGCCGGCGCGCAGCAGCGAGCGGTCCTGCGCCACCGCTTCCGGCGCTGCCACTGGGGTGGCCCGCTCGTGCGCCGGAAACAGGGCCCCCAGGGCGAACAGCGCTTGACCGCGCCGCCGCTCGCCGACCTCCTCGGCGAGCAGGTGGCGAAGCTGCGCCGGTGCCCCGCCCGCGTAGAGGGCCTGCTGCGCCTCCGGCCAGGTCGCCGCCAGGGCGCCGATCACCGCCAGCGCCGTCCCGCGCTGCCCGCCGCTGCAGTCGCCCAGGGCCTGCAGGGCCAGGCGCGCCGTCGCCTGCGCCCGCGCCGCCGTGGCCAGCGCGCGGTCGCGCGTGGTCAGCAGCGAGGCCAGCTCGAATAGCTCCCCGACCCGCTCGGGCCGACACGACGAGCTGTCCCCGGCGGTCAGCTGGCGCAGCAGCCGGTCGACCACCGGCTCGTCCGCGACCGCTGCGGTGACCGCCGCCAGGTCGCGGCTGACCAGCGCTTCTGGGACGGGCGCGGCCGCCCGCTGGCTGCAACCCACAAGCAGCGTCATCAAGGCGGCCCAGCCTCGGACATATGGCATGCTGCGCTCCGGCGGTCGCGGCGGCAGCGGTGCAGCGGGCGGCGTCGAGCTCATTTCCGCAGCCCCTGATCTTCCCAGAGGCGTTCGTACGCGGGCGGCGCAGCGGCCTCTGTCGGAGCCGCGGCGGCGCCGGGAGCGGGGCTGCTCCCCGCAGCGCCGGCGGCCAGCCCCTGACCGTAGCGATGGAGCCGCGCCTCGAGCGCTTCGGGGGACGCCGCGAACAGCGGCCACTGCGAGGCATAGGCGGCGATGGCGGCGACCCGCGCCGGGCGATAGGCAGTGATCTCGCGCAGCTGCGGCTGCAGCCGGGGCGCCAGGCCGGGTCGCTGGCCGCCGCGGTCGGCGCGCAGCGCGGCGCGCGCCATCAGGTAGCCGCCGAGCCACCGCACGCCCGGCGGCAGCGACTGCAGGATCGGCAGCGCCCGGAACAGGTCGCTGTAGCCGCGTCGCTCGCGGCCGACGGAGGCGCGCTCGGTGCCGGACAGTCCGGCCGGCAGCGCGGCCTCCAGCGCCGCCAGGCGCCGCCCGAGCGCATAAGCGGCGAGGCTATAAGGCTGATCCTCGTAGTAGGTGAGCGGCAGTTGCAGCTCGTAGGCCAGGGCGCGCGCGGCCTCGTGGACGATGCGGTGGTCGATGTGACCACCGACCGCCAGCGGAGCGCACAGCGCGGCGGGGGCCTGGATGTGCCAGCGCAGGCGGGCCACCACCTCGCTGGTAATGCCCAGGTGCGCCGGCCCGAAGGGGGTAAACACGCCCAGCCGCCCCTGCACCTCGGGGCGATCGGCGGCGTCGAACAGGCTCAGGCACAGGTAGCGGCAGCCGAGCGCCGCCGCCGCGCGCTCGTCTTCGGCACGGCGGACCTCGGCGGCGCGACCGCTGAGAAAGACCGTGACCAGGGTGACCGCGCGGCCCTGCGCGACGTCACTGGCGACATGGCCGGCGCACGCCAGCGCGACGTCGTCGGCGTGCGGAGCCAGGTAGTAGATGCTCGGGGCGGGCGCCAGCAGACCCGGATCGGCTGGCGTCGGACAACGCGACACTGCAGGGTTTTAGCGCAACTCGCCGGGACTGTCACCAGGGCGTGGGCCCGCCCGCGGCGCACCGCCGCAGCCGGTCAGCAGCGGTCGGGGGTATACTGGGCAGCATGGCTTTCTGGTCGCGGCTGCGCTCGCTCCTGGGTCTGGGCTCGCCGGAGCCGCGCCGCGCCGCGCCGGATCCTGACGGCCCAGCAGACCCGGTGCCGGGCGCGCCGCCCCGGCCGGGACCGGCGCCAGCGGCGAGCCCCGTCGAGCCGGAGCCGGCGACGAGCAGCGATGAGGCCGCGGTGGCCGGTCAGGCCGGCCTGGCCGGGGTAATCGACGACTGGACGGCCGCCACCGCCACCGGGCTTATCACTCTTACCGACGGAGCCGCGCTCCTTTTTGACCACGCGGCCTGCCAGGATTTCAGCCCGCTCCTCGGCCTGCGCGTCGAGGTCCTGGCCACCGGGCTGCCGCCGCAGTTGCCGGCGGCAGAAGCGAGCGCCGATGGCCCGGCGCTGTGGGCGACGCGCGTGCGCCTCTTCCCGGGCAGCCAGAGCGAGTACGCAGCCCGCCTGCGGATAAGCCAAGTCGAGCGCGCGGTGCGCGGCCAGGTCGACCGCATGATCAACGTGCAGTCGGCCGGGCAGCCGACCGCGGCCAGCGCTCCGCCTTGGGCGCGCAATAAGGCGGGCAAGAAGCCGGCGGGTCCGGCGCGCCCGGCCGACGCGTTCTTCACCCTGACGGTGGTGCTGGGAAAGGAGCTGACCGCAGGGCCGCAGGCGCTGGCGGCGCTGCTGCGCAGCCAGGTGTGGCCGCAGCCGGCGGTGCGCATCATCCCGCTGTCGCGCAAGGGTCAGCCCGAGGCCGGGTTCTCGGCCGAGATCACCTCGGGGACGCAGCGCGCGTTCCTGCTCTACCGGCCGCAGCCCTATGCGGCGCTGGACACCCCGCCGCAGGGAGTCGGCCACGTCGGGCTGTTCGTGGGTGGGCCGCACAGCGCGCGCGCCCTTATGCAGCTGCCGCCGGGGGCCTCCAGCGCCCCGCTGCCGCTGTCGGCCGGTGGGGAGCCGCGGCTGCTGGCGGCGCTGGCGCGCTCGCTGCTGCAGGGCGAGCCGGAGGCGCTGGGGCTGGTCCTCAACCGCGCCGGCCGGGCGTGGAAGCCGCGCGAGATCGCCCTAAACCAGCTTGGACCGTTCGGGCAGCCCGAGCAAGTGGAGGCCGGTGGGGCCGACGGCGCCGCGGCCGACCTGGAAGAGCGGGTGCCGTTCCTGTTCTTCATCGACTGGAACGTCGGTGAGCGCGGCGGCGCGCGGTGCCAGAAGAGCTGCGGCATGGAGGCGCTCGGCCTGCCCGATGTCGCCGTGTTCTTCACCAGCGACGACGATCAGGATCGCGCTCGCGACGTGCTGTGGCTGGCCTGCCACGAGCTGGTCGCCGGCCGCCTGCTGCCCGAGCAGCAGACCCTCAGCGTGCCGCGGCACCTGAAGCTGCGGCCGGGCTCGCGGCTGATCCTCGATCCAGGCGAGCAGACCCTGTACAGGATCCGCGCGCGAGACGCCGAGTGGCTGGAGCTTGTCGCCGCTGACCCTGCCTCCAGCGCCCCGCCACCTCCCGCCTGAGCCGCGCCGGAGGCGGGGGCCGCTGCCGCACGCACCGCTGCGCCGGGATTGCGCCGGGATTGCGCCGGGGCCGCGCCGAGGCCGCGCCGGGATCGCGCCGAGGCCGCCTCGCTGGTGCGTGGGGTGCCGCCGCGGCCGACCCCGCTCTTCCGTCGCCAAAACGACCGCCGGTTGACCGGGAAGCGGCTTTTTCTTGCTAAGATGAGGACCGATAGATGCCCACCATCCTGTTTCGCTCCCCGGAACCAGATGAGCAAATGGCGGTCACTCTGGAGCCCGGTGGCGCGGTCCTGCTCGGCCGCCATCCGGACCCGAGCCGCCTTTCGCGGGACGGCATCCCCAGCTTCGCCCCAGGCGCCCTGTCAATCCTGCGGATGTCGTCGCAGCGCGTCTCCAGCAACCACCTTCTGGCCTACTGCACCAAGGAAAAAGATAAGGAGCTGGTGTGGGTGCACGACCTGGGCAGCCGCAACGGCTCGCTCGTCCAGCTGCAGCCGCGCCAGCTGCTGCAGCTTAGCAGCGACAGCGATCTGGTGGTCGAGCTGGCGACAATCCCGCCCGGCGATCCGAGCGTCGACGGACCCAAGCCGATCGACTGGGCGGCCGAGCGCAACTTCGCCGCCGCCATCAGCCGCGCGGTGAGCAGCTGGTTCAAGAGCCTGGGCATGACGGCGCTGGTCATGCCGGTGCCGCGCAACACCACCAGCGAGCCGCTGAGCAGCGACGAGGTCCGCCTGCCGCTCGCCGACGAGAGCGAGCTGCGCGTCGCGGTGCGCTCGGAGACCACCCAGGCCAGCCCCTGGAGCGTGCTCCTCGACAAGCTGCAGAGCTACGTGCACGAGCAGAACAGCCGCTTCGAGCAGCTGCAGGGCCACGAGGAGGGCTTCGTCCTCGCCTCGCGGGCGCTGCGCGAGGCCCACCAGCGGCTGGCCGAGGCGGCGACCCGCGGCCAGCGGGTGATGCTGCTCGGCCCGACCGGCGCCGGCAAGGATCGGCTGGCCCGCTGCTACCACATCCACTCACGCCAGCACCGCGGGCCCTATGCGACGCTGAACTGCGCCCTGCTCAAGGAAAACCTCTTGTACGCGCAGCTGTTCGGGGCCAAGAAGGGCTCGTTCACCGGCTGCGTCAGCGACATCGCCGGCGTCGTCGAGGCGTCCAACGAAGGGACCCTGTTCCTCGATGAGATCGGCGACCTCGATATGGAGGTGCAGAAGGCGCTGCTGCGCTTCCTCGACTCGCGCGGCGAGTACCAGCGCCTGGGGGAGCCGCGCTCGCGCCGCGTCAACGTCCAGATCGTGTGCGCCACCAACGTCGACCTCGACGACCCGCAGAAGCGCCTGGGCCGCTTCCGCGACGATCTGTGGTACCGCCTGGCGGTCAAGGTCGTGCGCATCCCGCCGCTGCGCGAGCGCCGCGACGACATCACCGCCTACCTGCGCACCCGCACCCTGCCCACCTCGAGCCTGCGCGTCTACGACGCCCTCACCCCGGCGGCCCTGCAGCTGGTCCTGCAAGACGCCTGGCCCGGCAACTTCCGCGACCTGGAGAACTTCGTCGAGCGCCTGCCCGCCGCCAGCCGGCCGCAGAGCATCGACCAGGAAGCCTGCGCCGCCGCCCTGCGCGAGGGCCGCGGCGGCCCCCTCAAGAGCGACGATGACCCCGAGCTGCGCCCCGGCAGCGCCCCGCCGGGCAGCTGGCAGGACGTGTCGGCCATCGCCATCTCCGCCTTCATCAAGGACCACGGCCTGCAGCCGAAAAGCTGGGGCCAGATCCAGCTGTACACCGAGAAGTACTTGAAGCCGGTCTTCGTCGCCCACGCCATCGGCCTTGGCCAGCTGGACGACCCGAACAAGAACCACAACTACTCCGAGCTCGCCCGTCGCCTGAACATCGCCGACGGCACCACCGTGAAGATGCACCTTTTGCGCTACCTCGATCGGTTCCGCCAGAAGCGCCCCGACCCCTAGCGAGCGGCCCCGACCTTCAGCGCAGCTGCACCGCCGCCTCGCCGCAGAGGGTGTGCAGGGCGGCGAGAAACTCGTCGGTGGGCACCACCCGCAGGTGCGCCGGCAGCTGCGCCTCGACGCGCCAGTCGCCCTCCTTGCACAGAAACAGCGACACCGGCACATGCCCGTGGTGCTGGCCGAGCATCTTGAGCAGGCTCTGCGCCCGCTCGCGAGTCAGCTCGTCGATGGGCAGCTCGATGAGCACCTTCTGGGTCTTCTCGCGCCGCAGCCGCGACAAAAGATGTGCCTCGCGCAGGTGCAGCTTGCGCTGCTGGGTGTCGCCGTCGCCGTCGCAGACCAGGCTCCCCACGGCGAGGATCGGCTCGTCGCTCTTTAGCACCTGCTCGTACTCGGCAAACGGCTTGCTGAAGCAGACCACCTCGATGCCGCCGGTGGGGTCCTCCAGGCGGAAGCTGCACATGCGGCCGGTGCCGCTCTTGAGCGGGCGCTCGCGGAAGTCCGACACCACGCCGCCGCAGCTGACGTCGGGGCGCTCGCGGGGGCTGGGCGAGGGGATGTCGCTCTCGGCCTCACCGAGCAGCTGGGCCACCGTCGCCGCCCGCGCCCGCTTTAGCTCGGGCGCGTAGCGATCCATCGGGTGGCCGCTGACGTAGAAGCCGAGCGACTCCTTCTCGAACGCCAGCTTCTGCCGCGGGCTCCACTCGGGCAGCTCGGGATAGGGGGGGGGCGGCCCGAAGTCGCTCTGACCGGCCGCGCCCGGCGCGCCCGGCTTGCTCGCTCCGCCACCGAGCAGGCTGAACAGCGAGGTTTGACCGCTCTCGCGCTCGCGCTGGGCCTTCTGCGCCCGCTCGACCGCGCCGTCGAGCGCCGCCATCGCCGCGGCGCGGGTCGGGACCACCGCGTCGAGCGCCCCGGCCTTGATCAGCGCCTCTAAGACTTTCTTGTTGACCTTGCGGGTGTCGACGCGCTCGCACAGGGTGAACAGCGACCCGTACTGGCCCTTCTCGGTGCGCGCCAGCAGGATCGCCTCGACGGCGTTCTCGCCGACGCCCTTGATTGCCGACAGCCCGAAGCGGATCGCCTTGCGCTCGGTCGCCCCGACTTCGCGCCCGCTGGCCGCCGCCGCCGCCGCATCGGCGCGGCGCCCGGCGGCGCCCACCGTGTTGCCGCGCAGCCGCGGCTCGGGCTTCTTGCCGATCGGGGTCTTGACCACAGCGAAGTCCATCTCCGACTGGTTGAGGTCGGGCGGCAGCACCAGGCCGTCGCGGTCGCGCACCTCGGCGACGTAGCGCGCCACCTTGTCGATGTCGTCTTTATCGCAGGTGAGCAGCGCCGCCCAGAACTCCTCGGGGAAGTGGCGCTTGAGGTAGGCCGTCTGATAGGTCACAAGCCCGTACGCCGCCGAGTGCGACTTGTTGAAGCCGTAGCCGGCGAACGCCGCCATCAGATCGAAGACCTCGTCGGCGACCTTCTCGCCGACCCCGGTGACGCGGGCGCCATCGAGGAACTTGGCCTTCTCCTTCTCCATGACCTCCTTTTTCTTTTTGCCCATGGCGCGGCGTAGCAGATCGGCGCCGCCCAGGCTGTAGCCGGCCAGGGCGCGGGCGATCTGCATCACCTGCTCCTGGTAGACGATGACGCCGTAGGTCTCCTTGAGGATCGGCTCCATCGCCGGGTGGTGGTAGACGATCGGCGTCCGCCCGTGCTTGCGGTTGATGAAGTCGTCGACCATGCCGCCTTCGAGCGGCCCCGGGCGGTACAAGGCGCCGGCGGCGATGATGTCCTCGAAGCAGTCGGGCTTGAGCTTCTTTAGCAGCTCCTTGAAGCCCGAGGACTCAAGCTGGAACACGCCCGTGGTGTCGCCCTCGGAGATCATGCGGTAGACGGTGGCGTCGTCGAGCGGGATGCGCACGAGCTCGAAGTCGGGCCGCTCGCGGCGCACGAGCTTGACCGCGATGTCGATGACGGTCAGCGTCTTCAGACCCAGGAAGTCGAACTTGACCAGGCCCGCCTCTTCGACCTCCTCCTTGGCGAACTGGGTGACGTACTCGCCGTCCTGGCCGCGGTAGACCGGCACCGTGTCCCACAGCGGCGTCTCGGAGATGACGATGCCGGCGGCGTGCATGCCGGCATTTCGGTGCAGCCCCTCTAGCGCGGTGGCGATCTCGACGAGCTCTTTGTACTCGGGCTTGTCGGCCATGAGCTGCTTGAACTTGGGCTCGTTGTCCAGCGCCCACTGCATGGTCACCGGGTGCCCCTCGACGAGGGCCGGCAGGTTGCGGGTCAGCTCGTTGAGGTCGCTGAACGGCAGCCCCATCACCCGCCCGACGTCCTTAAGGGCGCTCTTGGCCGACAGCGAGCCGAAGGTGATGATCTGGCCGACGTGGCTCTTGCCGTACTTCTGCGAGACGTACTTTATGACCTCGTCGCGCCGGTTCATGCAGAAGTCGATGTCGAAGTCGGGCATCGAGATGCGCTCGGGGTTTAGAAACCGCTCGAACAGCAGGTTATAGGGCAGCGGGTCGAGGTCGGTGATGCGCAGCGAGTACGCCACCAGCGAGCCCGCCCCCGAGCCGCGGCCCGGCCCGACGGGGATGCCGTGCTCCTTGGCGTAGTTTATGAAGTCCCAGACGATGAGGAAGTAGCCCGGGAAGTCCATCGCGGTGATGACGTCGATCTCGCGCTGCAGCTGCTCGCGGTAGCGATCGGGATCGAAGCTGCGGCCTAGCGCCTGGAACTCGGCGAAGCGGCGCTCTAGCCCCTCCTGCGAGACCTTGCGGAAGTAGCTCGGGATGTCGAAGCCCTCGGGCACCCGGTAGCGCGGCAGCATGGGCTTACCGAGCTTGAGCTCGACGTTGCACTCGCGGGCGATCTTGACCGTGTTCTCCAGCGCCTCGGGCAGGTCGCGGAAGTGGGCGTTGAACTCGGCCGGCGACTTCAGGTAGTACGACGACACGTCGTGCTTGAGCCGCTTCTCGTCGGCCAGGGTCCGCCCCTGCTGGATCGCCATGAGCACGTTGTGGGCGGCGGCGTCCTTTTCGTGGATGTAGTGGCAGTCGCCGGTGGCGACCAGCGGTATGCCGGTCTCGCCCGCGAGCTTGCGCCAGGCGTCGTTCACCGTGTCCTGATCGGCCAGGCCATTGGGCTGGATCTCCAGGTAGAAGTCGCCGGGGCCAAACAGGCTCGCGTACTCCTTTGCCTGCGCCTTGGCCTGCTCGTAGCCCTGGTTGAGCAGGGTCTGGGCGATCTCGCCGCCCAGGCACGCCGACAGGCCGATGAGGCCCTCGCTGCGCTCCTTGAGGAGCTTCTTGTCGATGCGCGGGTGGTAGTAGAAGCCCTCGATGTAGCCCATCGAGTTGAGGTACTGGAGGTTCTTGTAGCCGGCCTCGTTCTTGGCCAGGAGGATGAGGTGGTAGTTGCGGCGGCTCTGGCGATCGCTGCGATCGGCGCAGATGTAGGTCTCGCTGCCGAAGATCGGCTTTATGCCGGCGGCCTTGGCGCGCTTGTAGAAGTCGACGGCCCCAAACATGTTGCCGTGGTCGGTAAGGGCCACGGTGTTCATGCCCAGGCTGGCGAGCTTGGGGAACAGATCCTTGAGGCGGATCGCTCCGTCAAGCAGGCTGTACTGGCTGTGGACGTGAAGGTGAGTGAACTCGCTGACCTGGGCGCTCATGCTGGGCAGGGCTTAGCAGGCGGCCCCCAAGGCGTCAACGCATGGCCACGGTCAGCGCGTCCTTTACCGGCGGTGCGCTTACGGGTAAGGTTCGGAGCAGTCATCTGCGAACTCGTCTTTTAGGAGAAACCCTTGCGCTTCCAAAAAGAACACCGCATCGAGCTACCTATGGCCCGCCTCATCGAGCTGACCTTCAGCGCCGAGTTCATGCACCGCATGAACCTGGAGGCGATGAAGGTCCAGGCCTATGACTCGCTGGAGCGCAACGTCGAGGGCAACACCTGGACGATGCGCAACCGCATCACCCCCCAGGACAACATGCCCGGCTTCCTCAAGAAGCTCATCGGCGGCGGCTTCAACTACGAGGAGACCGTCACCCACCAGAAGGGCTCGGACACCGTCACCGGCACCATGGTCCCAAGCGTCATGCGCGACAAGCTGAAGATGAACTACACCATGCGCGTGCGCCCCGACGGTGACAACGCCTGCCGGCGGTCCATGGAGTGGGAGGTCGAGGTCAAGATCTTCGGCGTCGGCGGCCAGATCGAGAAGTTCGCCGCCGGCGAGATCGAGCGCAGCATGGAGGCCTCGGCGCACTACCTGAGCCAGCACGGCAAGTCCGCCGCGTGAACCCCGGGGAGCCGATCGGCGGCCCCCTCCCCGGGCTCGGGCCGCCGTCCCCGCCCATCCCGCCGGCGGTGCGGGCGCTGGCCGAGGAGCTCAACACCCACCTGCCGCTGCGGCAGGGCGACCAGCGGATCGTCGACCCGCGCTTTGTGGGCTAGGCCCCGGAGAGCTGCCGCAGGTGGTGGCCGAGGTGCGCCGGCTGCTCGCCGCGCGCGGCCGCCGCGGCGCCACCTGGGAGCTTGGTCCTTCTTCACAGCCGGCGGCGCTCGGGGCCGAGCTGCGAGCCCTGGGCCTGCGGCCCGACCCGCTGGAGTCGGAGGTCGCCGGCATGGTCCTTATGCAGCCGCCCGAGTCGCCCGACTTCGCCGCCTCGACGACGATCGCCGTCGAGCGTGTCGAGAGCGCGGCGCGCCTGCGACAGGTCCAGGTGATCTTCAGCGGCTGCTTCGGCACCCCCCTTGGCGACAGCGACCCGCGGCGCGACTTCGCCCGCTACCAGGCCTCGCCGAGCTGGCGCAGCTACATCGCCCTCGAAGGCGGCCAGCCGATCGCCGCCGCCGACGCCACCTTCACCGATGAGGCGGTGGTGCTGTCCGGCGGCGCCACCCTGCCCGCCCTGCGCCGCCGCGGCGCCTACCGGGCGCTCATCGCCGCCCGCTGGCGCGACGCGGTGGCCCGCGGCACCCCGATCCTGGTCACCCAGGCCGGCCACATGTCGCGCCCGATCCTCACCCGCCTCGGCTTCACGGTGGTCGCCAAGGTCCAGGTCTTCCTCGACGAGATGCGCGACCCCGAGCCGCGCTAGGGCGTCGCCTCCGAGCCCCAGAGCTCGGCCTGCAGCTCGCCGATGGTGCCGGGGGAGTGGCCCTCCAGGTGGTTGTTTACGAGCACGTAGCAGGTGCGCTCCCCGGCCTCGCGCAGCACGCGCAGGATGTCGGCGCGGACCTCGGGGGCGCGGCTCACCAGGCGATCGTAGGGCTCGAAGATCGAGGCGTCTTCGTAGCGCACCCCGGGCCGCAGCAGCGCCCGCACGAGGAAGAACTCCCAGTCGAGGTCGCCGTGGGCGCGCAGCTTGTCCCACTGCCAGCCGACCGCCGGCATGCGCGTCCACGAGTTGAGCACGTGGCTGGCCCCGTGGCCGCGCACGATCTGCAGGTAGCGCGGCGTGAGGTGCGCCGAGGTGCGCAGCTCGACCGCCAGCGGTCCGTCATAAGTCGCCCGCACCTTGCCGAGGAAGCCGTCGAGCAGGGTGCAGAACTCGGCCTCGTGGATGTCGTTTTCCTGGATCTCCAGGATGAGCGGCCCGAGGAACGGCCCGAGCTCTTCCACAAGCGGCGCCGCGACGTCGTGCAGGAACACCCCGGCGTCGAGGAAGCTGCCGTTTACCTCCGCGGGCAGCCGCCACTGCTTCTGCTGCAGCGGCGTGTAGCGGTTGACCGTCACCCCGTGCCAGACCTTGGGGCAAAGGACGATCGGCTCGCTCAGCTTGCGCAGCTGCGCCGCGTACTTTTTCAGCAGCGCCCGCCGGTGCGACGGCGGCATGTAGTACATGTTGTCGGCGCCGGCGCAGCGGAAGCGCGGGTCGCGGGCGTACTCGGTGAGCGACAGCTCGGTGAAGCGCTGCGCCGCCCCGTAGGCCTCGACGTCGCGGTAGACCGTGCCCTGCCAGCCGAGGTAGGTCCACGAGCTCGTGCCGAACAGCCGGTTATTGGGGCCGACCTTGTGCAGTTGCGGCTCGCTCTCGAAGCTCAGGGCGGCGGCGCGGCGACGGCCCGGCTTGCGGCCGCCGGTCGCCTCGGCGTCCGCCGCAGTCGGGGCCGAAAACGGCGCAAGGCTGCCGGAAAACAGCGAAATCTGCTCAGCCATGCCCCTTTCGATGCCATAGGTAACCGGGCCTGCCAAGGACCTTTTTTTCCCGCGCACCGTCGGTAAAGTTGAGACCGCTCGGGTGCTGACCGACGGGCCCGCGGCTGCAGCGGGCGGCTTTTTTGACAGCGCCCGTGGCGCGTGTGAAGCCGAGACTGTGAGCTCTCCTGTTCGCGGCGGTCTGCGGGCCAGTCTTCGCGCCGGTGTGGGCACCGGTCTTTGTACCGGTGTCGGCACCGGTCTTGGAACCGGTCTTTGTACTGGTCTTGGAACCGGTCTTTGTACCGGTCTGGGCGCCGGTCTTGGTACCGATCTGGGCGCCGGCCGGGGCCGCGGCTGGCGGCGCCTGCGCGGACGTCGCGGCGTGGCGGCGGCGCTGGCGCTGGTGCTGACGCTCGGCAGCACCCGGGCGCAGGCGCGCGAGGCCGACTTTCGCCGCTTCACCGACTATCTGTGGCTGCTGCTCGGCGCCGGGGCGGGCTTTGTCACCCACGAGAGCGGCCACCTCATCTTCGACGGCCTGCTCGGCACCAATCCGACGCTGGTGCCGACCTACCTCGGGCCGTTCCCGTTTTTTGCCATCCAGCCGTCGCACATCCGCAACAACCAGCAGCGCTACGCGATCGCCCAGGCCGGCTTCATGATGGAGAGCATCTACTCCGAGCTCATCCTGGGCCTGGACCCGCACCTCACCGAGCACCACCACCCGTTCCTCAAGGGCATGCTCGGCTTCCACATCGTGCTCGACATCGGCTACGCGGTCACCGGCTTTGCCAACGTCGGGCCGGCGCAGAGCGATGTCAACACGATGGCGCGCGGCCTCGGGGTGCCGCAGTGGGCGATCGGGCTTATGCTGATCGTGCCGGCGCTCACCGACACCTACCGCTACTTCGTGCCCGACTCGCGCTGGGCCCCGTGGGTGAGCCTCGGCGGCAAGCTGACGATGCTCGGGGCGACGCTGGCGTTCTAGCTACAGGGCCTCATCGGGTAGCGGCTCGCGCTCCCAGGTCTGGCCGCAGCCGCTGCAGATCCACTGCGTGGTCGGCGCCGCCGCCGGGTGGCTCGGTCGCCCGTCCGCCCCGAGGATCGGCAGCGAGCGGTGCGCAGCCGCAGGCGGCGGCGCGGCCGGGCGGGTGACTTCTTCGATCAGACCATTGCACGGCGAGACGGCGAAGCCGGGCACGGCGATGTGGCGCATGGGCGCAAGCTAGCACGACCCGCGCCCGGGCGGGCCCCGGACGGCTGCTGGCGGCTACTGGTCGTCCTCCGGGTCCTCGCGGTCGGCAAGCCCTTGGCGGCCAGCCGCGCCGCTCGACTCGGAGCTCTGCTTGCCCTCGTCACTCGCCTCGAAAAGGGGGGCGGTCTCCTCTTTGACCCAGCGCAGGTAGGGCTCGTTGACGGCGCTCGTCGGCAGGGTGACGATCTCGGGGACATCGTAGGGGTGCAGCTCGCTCAGGCGGGCGACCAGCGCGGCGTGGCGGGCGCGGGTGGTCTTGATGAGGCACAAGACCTCTTTGTTGGTAACGATCTCGCCCTTCCAGCGATAGATCGACAGCGACTCGTGGAGGATGTTGACGCAGGCGCACAGGTTCTCGCCGACAAGGGTAAAGGCGATCTCGCCGAGATCCTCGGGCTTGGGGAAGGTGCAAAGGACAATGACCAGGTCGCCGGTCAAGTCACCGGCCAGCTTGCCGGCCAGCCCGGCGGCGGTCGGACTTCTGCCGGCGAGAGCCTGGTTCGGGGTGGGCTCCGCGCTGTTGGGAGCGCCGGCCGCTAGCGGGGCGGAAGCGGTCGCAGGACCGCCTTTTGAATCTTCCATAAGTTGAATTATAGGTCAGGCCGCACGACCCCAAAGGAGAACCGGGCGCCAAGGCCTGCCCAAGGCCTGCCCAAGGCAGCTAAGCCAGGCAAGCAAACCGGGCGCCCGCCACCGGCTTACAAAAATCTTGGCCAAGGCGCCAAGGCAAAGGGTTATGCAAGTATTTGCAAGTATTTGCAGATATTCGCGCTGGCAGCGGCAGCCTCGAGTAGACCGGCGATGAGAAGGTATCCGCTAAGCCGCGACTTTTGTTATAATCTCGGATAATGACATCCTCCCTGCTCCCAGAGCAGATCGCACCGTATGAAGTCTTTGCTGACTGCCCGCTCATCAGCGGCACTCCGCTGGTGGCGCATCTGATCGGGCGGCGGTTTGAGCAGCGCCTGAACGAGCGGACCGATCAGCCCTTTGATAGCGATGTCCAGAAGGCCCTGCTCAAGACGCTGTCGCACCTGTGTGCGGTGCTCGGCTGCAGCTTCGGCTACGCCGATCGCACGGATCTTTTGCTGTACGCGATCTCGCAGGGCAGCGACGCGCGGCGGCTGCTCAGTCGGCTGGCCGGCGAGGCCTCGGCCAAGCTGTCGCTCTTGGTCGGAGAGGTGTTCACCTTCGACGTGCGACTGTTCGAGATCCCGTCGGTCGAGCTCGCCCGCACCTACTTCCTGTGGCGGCGCCAGCGCGCCGAGGCGAGCGCCCTTGAGCGCTACGTGACCTACACCCTGGAAAAGGCCGGCACCGACACCCGCGCCATCCCCTCGATCCTCGGCGGCACGACCACCGATCAGCGGCTGGCGCTCCTGCGCCAGAACAACGTCGACTACGCCGAGCTGCCGGCCTGGCAGCGCCACGGCTCGTCGGTCTACATGGCGCAGGAGGAGGGCCGCGCCCCGCACCTGGTCATCGACCTCCGCCTGCCCGACGCTGCCCACTACCCCGAGTACCTCGCCCGGCACCTCCAGTAGGCGGCCCCCGCCGTCGCCCGATCGCGACAAAACTTCCTCCTTGCGCCGCCGCAGTTGCAGTAGGCTTGGCGCATGCACTGGCGCGCCGCCCTGGCCGGCCGGGTCCGCTCGCGGGCGGCCCGCACTAGGCAGGAAGCTAACCCAAGGTCATAATCGAGCAGCAGCTGGCCGCGGCCCCGACCGCTCACCCAGGAACAAACCCTTTCCGATCGGTGTTGAAAGAAAATGACGACTGAAGCGACGCCGAATACCCACAAGGCCCGCGCCTCGCGCACCGTCCGGGTGTTCGTCCTGACCGTGTCAGACACCCGCACCGAGGCCGACGATGTGGGCGGCAAGCTCTGTCGCGAGCTCATCACGGCGGCCGGCCACCTCATCGCCGGCTCCGCCATCGTGCCCGACGACCCGGCGCAGGTGCGGGCCCACCTGCGCCGCCTGGCCGACGAGGAGTCGACCGACGTGATCGTCACCACCGGCGGCACCGGCATCTCCCGCCGCGACAACACTTACGAAGCGGTAAGCGCTCTTTTAGAGAAGCGGCTCGACGGCTTCGGCGAGCTGTTCCGCATGCTGTCCTACCAGGAGATCGGCTCGCCGGCGATGCTGTCGCGCGCGGTGGCGGGGCTGTACCAGGGGATGGTGATCTTCGCCCTGCCCGGCTCGCCGGGGGCGTGCCGGCTGGCGCTGGAGAAGCTGATCGTGCCCGAGCTCGGCCACCTGCAGTTCGAGGCGAACAGATGAAGCCGGCGGCGGGCAGCGCCGTGGTCGAGCGGCGACGGCTGCCCGTGCTGCAGCCGCCGGGGCCCGGCGCGGCGCTCGGGAACGACCCGCTGACCCCGCTCGCCGATGGCCTCTCGCGGTCGATCAGCTACCTGCGGATCTCGCTGACCGATCGCTGCAACTACCGCTGCACCTACTGCATGCCCGAAGCCGGCGTCGACATCCTGCCGCGCGAGGAGATCCTGTCGTTTGAGGAGATCGAGGCGATCGTCGCCGCGCTCACCCAGGTCGGCGTCCGCCGGGTGCGCCTGACCGGGGGCGAGCCGACGGTGCGCAAGGACCTCCTGCAGCTGGTCGAGCGGCTCGCGCGCCTGGGTCTTAACGACTTGAGCCTGTCGACCAACGGCGAGCGCCTGGGCGAGCTGGCGCGGCCGCTGCGCGAAGCCGGCCTCGATCGGCTCAACGTCAGCCTGGACACCCTGCAGCCCGAGCGATTCCGGGCAGTGACCCGCCGCGGCAACCTCGACGCCGTGCTCGCGGGTCTTGAGGCAGCGCGCGCCGCCGGCTTCCGCCACACCAAGCTCAACACGGTCGCCATGCGCGGCTTCAACGACGACGAGCTCGGCGCCCTGTGCCGCTACGCCTTTGCGCGCGACTTCATCCCGCGCTTCATCGAGCTTATGCCCATGGCCGCCGGCTCGCTGTTCTACCCCGGCACGTTCCTGCCCGCCGCCGAGATCCGCGCCCGCCTGCAGGCCGAGTTCGGCGCCCTGGGCCCGACTGCCGCCACCGCTGCCGCCACCGCCGCCCTGCCCGGCGTCGGACCGGCCCGCTACACCGAGGTCCTCTACCAAGGCGAGGTCCGGCGCGTCGGCCTGATCTCGGCGGTCACCGAGCCGTTCTGCGACACCTGCAACCGCATCCGCCTGTCGGCCACCGGCCAGCTGCACGCCTGCCTGGCCTATGACGACGCCATCGATCTGCGGGCGATCCTGCGCGCCGCCGAGGCCACCGCGGGCGCCGCCCTGCCGCCAGGCTCTGCCGAGGCGCAGCGGCAGGCCCGCACCAGCCGCCTGGTCGCCCTTTGTCGCGCCGGCCTTGTGCACAAGCGCCCCGGTCACGAGTTCACGCCGGCGGGCTGCGGGGGCCCGCAGAAACACATGGTCTCGATTGGCGGCTAAGCGCGAGGCTATAATAGCAACCTGTCAGATCCAAGCCTCGGGCAGCTGTCTGCCCGACCCGCAGCTTGATCAGGGTTTGGGCTTAACAAGGATTTTTCCATGAACCCCACGAACCAAAGACCAGCCAGCACCGATGCTCCGTCGCCCGGCAGCCCCAGTAAGGCCGCCGCGCGAGTGCCGCACCAGCGCCGCTACCGTCCGTACCTGCTCGCCCTCTCGCTCGCCGTGGGCGTGGGCGGGCTCGGGTTCCTCCTGACCGACTCGGCGGGGTTTGAGTACTACAAGCACGTCGACGAGGTCGCCAAAGAGCCCGGCAAGTGGCACGACAAGCGCCTGCAGCTGCACGGCTTTGTCGTCCCCAGCACCATCGCCAAGCGCATCGACCGCGACCACCAGAAGCTGGAGTACAAGTTCCGCGTCGAGAACTGCGGCGCGGTGGCCGAGGTGCGGTTCGCTGGCGTCGTCCCCGACACCTTCAAGGAAGGCGCCGAGGTCGTCCTCAAGGGCAAGTTCGAAGGCGAGCTGTTTCAGACCACCGAAGTGATGGCCAAGTGCCCCTCCAAGTACGCGCAAGCCGGGGAGGGTCAGAGCGCCATGATCACCCGCTGCAGTCGCGACTCGGGGTCGGGCACGAGAGGAAACTGATGGCACCGACCAACTGGGTGGCCTTGTTCGGCAGCTTCGTGCTGCTGTTAACGCTCCTTTGCACGACCTACGCCGGCGGCGCCGCGGTGGCCGGGGCGCGGATCGGCTCGCAGCGGCTCATCCACTCGGCGATCTACGCCGCCTACGCCTGCTGCGCCCTGCTCACGCTCGCCTCGACGATGATCTTCTTTGCCATCCTGTCGAACGACTTCTCAATAAAGTACGTTCACCATAACGCCGACGCCAGCATGCCGTGGATCTACAAGCTCACCTCGTACTGGGGGGGCCTGGACGGCTCGATGATGTTCTGGGCGTGGCTGCAGTCGATCTTCGCCGCCGTCGCCGTCTACCGAAATCGCGAGCGCCACCGCGAGCTCATGCCGTGGGTCATCGCCATCCTCATGGGCATCCTGGCGTTCTTCGTGTCGCTGGTGGTGTTCTACAAGCGGCCCTTTGACACCTTCCTCACCGAGGCGCCGCTGCTCGGCAAGGGCTTAAATCCGCTGCTTCAAGATCCCTACATGGCGACGCACCCGCCGTCGCTGTACACCGGCTACGTGTCGGCCAGCGTGCCGTTCGCGTTCGGCATGGCGGCGCTCATCACCGGCAACCTGGATGACTCGTGGCTGCAGTCGGTGCGGCGGTGGATGCTCTTGTGCTGGTACTTCCTGTCGCAGGGCCTCATCCTCGGCTCGCTGTGGGCCTATCACGTTCTCGGCTGGGGCGGCTACGGGGGGGGGGACCCGGTCGAGAACGCCGGCCTTCTGCCGTGGTTTACCGCCACCGCGTTCCTCCACTCGATCATGATCCAGGAGCGGCGCGGGATGATGAAGGTGTGGAACGTCACCCTGGTCATCCTGACGTTCCTTCTGACGATGATCGGCACGTTCCTGACCCGCTCGGGCATCGTCCAGTCGGTGCACGCCTTCGGCAACGACCCCGAGCTGGCGGCGCGGTTCCTTGGCTTTATCGGCTTTATGACCGTGTTCTCCCTCGGGTATGTGGTCTACCGGCTGCCGCTGTTGCGGTCGCGCGGGGAGCTGGACTCGTGGGTCTCGCGCGAGTTTGCCTTCCTGGTGAACAACTGGGTGCTGCTCGGCGGCGCCTTCTTCGTCCTTGTGGCGACGCTGTTCCCGACGCTGTCCGAGGCGATCACGCAGAACCGGATCACCGTCGGGCCGCCGTTTTTCAACAAGTGGATGGCGCCGGTCGGCCTGCTCATGCTGCTGCTCACCGGCGTCGGGCCGCTCATCGCCTGGCGCAAGGCGTCGCTGCAGATGCTGCACAAGCAGTTCCGCATCCCGCTGCTGAGCGGGCTGCTCACGGCGGTGCTGGTCGGGGTCTTGATCCCGGCCTCGCGGGCGACCACCGCCTTCATGCACGACAAGATCCAGATCCCCGCCTCGCTTATCTGCTTTGCCATCGGCGGCTTCGTGCTGGCCACCATCGCCCAGGAGTTCATCGTCGGCGCGCTGGCGCGCAAGGCCGGCACCAAGAGCGACTTTCTGACCGCCCTGGTGGGCCTGGTGGCGCGCAACAAGCGGCGCTACGGCGGCTACCTGGTGCACGTCGGCATCGTCCTTATGTTCATCGGCTTCGCCGGCCAGACCTACCAGAAGGAGACCGACGTCACCCTGGACAAGGGGCAGGTCGCCTCCCTCGGCCAGTACCAGCTCACCTACGAGGGCTTCCGCAACACCAGCGACCCCCAGAAGGAGGTCACCGAGGTGCGCCTCACCGTCCGCCAGAACGGCCAGCGCATCGGCGAGCTGCACCCCGCCAAGTGGGCCTACCGCGGCCACGAGGACGAGCCGCCGCGCACCGTGGTCACCATCCGCGAGAGCCTGCGCGAGGACCTGTACGTCATCTTGAACGGCATCGACGGCGAGGCCGGCCTGGCGAGCATCAAGGTCATCATCAACCCGCTGGTCAACTGGGTGTGGTTTGGCTTCGTGCTGCTCATCATGGGCACCGCCATCGCCTTTTTGCCCGAGCGCGCCTACGCGCTGGCCAGCAAGCCCGGGTCCGCTGGCACCGGGTCGAGCCCGAGTCCGGCCACCGCCGCCGCCCTGGCGCTGCTGCTCGGCGTCGGGCTGTCGCTTGGGGCGCCTAGCGCCGCCCACGCCCTGACCCTGGCCACCGGGGGCGAGGCCGCCTCGCACATGGCCACCGAGGGCAACAACTTCCCGACGCCGCCGCGCAATGACCTGGAGCGCGACCTGCGCAAGACCATCGTCTGCATGTGCGGCTGCGGCCGCCAGACGCTGGCCGAGTGCACCTGCGGCAACGCCGCCAAAGAGCGCAACTTCATCGGCCAGATGATCGACCAGGGCAAGACCCGCCAGGAGATCATCAACTACTTCCTGCAGAAGTACCCCGGTGAGTCGGCGCTGGTGGTGCCGATCGACGCCGGCTTCAACCGCCTGGCGTGGATCCTGCCGCTTGTGATGATCGGCATCGCCGGCGGCGGCCTGGTGATCGCGGCGCGGCGCTGGGGCCGTAACGACAAGGCGACCAAGGCAGCGGCGAACAAGCAGGGCCAAACATCAGCTCCCGGCAGTCCCGCGGGCGGCAAGAGCGACGCGGAGTACCTGAACCGCTTGGACGATGATCTGGATGACCTCAGCTAATTCTCGGTTACTGCTCCTGGGCGGGCTCGGACTTAGTTTCGGCGGCGCGCTCACCCTATTCACCATCACCATCGGACAGGGTCGGCTGACCGGGCCCGGGGTGCTGCTGGCCGGCTCGGTGGGCACGCTGGGGGTGGTGGCGTACCTGCTGGTGCGCACCGCGCAGGCGCTGGTCGAGACCGGCGCCGCGGCGCAGGCGCGGGAAGAGAAGGCAGCCACCGGCCGCCGTCGCAAGGAGCTCGAGCGCGAGTACAACACGCTCAAGCGCGCCCTCAAGGAGCTCGAGCTCGACTATACGATGGGCAAGATCTCCGAGCAGGACTACACCGAGATCCGCGGCCGCTACCGCGAGCGCGCGGTGCGCGTGCTGCGCCAGCTGGATCAGGGCGAGAGCTATCGCGCCCAGATCGAGCGCGATCTGCAGGCGCGCCGCCAGGCCAAGGGCCTGCCCAAGAAGGCCCAGGACAGCCAGGCGACCGCGGCGACCGGCTCGACATCGACCTCGAGCTCGGTTGCCGCGACCCCGGCCGCGAGCCCGTCGGCGACCTCGGCCGAGCCCACCGCCGTCACTGCGGTGCCGGCGGACGCGTCGGCTGAGACGCCCCAAAAAGGCGGCGCTGGGCGGGCCGGCGACAAGGACTCGCTCAGCCTGCCCCCGGGCTACGAGCCTTCGATCATCTCGGAGGAGCCGACCAAGGCCGCCGACGCCTTCGCGGCGCTCGCGCTCAACCGCCCGGCCGCGCCGGCACCGGCGCTGCAGCCCGGCTATGAGGCCTCGATCATCTCCGAGGAGCCGACCAAGGCCGCCAGCGGGTTTTCCGCCGCCGCCGCCGGCAAGGCCAAGGTCGAGGTCCAGCGCGACGGCCTGAACTTCAGCGACTCGGCGACGGTGATGCGCGCGGTGGCCAAGCTGACCGGCGGCAACACCGTGTCCAGCGAGCTGACCCAGAGCGAGCCGACGCAGCAGACCGCGGTGCCGGCGCTCGCCGCCCAGAGCTCGGGGCCCTCGGCGGTGCAGGGGCTCGTGCCGCCGGGTCCGGTCCCCTGCGCCAGCTGCGCCGCGATTAACGACGCCGACGCGAACTTCTGCAAGAAGTGCGGCGCCCGCTTACACTCCTAGACTGGCCCGGATGCCCATGAAACCTCGGCGAACTTCGTCCATGCCCATAGACCTGCTCGGAGACGCTGGCGACGACCGTGGCCACCGTGGCTCTGGGGCCGTGCGTCGCGGGGGCCCGGCGCGCGGCGGGCTCGTCGGATCAGTCTTGTGCGCTGCGGCGGCGCTCTTGCTGCAGACCCCGGCGCCGGGGCGGCTCGGCTGGCCCCAGCCAGCGGTCGCGCAGGCGCAGATGGCGATGCCGGATCCGGCGCAGATGTCGGGCATCCCGCGCCCCGACCCGTCGGTGCCAGCGGCCACCGTCACCGTGCGCCTCATCCGCGGCGAGCTCGCCAACCGCCTGGTCGGCGTCGACGCGCAGCTTGTCGATCTGCAGAAAAAAGACGCCCCGCCGCGCACCGCCAAGACCGACGCCGAGGGCCGGGCGACCTTCCCCACCCTGCCGCCGGGCAGCTACGAGGCGCGCGCCGTCATCGACAGCGAGACCGTGTCCTCGCAGCCGATCGCGGTGCAGCCGGCGCCGGCGCCCGGGGTGCGCGTCATGCTGGTGTTCAGCAAGTCGCTCGCCGACCAGCAGAAAGAGCTCGGCACGCCCGACGGCAAGCTGCGCACCGACCAGAGCCTGCCGGCGGGCACGCTGCTGGTCAAGGCACTCGATGACGCGGCGCAGCCGCTGCCCGGCCTGCGCGTCACCCTGCTTCGCGCTGACCGCTCGACGGAAAAGGTCGAGTCGCTGCCGCCGCAGAACACCGGCGAAGACGGCGCCGCCCGCTTCACCGATCTGCCGAGCAGCCCGACCCTGGAATACCTGGCGATGATCCAGCGCGACGGCGTCGATCAGCGCACCCTGCCGTTCCGCCTGAGCGCCGAGCACGGCTCGCAGGTCGCCCTCACCGTCAAGGCGGTGGTGCGCGACCAGGCGGCGCTGCGCGAGCTGAAGATCGGCAACGGCTCGCACCTTATCCTCGAGCTGGCCGATGACACGGTGCAGGTGCTGGAGAACCTGCGGCTGGTCAACCCGCTGCCGCAGGCGCTAGATCCTGGGCCCGAGGGCGTGCGCATCCCGCTGGCCGAGGGGGCGCTGTCGGCGCAGCCGCTGCCCGGCGGCCCGGCCGGAGTGTCGGTGGACGCGTCCAAGGACGGTCCGCCGGTGGTGGTCTGGAAGGGTCCGCTGCCGCCGGGGGCGACCGACGTACGGGTCGGCTTCGTCCTCAAGCACCGCGGGCAGGTGACCTTCCGCCAGGTGGTGGCGCAGCCCTACGAGGGGCTGAAGGTGGTGATGGAGAAGCTGCCCGGGGTGCAGCTGGAGCGGGTGAGCGACCCCGAGGACCGCAAGTTTCAGGGCAAAGACCTCATCCTCGCCACGGTGCCGGTGCCGAGCGTCGGCAGCCAGATCGAGTTCGTGGTGAGCGGCCTGCCCGCCGAGCTCCTGACCCTGCGCTACGCCGCGGCGGTCCTCGCCCTGCTCATCGCGCTCCGCTTTGCCTGGGTCGCGCTGTACGGCAAGAAAGAAGCCGACCCGACGAGCAGCCGGCGCCGGCAGAAGCTGGAGCAGCGGCGCGACGCCCTGCTCACCGAGCTCGTCGCCGCCGAGCAGCGCGAGGCCGAGCCCGAGGCCGCGGCCAAGGGCAAGGCACAAAAGACCCGGCCGCGGGAAAAGACCCTGGCGGATCTGGAGCAGCTCTACCGCCAGCTGGACGAGCTGGATGGCAACTGAGGCCGCCCGGCAGCCGAGCAGCCCGACGCTGCAGACGGTCGAGGTCCGCGGCTTCTACAAGGACTACGGGCGGCAGCGGGCGGTCGCCGATGTCTCGCTCACCCTGCGCGCCGGGCAGCTCACCGCGCTGCTCGGTGAGAACGGCGCCGGCAAGTCGACGCTGCTCGGGGCGCTGGCGACGCTCATCCGGCCGACCCGCGGGCAGGTGCTCTATGACGGCGCCACCGCCGAGGCGTGGAGCCCGCTCGCCCTGCGGCAGTGCCTGGGCGTGCTCTCGCACGAGCCGCGCTGCTACACGGATCTGTCGGCGCGCGAGAACCTCTTGTTCTTTGGCCGCCTCTACGGCGCCTTCGCCGACAGCGCGACGCTCGCCCAGGCCTGCGCCGAGAAGCTGGCCGAGGTGGGCCTGCAGCGCGCCGCCGATCGCCCGGCCCGCACCCTGTCGCGCGGCATGCTGCAGCGGCTGGCGATCGCCCGCACCCTGCTGCCGCGGCCGCAGCTGCTGCTGCTCGACGAGCCCTACACCGGCCTCGATCGCGACGGGGTGGCGCTGCTGTCGCGTCTCATCGCCGCCGAGCGCGAGCGCGGGGCGATCGTGGTGGTGATCAGCCACGACCTGGATGCGCTCGGGCCGCTGTGCGATCAGGTGGCGGTGCTGCTGCACGGCCGGCTGCGCGCCCACGCCGAGTTCGCGCCGGGCAGCTGCGACGGGGCGGCGCTCCTGCGGCTGTACCAGCAGGCGAGCGCCGCCGGGGCCGAGGCCGGCGCCGGCAAGCTGCGGCGGGCGGAGCCGCGGCCATGACCCCGGGGTCGTTTCCGCGCCAGGTGGCGATGCTCCTGTGGAAGGACGTGCGGGTCGAGCTGCGCGCCGGCGAGCTGATCTACGCGACGCTCCTTTTCGCGATCATCATCGTGCTGCTGTTTTCGTTCGCGTTCCTTGGCGGATCGCCGCCCACGGTCGAGGTGATGGCGGGCGTGCTGTGGGTCGCGCTGTCGCTGTCGGGCATGCTCGGCATCAGCCGCAGCTTCGAGCGCGAGCGCGAGGCCGACACCCTGCGGGCGCTGCTGCTGGCGCCGGTCGAGCGGTCGGCGCTTTACCTGTCCAAGCTGCTGTCGGTGTCGCTGTTGATGCTGCTCCTGTGCGCGGTGGTGGTGCCGGCGCTGTGCCTCTTGTTCGGCATGCAGGTCGGCGGCGCCGCGGCGTGGGGCAAGCTGATCCTGCTTCTGACGCTGGGGATCATCGGCTTTGCCGCGGTGGCGGCGCTGTTCGGGGCCTCGCTCGGGCGGGCGCGGGTGCGCGAGGTGCTGCTGCCGCTGCTCGTCTACCCGCTGGTCGTGCCGGTGCTCTTGGCCGGCGCCCGCGGCACCTACGCGATCCTGTACGGCACCCCCGAGAGCCTGGACGACGCTGCGCGCTGGCTCAAGTTCCTGCTGGTCTTTGATAGCTTGGCGGTGATGGGCGGCCTGTGGCTGTTTGAGCCGCTCTGCGCCACGGAGTAACCTGCGATGGTGATGTCTACCGTGTCTACCGGGTCTACAAGTCCTCCACCTCCCTCAAAGTCGGCGCCGCTGACGACGCTGTGGCTGCTGCTCGTGTTCACGACGCTGGGGATGCTGATCGCGCCGCAGCTCATCCTGCGCGCCCCGACCGAGCCGACCATGGGCTTTGTCCAGCGGATCTTCTACTTCCACGTCCCCTGCGCGTGGCTGGCGATGCTGGGGGCGCTCACCTGCGGGGTGGCCAGCGCGCTGTACCTGTTCAAAAACTCGGACAAGGCCGAGCACTACGCGGTGGCGGCGGCCGAGCTGACGGTGGTCTTCGGCCTCATCGCGATCGTCAGCGGGCCGCTGTGGGCGCGCAAGGCGTGGGGGGTGTGGTGGCAGTGGGACGTGCGGCTGACGACGACGGCGCTTCTGTGGATCATCTTTATCGCCTACCTGTTCGCGCGCCGCTACGGCGGGCCGGGCGGGCGGCGGCTGGGGGCGGGGCTGGCGCTGTTCGGGGCGGCGGACGTGCCGATGATCTACATCTCGGTGTCGCTGTGGCGGACAATCCACCCCAAGACCAGCGTGGTGCCGACGCTCGACCCGGGAATGCGGCCGGCGTTCTGGCTGTCTATGGTTACCTTCACGGTGCTCTTCGTGGTGCTGATGCAGCTGCGAATGGGCCTGGAGCGGGCGCGGGCGCGCTACAACGCCCTGCACCTGCAGGCGCAAGACGCCGGCCTCATTGACGACTGACGACTCACGCATGACCAAGGACCTTCCCATGAGTGCCACGATCCACCGCGGACGCCTTTGGGCCCGACTGCTGTCGCCCGGCCTCCTGCTCAGCTTCCTGCTCACCACCGGGCTGCCGCTGACCGGCCGCGCCGACGGGCCTGCCGGTTCACCGGCCGCGCCCGCCTACGGCGCCGCCGCCGCGCCGACCGCCAAGCCGGTGCCCGACAGCGAGGGCTTTGTCCCCGACAGCCGGCCCGCCAACATGACCAACGTCGAGGAGGGGATCCCCGCCGGACCGCTGGTCGCCACCGCCTACGGCTTCATCTGGCTGGCGGTCCTGGTGTTCGTCGGCCTCACCGCGCGCCGCACCCGGCAGCTGGAGACCGAGATCGACCAGCTCGCCGAGCGCCTGAACCAGGCCACCGGCACTAGCCCCAGCTAGCCGCCGCCCATGCCTACCGCGGCGCACTTCATCTACATCCCGGCGATGCTGATGCTCGGCATCGTGATTGGGTATGTGCTGGGCAGCCGCGCGGCGCGCGACGCCCTGCTGGCCGAGCAGGCGCGCAAGGAAGCCCGCGCCGCCCGCCGCGCCCGCCTGACCGCGGCCAAGGGCGGTGCGCCCGGCGACGCCGCGGCCCGGGAGACGGAAGCCCCGGATGCCGCGGATGCCGAGCCCGCGGACGGGACCACGCCCTCGTAGCGGCGCGCCGCGGCGGCAAGCCCTTCTGGGCTCAGCTCACCGCGCCTTCCAGGAACTCCAGGCTGCGGCGCTGGGGGTTGCACTCGACGCGGGCCCCCAGCGGGACCGAGCGATTGCGCGGGCCGTGACCGATGGGGGCGCCGGCGAGGATGGGGACGCCCAGAGAGTGCAGGCGCTCGGCGATGACGTCCAGGGCGCTCGGGTGCGAGCCGTCGGCGGGGCCATCGCAGCGCACCAGATCGCCGACCACCACCGCGCGCACCTGGGCCAGAGCGCCGGAGAGCAGCAGCTGGGTGAGGGCGCGATCGATGCGATAGGGCGCCTCGGTGACCTCTTCCAGCAGCAGCACCACCGGCTCGCCGGGCAACAGCGCCTGGCCAAGCGGCGTGCCGCACAGCCGCGACAGCACCTCCAGGTTGCCGCCGAGCAGCCGGCCCTGCACGGGCAGGTGGGAGGGGGTGAGCGGCTCCAGCGCCTCCAGCGGCGGCGGCGGCGCCGGCTCCTCCAGCAGGGTCCACAGCGCGGCGGCGTCGGCCGCGGTCAGCTCGCCGAGCTGCGTCACCACCGGCCCGTGGATGGTCCGCAGGCGCGCCGTGGCCGCCCAGGCGTGCAGCACCGTGATGTCGGAGAAGCCGACCAGCGGCACCGGGCGCAGCTCGGAGCTCGGCAGCGCCAAGAGCTGCGGCAGGTAGCGCAGCGTGCCATAGCCGCCGCGGGCGCAGCACACGGCGCGCACCGATGGATCGGAAAGCGCCCACTGCAGATCGGCCAGGCGCCGCCCGTCTTCGCCGGCGAGGTAGCCGGTCTTCAGAAAGAGGCCGGGGGCGGTCACCAGCTCGTAGCGCGCCTCCAGGTGGAGCGCGCCCGCCGCGTAGCGCGCCGGCGGCACCGGCCCGGCGGGAGCGACCACAGCGATCCGCTCGCCGGGGCGCAGCGCCGGCGGCGCTCGCCACGGCTTTCCCCCCAGGGACGACGGCACGACCTTCATGCGTAGCAGGCTACCAGAACCGCTGTGCGCGCCAACCCTTGCCCGACCCTACCCGCTGCAGCCCGGGCTTGGGCTGAGGGGCTCGCAGGCAGGGGCAGAGTTTCTGCGCGACCCAAGCTCGGGTCCGATCGTGCTCCCAGATCAGAGGCGGCGCCGCGCGCCCGGACCCGAGCCGCTGGCGACCTCCTGCGACGCCGGCTAGCGCTTGCGGGCTTTCTTCTTCTTGTTCGCGGGGGCGGCGGCGGATGGCTTCTTGTCGGTGGGCTTGGACTCTTCTTCTTCGTCTTTGGCCGCGGCGTCATGCTCGCTGGGCGTATGGCCGGAGGCGGCTGCCGGCTCGCCAGCCTCAGCTGCCGGCTCGGCGTTCGCCGCCTCGGACTTGGCCTCGGTCGGGGTTGCCGCCGGCGCGGCCTCGGCCGGCTCTGCAGCCACCGGGGTCGACTCGGGCGCCGGGGCGACCGCCGGCTCGGGCGCCGCCGCCACCGCTGGCTCGGGCGCCGGGGCGGCGACCGGCTCGGGCTCGAGCTCGACGTTGCTGACGCTGGTCGGGCCAAGCTGCATCAGCCAGCGCGGCAGCTTCTTGGTCTCGGTCGGCACGATCAGCATCCCGGCGCCGCTGCCCTCGCTCACCCGGCGCACCCGGCCGTGCAGGGCGTGCTCGCCGTGGGCCAGGCTCAGCGCCGTCGCCACCGGCATCGGGCCGTCGAGCTCGACGAACACCCCGCCGTCCTGCAGGCGAAAGCTTGGGCCCTTAGCGATGGTAAGTCCTTGATAGATGACCTCTATGCTCATAGCGTAACAGCGTACCAAATCCGCGCCCTTCCGAGAAGCCGGCGGACCCCGCCCGCGGCCGCGCGAGCCGATTGCGCTTTAGTTCGGCCTACTTGGCAGGCGAGGATTTTTCTAGTTTAAACGGGGCCACCATGTGCGGAATCGTTGGATACATCGGGCAACAAGAAGCAACCAACCTGCTTGTCGACGGGCTGCGGCGCCTTGAGTACCGCGGCTATGACTCGGCGGGCGTGGCCATCCTCGGCCGGGCCGAGGGACCGGCGGCAGCGCCCGGCGAGTACAAGCTGCAGGTAGTGCGCTGCCGCGGCAAGCTGTCCGAGCTGGAGGCGCTGCTGCAGCACGGCCGGCCGACCGGCCACGTCGGCATCGGCCACACCCGCTGGGCGACCCACGGCCGCCCCTCGGACGAGAACGCCCACCCGCACTGCTATAAGACGGTGGCGGTGGTGCACAACGGCATCATCGAGAACTACCTGCAGCTGCAGCACGAGCTCTGCGCCCGCGGGCACACATTTCAGTCGCAGACCGACACCGAGATCATCGCCCACCTCATCCAGCAGGAGCTCGACAACCCGCCGCCCGAGGCGCCGCCCGCCGACTCCGAGCGGCTGCTGCAGGCGACGCGGCGGGCGCTGCTGCGGGTCGAGGGGGCCTACGCGATCGTCGCCGTGTCCACCGCCGCCCCCGAAGAGATCGTCTGCGCCAAGAACGCCTCGCCGCTGGTCATCGGCCTTGGCCAGGGGGAGACCTTCCTCGCCTCGGACGTGCCGGCGCTGCTGTCGCACACCCGGCAGGTGATCTTCCTGGAGGAAGGCGATCTGGCGCAGATCACGACCCGCGGGGCGCGGGTGATGGACCTCGGCGGCCAGCCGCGGCAGCGCGAGGTGCGCACCATCACCTGGTCGCTGGTGGCGGCCGAGAAGGCGGGCTTCAAGCACTTCATGCTCAAAGAGATCCACGAGCAGGCGCGCGCCGTCACTGACACCCTGCGCGGGCGCCTGGTCCACGAGCCGCCCGATGCGCGCCTGGACGGGCTGGAGCTTGCCCCGCGCGAGCTGCGGCGGCTGTTCCTGCTCGCCTGCGGCACCTCGTACCACGCGGCGCTCGTCGGCAAGTACATGATCGAGCAGCTGGCGCGGGTGCCCGTCGAGGTCGATCTGGCGTCCGAGTTCCGCTACCGCGATCCGATCGTCAAGCCGGGCGACTGGGCGGTCGCGGTGTCGCAGTCGGGGGAGACCGCCGACACCCTGGCCGCGGTCAAGGAGGCGCGCGCCCGCGGGGCCAAGATCCTCGCCATCGCCAATGTAGTCGACTCGTCGATCGCGCGGGCGGCCGACCACGCCTTCTATACCCACGCCGGGCTGGAGATCGGCGTCGCCTCGACCAAGGCGTTTACCACCCAGCTGTGCGCGCTGCTGCTGCTCGCCCTGCACCTGGGGCGGCGCAGCGGCGCGCTCGATGAGACGAGGCGAGGCGCCCTCTTGCAGGAGCTGCGCGAGCTGCCGGCCAAGATCGAAAAGGCGGTGGAGACGGCGCCACAGATCCAGCAGCTGGCGCGCACCTACGGCCACGCCCAGGACGTGCTGTTCCTTGGGCGCGGGCCGCAGTACCCGATTGCCCTGGAGGGCGCCCTCAAGCTCAAGGAGATCTCCTACATCCACGCCGAGGGCTACGCCGCCGGCGAGATGAAGCACGGCCCGATCGCGCTCGTCGACGAGGGGGTGCCGGTGGTGGTGCTCGCCCCGGCCGACCAGGGCTACGACAAGGTGCTGTCCAACCTGTCCGAGGTCAAGGCGCGCGGCGGACGGGTGATCGCCATCGCCACCGCCGGCGACAAGGAGATCGGCAGGCTCGCCGATCACGTCATCGAGGTGCCGCCGGCCTCGCCGCTCCTTTTGCCGCTGCTCACCGTCATCCCGCTGCAGCTTCTGGCCTACTATGTGGCGGATTTCAAGGGCACCGATGTCGACCAGCCGCGCAACCTGGCAAAGTCGGTTACCGTGGAGTAGGCTGCGCTCACCCTGCCAAGGAACGCCCAAGGACTGCAATGACCACGACCCAAGCTTCCGCACCTCCAGAGTCGCTCTCGCCGGCAGCCCAGCAGGCCCTCGTCGCCGGCGGCGAGCTGACCGCGCTCATCCGCAAGGGAGGCGACCCGCAGGGGCTCGCCAGCTACCTGGACGCCCTGGACGTGCAGTCGCGCATCGCCGCGGTGCGCCGCCTGTCGCGCAAGGCGCTGGGCGAGCTGTACCAGCACTGCGCCAGCGCGCCGCCGCTCACCCTGGCCGAGTTCATGCCGAGCTCGCTCGCGGTCGGGCAGACCCTCATCTGCTCGGGCCTCAACAGCCTGCCGCTGTTCCGCCGGTTCGAGAAGCGGTTCGCCCGCACCGCCCGCGGCACGATCATCGGCTATAACCACCAGCTGATGAGCTTCCTCACCGGCCCCGGCTATTTTATGGTCGAGCAGGCCGGCAGCGAGCTGCTCATCGACTACACCAAGGTCCCCGCCCAGGATGAAGTCCCGGCCGGCTGGCCGCGGGTCAAGCCGAACCACCGCGGGCTGTCGATCTTCGTCTATAAGAACATGCACGATTTCTGCCGGCGGGTGTCGCGAGATGTAGTCATCGGTCAGGCGACGCGCCTGGGCAAGCCGATCGGGCAGTATTTTGTTCTGGCGCGCGGCGCGGCGACCTGAGCCCCTGGCGGGACGGCGCAGTCGTACTCATAATCATTTCAGGCCGCATTAGGCGTTGTTTGGTCGAAAGAACCCGAAAACCGATCGCAGCCCAAGCGCGCGGCGCGGCCTCCGCAGGCAAGTAGAGCTCGGGTTTATCGCCAACTACGGGAGTTACTCAATGTCGATCATGTCAGCTACGGATAAGCTCTTTGGCACGGTAGTCCTCGACGAGCAGCGGGCGGCGCTGGTGAAAAAGACCTACGCCCTGCTCAGCGTCAGCGTGGTCACCGCGGTGGCCGGCGGCTACTTCGGCTCGACCTCACCAGCGATGGTGCAGCTGTTCTCGGGACGGCTCGGCTGGCTGCTGGCCCTGGTGCTGCTGAATGTAGTACCGATGATCGCCCTGTGGGGCTCGCGCCAGAGCCCGGCGGTGGGCATCGTCGCCCTGGGCTTTGACGGCCTGCTGTCGGGCCTGACGCTGTCGCCGGCGCTGTACCTGGCGCAGCTTTTGAACCCAGAGATCGTCCCGGCGGCGCTCGGCATCACCGGCGCGGTCTTTGTCGCGGTGACCGGCTACATGATGTTCACCCGCGAGCGCTTCTCGGCCCCCGCGGGCCTGCTCACCGGCATGTTCGTCAGCCTGGTTGCCGCCTCGGTGCTCAACCTGTTCTTCCAGCTGCCGATCCTGCACACCATCATCGCCGCCGGCATCGGCATCTTCGGGGTGATCATGCTGGTCTACGCGACCAGCGACGTGCTCTCAAACCCCGACTACGATAACCCGGTGCAGGGCGCGCTGATGATGTTCGCGGCGCTGTTTAACATCTTCGTCAGCGCGCTGCACCTGCTGCTGCGCTTCTTCGGCGGCCGCCGCAGCTAGTCCGCCCCGCTTCCCCTTGGTCCGAGCGGGAAGCCGTGCTCACCGAGCAGCGGCACAAACCGCACCGAGCAGTCCCGCGTCAGCTGCACCTGCGTGCCCTTTCGGCTTACCACCGTCAGGTGCTGCAGGTCGGCAGTGCCGATCGGGATGACCATCCGCCCGCCATCTTTAAGCTGCGCCACCAGAGGCTCGGGCACCGCCGGCGCCGCGGCGGCCACTGCGATCGCGTCATAGGGCGCGTGCGCCGGCCAGCCGAAGGTGCCGTCCTGGCAGACGAGCTCGACGTCGTAGTGCAGCTCGCGCAGCCGCTGGCGGGCGCTGTCGCAGAGCTCGGGGATGCGCTCGATGGCGAAGACCCGGCCGCGGGGGACGAGCTCGGCCAGCACCGCGGCCTGGTAGCCGCTGCCGGCGCCGATGTCGAGCACTCGCTCGCTGCCCGAAAGCTGTAGCAGCTCGGCGATGCGCGCCACCACGTAAGGCTGCGAGATCGTCTGGCCGAAGGCGGTCGCCAGCGGCTGGTCGCTGTAGGCAAGGGCCCCGAGCTCGGGGGCGACGAAGCGCTCGCGCGGCACCTTGGCCATCGCCTGCAGCACCCGCTCGTCGGCGATCCCGCGGCGCAGGAGCTGGTCGTGGACCATCTCATCGCGCGCCGCCGCCGCGCGCGCCGGATCTGGCTTGGAGGTGGAGGTCATCTTGGCACTGCTACAAGTCTGTATCTCCAACCGCAGCAAATCCAGCCAGTTGCCACCCGGGCAGCTGCTCCAGCAGGCTCTGGTGCGTCAGGTCGAGCCCGAGCGGCGTCACCGACACCAGGCCGTGGTGGACAGCGTGGACATCGGTGCCCGGCTGATCCTCGCACGGCTCGGCGGCGCCGCCGATCCAGTAGTAGGTGTTGCCGCGCGGGTCGGTGCGGTGCTCGACCCGGTCGCGGTAGTTGCGCTGGCCAAGGCGGGTCCAGCGGAAGGACGGCGCCGCGCTCGCCGGCTTGGCATCGGTCACCGCAGCGCTCGCCGCCGCTGCTGCCGCCGGTCCGGGCACGTTGACGTTGAGCAGGGTCTTTTCCGGCAGGCTGCCGCTCGCCACCGCCCGCGCCAGGGCGCCGACCAGCGCCTTGCAGAAGTGCGCCGCCGGGGCGAAGTCGGCGCCCTTGCCGACCCCCATCGAGACCGCGATCGATGGCACCCCGCGCAGCGCCGCCTCGATCGCCCCGGCGACGGTGCCCGAGTAGAAGATGTCGGCGCCGAGGTTATAGCCGTGGTTTATCCCCGACAGTACCAGCTCGACATCGCGGCACAGCTCTAAAAGGCCCAGGTACACGCAGTCGGCCGGCGTCCCGCTCACCGAGTACACCCGGTTGCCGAGCTTCTCGACCCGCAGCGGCTCGTGGAGGGTAAAGGCGTGGCCGACCGCGCTGCGCTCGCGGTCGGGAGCGACCACCCAGACCTCGCCAAGCTCGCCGAGCCGGGACGCCAGCATCGCCAGCCCATCTGCGCGCACACCGTCATCATTGGTAATAAGAATCTTCACCGCCCGACCCTACCGCGGGCGGCGCTGCCAAGACAGTCCGAAAGGGTCGGAAGTGGCGGCTTCATTGAATCGGCCCCCCCGAGGGGTTTATAGTTTAAGCCACGGTGCCTACGGAAAATCCTCGTGTCGGATCGCCCGGTTTCGACGCCGGCAAGGCGATGGCCCCACGCGTGTGTCCAGCGTGCGGCTATAAGTCCGAGGGAGCCGGGGAGACGTTCTGCCCGCGCGACGGGGCCTACCTGGTGACGCTGGACGATCTGGCGGCGGCCGAGAACGACCCGCTGCTCGGACGGCGGGTCGCCGAGTTTGCCATCATCGCCCGCATCGGCACCGGCGGCATGGGCACGGTCTATCGGGCGATCCAGACCGGGGTGGATCGGGCGGTCGCCCTCAAGGTGCTGCGCTCGGATCTGGCCGACGATCCGCAGGTCGTGCAGCGCTTCCTGCAGGAGGCCAAGGCGACGGCGCGGCTGCAGCACCGAAACCTCGCGATCACCTACACCTCGGGCAGCACGTCCGACGGCCTTTACTACATCGCGATGGAGTTTATAAACGGCGGCTCGCTGGCCCAGCTCATCGAGAAATCGTGGCACAGCAGCGAGCGCGGCCCGGTCTTCACGCTGGAGACGGGGCGCGCCATGCGCCTGTTTTGCCAGATTGTCGCCGCGCTCGCCCACGCCCACCGGCTGGGCATCGTCCACCGCGACCTCAAGCCGGAGAACGTGCTCCTGGTCGAGGACGAGGAAGAGGGCGAGCAGGCCAAGGTGGTCGACTTTGGCATCGCCAAGATCCTGCAGAGCGGCGAGGTGAACGGGGCGCTGGTCAAGACCGACGTGCACTCCAACATCGGCACCGCGCTGTACATGGCGCCCGAGCGCTTCGCCGGGGCGCCCGGGGACCCGCGGCTGGACGTGTACGCCCTTGGGCTGCTCTTGCAGGAGATGCTGACCGGCCTGCTACCGTTCGCCACGACCTACGAGGACCGCGAGAACGCGATGGCGCTGCTGCACAAGCGGCTCACCGCGCCGGTGCCGTCGCTGAGCGCTGGCCACCCGCTGTCGCCGCAGCTTCTGTCGCTGCACTCCGACCTGCTCGATCGCGAGCCGCTGCGCCGCCCCGCCACGGCGACCGAGGTGCGCGAGCGCCTGCGCGAGGTCCCCGAGGCGAGCACCAGTCGCGAGATGTTCCCCGCCGATCGCTCGGAGATCCTGCCCACGGTGGCGGCGGAGGTCACCGCCACCGACACCCCGCCCCTGCCCGCCGAGTACGCCTCCAACGAGCACCTCCAGCCGGTCAAGGCCCCCGCCGCTCCCCCGCCCGCCCCCACCACC
>JBGANQ010000148.1:0-13220 GCA_044222245.1 Polyangia bacterium | reverse complement strand
CTTGCCCGGCGGCGGCCGGCGGCGCCGCGGGCGCGGGGCCGGGGTCGGGGCGCCCTGGCCCGGCCGGGCGGCCGACGGCGGCCGGGATGGGGACCACCAGATCATGGGCGCGCGTCGAGCTTGGCAGCGGCGCGGTCGGCCCGTGAGAGGCTGCCGGGCTGGCCGCCTTGACCGGCGCCGCTGGGGGGCGACGCACCGCCGCCGGCTTGCTCACCGGTGCTGCGACCGGCGGCCGCGCCGGCTGGCCGCGGCGGAGCAGGACGACCACCGTGAACGCCACCGCGCCCCCGAGGCCAAGCCACAAGAGCCCCCAGAGGAGGGTCCGCAGCGCCCGCACCATCCGGGTCCCGCTCTGGCGCCGGGGAATGAAGTGAGTGGGCTCAAAGCCGATCGGCTGCGGGGCGTCGGGCGCGGAGCTTGGCGGCGCTTCGCCGTCGGGAGCCGGCGCGGCGGCGTCCGGGTCCGGCCGTGCGGGCGACAGCGCTGGCAGCTCGTTGCGCTCGTTGCGCTCGTTGCGCTCGGGGCGGCGCGGTCGCGGGCTGGCGCGGCGGGAGCTGCGCTCGGGGCGTGGGTCGCGCTCCTCGCGCGGGGGGCGCTCGCGCAGGCGCTCGCCGGACGGCGCGGCGGCGGCACTTTCGCCCAGGCGCTCGCTGCGGCCGGGGCTGCTCGTACGATCGCCGCGACCGCCCGAGCCGGGGGCGCTGTGGCGACCCGGAGCGCTCGGACCGTCCGGCTGACTGTTGGCGGCGGCTGCTGCGGCGGCTCCGGGGGCCGAGCTGCGATGGCGGCCGGCGTCCGGGGCGATCGGCAGGCGGCTGTTGGCCGCGGCGGCGGCGTCCAGGGACTGCAGGATCTCGGTGGGCAGGACATTGCCGATGGGCGAGGTATGAACCCGCTGGTCGGGGGCCTTGGCGCGCACCTCGTGGCCGACGCTGGGCACCTCGCCGGTGGTGCGGCGCGACTCTTCGTCGTAAGAGCTGGCGCTCGCCGCGGCCAGGTTCGCCGAGGGTCGGATCGGCCGCGTCGGCTCTTCCTGCCCGAGCGCGCGCGGGGCCGCAGCATCGACCGGCGCGTAGCCCTGGCCCGAGGTCGAGACGGGCGGCGCCCCAAGATCCACGTCGCCGACCGGCAGGAGCCCGCGCCAGCCCTCGACCCGACGACCGCACATGACGCAAAAGCGTCCGTGGGCAGGCAGCTCCGCTTGGCAATGAGGGCACCGACTCGGGAGCATACGGGGCGACTCTATCACAGAGGGACCGAGCCAGAGACCAAAAGCAGCCGATTAGCGCGGGGTGCTTTATGATATCATCGAGTAAAGTTTGGGCTACATTACTGCCGACCCCCGACCCCTGCGGAGAACTCCCAAGATGGTGCCCATGTCAACGCGACTCATTCCCCGATCGCCCATCCCCTGTCCAAGGCGGCCGCTCAAGAGCACTCGCTGCGCGAGAGGCCGCGCCCTGGGTCTGGGTACGGCAGGGGCTGTGCTCCTTGGCGTAATCGCCATCCTCTGCGGCAGCGGCCGGTCCGCGCAGGCGCAGGACAAAAAGTCGGTGGTGGTGCTCGAGATTCAGGGCGCGCCGCCCAAGCTCCAGGCGGGCCTTGAGAAGGCGCTCAAGGGCAAGTACGTCCTTGTGCCGATGGCCAAGTGGAACAGCGCCGCCAGCCGGCTCAACGCGACCGGCCAGGGCACCGACGAGGTGGCGCTGGTGGCGGGCGACCTCAAGGTCGACGCGGTGGTCACCGGCAAGGTCAAGCAGGACAAGGACTCGGGCAGCTACAAGCTCAACATCGCGGCCCGGCACGGCGCGACGGGCAAGCCGCTCGGCAAGCTGACCTACGAGCTCAAGTCGGCCAAGGTCGACAGCGCCACCATCGCCCAGGCCGAGCAGGACATCGAAAAGGCGGTCGAGCAGGCGATCGCCGGTCCGCCCCCCGAGGCGCCGCCGCCGGTCGCCGCCGCCGCCCCCGAGACGCCGACGCCGTCTCTGCGCAACGAAGACGAGAACCCGATCGAGAAGCTCAAGAAGCTGGAGGCGCAGGACAAGCGCGACCGCGAGCACGTCGTGCGCCCGGTCTACTACCCGTACTTCGACGTCGGCGCCGCCTTCATCATCAACGGCCGCAGCTTCAGCTACGCCGAAGAGACCGGCACCTCGCCGACCAAGTGCTACGACTTCGACCACCGGTCGCTCGACCCCAACGATCCGACCAACAAGAACTTCGTCTACCGCTACACCCCGGCGCTCAAGAGCTGCCCGCGCTACGCGCCCTCGGTCACCGGCGGCGTGCGGGTCGACCTGACCGGCTTCCCGCTCGCCGGGGTGCGCTATAACGGCCTGCGGGGCCTGGGCATTGGCATCACCTTCGATTACATGTTCTGGCCGCCGAGCATGACCGCCGGGGCCAACCCGCGCTCGCTCGACACCCGCGAGTTCCGCCTCGAAGGCGGCCTGCGCTACCACTGGAACGTCGCCAACAAGCGCAGCCTGCCGTCGATCCTGGCCAGCGTGCAGTACGGCCTGCACTCGTTCGCCGTCGCCAAGGAGCAGAAGACCTACTCCTACGTGGACGACATCGGCTCGACCCAGACCGCCGCCGGCATCGACGACCACGGTCTGCCCGACATCCTGTACCAGTACGTCACCATTGGCCTGGGCGGCCGCATCCCCTACTTTACGACCGAGAAGCTCTACTTCGGCCTGCTCATCAACTTCAACTTCCACGCCATGCTCAGCTTCGGCGAGCTCGGCACCACCTTCGCCGACACCTCGACCGTCACCTCGCTGTACGGCTCGGGCGGCTACGGCCCGGCGACCGGCTACGGCTTCCGCGCCGGCTTCACGCCCCTTGAGCTCATCCCCTGGAAGGGCATCACGGTGCGCCTGTCGGGCTTTTACGAGATGTTTACCACCGCGTTCACCCTGGGCAGCAACGCCAACAACAACGTGAGCCTGCCCCCCGTCGATCGCGTCCCCGCGAACGCCGCCCGCCACATCGCCCAGGGCGCGACCGATCAGTACTTCGGCGGCATCATCCAGATCGGCTACCAGTACTAGTCGCCGCGGGCGCCGCCCGCTCCTGAGGGAAAGCGGGCGCGCGTCGGCGCGCGGACTAGCTGCGCTTGACCAGGGTGACGACCTTGTGCAGCGGCGGCGCCGTGTGCTCGACGATCTGCTGCTGCAGGCCAAGGCGCGCCAGGACGAACTCGACGGCGCGCACCCGCTCTTGCATCGACGGGGTGTCGATCGGCATGTAGCGGATGCGGTACTGCTCTAGCAGCAGCTTGACCATACCGTCGATGCGCACCACCGAGTCCCAGTCGACCCCGGCGCGCACCCCGTCCTCCTTGAGCAGCGAGCGGTGCGGGCGGACAAAGAACACCACCCCTTCGTTGACCCACTCCATGTAGCGGCGGACATCGTCGCTGCCGGTCTCGCTCATGATGTCGCCCAGGCACAGCGCGTGCTCGGCGGCGTAGGCGAGGTTGTCAAAGGCGCGGTCGGAGACGAAGCCCTTTTCCTGCAGGCGCTCGGTGGCGATCTGGCGCTCGAAGACCCGGCGCTGGTAGTCGCCGACGCGCTCCATGTCGGTGCGCAGGGTGTCGAAGTTGGTCTCCAGCTCAGCGAGGACCGAGCGGGCGACCTCGGTGATCATGGGGATCCCGTAGCGACGGCTGACCCAGCGGGTCATGGTGGTCTTGCCAGTGGCGTGCGAGCCGACGAAGTAGATACGCATGGCGCACGGCGTAGCAACTGGCGCCAGAGTCTGTCAAGCGATGGGCCCGCTGTCGCCGGGGCGGCAGAGCGCCGGCCTTAGGTGGAGGGGGCGGCGGCGGCGGGCGCGGGGCTGCGGGCGGCCAGCACCTTCTCCCACTTCTCGCGCAGGCTCTGGCGCAGCAGCCGCAGCTGCAGGGCGATGAGCAGCAGCGCCAGCGCCACCAGCACATCGCCGGTCGCGCCGACCATCGGGCGCGACAGCATGACCACCCGCACCGCCCGGGCGCGGGTGCTCAGCATCTCGCGGCTAAACGAGCTGTGGTTGGACCCGGTGGGCATGACGAGCTTGGCCGGCAGGCCCTGATAGGCAGCGGCGCCGGCCGAGCCGCCGGGGGCCTCCTCGCTCTTGGCCGCGGGGCCGCCGGCGGGACGGTTGGACTCTTTGAGCTCGTCGCTCACCAGGCTGGCGCTGCGGTACTCGGGAGCGGGCGGGGAGCTGGCGCGCGAGGTGAGCAGCACGCTCGCCACCACCAGGCACAGAAAGCCGCCCATCCCCAGGCCGAGCACCACCGACCAGACGTTCCACTTGCGCCCGAGCAGCCAGGGCAGCCCGAGCAGCCCCCAGCCGGCCAGGTCGGCGGTGCACAACAGCGCCATCCACCACCCCGAGGTCATCGCCCCGAGCCCCAGCATCAGCCCAAGCAGGATGCGCGGCGTGCGCCCAAGCCCAAGCGCCGCCAGCAGCCGCTCGGTGAGCACGACGAGGAACAAGAACCCCAGCACCTCGCCGATGCTGAGGCCGGGCAGGCGCAGCTCGGGCGTGAACTCTTCGTATAGCGGCACCCACTGCGCTTCGTAGCGCAGCTGGATGTGGGCGCGGCTGGCCGGCTCGTCGAGCTCGGGCAGCCACAGGGTGCCGATGCCGAGCCCGAGGGTGCGCACGAGCGGCTGGCGGTGCTGGACCACCACCTCCTGCGGCCCCTGGCCAAGCGGCAGCCACAGCGCGCCGTCGCTGTTCTTGGTCAGAAAGACCGGCTCCTGCTGCAGGCTGGCGAAGGTCGGCTCGGCGCGGGTGGCGAGCTTGAGCGCCGGCGAGCCCTGGTTGTCCAGCCGCAGCACCGACTCGCCCAGCGCCTGGCCGTCGCTCGACAGGAAGAACACGTGCTCTGACAGGTTGACCGCGAAGCTGGTCGTGCGCAGCGCCTCCAGCTGCGCCGTCTGCCACACCACGGTGTCGGTGGGCGAGAGGAGAAAGCCGTAGGCGCCGCGGTACTGCACCGGCAGGCCGGTCTCCGCGGCGCTGATCCGCTGCGCCAAGGTGGTGATGCTCGGCCGCAGCAGGGGATGGCTCTCCAGCAGCAGGTACTGCACGCTCGCCTGCACTGCGGGGGAAAGGCGCGGCTGCTGCAGGGTCCCGGTCAGCTTGATCGTGAGCTCGCCCGGCGGCAGCTGGAAGTGGTACTCGCTGCCGATAAGCTCCGAGCTCGCCGAGGTGTCCACCGTCTGCACGTGCTCGCCGCTGCCCAGGCGCACGACGAACGGCTGGTGCGAGCGGTTGGGGTTTCTCACCTCAAACTGATAGGTAAAAAGCGTCCCCTCGGGCTGCAGGGTGATGTGGTAGCGGGCGGTCGCGGTGGGCTTGACCACGTCGCTGGCGCCCGGGGTGACGCGGACGATGGCGAAGGTGCGGCGGCCGCTGTTGTCGCGCGCCTCTTCGAGGTTTATAAGCTCGCCGTCCTGGACCTGGGACTCGACCCACAGCACCGAGGGCGCGGACTCCAGCTGCAGGCGATCGCTGCCCGCGGTGGCGACCCGGCAGCGGAGGCTGAACTTGGCGGCCTGCGGCACCAGCTCGAAGCTGCCGCTGCTCGTCCGCGACAGGATGGCGTCGCCTTCGCAGGCGTAGATGCGCACGCCGCCCGGTCCGCTTAGGACCTCGACTCGCGGCAGCAGGCCCGAGGCGCGACCGCTCAGCTGCATGGTCAGGTCGTGGCCTTGAAAGCTTCCGCTCACCCGCAGGGTGTCGATGACGGTGACCGAGGGCTTGCTCTGCAGCCGCTCGTACTCGGCCAGCGGCAGCACGACCTGGGAGGCGGCGGCCGGCGGGCTGGGCTCGGCGGCGGGCGGCGCGGCCGGCGTCTTTGGCGGCGCGGCGCCCAGCCCGCTGCCCACAAGCAGGCACAGGACTGCCAGACGGCCAGCGGCCCCGGCAGCGGCCGTAGCGCGGGCTCTTTTCAGCAGGACGGCGGACATGGCGGTTCCTTTGGCGATCGGCACCAGAATGATGATTTCGGTCGCTTCTACCCGCGGTCAATGGCGACGGAGCCGACGCCGTCGTCGGTAAGAGCCGCCGCGGCGGCCGGCGGCGGCCCGGGTCAGCAGGGGAGAGTTTGGGGGGAGCTCGGGGGAGGGAGGGAGGCCCCCCGCGACGAATTGCGCGGGGGGCGCGGACGCTCAGTCAGAGGCGGCGCGTCGCCTACAGGCTGTAGCGGCGCCGCCGGACGAGCAGCGTGCCCACGGCCAAAAGCAGCAGCAGCCACGCCGCCGCCTGCGCCTGACCGCGACCCGAGTAGGCGCAGCCGCCCATGTCATCGGTCTTGGGCTTGGGCGCCGCCTGGCCGGTGCCGTCCAGGTTGATGGTGCCGATGGCGATGCCGTCCTTGGTCTTGATCGTCAGCGTCGTCGTGCGCGCTCCGGTGCCGGTCGGGGTGAAGGTGACGTTGAGCGTCACCAGGCCCTGATCGGCGCCGCTGGCGGCCGGGAGGTTGCCCGTCGCCGGGTCGACCATCCAGTCGTCCAGGTTGTCGGAGAACGAGGCCACGTAGTCGATCGCCGCGGTGTCCGAGTTGGTGCAGATCACCTTCAGCGCTGCCGTGTTGCCGACCACCACCTTGCCCAGGTCCTTGTCGCCCGGCGTGCAGTTGATGGTGAGCAGCTTGCCCGTGCCGTCGGTCTTGATCTGGGTCGGGGTGGTCAGGCCGGCGGCGTTGACGACCACGATGCCGCTGCGCATGCCGTTGCCGGTGGGCCGGAAGGACACCTTGAACGTCGCGCTCTGGCCGGTGGGGATCATCATCGGCGGCATGCCCGAGGTCAAAAAGTCCGTCGCGTTGGTGCCGGCCACCGACAGGGTGAGGCCGGTGAGCGGCGCGGCGCCGGTGTTGGTCACGGTCAGCGTCTGCTCCATCGAGGTCTGGCCGAGGATCGTCACCGGGAAGGACATCATCATCGGCGACACCGAGATGTTGGCCTGCACGCCGGTGACCGCCAGCGGGATGTGCAGCAGGCCCATCTTGACCTGATCGTTGACGACGATGGCGATGTCGCCGGTCTGCTGCATCGCCAGCAGCGGCGCTGCCGTGACCGTCAGCACGATCGGCGCATCGGTCTTCTTGAGCATGGTCCCGTCAGGGGGCAGGCCCGAGACGGTGAACACGCCGCCCGGCATCGCCGGCGTCACCGTGCTCTTGCCGAACACCAGCGGCTGATCGCCGGTGTTGGTGATCATGATCTGCTTGGCCGCCGAGGTGGTCTTGATGTACACGGCGCCGAAGTCGAGGTTGCCCGGGGTCACGGTGACCTGCGGGCCGGACGCGGTGCCGGTCAGCGGGACCTTGGCGGTGTGGCCGGCCATCAGGTCGGTGGCGATGGTCAGCGACGCGCTCTGGGCGCCGATGTCGACCGGACAGAACTGCACCGGGATGGTGTAAGTCCCAGTTGGCGGCACGCCCTTGACGCCCATCGGCAGGGTGTACTTAAACGAGCCGGGGTTGGTGCCGGTCATGCTGACCCCCAGGATGCGCAGGGTGTCGGTGCCGCTGTTGCTGATGACGACGTTCTGAGCCGGCGAGCAGGTGCCGGTCTGCTGGGTCGTGCTGAAGTCGATCTTGTCGGGCTGCAGGTTGAAGTTGGCGACCGTGCCCTTGCACGAGATCACCACCATCGCGGTGGGCGTCACCGGGTCATCGCTGTTGATGCTCAGCGTCGAGCTCCGCAGGCCCTGCACGGTGGGGTTGCACTGCACCGAGATGGTGCCGGTGCCGCCGTTGGGCGCGATCTTGAGCGGCGGCATGCTGACGATGCCAAAGTCGCTGGCGTCGCCGCCGCTGAAGGTGAGGGCCGAGATCGTCAGATCGGCAAGGCCGCCGTTGGTCACCGTGATCAGCTGCTCGGGGCCGGTCTGATTCACCCGCACCGGCGACAGCACGATCGCAGTCGGGACCTGGATCTTCGGCTTGCCGAGCGAGCCGCGCAGGGTGACCGTTCCGGTGTAGTTGGTGCCGTTGATGCTGTAGGGGATGCGCAGCTGGGCGTTGTACAGAGTCTCGGCAGTGGGAGTGAACTTGACGTCGAACGAGATCGAAGCGCCGGCGCCGAGCAGGGTCGGCAGCGGGCCCGGCACCTTGTCGAGGCCGAAGTTGGTGGCGTCAGACAGCGTTGGCGAGGGGTTGATGCTCAGGTAGCCGCCGCCGGTGTTGGTGACGGTCACGGTAACCGGGGCCGCGGTCTTGCCGACCGGCACGCCGCCGAAGTTGATCTGACTCGGCTGGACGTCGAAGACCGGACCCTGGCCGGTCACCGCCAGGCTCACCACGGTGGGCGGGGCGCCGACGCCGCTCTGGGAGATTGTATAGGTGGCGGTGAGCTTGCCGATGGTCATCGGCAGCGCGGTGACGCTCAGCGTCATCTTCTCGCCCGAGGCGAGGGTCTTGGGGTAGGTCGCGCCGGTGACGACGAAGGTCCCGGTCGGGGCGAGCACGCCGCCGGTCAGGGTCACCGGATCGCTGCTGCTGTTGGTGATGTCGACGCTGATCGGCAGCGCCGTGGTGCCCTGCGGGACGGTGCCGAAGTCGACCGGCTGCGGGCTTACCTTGAGCGGGTTGGCGACGAACAGGAGCGCGTTGGCGATCAGCTTGCTGGCGTCGCTGGTCGGGTCGTAGCAGCCGCTGCTGCCGATGTCGCTGCCCGCCGGGTACATGTTCAGATCGACGCGCGGCTTGCCCTGCGGCGTGCCGACCACGACCAGGGCGTTGCCGTCGGCCCAGGCGGCCACGACCTTGGCGCCGCTGCGGATCGCGCTGCCGCTGGCGCCGGCGCGCTGGTAGCAGCGGCTGCCGTTGGTCGACACCTTGCTGATGCCGCTCATGATCGGATGGGTCATGTCATAGGTGCCCATGCTCGAGGACGAGGTGAAGTTCATCGAGCCGGGCTCGATGAGCACGTACTTGTCCCAGTTGGCACTGTAGACGTTGTAGTAGGAGTTGCCCGCGTAGTAGGGGTTGACCATTACGACGCCGCCGCCCTGATCTACATAGTTGGCCAGGGCATTGCCGATGTCGTTGGAATAGCTGAAGCCGCTTCGACTGGTATCGGCGTAGACCAGCACCGAGTCGCAGGCCGCCAGGGTGGAGGCCGACGGGGTGCTGCTCCCAGCATCGATGTTGGTGACGCTCTGGAAGAGCTTGGTATCGTCGAGCTTCTTCTTGACGTCGGCAATGACGCCAGAATCCGAGCTGGCGTAGACAATACAGACATCCCGGCCCTTGGCGGACGCGACGGTCGGAACCGCCGCCGTCGTTACCATGAAGGCCGCGAGTGCCGCCGCCCCGTGGAGAACGGAGCGTAGCGTGCCGCGAGCAGCTTGTGTGGACATAGCACCCTCCTGAGGTGAGTCGAAGTGCGGCCTTCATAGCACAGCTTGCTTTAAAAGATGAGAGCGCTAAAAAGCCGAGCTAAGCAGTTTATTTCGCAAAGAGGCGCAGCCAGGGAAATCGCTTGTTTCGAAGCGGACACAACAATTGGAGGGCAGGAAGGAAGAAATAAAAAAAGGGCGCCGGCGGTCAAGCCAGCGCCCCTTTCAGAGGTTACAGCGAGGGACTAGAGACTAGTGCCCGTGACCCGCGTGGCCACCGCCGGCCGCCGGGGCCTCTTCCTTGGGCCGCTCGGCGATCATGCACTCGGTGGTCAGCATGAGGCTGGCGACCGAGGCGGCGTTCTGCAGCGCGGTGCGCACGACCTTGGTCGGGTCGATGACGCCGGCCTCGAGCAGATCCTCGTACTTGTCGCTCGCCGCGTTGTAGCCAAAGGCCGCGGCCTTGCCCTCGCGGACGCGGTTGACGACGATGCTGCCCTCGACGCCGCCGTTCTGGGCGATCCAGCGCATCGGCTCTTCGATCGAGCGGCGGATGATCGCCACGCCGTACTGCTGCTCAACGCTGAGCTTGAGCTGGTCGAGCACCGACTGCGCGCGCAAGAGCGCCACGCCGCCGCCGGGGACGATGCCCTCTTCGACGGCCGCGCGGGTCGCGTGCAGGGCGTCCTCGACGCGCGCCTTCTTCTCCTTCATCTCGGTCTCGGTCGCGGCGCCGACCTTGATCACCGCCACGCCGCCCACGAGCTTGGCCAGCCGCTCCTGCAGCTTCTCGCGGTCGTAGTCGCTGGTGGTCTCGGCGATCTGAGCGCGGATCTGCTTGACCCGGGCGTCGATGTCGGGCTTCTTGCCGGCGCCATCGATGATCGTCGAGTTGTCCTTGTCGATGGTGACGCGCTTGGCGCGGCCCATGTCCTTGATCGTCAGGTTCTCAAGCTTAAGGCCCAGGTCGTCGGTGACCGCCTGACCGCCGGTGAGGATGGCGATGTCCTTGAGCATCTCCTTGCGGCGATCGCCAAAGCCCGGGGCCTTGACGGCGCAGGCGTTGAGCGTGCCGCGGAGCTTGTTGACCACCAGGGTGGCCAGCGCCTCGCCGTCCACGTCCTCGGCGATGATGAGCAGGGGCTTGCCGGCGCGGGCGATCTGCTCCAGCGTCGGGATGAGGTCCTTCATGCTGGAGATCTTCTTCTCGCAGATGAGGATGAACGGATCCTCGAGCACCACTTCCATGCGCTCGCTGTCGGTCACAAAGTACGGCGACAGGTAGCCGCGGTCGAACTGCATGCCCTCGACGACGGTGAGCGTCGTCTCCATGGCCTTGGCCTCTTCGACCGTGATGACGCCTTCCTTGCCGACCTTCTCCATCGCCGAGGCGATGAGGTCACCGATCACGGTGTCGCCGTTGGCCGAGATGGTGCCGACCTGGGCGATTTCCTTGTGATTCTTGGTGGGCTTGGACTGGCTCTTGAGGTTCTCGATGATCTTGCCCACCGCGGCGTCGATGCCGCGCTTGATCTCCATCGGGTTGTGCCCGGCGGTGACCATCTTGACGCCCTCGCGGAAGATCGCCTGGGCGAGCACGGTGGCGGTGGTGGTGCCGTCGCCGGCGATGTCCGAGGTCTTGCTGGCGACCTCCTTGACCATCTGGGCGCCCATGTTGGCGAACTTGTCCTCGAGCTCGACTTCCTTGGCGACGGTGACGCCGTCCTTGGTCACCGTCGGCGAGCCCCACGACTTCTCGATCACTACGTTGCGCCCGCGGGGGCCCAGGGTCACCTTGACCGCGTCGGCGAGGGTGTTGACGCCCACGAGCATGCGCGCCCGCGCGCTCTCATCGAAAAGGATCTCTTTAGCAGCCATCTTTACGTCTCCTCAAAAAGGGATATTGCGATCGTCGCAACGGAAGTGTCTGGCGATTGCTGAGCCTGCATCACCTATAACCGGCGACCGCCCAGCGCGAGCTGTCTTACTCCAGGACCGCGAGGATCTCGTCTTCGCGCAGGATCAGCTGCTCGACGCCGTCGAGCTTGATCTCCGAGCCGGCATACTTGCCGAACATCACGCGGTCGCCCACCTTGACATCGAGCGCCTGGAGCTTGCCGTTATCATGCGTCTTGCCGGGGCCCACGGCGATAACCTCACCCTGCGCGGGCTTCTCCTTGGCGGAGTCCGGGATGATGATGCCGCCCTTGGTCACTTCCTCTTCGGGCAGGCGCTTGACGATGATGCGGTCGTGCAGCGGTCGAATCTTCGTACCTTTCATCGCTTCGATCTCCTCTCAACTTGGCTTGCTTGGTGAGTCATGGTTCCAAGGCGAAATCCCGCCCCCAGGGTCTGAGCAGGCTTGGTCAGTTGCCGCTGTGCCGCTGTGGCAGCGGCCTGGGTCTGGGGAATTTTTCCTTGGATTGAACGCGAAAGCTAGATTTTGTTAGCACTCACCAGCGGAGAGTGCTAGCACGGCGCTATATATAGGTACGGATTGGCAACGCGCAAGAGCCTTTGTTGTGTGCCGCCTGAATTTTTGCCGGCTGCCGGCCCCTCAATCCGGGTCGAGACCACAGCCTAGGGGCTCGTGAGGCAGGGGCTGTCCGCGGCGATGAAGACCGCGGCTGAGAGCGGCCGGGCGGTCAGCCCGACCCGGGGCGGCGAACCTTCACCACCGCCTGGGTTCGCGGGCACGGTGAGCTCGTCGCCGGACAGCACGTCGCGGTAGCGTCCGGCGGGGATGCCCGAGACGAAGAGCTTGCGCTCGCCGCTGCCGGCCAGGCGCGACAGGACCACCAGCGCCGGACTGCGATCGCCCAGCGGCTCGCCTGCCACCTGCGGCGCCGCCGGCGGCAGCTGCAGCGCCACCGACCACTCGGGGGCGCTCTGCAGCACCTGGCGGGTGCCGCGGCGCAGCGCCGGCAGGCATGCCCGCAGTCGCCCGAGCCGGCCGGTCTTTTCCAGCAGCGCGGCCTGCAGCGGCGGCAGCGCCCCGCCGAGCACGTCGGGCAGCGGTCGCCGGGCATCTGGATCGTTGGCCCCCGCCAGCCCCACCTCGTCCCCATAATAAAGGACCGGCAGCCCCGGCAGGGTGAGCAGCAAGGTCAGCGCCATGAGCTGCCGCTGGTACGGCTCGGCGACCGCCGGCTGCGGCGGCGGATCGCGCCACGGATCGTTGCCGGCGTTGCCCGCCGCCTCCGAGACAAAGCGCGGCGTGTCATGGTTGTCGATGATGTGCGCCATCACCGCCCCCGAGCCGGCAAAGGCCCGGCCGCTGCTCAAAAGCTCTGCCTCCAGCTCGTCCAGACCCAGGCGCGAGGTGCCGAGCGCGGCGCGCACCGCCCACATCAGCGGGAAGTCAAAGGCGCTGTCCAGTCCGTCAATGTGACTGCCGAGGAAGGTGCGGATCTCGGCCCGCCCGCCGTCCCCGGGGCCGGTGTAGTCCTCGCCGACGATGAGCAGATCCAGCCCGTCGCGCCGCACCGCGCGCTGCGCCTCGCGCACGATCCGCCGCGCGGCCGCCCGCGGCATCATCGGCACCGCGTCGATGCGCATCCCATCTAGATCAAAGCGCGACAGCCAGAACAGCAGATCGGCGACCCCGGTCTGAGCGACCTCGGGGTTGCGCCAGTTCAGGTCGGGCAGGTAGGAGTCAAACCAGCAGTGCAGGATGTGGGTCCCCCAGTCGCAGCCCGGGCTGCCGCACACGCAGGCCTGCGGGCCGTCGGTAAACCAGCTGACTTGGTCGGGATTGGCGGCGTTTTCGACCGCCGGGTTGAGGCGCGAGTGCTGGCTATAATAAGGATGGCTGGCGTAGACGTGGTTTGGCACCGCGTCAAACAGCAGGCGCAGGCCGCGCTGGTGTG